>NC_010628.1:4813500-5510000 GCF_000020025.1 Nostoc punctiforme PCC 73102 | reverse complement strand
CCTGCACGGGCAATGATATATTGCCAGAGACGATGGGGTAAATCAACACCGCGATGCAATGCGATCGCTTTCTTTCCCCATTCATCTTTAACTGCTAAAACTTTTTCTCGCACTTGTTCTTGGTGCAGAAGGGGCAGCCAATTAATCAATAATTTGGCTTGATAGCGGCTTTCATGCAAAACTCTCGCACCCCAAGCAGAAAGCTTTAAAACAGCCGGGCCACTCAAACCCCAGTGGGTAATTAGCAATGACCCAGTTTGTTGTAATTGGGATTTTCCGCCCGCAGATAACCTTAATTGGACAGGGTTAACGCTAACTCCAGCCAACTCTCGCAACTTTTGATCGGCAATGTTGAAGGTAAATAACGAGGGTACTGGTGGTTCTATTTGATGGCCTAACTCTCGGACAATTTTATAACCGACAATACTACTACCGATGGCAAGAAGTAGGCGATCGCATTTAATCGTCTCTCCCGACTTGAGAAGAATATCAAATCCCTCATCTGCTGCACTTCGTTTTACGGAAGTTACGTGTGTACCGACACGGAGTTTTACCCCAGATGTCGCCACCGATTTAATCAGACATTCCACAATGGTTTCTGAAGTATTGGTGACAGGAAACATCCGGCCATCAGCTTCAGTTTTTAGATAGACTCCACTAGCAGCAAACCAAGCTACTGTATCTTGAGGGCCAAAACGAGTCAAAGCACCCCGCAAAGCTTTTGCACCTCTGGGGTAATTTTGTACTAACTCCTCCGCGTCAAAGCAAGCGTGAGTGACGTTGCAGCGTCCACCACCAGAAATTAGCACTTTCGCCAGTGGTTGACGACTGGCTTCGAGTAAAGTAACCTGGGCATCAGGATTGGCTTTAGCACAAGCGATCGCACCAAAAAATCCCGCTGCCCCACCCCCAATAACTACGATTCGTAACGATAGCAAATTCTAAAATTTCTCAATAGGACGTACTTTACTAGGCTAGCCCTTATCTTCGCTATTCAACTAGTTCAAATTGATCTTTTGTGGCACCACAAGTCGGACATACCCAATCATCTGGTATATCTTCAAAAGCTGTTCCCGGCGCTATATCGCTATCTGGATCGCCGAATTCTGGGTCATATTCATAGCCGCAAACGGTACATATATACTTTGCCATGTTTCTTTCCCCTAATAAATTGTTGGCATCGCTTCCCTATTAAATACTTTTGACAGTAAGTGAAAATGCTCACGCTACAATTCTTAAACGAGAGGATAAAGGCTTATCGGTAAGGCGTGTAACCTTGGCGGCAATTTCCCAGATTATGAGAGATTCAGATTACAAACGCCACCAAGTCCTTTGGGCATAACTGATAATCCCGATCGCGATCGCCCCTAATAGCAGTAGCAAAATTATTCCACCTGGAATAAAAGTGAGAATACCAAAGCCTCTCAGTACCCAAACGGCTACACTAACACCAAGAAGAATACCGAAAATCTGGATTAATCTACGATTTAAAGAAGATTGACTCACTTAATTTTCCTCTCAACTCAACAGAAATTACACTTGATATTGACAATTAGATATGAAGTTATGATGAAGTTACAGTTTCATCATAAATAACACGTAAAAATCGAGAGATCCTATCCAGAGGTTGGGGTAAGGTGCTTGATATTAAATAGTGTTTGTGCCATTCTAGCTGTTAAGAACTTAGTTTTTCATTTATAAATACTGTTATTATCAAGTCTACTTAAGTATTAATTGCGATCGCAACTACAGCTTTTACAGGAAAGTAACTGAAATAATTACCAAAAACTCACCCTTTCCGGAAAGGATAGGCATTACACTGGAACTAAAATTTAATGGGTTGGATCTAAATCAAGTTTTATAGCTTGTAGTTTCAATTCTATTTAGGTGGATGAGTTGAGGAGTAACTAAAATCATTATGTCTGCGTCTCATATCTCAGACTCAATTATTGCAGGTTCAGATATGGCTTGGAGTCAAGATAAACAAAAGTTGCTGGTACAGGGTGAAATCTTGGTAGAAACGCGATCGCACAAGGCATGTGGTGGCGCAGTGACAGCCTGGATGTATTTGCCGATGGTGCGATCGCAAGTTTGGCAGCAATTAACTGATTATCCCCGGTGGGTGCAATATTTTCCTGATATCACTAAAAGCGAGATATCACACAAAGGTGAAGTTAAGCGTCTATATCAAGCAGCACAAAAAGCCTTTTTCTTTTTCACGGCTCAAGTGGAAATTTACCTCAACGTTGTAGAAGTGCTGGGGCAACAAATCCAATTTCGCATGGAAAAAGGGACTTTTGAGGATTTTAACGCCAATTTAGAACTCAAAGATTGCGGAAATGGCACGTTACTTGCTTATACTGTGCAAGCTACACCTCTGATTCCTATTCCATCAATTTTCATTCAACAAGCAATGAACTTTGAATTGCCTGCAAATATGCGGAAAATGCGACAAGTGATTTGTAAGGGTCAAAATAATTCGTAATTCGTAATTATTACCTTACGAATGCTTGATAAAAAAACGCCAAGACGCTCTTGCTTGACTTGGCGTTTTGGCGTGAGATGATCTTTAAGGAAGAGGATAAGGGGAAAGCTCTCACTCAAGTCACCTTGTCTCTCCTACCTACCCCTGCTCCCCTGCCTCTTTTTCAATTAGCTGGTAAACACCTCAGCAGGTAAGCGACTAAAAGAAAGACGCTCATTTTGCACATCTACAAAGATGGTGTTGCCATCGGTGAATTCACCGCGCAAGATGGCTTTGGCAATTTGAGTTTCTAGCTCTCGCTGAATCGCCCGTTTCAGTGGACGCGCCCCATAAACTGGGTCATATCCTACTTCTGCTAAAAAGTCAAGTGCAGCATCTGAGAGCTTGAGGGATATTTTGCGATCGGCCAATCTTTGGCGTAATCTTTGTACTTGCAACAGCACAATCTGCCGCAATTCCTTCTTATCTAAACCGTGGAAGATGATGATTTCGTCAATCCGGTTGAGGAATTCTGGACGGAAGCTATTCCGCATCGCTTCCATGACTCGACGGCGCATTTCGTCGTAGTGAGCATTATCCCCAGCGACATCAAGAATGTATTGCGAACCGATGTTGCTAGTCATGATAATAATAGCATTCTTGAAGTCCACCTTATGACCTTGAGCATCAGTGACGCGACCATCATCGAGAATTTGCAAGAAGATATTAAAAACATCAGGGTGTGCTTTCTCGATTTCGTCAAAGAGAATCACTGAGTAAGGACGGCGGCGAATCGCTTCTGTTAGTTGTCCGCCTTCTTCGTAACCCACATATCCTGGAGGCGCACCGATTAAACGGGAGACGGCGTGTTTCTCCATATATTCCGACATATCGATTCGCACCAGCGCATCTTCGCTATCGAACATATAGCCCGCCAGCGCTTTCGCCAACTCGGTTTTACCCACACCCGTAGGCCCAAGGAAAATAAAGCTAGCGATGGGACGATTGGGATCGGCCAGTCCAGCGCGCGATCGCTGAATTGCATCCGCTACGGCTGTGACTGCTTCTTCTTGTCCAATCACACGGTGGTGTAGTTCATCTTCTAAATGCAGTAGTTTCTCTTTCTCAGATTCCACCAGCTTGCTGATGGGAATTCCTGTCCATTTAGAAATAATTTCAGCAATATCAGCTTCTGTGACTTCTTCCCGTAATAGTGATTTTCCACTTCTTTGGGCACTTGCCAATTCAGCTTCTACTGCTTCCAACTGACGATGCAAACTAGTTAAATTACCGTATTTCAACTCCGCAGCTCGGTTAAGGTCGTAATCGCGTTCTGCTTGCTGAATCTCTAAATTGACCCGTTCAATCTCTTTTTTAACGGATTGAATTTTGTCAATGATATCTTTTTCAGATTGCCATTGAGTATTTAGGGTTCTTTGTTCTTCTTTGAGATCGGCAATTTCTTTTTCTAGTCTTTCTAGACGTTCACGAGAAGCGGCATCGCTTTCTTTTTGCAGCGATAGCTTCTCCATTTCCAATTGCAGAATCTTGCGATCAATTTCGTCGAGTTCTTCTGGTTTGGAGGTGATCTCCATTTTTAATCTGGCGGCGGCTTCGTCTACCAAGTCAATGGCTTTATCAGGTAAGAAGCGATCGCTAATATATCGACTCGACAATACGGCGGCGGCGACCAAAGCACTATCAGAAATTTTTACCCCGTGGTGGTTTTCATAACGTTCTCTCAACCCGCGCAAAATCGAAATACTATCTTCTACACTAGGTTGATCGACATAAACCTGCTGGAAGCGTCTTTCTAGTGCGGCATCCTTTTCGATATGTTTGCGGTATTCATCTAGAGTTGTCGCCCCAATACAGCGCAATTCACCCCGCGCCAACATCGGTTTTAACAAGTTACCCGCATCCATCGCGCCTTGGGTTGCACCAGCGCCAACAACGGTGTGAATTTCATCAATAAATAAAACAATATTGCCGCCAGATTCAGTAACTTCTTTTAATACTGCTTTCAGGCGTTCTTCAAATTCACCCCGGAATTTTGCCCCCGCAATCAAAGCACCCATATCTAAAGAAATTAGCTTGCGGTCTTTGAGGGACTGGGGTACATCACCTGCAATAATACGCTGTGCTAATCCTTCAGCGATAGCAGTTTTACCAACACCCGGTTCACCAATTAGCACAGGATTATTCTTGGTGCGGCGAGACAGAATTTGGACAGTGCGGCGAATCTCATCATCCCGCCCAATCACTGGATCGAGTTGACCTTTACGCGCGGCTTCTGTGAGGTCACGCCCGTATTTTTCCAGTGCTTCGTATTTGCCTTCTGGATTTTGGTCGGTCACTTTTTGGCTCCCCCGAACTTGTTTAATAATATCTTTTAGTTTGCCTTCGTCTAAACCGAATTCTTGGAATAAAGCTTTGCCAAAGCGGTCATCTTTAGCGTAAGCCAGCAATAAGTGTTCAATTGAAATATATTCATCTTGAAACTCTTTGCGATACACGTCTGCCCGGTCTAGAAGTGTATCTAAGCTGCGTCCCAAGTAAACAGAACTGCTAGTACCAGATACTTTTGGCTGACGTTGAAAAAATTGTTCAGTGCGATCGCGCAGTTTTTGGAGGTTAACACCCGCTTTGGTGAGAATCCCAGTTGCTAGACCATCTTGTTCTAGCAACGCCTTCATCAGGTGTTCGCTTTCAATTTGCTGTTGTTGATATTGTTTAACAATATCGGGGGTATGGGCGATCGCTTCCCAGGCTTTTTCTGTAAATTGGTTAGGATTAGTAGGTTGCATAGGCTTTTTCAGGAACGTAGAGGCGTAGTGGCTTGTCGGAGGCTACCACCAGAACACCAAGTAAAGAAAATTTCTGTTCTCAATAGATATTGTATGAACAGGATAGCGATCGCCTAGATCGGTGTTCACGTCTTGTAAAAGTCGTATTTTCCCGTAGTTCTCATTTCCCATTCATTGCTGTGTTGCTGGCAACAGGTCAACCCTTCAAGAAATTGGAAAGGTTATTGCCGAAGCTGGCTGAACCTCAGCATAAATCTAAATGCGTAAGTAAGCATGACGTATTAACCCTGTTGTGTCACTTTAGGCAGAGGAAAAATAGAAATCAGGGTCAGTCAGGGATATAAAAGTAGGATAGGTAAGGTAATAAACAACAGATTGGAGTTTAGCAAATCCCAAAGATAAATGAGGAATAGGAAAAACTGAAAGCCAAGGCTGAATTAAATTAAATAGGGTAAAAGGTTGAAGGATGAGACGGAGATTATTGAGAATATTCTTCCAACCTTTACCATTATCCCACCTCTGATGTGAAGCAAATGTTGATTGAGAATCTAGGGGATAAGGGCGCAGAGATTCTGAATGAAGACTAACCATTAAGTAGGCGCTACAAATAATCTCCCACCACCGTTCAATATCTTCATAGCAAGTAAAACGATAATCTGCCCAACCTAACTGATTCTTACTTTGTTTTAAACCATACTCAACCCATGTCCTAAAGCCATAGAAATTCCCAACTTCTCTTGGTGTAATGTCTGGGTATTTACTCATTACATACCAGGTAGAGTTTCCAGGTAAGTTAAGAGTGTCTGTAGTAATTTGCCAATACCTATGATTGCTACGTTTGCCATGTATTATTTCTCTAATAAACCGATTCTCACTACTTAAGTCAGAGAATACTCTTTTAAACTTATGCCAGTTTAAATATTGAGTATACTGACCTTTAAGCAATGCTACAGAATGGTTTGAGCGAATTGCTACTAGATAATTTAAATCTAATTCATCTAATACGGGTATAAAATTTGTGCTACTCTCACCATATAAGCTATCTGCTAGTACCAAGTTGAATTTGAATCCCATTAACTGTAGCTTGCGTATTAGCATTGCCCCGATTTGAGGCTTAGTAAGATATTTGTCTCCTGGCTTTAATTTTTCTCGTGGCTTGTATACTTCAAACAGCAGTGGAAATGTCATTCCACAGAACATACCGTAAGCTGTGACTGCCACAACGCCATTCTCTACTTTTCCTAAATTGCCTATGTACTGACGTTTCACATAATCTGTGGTATACCTTTCTTTTTATCTCCTGTTTCATCAATAATTAAAATGATTGGTCTTCCTTTTAGTACCTCTAAAATTAGTTGTAATCGCAAAGCTCTTAACTGTTCTACTGACCATGATGGTGTAGTTAAGAAATGATGTAGTCCTTGATAGTTATCTAGCCCGACAATTTTCGCTATTTCAGGTAGACTTTTCCGTTTTAAATCGGAAATACATCCTATATGTAGATATTTGAAAGCTTCAAAATTCCTAACATCTGAAAACAGGTTTTTATACCATAAGCAATATTCATCCACAAACTTGACGGTTTTTATGGGTGAACGAGGCTCTACCATGCTTTATGTCTTGGTTCTAGGCTTTGTACATTATTATACTACCGCGATAGTGACACAAGAGGGTTAAAGTTCTTCTACCTTGCCTCCACCATTTTCCTCCTACCCCATACAGAGTTACCATGATCCCAGGTCGCATAGTGGATGCTGAAAATGATTGACTCCTACGACTTTGAAAATGATGATTTTGATTTGGAGGATGAGGATTTCTTGAAAATAAAACCCATCAGCCAAATGACTGAAGGGGAAAAGCTACAGCGATTTAAGCGGTTCTTCGACAGCAGCAGCCGTGCTATGTTGCAAGACTGTCTATTTCGCATCGCCAATTACGAAGATGGTACGGGTACGTTAGAAATTCTTTGCCCGAATGAAGTTGTAAGACAACGCCTTTCTAAGAAAAAGCGCAAAATTACCAACAATATTAATACCTGCTGGAGTCATATCAGATGGTTTTCGCTATGTGTCCAGCAAGATAGTGAGTTGAATTGCCAAAAGTTTACCCGTAACGGCGATTTGGTGACATCTTAATTGGATATTGGAAATTTGGGATAAAGAAAGTGTTTTCCCAATGACAAATGACAAATGACGAATAACAAATGACTAAAAAACAAAAATTTCCTTACCTAGTTGGTTCTAAGTGGACTGCACAGCGAAAAGTTGATGGCTGGCGGCACTTCCAAGTTGTCAATCGGAAAAATCAGGCTAAGTGGGTTTACGCCGAAATGGTTGCTTCTTGCGATCCTAAAGTCCGTTTTTGGATAAATGCCAAATTATTACAAGATAACTCCCAGTGGCAAGCTGGCTGGCAAACATTACAAGAAATCCAGGAAATTGAAACTGAGGTGTCCTAATTACCTTCAATACATAACATAGACTGAAATAAATTAAGACTTACGCACACTCTACGTTTCTTCTCTTACTCTTAGCCCACGCAGGTGGGCTAAATTTGTGTAGCCACGAATCCTATTCGCTCGGCTTGGACTTAGAAAATATTTGCAAAATTAATAATATTTTACAAAATCACACTCATTCACTCTCAAGCAGTAATTACATAGTTGTGACTACCGACTGAAAACTGGCAATTTATCTGCGATACCTTCTCTACGAGACGCTACGCGTAGCTTGCTCCCACGTTCGCGTAGCGTCCCGTAGGGAAGTAGTACGGTGAGCTACGCTAACGCAAATTTCAGCAGTATTTCCAGCATCATGCTGCATATACCTCTCTTTGCCCTTGCACCTGTGCCTGAATGCCCTGAAAGCACGTTGCACGAACATCATCTAATCCGATGAAAACCATTCAAAAAAGCCAATTTCAGCTTTTTTATTTTGTAACTCTTTTTATAAAAATAGATAATAAAAACTTTTTATAGATAACTTATAGAGCTAAATAAGCCTTTTTAGCTCATAAAAACCAAAATGCCCATAATTAAGCTCTAATTCATTGGATAAAACTGTTTTATAAATTAAGAGCGACTTTCTTTTCTATGTAATTTGCCCAATAATGACATCAACAGACCTCACGCATCGCCATCTCAGGAAAGGTGAAGGCAAATGTTTGAGCCACAAGTTTGACAAGATAGCTATAAGAGGGAAACAACAGTGAAACTAGCAGTCTACGGAAAAGGTGGTATCGGTAAATCCACAACTAGCTGTAACATATCCGTCGCCCTAGCTAAACGTGGCAAGAAAGTGCTGCAAATTGGCTGCGACCCAAAACATGACAGCACCTTCACCCTGACTGGGTTTTTGATTCCCACAATTATCGACACCCTCCAAGAAAAGGATTATCACTACGAAGATGTTTGGCCGGAAGATGTGATTTATAAAGGCTACGGCGGTGTGGATTGCGTAGAAGCTGGTGGCCCACCTGCGGGTGCTGGATGTGGTGGATACGTAGTTGGCGAAACCGTAAAATTACTTAAAGAACTCAACGCCTTTGATGAGTACGATGTAATTCTCTTTGACGTTCTGGGTGACGTAGTTTGTGGTGGTTTTGCAGCACCACTCAACTATGCAGATTACTGCCTGATTGTTACAGACAACGGCTTTGATGCTTTGTTTGCTGCCAATCGGATTGCTGCTTCAGTCCGCGAAAAAGCCCGAACTCACCCACTGCGTCTAGCTGGGTTAATTGGCAATCGCACCTCCAAGCGCGACTTGATTGAAAAATATATAGAAGCTGTGCCAATGCCAGTTTTGGAAGTTTTACCTTTGATTGAAGATATCCGTGTTTCCCGTGTGAAAGGTAAGACTTTGTTTGAGATGGCAGAGCAAGATCCTTCCCTAGACTACGTTTGCGACTACTATCTCAACATCGCCGACCAAATTCTAGCGCGTCCCGAAGGTGTTGTACCTAACGACACACCAGATCGGGAGTTGTTCTCTTTGTTGTCCGATTTTTATCTAAATCCGGGTAAACCCCAGGTTCCTAATTCAGAAGAGGAACTAGACTTGATGATTGTATAAATCACCAAGTTCTCAGGATGGGGGACAATAACATGGCTTTCTTTCACAGCTTTACGGATTCAATAAAACAAAAGTGGTTGCAATTTTTCCAGAATAATCGAGACTGGATTACCCTGCACATGGAAGTGGAATCAGTGTACACCCCTGATGGCGGGAAGCGACCACCTTCTTACCTCATCCTGGGAGTTCTTAACGCCCTAGAGCCAAAGCTAGCGCAGTTAATGTTGCCCTTTGCCAAACTTAATCCTGATGCCGATACCCTGATTGAGGTGCTGGATTTGCATTTTGACCCAGATTTTGCTCTCGGTAATCGCTTTCTCGTCAACCCAGATGTAGAGAAGTATGCAGAAGAAGCAGCAGATGTCATTGACGAAAAGCCTGAAGAAGAAACATTGACACATGCTCATACAAATGGCTTTGCGTCGGTGGCGGTAGTTCAAGAGTTCGTAATGGTGAATTCTGATGAGCAAAGTCTGGAAATCAGCGCGTTGGAGGAAACCGAAAATGGCTTTGGCGATATTTCCTTATCCAACGGACACGCTTCAAAAGATGAGTCTCTCCAAACCTCTAATTTAGAAGCAGATGAGTTTGGGGAAATTGCTTTCGATACAGATACAACAGCTGTAATGGAAGTAAAGCTGGATGATGAAGTGCTTGAAGATGTTCCACTAGATGAGAATGCGTTTAAAGACGTGTTATCAGATGTCTGGGGTGATGAAACAGCTTTACAAAAGGCTGAAGAAAATAACGATTTTTTGGGGGAAGAACTGCCAGCAGGCGTTTTTGATGAATCAGAAATTGCCCGTCTCTTCCCCAACGCTTAATTATTGACGTTCTTCGCAATTTTAAGTTTTAGATTTGGGGTTTTGGATGAGAAATTAGGGAAATTGTCGTTAGACAGCGGATACTTTTGTTGTCCCAGCCTTCAATCCAAAATTATCAATCGTTCGACTGAGCGTACCCCTCCGGGGAAGCAAGCTACGCGTAGCGTCTCGGAGAGAAGCCGAAGTCTAAAATCTAAAATTAGTTGACCTGCCATTAAATATCAAGGGGAGAAAAAACCAAAATGACTGTCGCTCAACAACCAGAAGCTTTAAGCTTTGAATGTGAAACCGGGAATTACCATACCTTTTGCCCAATTAGCTGCGTGGCGTGGTTATACCAAAAAATTGAAGATAGCTTCTTTTTGGTGATTGGGACAAAAACTTGTGGCTACTTCTTGCAAAACGCGATGGGGGTGATGATTTTTGCTGAACCCCGCTATGCAATGGCAGAGTTGGAAGAAGGCGATATTTCCGCACAACTGAGTGATTATGAAGAGTTAAAGCGGTTGTGCTTGCAGATTAAACGTGATCGCAATCCTAGTGTAATTGTCTGGATTGGCACTTGCACCACGGAAATTATCAAAACAGATTTGGAAGGCTTGGCACCGAAGCTGGAATCTGAAATTGGGATTCCCATCGTTGTTGCGCGTGCAAATGGTCTAGATTACGCCTTCACCCAAGGGGAAGACACGGTATTAGCAGCAATGGCTAACCGTTGCCCTGATAAGGCTCCGGTGGCGGAAACAGAGAAGAGCGAACGCAATGCGATCGCTAAATTGCTAAACTTCGGTAAGAAGAAGGAAGATGTCGCCCAAGATGAATCTGAGTATGTAGATCATCCGCCTTTAGTTCTCTTTGGCTCCCTTCCCGACCCTGTGGTGACTCAGTTAACCTTGGAACTGAAGAAACAAGGCATCAAAGTTTCCGGCTGGCTACCCGCGAAGCGGTTCACCGAACTGCCAGTACTGGAAGAAGGGTATTATGTCGCTGGTGTCAACCCCTTCCTCAGCCGCACAGCTACCACTTTAATGCGTCGCCGTAAGTGTAAACTCATTGGCGCACCCTTCCCCATTGGCCCCGATGGAACCCGCGCTTGGATTGAGAAAATCTGCTCGGTGTTCGGTATTACTCCCAAGGGTTTGGATGAACGGGAAGCACAAATTTGGGCAGGCTTGGAAGATTACGTGAAACTGATTCGCGGTAAGTCTGTATTCTTCATGGGTGATAACTTGTTGGAAATTTCCCAAGCAAGATTCTTAATCCGTTGTGGGATGACAGTTCACGAAATCGGCATTCCCTACATGGATAAGCGCTATCAAGCTGCTGAGTTGGCGCTGTTGGAGAAAACTTGCCAAGAAATGAATTCACCCCTGCCAAGGATTGTGGAGAAACCGGATAACTACAATCAACTTCAGCGAATTTATGAGTTGAAACCAGATTTGGTAATTACTGGTATGGCTCACGCTAATCCGTTGGAAGCACGCGGTATTAATACTAAGTGGTCGGTAGAGTTCACTTTTGCTCAAATTCACGGCTTTACGAATGCGCGTGACATATTAGAGTTAGTGACTCGTCCGCTACGTCGGAATAATAATTTGAAAGATTTGGGTTGGGATAAGTTGGTGAGAGAAGAAGCAAAGATTTAGATTTAGGTTTGGATTGAGCAACAGCATATAATTAAGGCGAACTTTTTGGGTTCGCCTTTTTTGTCTCACAAAGGCGCAAAGGAAGATCGCCTAAAAATAGTTACAATCAGGTGGATATCGCTAAATCATAACTTAGAGAAAATTTAACCATTAGAGTTAATTATGCTTAAGCTCAATCCACAAAAGCTACCATTTCTAGATTTTATCTAAAACGCTATCATCAAATATTATGTAACCATTGTCATCAGGTTCAACTAGGTCTTTCACGTTATCCCATAGTAAACGAGGTGTTAATTTCTCTCTTTTCAAATAATAGTTAATGGCATCATGACTAATACTCTCTAAATGCTCTGCCAAATTGGTAATTGTATAATTAATTTGACTACTTAATAAGTATTGGCAGTAACTAAGCTTAGTAAATCTCATTACCGTTAGCAAATTTATCTAATACAACTTCTACCTATTTTCTCATGAATATTTCATGCTTTGCTTCCAAGACAGCGACTTCTATTACGAAGACAAGGCTTTCAAAATCAGATTTAATTAATACTCATGTACTATCAACTGGCGATCGCATTGTGCCAGTTGCGTAAGTCCTGATAAAAATACTGTTTTTTAAATTATTAATACCCAATAATAACCGTAATTATGCGACTTAGCTGAAATCAAGCTAATACCATTCCAGTAGTCTAATTATTACTGTTAACTGTTAGTGATTGATGTGCGATCGCTAGCTATAAGCGTCTGAATCATCACCTATTGCGTGTAAGGCGCTTATGTGCAATTTCGCTCTTAATCTTTGCTTAGGCAGTTGAGAGTAAGCCCATTGTTAACACACACTTTTTTGGAGAAATGAGCTTTATGGCTACTTCAATTTTAATGAAATTATCAATAGCTACCATCGGCACAACATTTATAACTCTAGGAACCTTCAGTACAGCACAGGCTGGCTTGATTAACTTTGACACAGATGCCAATGGCAATTCAATAAATGCTCCATCTTTGTTCTTTAACAGCACTGCTCTTACTGACTTGTATGCGCCCTTGGGTGTAAAATTTAGTGGTTCAGGTCAACTAAGTGGTGGCTCAATAATAGATCAATTGGGCAATTTTGGAGTTAACGCACTCAGTGGCTCTAACTTTTTAGCGTTCAATCGCGATGCCATGCTATCAAACGGTGGTATACCAACAGATCCAGAAACAATAAGTTTTGCTGACTCGATAGGTGATTTCTCTATCTTCGCTTCTGGAGGAGTTTTTTCTAATACTTTCCAACTACAAGCATTTGATATCAACAACCTTCTCCTGGGTGCAAGCACAATTAATACAGCAGTCGGAGAATGGAAGAAGTTAAGCTTTTCTTCGTCTTTAGGTAATGTCAGCAAGGTCGTTCTCACTGGAACAGGAGCGGCAAGTTATTTTGTATATGACAATCTTTCCTTTACTCCTGTAAGTAAGTCAGTTCCCGAACCTGGATCTTTGTTAGGTTTAGTGACATTCGCTACTTTCGGCGCTACTTCCCTCCTAAAGTTCAAACAGCAACAGAAAGCTTCAGTTAAAGCATAAATTAATCACTAATCTACTTTGATTACTGCTGTGTCTACTATTACGAGATGCGGCAGTTTTTGATTTTGAGTCTCTTGAGCCGTTTGAGTGCCTACCGTAATCTTGATCCCCAAGCCCCAGTCTTAATGATCAATTTAAGGCGAAGGTGGGGGCGTTCAGTGCTAATCTGAAAGGTGACATTGCTTAATTTTATGTCTTCTCCGACCTTATCTGAAATATAGCTTCACTCATTAGGCGCAGCATGGTCACAACCGCAGAAAAAACAAACATTGGCTACATTACCCAAATCATTGGCCCAGTTGTAGACGTTAAATTTCCCGGCGGGAAATTGCCACAAATCTACAACGCTTTGAAAATCGTTGGCACCAACGAAAGTGGACAGGAAATCAACATCACCGTTGAAGTACAGCAACTGCTGGGCGACAACCAAGTGCGGACTGTTGCGATGAGTTCCACCGAAGGCTTAGTGCGCGGTTTTGAAGTCACCGATACAGGCGCTCCCATTACCGTGCCAGTTGGTAAAGCCACTTTGGGCCGGATTTTCAACGTCCTTGGCGAACCTGTGGACAACAGGGGACCTGTAAATGCTGAGGCAAGTTTACCCATCCACCGCTCTGCTCCTAAATTCACTGACCTGGAAACCAAACCTTCGGTGTTTGAGACTGGGATTAAAGTTGTTGACCTTCTGACTCCCTATCGACGCGGCGGTAAGATTGGTCTGTTCGGCGGTGCTGGTGTTGGTAAAACCGTGATCATGATGGAGTTGATTAACAACATCGCTACCCAGCATGGTGGAGTATCCGTATTTGCTGGCGTGGGTGAGCGCACCCGTGAAGGCAATGACCTCTACAACGAAATGATTGAGTCTGGGGTTATCAATAACGAGAACCTCAACGAATCAAAAATTGCTCTAGTTTACGGTCAAATGAACGAACCACCCGGAGCTAGAATGCGGGTTGGTCTTTCGGGATTGACAGTAGCAGAGTACTTCCGGGATGTGAACAAGCAGGATGTGCTGCTGTTTATTGACAACATCTTCCGATTTGTGCAAGCAGGTTCGGAAGTATCCGCGCTATTGGGTCGGATGCCTTCTGCGGTAGGATATCAGCCCACATTGGGAACCGACGTAGGTGAACTGCAAGAGCGGATTACCTCGACTACAGAGGGTTCCATTACCTCCATTCAAGCAGTATACGTACCTGCGGATGACCTCACAGACCCCGCACCTGCTACTACCTTCGCCCACTTGGACGGAACCACAGTACTGTCTCGCGGTTTGGCTGCTAAGGGAATTTATCCCGCAGTTGACCCCCTTGGTTCAACTTCCACCATGCTCCAACCAAATATTGTAGGTGACGAACACTACAATACTGCGCGGGCGGTGCAATCAACTCTGCAACGTTACAAAGAACTCCAAGACATTATCGCCATTCTCGGTTTAGATGAATTGTCTGAAGAAGACCGTCTAATCGTGGCACGGGCGCGGAAAGTTGAGCGCTTCTTGTCTCAGCCGTTCTTTGTTGCAGAAGTATTCACCGGTTCTCCTGGTAAGTATGTGAAGTTGGAAGATACCATCAAAGGCTTCCAAAAAATTCTGTCTGGTGAGTTGGATGCTCTGCCAGAACAGGCTTTCTACTTGGTTGGCGATATCAACGAAGCGATCGCTAAAGCTGAAAAAATCAAAGGTTAGTCATTAGTCATTAGTCATTGGTCATTGGTCATTAGTTCAACTGCTAATGACTAATGGCAATTACAAAAGACATAGATGCCCTTTGGGCGGCTTCCCGTAGGGTAGGACAAAAGACGAAGGACGAAGGACAAAAGACAAATGACATTAACCGTTCGGGTAATTTCCCCAGATAAAACAGTCTGGGATGCTCCAGCAGAAGAAGTAGTTTTGCCTAGCACAACTGGTCAACTAGGTATCCTCACTGGACACGCACCACTTTTAACCGCCCTGGATACTGGTGTAATGCGAGTCCGTGCCGCAAAAAATCAGAATTGGGAAGCGATCGCTCTTTTGGGTGGCTTTGCCGAAGTCGAAGAAAATGAAGTGACAATTCTGGTTAACGGCGCTGAACGTGGCGACAAAATTAACCTTGAAGAAGCTCGTGCTGCTTACAACAAAGCAGAAGCGGGACTGAATCAAGTCTCATCAGAGGATCGCCAAGCCCAAATCAAGGCAAATCAAGCTTTCAAACGCGCCCGCGCTCGGTTTCAAGCAGCTGGCGGTTTGGTCTAATTTAACTTTCTATTTCAACTTTGTAGGTTGGGCAATGTCCAACCTACAAATTATTTATTAATTTTTCAAAAAAATTACGTCAAGTTTAAGAAATCGAGGCAAGCCATGCTGAAGTGTTAACTTAGCTAATTAGTTGCCCAAATGGGCACAAATTATGAAAAGCTTTTCATCTTTGCTTGGTACTCGTAAACAAAATAAGGTAGCTCGTTTTGCGGCCTCTATCGTAGCAACGTTAGCGCTCGCTGGTGGTATTCATTCTGCCAATGCTACTTCTGTTAAAACAACTACTGCAAAAGAAATAACTTCGGCATTAGTCGAGCGAAATCAGACTACACCAAATATTGCTCAGTTACCAATCAGCAGGACTCAATATCAATCTGCTGGAATCTATCCTGTTGTACTGGTTCCCATCGTACTTGTCGGTGGTTTAGTCATATTCGTCCCCCTATTCTTTGGCGGACTAGTAGTTATTGGCGAACGTGAAGTTGGCATTGTGGTCAGAAAATTTACCCTTTCTGGGCGCGGAATCCCAGCCGGAGGATTGATTGCTCTTAATGGTGAAGCAGGTTTACAGGCAGATACTCTGCCTCCTGGTTGGCACTGGGGCTATTGGCCTTGGCAGTATTCTGTAAAAAAAGAGTCGGTGATTGTCGTTCCCCAAGGGGAAATCGCTTTGATTGTGGCGGCAGATGGTGCATCCAACCCACCAGAGCGGATTTTGGGTAAAATTGTGACTTGTGACAACTTCCAAGATGCTCGAAAATTCCTTACCCAAGGTGGTGAAAAAGGGCGGCAGATGGGTTTTCTCACCGCAGGTACGTACCGAATTAACACCGCCCTGTTTAAAGTCATCATGGCATCGAATGCCAGCGCTCATGGCATGGCTCCAGAACAGTTGCGGGTGTACAGTCTTGCATCTGACAAAGTTGGCATTGTCACTACTTTAGATGGTGTACCAATTTCTGCTGGTGAACTCGCAGGCCCCGTAATTGACGGACACGACAACTTCCAAAATGGTTATAAATTTATTGATGGAGGTGGACGGCGAGGTTTACAAGAGCAGATTCTACTTTCTGGTTCTTGGAACTTGAATCCTTGGTTTGTACAAGTTGAACAAGTGCCTATGACGGAAATTCCCATTGGGTATGTGGGTGTGGTGATTTCTTTCGTCGGTAAAGCACATCAAGATGTCAGTGGTGCAGCTTTCACCCACGGTAACTTGGTGAATCAGGGACATAAGGGTGTGTGGGTTGAACCGCTATATCCTGGTAAGCACCCGATTAATTCCCGGATTATGAAGATTGAACTCGTACCAACGACTAACATCGTCTTAAACTGGTCAGGTCGGACTGAACGCCACAGCTATGATGCTAAACTGGCTTCTTTAACAGTGCGATCGCGTGATGGATTTGCCTTTGATTTAGAAGTAGCACAAATTATCCATGTCGGTGCTTTAGATGCCCCGAAGGTAATTTCTCGCGTTGGTGTAATGCAAAATCTGGTAGACCATGTATTAGAACCAACTATCGGGAATTATTTCCGCAACTCAGCCCAAGACTATACTGTACTAGACTTTTTGACGGCTCGGAGTGAGCGACAAGCTGAGGCTGCTGAGTATATTAAAACAGCATTGCGGGCTTATGACGTGCAAGCGATCGACACCCTGATTGGTGATATTCTGCCACCAGCGTCGTTAATGCAGACACAGACAGACCGGAAAATTGCCGAAGAAGAACGCAAGACTTATGAAGTCCAGCAGATGGCGCAAACCCAACGGCAGCAGCTAGTACGGGAAACGGCACTGGCTGATATCCAGCAAGAAATGGTGAAATCAGAACAGAGTGTACATATTGCTGACTTGAAAGCCAAAGCCCAAATTAAGCAGGCGAACGGTGAAGCTGAGGGGACAAAACTCCGCGCAATTGCTGAGGCTGAAGGTATTCGGGCCACGGGTAATGCTAAAGCTGAAACCTACCGCACTGGTGTGGAAGCTTTGGGTTCACAAGGTTATACAGCAATGCAACTAATGCAGATTATAGGCGATCGCCATGTCCGCTTAATTCCAGATGTCTTAGTTGGTAGTAATGGCAGCAATAACGGCTTAGTGGATGGGCTATTATCCATGATTTTATGGAATCAAACTGGTAAAGGTGAATTGAAACCAACACCTTTGCATCCGCAACCAGTAGTTACCCAAACACAACCAACCACAGATAACGGTCTTCCACCGATAGTTGTGAATTTTCCTGTAGATAAGTAATATCCGGTAGGGTAGCAAAGCTGTGCTACCCTACGAGAAATGCAATTTAATAAAATGGTTATATTTTAGTTTGGGTAGGCAAGATGCCTACCCTGTAATTTTGGTAGAAAATTTTGTTTTTACAAGAACGTTATCGTTTACTGAAACCAATTGGTAAGGGGGGATTCTGTAAAACCTTTCTCGCTGTAGATGAGGATCAGTTTCCGCCAATTCCTTGCGTTGTTCAAGAAATCTCGCAGGAATACGAGACATTTAAAACTTTTCAGCAAAAGGCGCAACAGCTAGAGGAATTAGGGAAGCATCCGCAAATTCCCGCTTTATTAGCTTATTTTCAGCAGGATGGGCATTTTTATTTAGTGCAGGAGTTTATTGCAGGCACTAATTTAGCTCAGGTAGTAGAAGAAGAAGGTGCTTTTAATGAAATTCAGATTTGGCAACTTTTAGAAGATGTGTTGCCAGTTTTGCAGTTTATTAGCGATCGCCACATCATCCACCGCGATATTAAACCCCAAAATATCATCCGTAGATCCCCAATTACTAAAAAGGGGAATTTTGTTATAGTCGATTTTACCACTGCGAAAATTGTCACAGAAATCGATCGGCTAACATCTGAAACCAGTATTGGCAGTCCAGAATACGCGGCACCAGAACAAGCGAAGGGAAAAGCCGTTTTTGCTAGTGATTTATATAGCTTGGGTGTAACTTGTATTTACTTACTTACTCAGATTCCTCCCTTTGATTTATATGATATTGCTAACGATTGCTGGGTTTGGCAACAATATCTTACTACTAAGGTTAGCGATGTCTGGCGACAAGACTCAAAGAGTCTACGCTTGGCGCAAATCCTCGACAAGCTGCTGCAAAAGACCATTAACCGCCGCTTTCAATCGGCTGATGAAGTTATGCAAGCAATGGGTATGGAATGTAAAACTCAAAATTTTAAATTAC
This sequence comes from Nostoc punctiforme PCC 73102, assembly GCF_000020025.1. Taxonomy (GTDB): domain Bacteria; phylum Cyanobacteriota; class Cyanobacteriia; order Cyanobacteriales; family Nostocaceae; genus Nostoc; species Nostoc punctiforme. The sequence continues at coordinate 5,491,170 of NC_010628.1, read as the reverse complement.
CAAATCCTCCTTGGCGATGCTTGCATACTTTAACTGGGCATTCTGGGACATTGAGTAGTGTGAATGCCCTTGCCATTAGTCCAGACAGTCACACTTTAGCAAGTGGTAGTGATGACAAAAACATCAAATTGTGGGATTTAAATACTAAAAAAGTCTTAGCTAACTTATCAGGACATTCCCAAGCTGTAAAATCAGTTGCCTTCAGTCCAGATGGTCAAATTCTGGCAACTGCTAGCGACGATAAAACTATCAAATTGTGGCAGTTTGATACATTAAAAGAAATCTGCACCCTCTTGGGACACTCACACGCGGTAAAATCAGTTGCTTTCAGTCCAGATGGGCAGATTCTCGCTAGTGGTAGCTGGGATAAGACAATCAAACTCTGGGATGTAAATACTGGCACAGAAATTTGCACCATAACTGGACATCAATTACAGGTAAATTCAGTAGCATTTAGTCCCCAAGGACAGCTTTTAGCCAGCGCTAGTTATGACAGAACAATTCGTCTGTGGCAAATACCTGTATTAGGAAGAGTCAGGGGAGCAGGGAGCAGGCTTGCCGTGAGCGTAGACGAACGGGAGCAGGGAGATATGAATAGTGCTGAGTTAAAAGACTACTCACAAGGAGCGGAGGACATTCCCCTTACCCCTTACCCCTTGCCCCCTGCCCCCTTCCCCCTTGTTCAAAACCGCCCATGCTATAGCTTGTTAAGCACCCTTTCGGGTCATGCATGGGCGGTTTTGACAGTCGCTTTTAGTCCCGATGGGAAAATGTTGGCGACGGGTAGTGATGATAACACTATTAAGTTGTGGGAGGTAAACACTGGTCAGCTAATTTGCACACTTGTAGGCCATTCTTGGTCTGTGGTGGCTGTGGCTTTTACTGCCGATGGCGAAACGCTCCTAAGTGCAAGTTGCGACAAAACAGTTAAACTTTGGAGGGTAAGCACAGCAGAAGAGATTGTTACTCTCTCTGGTCATGTAGACTCAGTATCTGCTGTTGCTGTGAGCAAAGTTACACAATTAATTGCAAGTGCCAGTCGGGACAGGACTATCAAACTGTGGCAGCTTGTAGAACAGGACAATAGCTAATTTTGTAAATCAGGCGCTACCTGTGAAGGCAACTTCTGGAAATTTTAACTGAGCTTCTGCCATTGGACGGTTTCTCCCTTCCTCTTGCCAGTAGTTAATCACTTCTGTCGCTTTATTAAGCAACTCGACACGATCCAGGTCAGTAATCCAATGTTTGGACTCTAATTCCTTTTTTAACTCTTCCCAGGCATCATTTCTGGGCCAAAAAAAGTACTTAGTCAAGGGACTTGTGCCTTTGCCGACAATTTGATCGACTGCTAGAGCAACGTTTTCGTCTAACCACAGAATTTTCAAAATAAACTTTGTCAATCACACCTCCGGGAATTTCCGGGCATTACTGAACTAGGATAGCGATCGCTTATTTTAACGCAATACCCTATCAAATGACCAAACTGTAATTAGATTGGGCTAGCATAAGGTATAGTCGGCGCTAATTAAAGAGGCTTATGACTGCCCAACTGCCCCAATCTCAAACAACATCTGGTTCAGATTTGTATGAGCAAGACTTTTACCTGTGGATTCAAACCACGGCAGAACTGCTCAAACAAAAGAATTTCACACAACTGGACTTAGAAAACCTGATTGAAGAAATTGAAACGATGGGCAGAAGTGAAAAGCGGGCATTGGAGAGCAATCTGGAAGTGTTGCTGATGCATCTGCTCAAATACCAAATTCAAACTGAAAGACGCTCAAAAAGTTGGCAGTACACAATTTTAGAACACCGTAGGCGAGTCCAAAAGTCACTCAAGGAAAGTCCGAGTTTGAAACCTGACTTCGATCGGGTTTTTGATGAAAGCTATCAAACGGCTAGACGACTTGCTGTGATTGAAACTGGATTAGACATCGCTACCTTCCCAGAACAATCTCCTTTTACACTAGAGCAAGTCCTCGACTCTGATTTTTTCCCAAAGTCATGATCTCGTGCTCTTGCTTGGATGAATAATCAGTGAAAGCAAGCCATCGATGAAGCGATCGCACTCTATTGGCATAATATCTCCACCATGCAGCATATCTCGCGTAGTCACAATATGGAGCAGCGTTCCGATAAACATCCGGGCTGCAACTTCTGGGTCGGCAAGCTGAAGTTTAAGATGAGTAGCAAAGTATTGGGTGATAAAGTCAAGATTTGGTTTCTCAACATTTTGGAGAAAAGCGCGTCCTAGTTCTGGAAAGCGACCTGATTCACCAATGACGATTCTAAAAAGTGCTACATCTTGCGGGTTTTAGGCAGCACAGTTAAGCATTTTAGTAGCATGACGTTTCAAGAATACATCAGCCAGCCGTTTTTCGCTTGGTACGGCTGTGTTTGGCGGCTTATTGATTTCCACCATCATGAGCCTACTCCTAGTGCCTGTGCTTTATGTAGCGATCAAAAATCTTACAGATTTTGCCACTAAAGGTAGACCTCCCAAACCACCCCAATCGCCTGAACCTACTCCATCTGGGGAATTAGCCTCTTTTAATGGAAAAGGTCATGGAACAGTCGTAAATTCTCAGGGAGATACCCCTGCTTAACTGGTTGAGAGCAGCTTTTGTATCTTGAAAGCGATTAGGATGCGATCGCTCTCAAGCTTGACTTCCAATACCATTTCTTTGTAAGGCTGCGCCAAACCCTTTTAACTTCTTTCTTTGTGCCCTACCCTGCGGGTTCGCCTTTGGCGTTCTCGTAGAGTAGCCGCTCCGCGTCTATACGGTTCGTTTTTCTTCCTTATTCCTTGTACTTAAATATGATTTAGAGATTTCCAAGAAATAAATTATCTAAATAAACTAACCACAGAGAGGATTGTTGCCTCAGTTTTGGGATACTTTTTATTCCGACATCTTCTGCTATTTATGAAAGGATGAATACATAGGCAAGATAAAAATAAAACTCTTTTCCTCCCTACCCATGACTCAACAAACTTCAGCAAAAGCGATCGTTATTTTCGATATTGATGGCGTTGTGCGCGATGTTGGCGGTTCCTATCGCCGGGCGATCGCAGATACCGTAGAATATTTTACCACCCAAGCATATCGTCCAACTCCACTGGATATTGACCAACTGAAGTCTGAAGGCGTGTGGAATAACGATTGGGAAGCATCGCAGGAATTAATTTACCGCTACTTTGAAACCCAAGGACAGACCCGCGAACAACTGCAACTAGATTACAATGCGATCGTTGCGTTTTTTCAATCGCGTTACCGAGGCTCAGACCCAAATAATTTTACAGGGTATATCTGTAATGAACCCTTATTATTACAACCTAGCTATTTAGAGCAACTTACCCAAGCCGGGATTGCTTGGGGATTTTTCAGCGGTGCTACTCGTGGTTCTGCTAACTACATATTGGAAAAACGCCTGGGTTTGCAATCTCCGGTGTTGATTGCGATGGAAGATGCGCCAGGTAAACCTGACCCTACTGGACTTTTCGCTACAGTTCGTGAGTTAGAAAATGGAATTGAGCAAAAATTAGCGATCATCATATATGTGGGAGATACGGTTGCAGATATGTATACCGTCGAGAAAGCACGGGGTCTAGATTCTGCTCGCACTTGGATTGGTGTAGGGGTTTTACCGCCTCATGTGCAGGAAACAGCATCGCGTAGTGATGCTTATGGTGAGACACTGCTAGCAGCAGGAGCAGCAGTAGTTTTGCGTAATGTGCAGGAATTGACCCCAAGGCAGATTCAAGAATTGGTAAGTTCATCTGCCTGATCCGTGTTCTAAGATTAATCAAGCTGCGGGTGCATGAATAACTAACCGATCGCAATCTTGCTCCAATCATTGGGAAATTCATAAAAATGTCTTTACTTAAACTGCCTAACGGCCCTCAAACTCACCCTTGGATACAGATGTATCAGTGGCTTACTAATCCCTTAGAATACATGGAAGCCTGCACTAAACGTTATGGTGATATCTTCACTCTCAAACTCGGACAAAATTTTGCTCATCAAGTCTTCATTAGCAATCCCCAGGCAATTCAGCAGATTTTTACTACAGATCCAAAACAGTTAGACTCTGGTGAATCAGCAGGTATTAAAGCGCCTTTATTAGGACAGCAATCATTACTGGCGCTAGATGGAAAGCCTCATCAGCGACAACGAAAGCTCTTGACACCCCCCTTCCACGGGGAACGAATGCTGGCTTATGGTGAGTTAATTCGTGAAATCACAGAGCAAGTGAGTAGCCAGTGGCAGGTTGGAGAAACCTTTGCAGTTTTGCCATCTATGCAAGCAATCTCTTTCCAAGTGATTTTGAAGGCTGTATTTGGTCTAGAAGATGGACCACGTTACAAGAAACTCAACGAACTCCTAATTAAAATCCTAAATCCCAAAATCCCTCTACTAAGAACAGTTCTGCTTATTTTTCCATCAATGCGACAGGATTTAGGAGCGTGGAGTCCTTGGGGAAAATATTTACGTTTACGGCAGCAAATCGATCAACTCATCTACGCCCAGATTCAAGAACGCAAAGCACAACCCAATCTATCTGGGACTGATATTTTATCTTTGATGATGGCTGCTCGTGATGAAGCGGGAGAGCCAATGACAGACTTGGAATTACGTGATGAACTGATGACCCTATTAGTGGCAGGTCATGAAACTACTGCAACTTCCTTATCATGGGCGCTGTACTGGATTCATCATCGACCACAGGTGCGGGAAAAACTGTTGCAAGAACTAGATAATTTGGGTGAAAAACCAGATCCAAACGCTATTTTCCGATTGCCTTATTTAAATGCTGTCTGTTCTGAAACACTACGTCTTTACCCAGTGGCAATGTCAGCACTAAATCGATTAGTCAAATCACCGCTACAAATTGGGGAGTACAACTTTGAGCCTGGAACTATACTAATTCCCTCTATTTATTTGACCCATCATCGAGAAGATTTATATCCTGAGTCGAAGCAATTTAAGCCAGAGCGTTTTCTGGAACGACAATTTTCTCCCTACGAGTATCTACCCTTTGGTGGCGGGAACCGTCGCTGTATTGGAATGGCATTTGCCTTGTTTGAAATGAAACTGGTGTTGGCAACAGTGTTGTCTCGCTGGCAAATGGAACTGGCTGATAGTAAACCAGTCCGACCAGTACGTAAGGGTTTGCTATTTAGCCCAGCAGGTGGTGTGCAGATGGTGGTTAAGGGGAAGCGTCTTCAAAATCAGCCTATTCTCCAGACTAGCTCTAGTTCAGTTTGAAGAGTTTTAGAATACTTTAGATGAATCCCGTAAAGCATATAAGTTGAAAGTGTCAGAACCCTCTTTAAAGGGTTCTTGCTTCACTGTAACCTTGCTCAAACCGTATTTTTGAAGTAACTCTGTAATTCTTTTAACTCGATTATCCAAATCGTGTACTTCTACAACGACTTGCTTAATCTTCGGCCAATCTTGCTCTTCAACACCTAAAAGTACATCTAACTTACTTCGTTTCACATTCACTTTTAGCAAGTCAATTTGCTGAACATTATACTCGCGGATAATCTCTGGTTCCGAAAAGGGTGACGCGGTGCCCACGCTGTTGAAGTTCCTGGCCCAAGCGAAGCATAGTATTAAGAGGGCCTGTTGCTGCACCAGGACAGATGATGCCAAAATGAGTCACGAGCAATGCCTCTATTTGATTTTCAAGAACTTATCCAAAGCTGATACCATACTGGGAGGCCAACGGCGGATATTTTTTACCCAGTCAATGTCCTTATAACGGCTATCAAGTCCATAAGCTGCTACCCAGTTGCTTTCGGCTTCACCTTGCTCTCCATTCACCCAATATGCAGCTGTGAGGGCGGCACGCACATCAGCAAACTTGGAGTACTTACGGGCAATATTTCGCATCTCGCGGATTGCTTGCTCTTTTTGACCAGTTTCATAAAGGGCGAGGGCGTAGTTAGCACGGGCGAAGGCGAAATTTGGGGCTATCTCATTAGATTTTTTGTAGTCTGCGATCGCATCTTCCCATTTTCCTAAACCTGTTTTGGCATTTCCCCGATTGTTATACGCCATCGCATCGTTAGGATCGAGTTCTAAGACATAATTATAATCTGCGATCGCATCGTCCCATTTTCCTAACCCTTCCAACGCCGCCCCCCGATTCAAATATGGATCGGTGACATTTGGCGCTAGTTCTATCGCTTTGTTATAATCTGCGATCGCCTCTTGTAACTTATTCTGACTCACCCGCGAATTTCCCCGGTTACTCCACGCCCCTGCATTTGTCGGAAATTGCTCAATAATTTTTGTCCAGTAAGTTTCAGCCGTCGCAAAATCACCTTGATTCGTCGCTGCAAAGGCTTGATTTGCCCACTCATCACCTTGTTTTAACTGTTCTTGAGTAATGGGCGGTTGAGATTGTGCCATGACTGGAGTAGCCCAGCCAAACACAAGTAACAGACTGAGAAAAATACCAATCAATTTAATCATCTAGGTTTACCTAATTTGTCATTTGTTATTTGTCATTTGTCATTTGTCATTGAACATGGAGCAGAGGAATGGAGTTCAAAGACTCATTAAAGGAGTTCAAAGACTCATTTACGAGTATCAATGCCCCATGCCCAATGCCCATAATTACAATAATGACAACTGTTCATTAGGCGGCGTGAATCCCAAATGCTTATATGCTGCCTTAGTCGCCATCCTGCCGCGATGAGTTCGAGTTAAATACCCAATCTGCATGAGGTAAGGTTCGTACACCTCTTCAATTGTTTGAGTATCTTCACCCGTCGCTGCTGCCATTGTTTCTAACCCCACTGGACCGCCGTTAAATTGTTCAATTATCACACTCAGCATCTGGCGGTCTGTCCAATCTAAACCGCAAGGATCTACTTGGAATAGTTGCAATGCTTCAGATGCAATGCTTTCATTAATCACCCCAGATACTTTTACTTCCGCATAATCACGTACACGCTTTAGTAGCCTATTGGCAATACGTGGCGTTCCGCGTGAACGACGGGCAATTTCTGTAGCACCATCTTGTGTAACAGGGGTTTTGAGTAATTGAGCGGTTCGCAGTACAATTTGAGTCAGTTCGTCAACTTCGTAAAATCGAAGTTTTTGAATTAAACCAAAGCGATCGCGCAGTGGTGAAGTTAAAGCACCGACACGGGTTGTAGCACCCACTAAGGTAAACTTTGACAGTGGCAAACTTCTAATGCGAGCGCTGGAACCCTTACCAATAGTAATATCTAAGCGATAATCTTCCATTGCCGGATAGAGAATTTCTTCCGTCATCCGCGAGAGGCGATGAATTTCATCCACAAATAAAATATCCCCTGGCTTCATGTTCACCAGTAGCCCAACAATATCTCGTGGACGTTCTAGGGCTGGCGCACTCGTAATTTTGTAATTTACCCCCATTTCCGATGCTAAAATCATTGCCATTGTGGTTTTGCCCAATCCCGGCGGCCCATACAGCAGTAAGTGATCCAGCACCTCACCACGAGATTTGGCTGCTTTAATGGCAATATCTAGCACATCCTTTAAATCTTTTTGTCCAATGTAATCGGCAAATCGGTGCGGTCGAATACCTTCTTCTTGTTGTTCTTGTTCATCAATAGCAGCTTCAGGCTTCAAAATATTTTCTGTGGATGGTGCTTTCGCCGACTCCCGACGCTGCTTTGGTTCTCCGTTGGGTTCTGGAGGCTGTTTTTTCGAGGAGATTATCGCCATAATTCAGCTATCAACTTTTAAGGGGACTAGAAAGTGGGGAGTGGGACAGGCAGGGGAGTAGGGGAGCAGGGGATTAGGGGGCAAGGGAAAATAGTTTTCCCCTCTGCACCCCGCCCCTCTGCCTCTTTTCAATTCCCAATGCCCCATACCGAATTCCCGTGAAAATTTTCGTTTGGAAATACCCGCGCCAATTTAAAATTTAAATTCCGGTCAATTACCCAGAAGTACAAAAGTTATTATGTTATCTAAAAGAATCTTACCGTGCTTAGATGTGAAGGCGGGACGGGTTGTAAAAGGAGTTAACTTTGTAAATCTCCAAGATGCAGGCGATCCAGTAGAGTTGGCCAAGGTTTACAACGAAGCCGGTGCTGATGAGTTAGTATTTCTGGATATTACAGCTACTCATGAAGACCGAGCTACAATTTTAGATGTGGTCTACCGGACTGCCGAACAGGTCTTTATTCCATTGACTGTGGGTGGTGGCATTCAATCCTTAGAAAATGTTAAAGCTTTGTTACGAGCTGGCGCAGATAAGGTTAGTATTAATTCTGCGGCGGTACGCGATCCAGACTTGATTAATCGGGCAAGCGATCGCTTTGGTAATCAGTGCATAGTTGTTGCTATTGATGCCAGACGCAGAAATAACCCGGAAAATCCAGGTTGGGATGTGTATGTGCGGGGTGGCAGGGAAAATACAGGCTTAGATGCCCTATTGTGGGCGCAGGAAGTTGAGAAACGCGGTGCTGGAGAACTTCTAATAACAAGTATGGATGCTGATGGAACCCAAGCTGGATATGACATCGAGATTACACGGGCTATTGCAAACGCTGTAGAAATTCCAGTCATTGCTTCTGGTGGTGCAGGTAATTGTGAACATATTTATACAGCTCTAACTGAAGGCAAAGCGGAAGCAGCACTACTGGCATCGCTATTACATTACGGACAATTAAGCGTAGCAGAAATCAAAAATTATTTACGCGATCGCAATGTGCCAGTAAGAACATTATCTTGACTCACAGATCACCCCTTAATTACATCTATCTTAGGTTAGACACACTTCTTAAAAAGGGTGTTAATATTATTTTACAAGTATTAACAAATATTAAAAAATATGTTGCTTCCTATTTTACTTTTTGATGTAGCTCTGGTGGCGTGGTCGCTGCACTTAATGGAAAAAGCCTACGAGAGTAAAGAATTTTCTCTCATGTTGGCTGGTACATTGGTTGCTCTGGCTGCTGCTGCCATGTTAGTAGTTTACTTTTTGATGGGGCACTGTATGACCTACTTGTTGCAAGTGTCGTTGTGAGTGTCTGGTGGTAGAAGAGATATTTAAAATTTAGTTTCCATAAAAAGCTTGACAAGGTACTAAAATTAAGTAATTATGTATAATGGGTTTTTAAGGGGTTATAGCGCAGTTGGTAGCGCACCTCAATGGCATTGAGGGGGTCAGCGGTTCGAATCCGCTTAGCTCCATTCTTAAGTCCCTAATCTTCTTAGTTAATTGAGAGGGTTAGGGAAATTTTTTGTCGAGTTTTATTTGCCGTCTATCCTAGCCAGTCTCGAAAGTTGGAATGATAGAGACTGTCATGGGTTTCTGAGGCGATTCGTTTTTGCTGTAAGAACTCTAAGCAATTTTCTAACACTCTCTCAAATTCATATTCATCAGTATCCATGATTTGTGCAATACCTCGGCTATTTCAAGTTCTAAACTCGACACTTGGCTTTCAGACCCTCAACTACGGCAATATTAACCTTGCAACCATATCAACAAATAGATGCTTGCACACTAAAGATAGCCATCTATGGTATAGAAATGTATAGAATCTTGTAAAGATATAAAATATAGTTGTTAAATGCACACATTTCTAGCTTCTTCCTCAATGCAGCTGTCTGTACCACCAAATCACTTTCAGTCAATGAAGATTGTCGCACTGGGGGACAGCTTAATTTATGGATTCGGCGACCCGGAAAAAGGAGGCTGGATCGAGCAACTACGGCGATGGTGGATGTTGCCGGATAGTGCCGGTCATGTTCTTTATAATTTAGGGGTAAGAGGCGATCGCACGCAACAAGTAGCGCAAAGGTTAGAAGTAGAATTTCGCCACCGAGGTGAACTGCGAAATCGTGTCCCCGACTTGATTATTTTATCCGTAGGTGTGAATGACTCAGCGCGGTTAGCGCGTCCCGATGGTCGCAGTTACACAGATTTTACATTGTTTGAAAAAGAAATTGCAACTCTTTTAGATTTAGCACAGCAACTCTGTCCTGTGTTATTTGTGGGCATGGTGCCAGTAGATGAAGCCAAGATGCCATTTTTAGATTGTTTTTACTATAATCATGTCGATCAGTACCGCTACAAAGAAGCAACTAGACTTGCTTGCACCAAACGGCAGATTCCCTATTTAGATATTTTTGAGAAATGGATGGAACGCGGTGAAAATTGGCGGCTCAAACGTTTAAGTGAAGATGGTCTTCATCCCAATACACTCGGTTATCAAGCTTTGTTAGAAGATGTGATAAATTGGGATGCGATACATTCAGTAGGTTTTGCCAATGCAGCTTACCATTCTCAATTTAATTATCATCTTAAACAATCCTAATTAGTTATAGATATGTTGGTGCTTTGAAACTAGCCAATATCGTCATATTTGCCATCTTCGCAAAAAGCACCACAATCTTAATAAATTTTCAATGAAAGTAGATGTAACATCCTTTCACAATTAATCTATAAAAACAGACGCGATTAATCGCGTCTCTCCTAACTCTTATGACACCAACTTTATTTGGTCGTTGGCAAACTCGATTATTATTATTTGTAACTGTCGGCGTACTTGTATCCTTGCCTTTTGCAATGGGTTGGATTGGCCCTGGTGCTAACTCGGTTTATTTTTGGATACTTCTTTATGTAGCTATATTTGGCTTAGGCTGGGATGTGCTTTATAACTATCTCCAGAAATCCCGATGGGACAGGGATTGGCCCGCAGTTTATCAACTTTTAGCTGGTATATGGGAATTAGTATTTGTGTTCTGTGGAGTAAAACTATTTGGCTTTTTACCAATACCTTTACCGAAAGAAGAATTACCGTTAACAGTTTTTCTACTGCACTATAGCATCGTGTGGCTAGCAGTTTTTATTAGTTCACAAAGCCTAATGCGAATTATTTTCCTTCGTTGGCGTTTTCGGGGTGGTGAGTGGTTGTAAATTGCATAGGGTCTTGTAGAGAAGTAATAAGAGTTTCAGAGAGTTATTGCGTAAATGTTATTGTTATGCAAATACATCGGTTTGTAAAAATTAACTAATACAGCGTTTTTCAGGTAAATGAAGTACACAAATAGGGGCACAGCAGTACTGTGCCCTTAAAATCATCTGTACCTTATAAAGTTGCAATCTGCTGTATGTGGCGGTTTCAGTTTGGATGCAATATGTTGTATTGATACAAAGTTGTATCCGTTTTTACGAACAATAGGGCAGTTGCTATCAAATTAAAAGCAGCTATCTTAATATTTCTAAAATTAGCACTTGTGCTGATGTAGTCATCTATGAGAAAAACAGGACAAGCTTTGGAATCTGAAAAGATTTTTCAATGCAGAGACGCATATTAAGGAAGTGCAATGTCAAATTTTGATCTGGTTATTCAGCTATTTTTGCAACTCACAGTTATTTTAGCCACTTGTCGCATCATCACGATTTTAGGACGGCGCTATCTTGGTCAAACCGATGTTGTTTGCGAAATGATTGCAGGTGTAATGCTAGGGCCATCACTTTTGGGATTGATTGCACCAGATTTTCAGCAATGGCTTTTTCCTAAGCTTCCCATCATTACGGCTGTAGGGCTCAAGATACCCAATCCATCGATGTCGATTCTATATGCTATCAGCCAGATTGGGTTAGTAATTTATATGTTTTTGATTGGTTTAGAGTTCAACACTAAACTTTTAAAACATCATATCAAAAGTGCAAGTCTGCTATCTGCTGCTGGAATTATTACTCCTTTTATTTTAGGAGCGATCGCATCTTTTTGGTTTTATCACAATGGCGATTTCTTTCAACCAAAGGTAACACCTTGGTCAGCCGCTTTGTATCTGGGTGCGTCGATGACAATTACGGCTTTTCCCATGTTAGCTCGCATCCTTTACGAACGCGGTCTTGCACAAACCCGCTTCGGTACTTTGGCTTTAGGTGCAGCATCGGTAGATGATGGAGTTGCTTGGTGTTTGCTAGCGATCGTCCTTGCTAGCGTGAAAAATTCTCTGAGCATTGCCATATTAGCAATTGGTGGTGGCATTTGCTATGTGCTATTTGCAATTTTTCTCGGTCAACCTCTACTGAGAGCGTTCACACGAATGACAAAACGCGATGCAGGTGTGAACAGACAAACCCTGACTTTGATGTTGATAATTTTGATGTTTTGTGCATGGTTTACCGATATTACAGGCATCTATGCAATATTCGGTGCTTTCGTGCTGGGAGCAGTAACACCACGCGGAGAATTTGCCCAACAAATTCGCCAATATAGTGAGTTTTTAACTACTTCTTTTTTGCTACCGATATTTTTTGTCTTCTCTGGACTGAACACTCAAATTGGATTGGTAAACACGCCTACTTTGTGGGGAATTACGCTGTTAATTATTGCGATCGCAATTCTTGGTAAAGGTGTCGCTTGTATGTTGGCTGCAAGGTTAGCCGGAGAAAATTGGCGTGAATCTGCAACTATTGGCGCTCTTATGAATGCTCGTGGTTTGATGGAGTTAATCATCCTCAATATTGGTCTTGAGCAAGGTATAATTACCCCGACTTTATTCACTATAATGGTTATTATGGCAGTCATTACTACACTCATGGCATCACCACTGATTGCCTTTTTATTGCATGGTACAAGCTATGATAAGTCTTCTGCTTAAGCAAAGATAAATATAAAATTAAGTACCAATTAACTGATATTAATTACATAGGAGTTGAGTAAAATTATCCGCATAGACTCTAAGCTATAATGGCTAATTTGTTTGTGCCCGCTTTTAACGAATAGTACGAAACCAATCCCAATTATCTATTTTTTTGTATCGGCAATTCGGCAGTTATTCTAAATTTATCTCCTAAAATCATCAAAATTCATTTTTCAACTTTTCAAGTGCATCCTCTCAGCAATTGACATTACAACTAAGGGCAAATTAATCTTAGTTGTATCTAATGAACTTGCATTTTCAGACCCTTTAAAGATTCATCTTAGAGAAACCAGATAGTTAATTGTGAGGAAACCATGCACATAGTTATTCTCGTTCTGGTTGAAGTACTGATTATTATTGGGCTTTCACGGTTAATGGGGCTAGCATTCCGTTCCATTAAGCAACCTTTGGTAATTGGTGAGATTGTTGCCGGGATTATGCTCGGCCCATCTTTATTTGGTTTAGTTGCCCCCCATTTAGCAGTTACCTTGTTTCCACCAGAAACTATTCCTTTTTTAAATGTTTTGTCTCAGGTGGGACTAATATTTTTCATGTTTCTGATTGGGCTAGAACTAAATCCAAAATATCTCAGTGGGCAATTAGAAGTAGCTGTTTTAACTTCTCATGTCAGTATTTTAGTGCCGTTTTCCTTGGGAACATTGCTAGCTGCGATCCTTTATCCCCTAGTTTCTAATGCAAGTGTATCCTTCACTGCCTTTGCCTTATTTTTGGGGGCGGCAATGTCGATTACGGCCTTTCCAGTGTTGGCGCGAATCATTACTGAAAACAATTTACAAGGAACGCGTTTAGGAACCTTGGCGCTAACTTGTGCAGCCGTAGACGATGTAACAGCTTGGTGTCTCTTGGCAGTAGCGATCGCAGTTGCTCGAACTGGTGACTTTGCTGGTGCGATACCCACAATTATCGCCAGCATAGTTTACATCGGCTTGATGTTGACGGCGGGACGTTGGTTCCTGCAACGCCTTGCCAAACACTACCTTCGTGCGGGACGACTCAGCCAATTGCTGCTAGCTGGGATTTATATGGCTGTGGTTGCGTCGGCATTAATTACCGAACTAATTGGTATTCACTTAATTTTTGGGGCATTTTTACTGGGAGCAGCAATGCCCAAAAATGAAGATTTAGTGAGGGAATTGGCAGTAAAAACCGAAGATTTTGTTTTGATATTCTTGCTGCCCATATTTTTTGCCTACAGTGGCTTAAAGACACAGATTGGTTTGCTTAACCGTCCAGAATTGTGGCTTTTGTGTGCGTTGGTTTTAGGAGTAGCGATCGCAGGCAAATATGTTGGCACTTATGTCGCAGCCCGTGTCAGTGGCATTAGTAAACGGGAAGCCTCGGCGCTCGGTTGGTTAATGAATACTCGCGGCTTAACCGAACTGATAGTGCTAAATATTGGTCTAGAGTTAGGGGTAATTTCCCCCTTGATATTTACCATGCTGGTAATTATGGCATTGGTAACTACATTCATGACCTCGCCACTGCTGGAATGGACATATCCGAAGAAGCTGATCAGGTTAGATGTTGTAGAACCGGAGTTGGAAGCAGAAACAGGTATAGATACCTCTGCTGGAGATGAAACTTACCCTCATCCTTTCCGAATTTTGGTGCCAGTGGCTAATCCAAGTACCCAAAAAGGTTTAGTACAGTTGGCAGTAGCCTTGGCACAGCCCGCCGTCGGTGTTGCTCTCAGTTACCGATATCCTGCCGTTGTTAACCCCCTTAGCCTGATTGAATTTCAAGAAGACTATGCCTTTGAAAGTACACCAGTTGAAGCAGACAGATTAATTGCCCAGCGCCGCCAGCAACTAGAAGAATTAATTAATACTCTCGAACCGTCAGAAACTCGTTCTTGTGTGCATCCTATCGTTCGCATCTCCAGCAACGTTGCCCGCGAAACAGCACAGATTGCCACATTAGAACAAGTTGATTTAATTCTCGTAGGCTGGCATCGACCAGCTTTTAGTAGTAATCGTTTAGGTGGACGAGTCGGACAAATACTTACCACTGCCCCAGTAGATGTAGCAGTATTTGTAGACAAAGGCAAAGAGCTATTAGAGAGTTTACTTGTACCGTATTCTGCAAATATCCATGATGATTTAGCACTAATACTAGCTTTAAGACTGCTAATCAATCGTGAGACTTGTATGTTGCAAATATTACATATAGCAGCAAATCACACTAGAGAAGAATTGAGTTATGAACTGCACACGATGATGGAGCAGTTGCCCGCCAGTGTACGCGATCGCATTCAAATTAAAATTGTCGAAGCCCCAGAACCAATCCAAGCTGTAATTCAAGCCTCAGAAGGTGTTGACTTAACTATTGCTGGCACCAGCCGCACTTGGGGTATCGAACGCCAAACCTTGGGAAGATATACAGATCAATTAGCTATCCAATGTCGTTCTTCCCTGTTGATTACCCGCCGCTACAGTCAAGTTACCGCTCACCTTGCCTCTATGCTGCCTGAAGTTAGTAGTCAAGAGCCAACATTCAGGAATTGAAATTATGAATCATTTCAAGTTCAAATCTTTGGCTTTTTACGGAGTAACAATACTTTCAGTACTACTATTGTTTAAAACTGTAAGCGTTTACGGGGAAAACAATCTTAAGGCTCCTCCGCCAGTAAACGGTAGGTATCGTCTAACCCTGTCAGAGAATTTGCCGAACTGTGAAAAATCGGATACTCTAACGTTAAACATTCAGCAGTCGGGTATTTACTTAAATGCCTCTGTACTACCGGCAAACACTAACGCCGATACTGACGAAAAGCACTCTCTGGCAGGCATTTTCAGAAATCAACAGTTAAATTTATCTGGAAAAGTTGGTAGATCAATCCTTTGTAATATTCCTCACCCTCAAAACGATCCTCTGAATTTAGTCACAATTCAAATGCAACTTGTGGATAAAGGTAATATGACAGGTCAATTAAGCGTAAATGGCATTCCACAAACCCTAAAATTTACTGCTGTGCCCGAAAAAGCTAATTGAATTTGGGGGTGGGTAGAGACGCGATTAATCGCGTCTAGGGATTTAAAGCACCAAGTAAACAGCAATGTGAACGCATTGTATGGGTTTTATGGAGCAGATAAAAAGAATGGATCAGGGATTAAAGACTAGGCAATTTTGCCAATGGCGCAAGCAGCTATTTAACATCAGTCTATTAGGCTTTTGTGCAGCGATCGCCCTTGAAACTTGTACTACTGCTGCTACACCAGTAGCAAAGCTAGATAATTGGCGTTTTTCCCCAAAAACACAGCGACTCGAAATTAACCTTTCAGCAGGCACAACCCCCCGTTATTTCTACTTAGCCCAACCCTCTCGGCTTGTTGTAGATTTACCGAATACCAAGTTGGGCAAAGTTACCACGCAACAAAATTATTCTGGAGCAATCAAAAGCATTCGCGTTTCTCAACTGAATGCAAATGACACACGCATTGTCTTAGATTTAGCCCCAGGGACTGCTTTTAATCCTAAACAGGTACAACTGCAACCAGTTTCCCGAAAAAACTTCACTCGCTGGGTATTACGTCCCGTTAGTTCTGGTAAAACTACTGCCGCGAAACCAGGAAACTCTGCACCTTCACCCAAGAAACAAACTCAAACACCGTATAAGCCACAGCCGCCTAGTAACCTACCCGTAACTACCACTAATCTACAAGCGCCCTTACTCACAGTTCCGCCTATATCAAATGACCTGCCCACAACAATTACCAATAACTCAGGGCAGCCTTTTGTTACCGTACCTCCCCTAAATCCGAATACATCCTCTCAACAACCTGCTTTGATTCTTCCCCCTCCTTCTTTCCCAAATCAACCCGGTAACTTAAATAGCATTCCTCCTTCTGGTACGTCGGAATTTCCAGTTCCAACAATCCCCAATGCTTCCAATCCCCAGGTAATTGAGTTTGGTCAACCTTTACCCAAAACTAAATAGAGTTGTCGGGAAATAAAAGATAAGTGAGGCAATGCTGGTCTTGTAATTGGGATTCTCTTAAGCAGCCATCAAGTAGAAGTTCCATAATCCTGCTGCGGTCAGCATCAAATGGTCATCAAAGTTTTCAATCCGATTACGATAAATGACACTGGCGGCGTTGTAGCGCTTCACACCAGCAAAGGCATTTTCGCAAACTACACGGGATTGACTCAATTGACGATTCTCCGTTTTTTGAAGGTCACTTAACTTGCCCCCTTTGGGCTTTTTGTGAGGAAGATGGAGATTGTCATACTGCTTCTGTAATCCCTGAAAGCCCGAGTCTACTTCAATCGGAATTTCATCAGGCACACTACCTGCAATGTCATCTTCGTCATGAAAACGTTTGTCATGCAGTTTGCCTTCTCGTGCTTTGCTTAAGATCAAGACCCGTTTGGTTTCATCAACTGCCGCCAAGTGTTTACGCGTATGACGTTTCTTTTTACCGGAGTAATTCTGTTGTTGTTGTTCTCTTTCTTGAGGTCGCGCAATTGGGCGTTCTGTCCCATCAATCATCACTCGTTGCACTCCTGGAAAGCGTGACAAAAATGCTTCAATGCTTTCGAGATGGCGTTCCGGCAGCGCCATCTTCTGTCCCAAAGCCGCTTCTAATATTGGCTGCAATCGATGCATCCACTCATGTGCCTGGGAGCGATGCATATCAAAGAGCAGTCCCGCCACATCAAAGGTCGGATAACATTTGAAATAGAAAAGGATGAAAAACAATTTGTCTTGGGCTGTAAGTAAGCGGGCTTTGCGTCCTCCACCCAGGCCACGTTGACGAGGCTTGGCCTGTTGAGTATCTAGGTACATCGTGGTAAACGTGGGCAAAAGGGCATCAAATGCTTTCCGGTTCAACCCAGTTAATGCCCTCAACAGTCGGTCTTGCTTCAGCGCACCTTCAATATTCAGCATCATTCTTCCCTACCACTGCTGTCTATTCTCTCTTATTTCCCGACAAGTCTAATAAAAATTGGGCATTGGGCATGGAAAATCGAACCAATGCGCCATGCCCTAATAATGTTGTGCTTCTAGCTATTACTGCCCTCCAACTAACTCCTTAACCTTGTTGATAATGCTCACTGGATCGATACCTTGATATGGGTACTGTTCCCACAAACCACCGCAACCTTCTTTATGAGTTCCGAGATGGGCATATTTGGGAGCCAAGCCGCGCTCTAGCAGCCAAGAACCAAAACGGCTGCCTAAGCCTGTCCGCCGATTGAAGGCTTCTACTATAAGGACAAAAGGAGCGTTACCAATTTTGGTAATCATTTCTTCATCAATGGTGTTTAAAGTTGGTTTATTAATCAAACCAACGTCTAGCCCTTCTTGCTTCAGACGTTCTACAGCATCCAGAGAACGGTAGAGAGCATCGCCAAAACTAATAATATAACCTTGCGTTCCCTCTCGTACAACCTCATCTTTACCGGGAACAAATTTGTAGCCACTTCCAAATAAGTCATTGCCGTCGCTGTCCTGAATATTGGGGACTTTGGAACGGGTAGAGAAAATAAACCGCAGTCCAGGCTCAAAGAATATGGCTTCTACACAAGCTGTCATTTGATTAACATCTGCTGGGAAGTACAGCTGTGTTTCGTAGCCATCATCCAAGCCGTTATCGGCAAACATATTGTTCAAACCGAAGTGGCAGGTGTTATCTGCCATATCATCGATACCCGCATGGGAAAAGTGGCACAGGACATTGGAATAGTTCAGCCGTGCCATTGTGATTTCTGAGATACACATTTCTAAGAAGGCGCTGAAGGTCGCAAAAATACCTTGCTTGCCCTTTTCCATCCCAAATCCAGCCGCAGCAGAGAAGTTGCTCCGTTCCATGATGCCGGAAGGAATAAATATTTCCGGGTATGTATCGTGAATTTTCTTCAAACCGCAGGAGCCTTCTAAGTCACTATCAATGACCTTGACTTTTTCTTTACGCTCCGACTCACTCATGCGACTGAGGACACCCACCACAGCTTCACCAAACACATTGCGGTTAGCGCCCCATTTGTCACTGGAACCCAGAAATGTATATGTTTGCTTGGGTTTCTCAATACTTTTAAGGTATTCGACAGCCGCAGTTTGTCCACGAGATTCTAAATACTTAACTGCTAAATCTACAGAAATTACATCATGACCATGAGTGGAACCTTCTAAACCTTCAATACCAGGGCACATCGGGCGTTTATTGATAATAGCGATCGCTCCGGGAGTATTCACAGCTTCGCTCATACGACGGTATAAATCGTCTAAGTCTTCCCCGTCTCCCTGAAGTACTTTTAACCCGTGCCCTTCTAAAGTTTTGGCGACACTGAAACCTGGTAAATATTTAGAAGGATGTCCAGCGATCGTTACATCATTGTCATCAATTATCAGCTTGACGTTGAGATGTTGAGCAACAGCCAAGCGAGCAGCTTCAGCATCGTTACCTTCTTGCTGCGATCCATCAGAACCGAGACAGAAAACAGCCTTGCCTGGATTCGCCATTGCCACACCATTGATGTAAGGCCAAACATGGCCCAGGCGGCCAGAACTAAATTTCACACCAGGAGTTAGCCCTAATTCGGGGTGTCCTGGTAAATGGGAATGTGCTTGCCGATAATGTAAAAGTTGCTCGGCAGGTAAGTCACCATGCAACGTTGCCATTAGATATTGGGTAGCGACTCGATGTCCTGCTTCATCAAAGAAAATCGGTACAAATTGCTCCGATGCTCCCCGGAAAAAGGCATCGAGGATTATCACCTCTGGGACTGTATCGTATGGTCCACCAGTATGGCCACCCACTCCACTAGCAGCGCCAGTTGCTGTAAAAAAGACGATCGCATCCCGGCAGAGTTGAATATTCGCTTTGAGAGTCTCTCGCTGTTCATCTGTAAGGCTCGAATTGGCTGGATTGAGCGCTAAAGGTTTGTAAGCACCAAGATCGATTGGAAATTGGGTATTAATAATAGTCATGGTTTATTGATTGAATAAAAAACAATTTGAAAAAGCAGAAGGCGCGATCGCACTACAAAAAAATTGTTAAAACCCTGATTGGGCAACAATTATCCAAGCTCAAGGCAACTACTTGGAACCACAATGGTTCCGAGTGATTTCATCAAATGCCAAAATTAATACATTCGATTGTGCATGAATGCGCTTGAATTCAATTGAAGTTACGGATTACCGTACAAAAACTTGCATATCAATAAGTATAAACTCACAAACGTGCAATTTCAAGGTCAAAAACGCATTTTTAGGAAAATTAATTATGCTAACTGCTGAACGACGACAATTCATCTTAGAAATTCTGCGTCGTGATAAAAAGGTACTTTCGACAGAACTTAGTGCTGTTCTGAAGGTTTCTGAGGATACGATTCGCCGGGACTTGCGAGAACTGGCAGAAACTGGACTATTGCAACGCGTTCATGGGGGAGCGCTCCTCAAATCTCCAGCCACGGCCAGTTATGCCGATCGCCAAAAGCAAGCGCCAAAAGAAAAGGAAGCGATCGCTCGGACAGCAGCAAAATTAGTTTGTACAGGACAGGTGGTGATTTTAGACGGAGGTACAACAACTCTCCAAGTAACCCGTCATTTGCCCCTAGGTTTGCACGCAACAGTCATCACAAATAGTCCGCCAATCGCCGTTGCTTTAGCAGAACATCCCCATATAGAGGTTGTGATGTTAGGTGGACAACTTTACAAAAAAGCCTTGATGAACGTGGGTACTGTCACGATTGAGACTTTACGGATGATTCGTGCAGATTTGTGCATGTTGGGAGTTTGCAGTTTACATCCAGAAGTTGGGATTAGTGTACCTAACCTAGACGAAGCCCACGTCAAACGAGCCATGATTGCTGGATCGGCTGAGGTAGTAGGACTAGTGACAGCAGAAAAATTAGACACGGCTGCTCCTTATCTAGTGGAGTCAATTCATGCCCTGACTTACCTAGTAACAGCACCTACAGTATCTAATAATATGTTGAGTGCCTACAAAGCTTTAGGTTTGACCATTATACGTGATGAACATGAATGATCTGATGAAGGCAAATGCGATCGCTGGGAATTGGTATTGGGGATTTGGGAGACAAGGAGGACAAGGGGGAATTATTGAATCAATCTCTCCCTTGTCTTCCCCCTCTTCCTTGTTTCCCTTGTCTCTTCTCCATACCCAATTCCCAAATCTAAAATCTGTCTGTTTCTTGAGGTGTTCCAACTGCTCCTGGTTGAGCCGTAAAGAAGTTTTGAGCAGCTTCATTCTGATATATACACCTAATATCAGGTTGGCCACTGTCCAAGTTACCTGTGAATCCGAAGGTATTCAGACGATTTTTGCAATCTCTTACCTGATCGGATGTCACCAGCTTCCGGTTCTCTAAAAGCGCCCAGTTATTTTGTCGGATCACGCATCCAGGACGCATACTCGGCTGGGCAACATAAACATTAAAAGGGTTGAGAGTAACGAACAGTCTAGCGTCCATCACCATCGCGCTAGCTCCGTACTGCACACAAATTTCAGGGTTTGGTGCTTTGGTGTCAATAAATTCACGGGAAGCCACATTTGATGGGGCTAACGTGGTTGTAGAACTAAAAGCAATGCCAATCCCAATTCCCAGAATCAACACCCCTCCCATAATTGCAATGGTGAAGAGGTTAAACATAGGGGATTGGAAAATAGAGGGTTTAGAAGTAGTAGCCGATCTACCAGTGGGTTTACGTCTCATTGTTGCTTAATCACCTTCACGTCGATTTTGCAGGGAGTTGTCTAAAGTTTTCTCTCTCTTTTCAGTATGCCTAGTCTTGACTGTAATTGGCTGCAATTTTGTGTACGATATACTTTTTAAACAATAAAAATAGCAACTTATCTAGATAACTTACTCTACATTAATAAATAAAGCCTGTTAATAAGCGGCTCTCTCTGAAAATATGGCTAAAGCCCTTACTAAAAACTAATATTAGTTTTATGTTTTTGAAAATACTTGAATTTCTTCTTTCAAACTTACATCATTTGTCTAGAATTTCAACTTTATCGTTTTTGTTTTTATTTGAATAATTGGTAAGTATTTTGTCTATATTGGGTCGTTAAAAAATTGTTATTAGTTATGACTCTTTATGCTGATTATATTTTAATTAATTTTAGTTTTATTAATTATAACATATTGTTGATTTTTGCTAGTGATTGCGATCGCTGTTTCTCTATAGGGTGGTATAAATTCGCTCATCAACAGGATTAAAACCTTAATTACAACCTCTGTTTTAACTGTTGAATTTTCTGTAAAACTTTTTCCCGATGCTGCGTCAACTTTATCCATCGGGGTAGACGACTGGCAAGACTGCTATTGTGCCAGCCTAATGTATCATCAGGCAAACGTTCTCGCAACCTTGATTGAACATAGCTTTCCAAGAAATTCAAATGTGCTTCATTATACGCCCATAGCACCTGACCACAACAGGAGGTTTGTAACCACAAAGGCAAGCCAAAAAAATGGTCTAATATTCCATAGCTAGAATTTCTTTGAGCCTTGTAATTGTTTTGCCACAACAGCAATACGGCTTTTCGCTGCCCATCCTTTGGCTGTTGTTTTGTATAGCTACAGTGCTGACAGGTAATTCTTTTGATTGAACTGGGACTTGATTGTTCAGAGTTTACAGTCAATATTTTGGCACTGCGTAGGCGCAGCCCGCCGTAGGCATCGCATTGTGGGCAGCGAACTAAAATTTCTTCCTCAAAATCAGAAAGCCTTTTGCCGTAGTCTCTAAATCTTATAACCATTCCAGATGACCACTTCTAGCGTTTCTGCAACAAATTCCAGAAATTCTGTTGATTCACCCCGCGACAAAAGCTGACGTACCCTTCATCAGATGGGCGTTAAGCAAATTCGTCTAAATACAGCATTTATTTACCAGACTTCCCGCCGATTATTTGCATCTTGTGGTTTTCGACTCAGCATTATTGAAATGCTGATTGAATTAAGTCATTAGTCATTTGCTTATAACTCAATGACTAATGACTAATGACAAAGGACTAACTAGCTAACAGAGTTTTTTCTAGAGAAGTCCAACGGAAGGCGCGATCGCCACCTCTCTCAATTACTACTTTCACTCGTGGTTCTAACTGAGGCAAATTCGTTAAATACTCAAGTTCCTCATTAGAAAGAATATGCCCTTCAATAATCCACAAAACCAGCCCCTTTGACTTTGGTGGTAGCTGTTCTAGATGGGAATCGAGAATTGGTGGCAAATAGTACACCTGACCTACTGCCGCACCGCTACCAGTGCTTTTTTTTCCAAGATGAGGAGGTCTGACTCCATGAATTCTTGTGAGATAGGCAGCTACGTCGCCCAGTCCCTTGGCAGTAATGTGGAGGGTGGTATAGCCAGCAGCGCGTAGTCGGCGCTGATATCTACCTTCATAACCCCCTTCTAGAGGTACATACACGCCAAGAGCGCCAAATTTTTCCAGATCGCGGATTAAACCGTTGCCAGTGGTAATTAGTGCCATAGATTTTCGTCGTATCCCACTTAGATATCTCTATTATTTACCCTGAACTGATAGATTAAAAGCATTTTCTTTGGGAATTGGGCATGGGGTATGGCTCAATACTTCTTCTTCCCCTACCTCCCCTACTCCCTACTCCCTAAAAATAACTCTATAAATTACTGGACAAACATAAATAAATAATTTATATTATTAGATTGTGACCAAACACGCAAATTAGATGAACTTTTTACTGTCATTCTGAGGTAGTGTTAGCATTAAAAGCTGATAATTTAATCCAAGTTGGATAATATAACTCAGATTGATCATAGACTGGTAAACTAAGAAAGCTTTCAGGTCAACATTGGAGCTTATGGATGAACAATCAAAGCCAATCCTAAGCTCCAGAGTGAATTTGCTCCCATGCCTCTGAAAAAGCAGGCGAAATCTTAAACAATAGTTTAAGGTATTTAAGGAAGTAAAACTGAGCAGCAATGTTGGTTTCATGGCATTACGTCAGTCTCAGTTAATGGATACTGGGCGGTAAAGACCGCTTAAGTCCAACTGCAACAGGGCAGTAGCCAACCTCCGGGAAACCGTCATTAGGGCGTACACAAATCGGAAAACCCGCCGACAGCGCTGCCTCCAGAAAGTGCCAGAGCAATTGCTTGGACGAAAGCATTGCTGCACACAGCTTAAAGCTGTAGCGCCTTGCATTGATTCCAGAAGTTACTCCTTCCCAAACGGAAGAGAATTGTAGCTGTTCTGGTGATCTATTGAGTGAAGCTAAACAGATTCACCAAGCAGTACGGACACGGTTTGTTGTGTCCCAAAGTTTTTGGACTGGTTTACTGAAACCATTCCAAATTTCGCAGGCTAACTCAGCCTAAACTGATGCGTACAAAGCGTGTCCTCTAGAGTCCAATTCCAAGGTCAGCAAGTAGAAAGGAGAACCAGTTACTGTGTCTGTAGGTATTCTCGGCACCAAGCTGGGCATGACCCAAATATTTGACGAAGCAGGAGTAGCTATTCCTGTGACTGTCATTCAAGCAGGGCCATGCACCGTTACACAAGTTAAAACGAAACAAACCGACGGTTACTTTGCCATCCAAGTTGGTTTTGGCGAAGTTAAACCAAAGGCACTGAACAGACCACTACTGGGTCATTTGGCTAAATCATCTGCCCCAGCATTGCGTCACCTAAATGAATATCACACTGATAGTTCTAGTGATTATGCTTTAGGTCAACAGATTAAAGCAGATATTTTTAGTGAGGGTCAAATTGTCGATGTAGTCGGCACAAGCATCGGTCGCGGTTTTGCAGGAAACCAGAAGCGCAACAACTTTGGTCGTGGACCCATGTCACACGGTTCCAAAAACCACAGAGCGCCAGGTTCTATTGGTGCTGGTACAACACCAGGTCGTGTCTATCCAGGTAAGCGGATGGCAGGGCGTTTAGGTGGTAAACGCATCACAATACGTAAGCTGACCATAGTGCGAGTTGATGCAGAACGCAATTTATTGCTAATCAAGGGAGCAATTCCTGGTAAACCAGGCGCTCTAGTAAGTGTTGTACCTGCAAAAGTAGTGGGATAGTCAAAAGTCATTAGTCAAAAGTCATTAGTCAAAAGTCATTGGCTAAAGACAAATGGCAAAAGACCAATGACAAATGACAAGAGACAAAGGACAAATAACAAAGATGGTTGAAAGCGTAGTTAAAAATTGGCAAGGAGAACAGGTCGGCGAGACGACCTTCGAGTTGCGCGTTGCCAAAGAAGAAACAGCGTCTCATATCGTACACCGCGCCTTAGTACGGCAATTGACTAATGCTCGTCAAGGAAATGCCAGTACAAAAACTCGTGCTGAAGTCAGAGGCGGTGGCCGTAAACCTTGGCGACAAAAAGGTACTGGTCGCGCTCGTGCAGGGTCTATTCGTTCACCATTGTGGCGTGGTGGTGGTGTGATCTTTGGACCAAAGCCTAGAGACTTCGACCTGAAGTTGAACCGCAAAGAGCGACGTTTAGCACTGCGGACAGCATTTGTCGGTCGTATTGACGACTTGATCGTAGTAGAAGAATTTAGCACCGAGCTATCTCGCCCGAAGACAAAAGACTTAGTGGCAGCCCTTGCTCGTTGGGGAGTAGTGCCAGAAAGCAAGGCACTGTTAATTTTGTCTGAAATTGCGGATACAGATAATGTTTATTTGTCAGCCCGCAACATTGAAAATTTAAAACTAATTGCAGCCAACCAGTTAAATGTTTTTGATTTACTGCACGCTGACAAAATTGTAGTTACGGCATCAGCCCTAGAAAAAATTCAGGAGGTCTACAGTGCCTAGCTTTGACCCCCGCGACCTTGCCGACTTAGTACGTCGCCCAATAGTCACCGAGAAGGCGACTATCTTGATGGAGCAAAATAAGTACACCTTTGAAGTCATTCCAAAGGCATCTAAGCCAGAAATCAAGGCTGCGATCGAAGACTTATTTCAGGTCAAGGTTGTAAAAGTCAACACCAACTTACCACCACGTAAAAAGCGGCGCGTTGGTAAATTTATTGGTTATAAGCCCCAATATAAGCGAGCCATTGTTACAGTCGCACCTGGGGATGAAGACAAGATTAGACAAGTTCTATTCCCAGAAGTCTAGGAATTTTAGATTTTAGATTTTAGATTGAAGAGTTTACTGAATAAATACCAAAGATGGTGGCAATTAGTTAAACACTCATTAAATCCAAAATTCAAAATCCGAAATTAAGTAAATCAAAAATCCAAAATCCAAAATAGATTATGGGTACTCGTTCTTATCGCCCTTATACCCCCAGCACTCGCCAAGTTACAGTTTCTGACTTTGCGGAAATCACAAAAACCGAGCCAGAAAAATCCCTAACGACCTCAAAGCATCGTGCCAAAGGTCGGAATAATACAGGGCGAATTACCAGTCGTCGTCGGGGTGGCGGACACAAACAACTTTACCGGATCATCGATTTTAAAAGGGATAAACATAATATTCCTGCCAAAGTCGCAGCAATTGAATACGATCCTAACCGCAATGCCCGAATTGCCCTTTTGTATTACCAAGATGGCGAAAAACGGTACATCCTTCATCCCAATGGATTGAAAGTTGGAACAATAATTATTTCTGGACCCGAATCTCCCTTTGAAGATGGTAATGCTTTACCTCTATCGCGGATTCCCTTGGGTACTAGTGTTCACAACGTCGAAATGACTCCTGGTAAAGGTGGTCAAATCGTGCGTGCTGCTGGTGCTAGCGCTCAAGTTGTGGCAAAAGAAGGTGATTATGTAACTCTCAAGTTGCCTTCGGGAGAAGTCCGCTTAATTCGGCGTGATTGCTACGCCACCATTGGGCAAGTGGGCAACACCGATGCGAGAAACCTGAGTGCAGGTAAAGCAGGGCGCAATCGCTGGAAAGGTCGCCGTCCGAAGGTTAGAGGTAGCGTCATGAACCCAGTGGATCACCCACATGGTGGTGGTGAGGGTAGGGCTCCTATCGGTAGATCGGGACCTGTTACACCTTGGGGTAAACCCACATTGGGCGCAAAGACACGCAATCGCAAGAAACTTAGCAGCAAATTCATTGTGCGTCGTCGCCGTAAGTCTTCTAAACGCGGTCGCGGTGGTCGTGAATCATAGAATTTTAGATTTTAGATTTTGGATTTTAGATTGGGGTCTACTTGTGAACATTGAAAATTTGTGAAACCTGCTTGGACACCTAATTATCCAAAATCCGAAATTCTAAATCCTAATTCCTAAATCCTAAATCCAAAATTGAACTATGGGTCGTTCTCTAAAAAAAGGTCCTTTCGTTGCGGATCATCTCTTAAAGAAAATTGAAAAGCTCAACGACAACAACAGAAAAGAAGTTATTAAAACTTGGTCAAGAGCTTCAACAATTTTGCCCCTAATGGTAGGTCATACCATCGCTGTTCACAACGGACGACAACACGTTCCAGTTTTTGTAAATGAACAGATGGTAGGACACAAGTTGGGTGAATTTGCCCCGACACGCACCTACAGAGGTCATGGAAAAAGCGACAAAAAAGCGGGTAGGTAGTCATTAGTTATTAGTCATTAGTCATTAGCTAAAGACAAGTGACAAGTGACAAATGACAAATGACAAAATTGGAGAAAATTATGGCTACTAATACTACTGAAGTAAAAGCGATCGCTCGTTTTATCCGCATCTCGGCCTACAAAGTGCGTCGGGTACTCGATCAAATTCGGGGGCGATCGTACCGAGAAGCGCTAATCATCTTGGAATTCATGCCCTATCGCGCCACTGAACCCATATTGAAGGTTCTCAGAAGCGCTGCTGCTAATGCTGAACACAACGCTGGGTTAGATCGGACTCAACTAGTGATTACTCAGGCTTATGCCGATCAAGGGCCGCCGTTGAAGCGGTTCCAACCAAGAGCGCAAGGTCGAGCTTACCAAATTCGCAAACCGACGTGTCATATTACTGTGGCCGTTGGAGCCGCACCAGAAAAATAAGCACGCTTACACGAATAAATTACGTAAAGTAAGAAATCTTAGAGGAAGCATTCGTGGGACAGAAAATTCATCCAGTTGGTTTTCGCCTGGGTATTACACATGAACATCAATCCCGTTGGTTTGCTGTTCCTGACCGCTATCCAGAACTTTTACAAGAAGACTACAAACTCCGTCAATACATAGAACAAAAGCTGGGTAGACTTGCTCAAAACAACGCCGGAATTTCCGAAGTGCGGATTGAGCGCAAAGCCGACCAAATCGACTTAGAAGTACGCACAGCTAGACCCGGTGTAGTAGTAGGGCGTGGTGGACAAGGTATAGAATCTTTGCGTACCGGACTCCAAGGACTATTGGGTAGCAATCGCCAAATTCGTATTAACGTAGTTGAAGTTCAACGAGTTGATGCTGATGCCTACCTAATTGCCGAATACATTGCTCAACAATTGGAACGCCGGGTTTCCTTTCGGCGAGTAGTGCGGCAATCAATTCAGCGTGCCCAACGCGCTGGTGTTCAAGGTATTAAAATCCAAGTCAGCGGACGGCTCAACGGTGCAGAAATTGCCCGGACAGAGTGGACTCGTGAAGGTAGAGTACCTTTACATACCTTACGGGCTGACATTGACTACTCTTATT
The DNA here is from genome assembly GCF_000020025.1 of Nostoc punctiforme PCC 73102. Taxonomy (GTDB): domain Bacteria; phylum Cyanobacteriota; class Cyanobacteriia; order Cyanobacteriales; family Nostocaceae; genus Nostoc; species Nostoc punctiforme. The sequence continues at coordinate 5,462,906 of NC_010628.1, read as the reverse complement.
GCACGGCAAAAACTGTTTACGGTATTTTGGGCATCAAAGTTTGGGTGTTTAAGGGAGAAATTATTCCTGGACAGGAACCAGATCCACTACCACCAGCAAGCCGCGATCGCGAACGTGACCCCCGCGATCGCGATCGTGAACCTCGTCGCCGTCAACAACAACGTCGTCGCCAGCAATTTGAAGACCGCTCAAATGAAGGATAAATGAGCATGGCGCATTGACAATGCCCAATGCCCAATGCCCAATGCCCAGTACCCAGTAGCCAATCATGTTAAGCCCTAGAAGAACTAAATTCCGCAAACAACAGCGCGGACGGATGGAGGGACTAGCCACCCGTGGTAGTACCCTCAACTTCGGTGATTTTGCACTCCAAGCACAAGAACCTGCTTGGATCACCTCCCGCCAAATCGAGGCTTCTCGTCGGGCAATGACCCGTTATATTCGTCGGGGTGGACAAATCTGGATTCGGATTTTTCCTGATAAACCTGTAACCATGCGTCCTGCTGAAACCCGGATGGGTTCCGGTAAAGGTAATCCAGAGTTTTGGGTAGCGGTAGTCAAGCCAGGACGAATTTTGTTTGAAATCGGTGGGGTTTCTGAAGAAATCGCCCGTGAAGCTATGCGTTTGGCTTCATTTAAACTGCCCATCAAAACTAAGTTTATTGTGCGCTCTCAACCACAGGAGCAGGAGTAGCTTATGCCTCTTCCCAAGATTTCAGAAGCTAGAGAATTAAGTGACGAGAAGCTCTCTGATGAAATTGTTGCGATCAAAAGACAACTATTTCAGTTGCGTTTGCAAAAAGCGACAAGACAATTAGAAAAGCCCCACCAATTCAGACAGGCTCGACATCGCCTAGCCCAATTGCTGACATTAGAAACAGAACGCAAACGGGCAGCAAGTCAATCGGCTAAAGAAGAAAAGTAGGAGATTATGGCAGTTAAAGAACGAGTTGGCTTGGTAGTGAGCGATAAAATGCAAAAAACTGTGGTGGTTGCCATAGAAAACCGCGCTCCTCACCCCAAGTACGGCAAGATTGTGGTTAACACCCAACGATATAAAGTTCACGACGAAGAAAATAAGTGTAAAGTAGGTGATCGCGTTCGCATTCAGGAAACTAGACCCCTGAGCAAAACCAAGCGCTGGAAAATCACAGAAGTCCTGAACATCAAACCTGCTTAAACCTCATCGTTGTTAGTTTCTAACAACATCACAAGGGAGAATAATTGTGATTCAACCCCAGACTTACCTGAATGTCGCAGATAATAGCGGTGCCCGCAAACTAATGTGCATCCGCGTTTTAGGCGGAGGCAACCGTCGTTATGGTTTTATCGGTGATAAAATTATCGCCGTTGTCAAAGATGCTACACCCAACATGGCTGTCAAAAAGTCTGATGTTGTGGAAGCAGTAATTGTCCGCACTCGTAAAGCTGTATCTCGTGACAGTGGCATGAGTATTCGCTTTGATGATAACGCTGCTGTAATTATCAACAAAGACGGTAATCCTAGAGGCACACGGGTTTTTGGCCCAGTTGCACGGGAACTGCGCGATAAAAACTTTACCAAAATTGTTTCTCTGGCTCCGGAGGTGCTTTAATGGCAACCAAACAGGGTACGCCCAAAGTATTCCACAAAATGCACGTTAAAACTGGCGACACCGTACAAGTGATTGCTGGTAAAGACAAAGGAAAAATTGGTGAAATTGTCCAGGCACTTCCCCAACTGAGTAAAGTCATCGTCAAAGGTGTCAACATCAAGACCAAGCACGTCAAACCCCAGCAAGAAGGGGAATCAGGGCGGATTGTCACCCAAGAATTCCCAATTCATAGCTCCAACGTGATGCTTTATTCCACTAAGCAAAACGTTGCCAGTCGTGTTTGTTATACCTTTACCTCAGAAGGCAAGAAAGTCAGAAAACTTAAAAAAACTGGCGAGATTCTGGATAAATAGTCATTAGTCATTGGTCATTAGTCATTAGTTATAAAGACAAATAACAAAAGACAAAGGACAAATAACAAAGGACAATAAAAGTTCCCTGACCAAGCCCAGGGATATCAGGACAAAAAACTATGGCGACAACAAGACTCAAAAGCTTATATCAAGAGACAATCGTCCCCAAACTGATTAATCAGTTTCAATATACCAACGTTCATCAAGTACCGAAGTTGGTAAAAGTTACTATTAACCGAGGTTTGGGTGAAGCAGCTCAAAATGCCAAGTCGCTGGAAGCATCCATCAACGAAATTGCGCTTGTTACTGGTCAAAAACCAGTGGTGACGCGGGCGAAAAAGGCGATCGCTGGCTTTAAGATCCGTCAAGGGATGCCTGTGGGGATCATGGTGACACTCAGAGCCGAACGGATGTATGCCTTTTTCGACCGGCTAGTTAGCCTATCACTGCCCAGAATTCGAGATTTTCGTGGCGTTAGCCCTAAAAGCTTTGACGGACGGGGTAACTATACTCTGGGTGTAAGAGAACAGCTAATTTTTCCAGAAGTCGAATACGACAGCGTTGATCAAGTGCGTGGGATGGATATTTCCATCATCACCACAGCAAAAAACGACGAAGAGGGCCGCGCCTTACTTAAAGAATTAGGAATGCCCTTTCGCGATCAGTAAGTTCATCTATAGAGGGAACGATGGCGGCTAACGACACAATTGCAGATATGCTGACGCGCATCCGCAATGCCAACCTGGCGCGGCATCAAACTACACAAGTGCCAGCTACAAAAATGACCCGCAGCATTGCCAAAGTGCTACGGGAGGAAGGCTTTATTGCTGAAATCGAAGAAGCAGAAGAAGGGGTAAAACACAACCTAGTGATTTCCCTGAAATATAAGGGTAAGAATCGTCAGCCTCTAATCACCGCCTTAAAGCGAGTGAGTAAGCCAGGCTTGCGTGTTTACTCCAATAGAAAAGAATTACCAAGAGTACTAGGCGGCATTGGCATTGCCATTATTTCTACATCCAGTGGAATTATGACTGACCGCGAAGCGCGTCGTCAGAACTTGGGTGGCGAAGTGCTTTGTTACGTTTGGTAGGCATTGGTCATTAGTCATTTGTCATTAGTCATTGGTCATTGGTCATTAGTCATTTGTTATTAGTGAAAGACAAAGGACAAAAGACAAAGGACAAAGGACAAATAACAAAAGGCAAAGGGCAAATAACAAAGGACAAAAAGTAATGTCTCGTATTGGTAAACGTCCAATTACTATTCCCGCCAAAGTTCAAGTGGCGATCAATGGTACGAATATTGTGGTGAAAGGCCCGAAAGGAGAACTTTCTCGCACTCTCAGAGATAATGTCTCACTCTCTCAAGAGGGAGAAATATTACACGTAAATCGTCGGGATGAAACTCGGACATCAAAGCAACTGCACGGCTTGAGCCGAACTTTAGTTGCCAACATGGTTGAGGGAGTTTCCCAAGGTTTTCAACGCCGTTTGGAAATCCAAGGTGTTGGTTACAGGGCACAACTTCAAGGGCGTAATCTAGTTTTAAACATGGGTTACAGCCATCAGGTGCAAATTGAACCACCAGATGGGATTCAGTTTGCAGTCGAAGGTACCACTAACGTGATTGTCAGCGGCTACGACAAAGAAATCGTAGGCAACACAGCCGCAAAAATTCGCGCCGTTCGTCCACCAGAACCTTACAAAGGTAAAGGCATTCGCTATGCCGGTGAAGTGGTAAGACGTAAGGCTGGTAAGACTGGTAAGGGTGGTAAGAAGTAGAAATGAAACTTACTCGTAGAGAATCAAAAAACCGTCGTCATCGACGCGTTCGTGGCAAAGTTGTTGGCTCCCCAGAACGTCCGCGTTTAGCAGTATTCCGTTCTAATGAGCATATTTATGCCCAGGTAATTGATGATAGTCAGCATCAAACCATAGTGGCAGCATCGACTTTAGAACCAGAGTTGAAATCTAGTTTAGCGTCAGGTGCAAACCGCGACGCATCGGTGCAAGTTGGTAAGTTGATCGCAGTGCGATCACTAGAAAAAGGCATCACCAAAGTAGTCTTCGATCGCGGTGGTAACTTATATCATGGTCGTGTCAAAGCCCTAGCTGATGCAGCACGCGAAGCTGGTTTAGATTTCTAAAGTCATTGGTCATTAGTCATTAGTCATTGGACAAATGACAAAAGACAAATGACAAATGACAACTGACAAATGACGTTCACCAGAGCATAAATTATGGCAACAGAGCGTAAAAGTAGAACAAAGCGTGCCAAAAAAGAAGAAACTACTTGGCAAGAGCGGGTTATCCAAATCCGCCGCGTGAGCAAGGTCGTCAAAGGCGGTAAAAAACTCAGTTTCCGAGCGATCGTTGTCGTCGGTAACGAACGCGGTCAAGTTGGTGTCGGAGTAGGCAAAGCCTCAGATGTAATCGGTGCAGTCAAAAAAGGCGTAGCCGACGGCAAAAAACATCTCATTGATATCCCAATCACAAAATCTAACTCCATCCCCCATCCCATTGATGGTGTAGGTGGCGGTGCAAAAGTGATTATGCGTCCAGCCGCACCTGGTACTGGGGTAATTGCTGGTGGTGCTGTGCGGACTGTGTTGGAATTGGCAGGAGTTCGTAACGTCTTAGCCAAGCAACTTGGTTCTAACAATCCGCTCAATAATGCTAGAGCAGCAGTCAATGCCTTATCTACATTGCGGACTCTTTCTGAAGTCGCCGAAGATCGCGGTATTCCTATTCAAAATCTCTACATCTAACTAGTCATTTGTCCTTAGTCAGTAGTCCTTTGTTCTGAACAAATGACAACCTACGTAATGGCAAATGACAAATGAGAAACGAAAAATGACAACTTGGTAACTTATGAGACTCCATGATGTTAAGCCGCAAAAAGGCTCAAAGAAACGCAAAAAGCGTGTAGCCAGAGGTATTTCTGCTGGTCAAGGTGCTAGTGCTGGTCTAGGTATGCGGGGTCAAAAGTCTCGTTCTGGTAGTGGTACTCGACCCGGTTTTGAAGGTGGTCAACAGCCATTGTACCGCCGCTTACCGAAACTGAAGGGCTTTCCGATTGTTAATCAAAAGATTTACACTACGATTAATGTAGAGAAGCTAGCCTCTCTTCCCGCTAATACGGAAGTAACTTTAGCCTCCTTGAAAGCAGCAGGTATCCTGACTGCTGTCAAAGGGCCATTGAAAATTTTGGGTAACGGCGAATTGAGCACTCCGCTCAAGGTACAAGCGGCAGCTTTCACAGGTACAGCTCGTAGCAAAATTGAGGCAGCTGGTGGGAGTTGTGAAGTCTTATGAGTGAGCCGGAACAGCGCACTTAAATGTAAGCCAACTCGCTGTCAGCGCCTGGTTCACTATAAAGGTAGCACTCTATGATCAGTCGAGATAAAGCCCCAACGGCTCAAGAAACTTTTATGCAGATGGCACAAGCAGCCGGGCTTAGAGGTAGGCTGCTTGTTACTGTCGGTGTTTTAATTTTGGTTCGCCTGGGTATTTTCTTACCCGTACCAGGGATTGACAGACCTAGATTTGCCGAAGCTATATCGGGCAGTAATTCCATATTCGGTTTATTGGATATATTCTCCGGGCGAGGACTTTCGACTTTGGGCGTTTTTGCTCTAGGGATTTTACCCTTTATTAATGCGTCCATTATCATCCAATTGCTCACCGCGGCGATTCCATCTTTAGAAAATTTACAGAAAAATGAAGGCGAAGCGGGTCGGCGGAAAATATCGCAAATTACCCGCTATGTCACTGTCTGTTGGGCAATTCTCCAAAGTACAGCATTTTCAGCATTATTCCTCCAGCAATTTGCCTTAAATCCAGGACCAATCTTTGTAGCTGAAACTGCGATCGCTCTAACTGCTGGTTCTATGTTCGTTATGTGGGCATCAGAACTCATTACAGAGCGGGGAATTGGGAATGGAGCATCATTGTTGATTTTTGTCAACATTGTCGCCTCATTACCAAAAGCTTTAGGCGATACTATCGATTTGGTGCAAGTCGGCGGTCGGGAAACAGTGGGTCGCGTCATCGTACTAATCTTAGTTTTCTTAGCAACCATTGTTGGTATTGTGGTTGTCCAAGAAGGAATGCGCCGCATCCCGATTATTTCGGCTCGTCGCCAAGTAGGTCGTAGAGTTTTGGCAGAGCAACGGAGCTTTTTACCCTTGCGGCTAAATCAAGGTGGCGTAATGCCAATTATCTTTGCCGCAGCTATCCTCAGTTTGCCATTGCTAATTGCAAATTTCGCCAAGAATGCTGAGTTGGCAAATATAATTAACACTTATTTGAGTCCAAGCGGTTCTGGCTCTTGGGTCTATGCCTTGGTTTACATGATTTCCATTATTTTCTTCAGCTACTTCTATTCTTCGTTGATTCTCAACCCGGTAGATGTAGCGCAGAATTTGAAGAAAATGGGTTCTAGTATTCCTGGCATTCGTCCCGGTAAAGCGACTAGTGAGTATATCGAGCGCGTGTCAAACCGACTCACCTTTTTGGGTGCTATCTTTTTGGGCTTGGTTGCTATTATCCCAACCGGTGTAGAAAGTGCTTTAGGAGTACCCACATTTAAGGGACTAGGTGCTACCTCTCTGTTAATTCTAGTCGGTGTGGCGATTGATACGGCGAGGCAAATCCAAACATACGTAATCTCTCAGCGCTATGAAGGAATGGTGAAACAATAGTGACGCGACTAATCTTCTTGGGACCACCTGGAGCTGGTAAGGGAACACAAGCTCAATCATTGGCGGGACACTTAAATATTCCCCATATTTCTACTGGGGAAATATTAAGACAAGCTATGAAAGAGCAAACTCATCTGGGAATCAAAGCTCAAAACTATGTAAATAGCGGCGAGTTAGTACCCGATCAGCTAGTGCAGGACTTGGTACAGGAGCGCCTCAACCAACCAGATGCAGAAAATGGTTGGATTCTTGATGGTTTTCCCCGTAAAGTGACGCAAGCAGCTTTTCTAGAAGAATTGCTGGAAACAATACATCAGAGTGGCGAAAGGGTAGTTAATCTAGATGCACCAGATGATGTTGTGGTAGAACGTTTGTTAGCTAGAGGGCGAAAAGATGATACCGAAGAGGTGATTCGTCGTCGGTTAGAAGTGTACCGCGCTGAAACTGCACCTTTAATTGATTATTATCGCGATCGCCAAAAACTTTTAACAGTCAATGGCAATCAGTCCCAAGAAGAAGTCACTACTGAACTGCAAAAGGTAATCGCTTGAGGATCGGGGAGTAGGGGAGGAGCTACAGCAATTCTTTCCCCAATTCCTAATGTCCCATGCCCCTCCCAAGAAACAGATCAATTTTAGCTAAGATATATTAATAAACTGTTGATATATTTCTTAAAATGTGTTCTCTTGCAGATGAAGTGCTGCAACTGAACACGAAATTGTTGAGTTGAGGAAAAAACAAATTGTCTAAGCAAGATTTGATTGAAATGGAAGGCACGGTTACAGAGTCCTTGCCCAATGCGATGTTTCGCGTTGACTTGGACAATGGATTTAACGTGCTAGCTCACATTTCCGGCAAGATTCGCCGCAACTATATCAAGATTTTGCCCGGCGATCGCGTCAAGGTAGAGTTAACTCCTTATGACTTGACCAAAGGCAGAATTACCTATCGACTACGAAAGAAGTAACTATATGTAGATGTAGAGAATTTTACCATAAAATCATCCTTTTGACTGTTTGCTAGTCAAATTAATGGATTGTTTTCTCTAAAAATGCTATAATTTAATATTTGGAGTCAAAAAATAAAAGGCATGAAAGTTAGAGCCTCAGTCAAGAAAATTTGTGAAAAGTGTAGCGTGATCAAACGTCGTGGTCGCGTCATGGTGATCTGCGTGAACCCCAAGCACAAGCAACGTCAAGGATAACGCTCTTACAAAGAGAGTGAGTTGTAACACGCATATCATCAATTAACAACGAAAAAACGCGATTAATCACGTTTTTCCAACCAACAGTAATTGCGAAAACAATAGGGAGAGTTCATTGTGGCACGGATTGCCGGAGTAGACCTTCCACGCGATAAGCGCGTTGAAATCGGTCTAACTTATATCTACGGAATTGGTTTATCACGCGCTCAAGAAATTATAGCGGCTACTGGTGTGAATCCAGACACCCGCGTTAAGGACTTAAGTGATGCCGATGTGACAGCCCTGCGAGGCGAAATAGAAAGCAACTATCAAGTTGAAGGCGACTTGCGGCGTTTGGAGTCTTTGAACATCAAGCGCTTAGTTGACATTGGTACTTACAGAGGTCGTCGTCATCGCATGGGCTTACCAGTCAGAGGACAAAGAACTCGCACCAATGCCAGAACCCGTCGAGGCAGAAGGCAGACAGTGGCTGGGAAGAAGAAGGCTCCAGGGAAATAAATTTGCAACGCTTGCTAATCAGAGCAAGTTTTACCTTAAATCAACTAAACAAGTATGGCGAGACAACCAACTAAAAAATCCGGGAGCAAGAAGCAGAAACGGAACGTACCCAGCGGGATGGCCTACATCCAGTCTACTTTCAACAATAGCATTGTCACCATTACCGATCAAAATGGAGATGTCATCTCCTGGGCCAGCGCTGGTTCTAGCGGTTTTAAGGGAGCAAAAAAGGGAACTCCCTTTGCAGCGCAAACTGCTGCTGAAAGTGCAGCCCGTAGAGCTATAGATCAAGGAATGCGCCAAATTGAGGTAATGGTAAGTGGGCCAGGAGCAGGTAGAGAAACCGCTATCCGCGCACTTCAAGGAGCAGGACTGGAAATTACACTCATTCGGGATATTACCCCCATTCCTCACAATGGCTGCCGTCCACCCAAGCGCCGTCGAGTTTAAATACCAAGACTTGGGCATTGAGGACGAGAAGCTACAACCAAAGAAAGTAAATTTACTTACAATGACCGCTTGGGCGGATAACGTGCAAACTGTCATTGGGTGAAAACTTGGACCACCAAAAGTGAATCAGATTTTCCTGTAGGGAAAGCTGTTAAACTTCGGAAACCCAAAATATTATTAGCGCCTGAAAGCTCAATAGGAGCGTCAAACTATACCGTAATTTCATACTAATAGTTTGATAGACCTATAACCTACAGGACATAAAGTCAATTCGGGAGGCAATTGATTTGTCTGCTAGCAGCACCTTAGAAAAAGGGAGGCTCATCCGTGGCGCAGTTTCAGATTGAATGTGTAGAGTCGAATACTGAAGAAAGTCGGAACCATTACAGTAAATTTGTTCTGGAACCTCTAGAACGCGGTCAAGGAACAACGGTTGGCAACGCACTACGGCGGGTTTTACTGTCTAACCTAGAAGGTACAGCAGTTACAGCAGTGCGGATTGCAGGCGTTTCACATGAATTCGCCACAGTTCCGGGCGTGCGGGAAGATGTGCTGGAAATCCTCATGAGAATGAAGGAAGTTATCCTGAAGAACTATTCTTCGCAGCCTCAGATTGGTAGATTACTCGTTAGTGGTCCAACAACAATTACTGCGGCACATTTTGATTTACCTAGTGAAGTAGAAGTTATCGATCCGACTCAGTATGTTGCCACCATCGCTGAGGGTGGAAAACTGGAAATGGAATTTCGGATCGAGAAAGGCAAAGGCTATCGCACTGTAGAAAGAGGACGTGAGGAAGCCACATCGTTGGATTTTCTTCAAATCGACTCAATATTTATGCCAGTGCGAAAAGTCAACTATAGTGTTGAAGAATCTCGTGGAGAAGGCTTGATTCCAAAAGACCGACTACTGTTGGAAGTTTGGACAAATGGCAGTATTTCTCCTCAAGAAGCACTATCTTCGGCTGCTGGGATCTTGGTAGATTTATTCAACCCGTTGAAAGATATCTCCTTGGAACCAACAGACACAGGTTCAGATATTCCAGATGATCCAACTGCCCAGATACCCATCGAAGAGTTGCAACTTTCTGTGCGGGCATATAACTGTCTCAAACGGGCACAAGTTAACTCTGTGGCAGATTTGTTGGATTATACCCAAGAAGACCTCTTAGAAATTAAGAACTTTGGTCAGAAGTCAGCAGAAGAAGTCGTGGAAGCTTTGCAGCGACGCTTGGGCATTACCCTGCCAATGGAAAGAGGCTCTAAACACCCTTAAGAAAAACCTTCATAATTCATAGTGGATAATTATGCGTCACCGTTGTCGCGTCAAAAAACTCAGTAAACCAGCCGATCAACGCCGTGCTTTACTGCGATCGCTCACCACCGAGCTGATCCGTCATGGTAAGATCACCACCACTTTAATTAGAGCGAAAGTTCTAAGAAGTGAAGTGGAAAAAATGATTACCCTAGCCAAAAATGGCTCCTTGGCAGCACGCCGCGAAGCCCTTGGCTATATCTTCGACAAACAATTGGTTCACGCTCTATTTGAGCAAGTTCCAACTCGATATGGCGATCGCCAGGGCGGTTATACCCGCATTCTGCATACCGTACCGCGTCGGGGCGATAATGCAAAAATGGCAATAATTGAATTGGTTTAAGTCATTTAGTCATTGGTTATTGGTCATTAGTCATTAGTCATTGGTCATTAGTGAATAACAAAGGACAACTGACAAAGGACAAATGACAAAAAACAAATGACAAAGGACAAAATCTGTATGTTAGAAAGCCACCAGCCTACACAAACTCATCGAGTAGCCTTGGTAATCCAATACCTGGGCACTCATTTTCATGGCTGGCAAAGGCAAAAACAACACCGGACAGTCCAAGAAGAGATCGAAACAGCGATCGCTACTATTCTTGGGCATCATGTAACATTACACGGTGCTGGGCGAACCGATTCTGGAGTTCACGCTGCTGCTCAAGTAGCCCATTTTGAAGCAACAGGTTTAATTCCGCCTCACAAGTGGGCAACAATCCTCAACAGCTACCTGCCGCCAGATATATTAATCAGGGCTTCAGCTAGTGTCGATAACCGTTGGCACGCTCGCTTTAGTGCAGCCTATCGACGGTATCGCTACACAATATATACTGAAGATCGGCTTAACTTGTTTGTAAGACCCTTCAGTTGGCATTATTATTATGCACCCCTGGATGAATCTTTAATCCAAGCTGCCTTGAAACCTCTCTTGGGAAAGCATCACTTAGCTGCTTTTCACCGTGCAGGCTCAAAGCGATCCCATTCCTGGGTAGAGGTGCAAGCAGTAGAGTGTCGTCGCAGTGGGCCATTTATCCATATTGAAATACAGGCAGATGGATTTTTGTATGGCATGGTACGGCTGTTGGTAGGGATGCTGGTAGAAGTAGGTTCTGGACAACGAACACTTTCTAGCTTCACCGAACTCTGGAAAGAACAACGCCGAGAAGAAGTGAAATATGCCGCACCGCCTCAAGGTTTGTGCTTGTTGCGAGTCGGCTATCCCGATTTCCCTTTTCCAAAAGAGATTTGGTACGACACCTTGCCAAAGTTCGTCACTAGTCAAGAGTCATTAGTCATTGGTTTTTAGTAACTACAAATGACAAAAGACAAATGACTAATGACAAATTAAAAATGACAAAGGACAAATGACAAATGACAACAGTTAAAACATACCTTCCTTCTCAAGCAACACTTGAGCGTGAGTGGTACATAGTAGATGCCACCGATAAACGCCTCGGTCGCCTCGCCAGCGAAATCGCTCAGGTATTGAGAGGCAAAAAGAAACCCGAATATACACCCCACCTAGATACAGGTGACTTCGTAATCGTCATCAATGCCGAGAAAGTAGCAGTTACAGGCAAAAAGCGCACTCAAAAGCTTTACCGCCGCCATTCTGGTCGTCCCGGTGGGATGAAAACGGAAACTTTCGCGAAACTGCAAGACCGTATACCAGAGCGGATCTTAGAACAAGCTGTTAAAGGTATGCTACCTAAAAATAGCCTGGGTAAGCAGTTGTTCACCAAGCTGAAAGTTTACGCTGGGCCTACGCATCCACATGATGCTCAAAAACCTAAAGAACTAAAAGTTAGTACAATTCCTGGAGAAGAAAATTAATGGTAGTAGCAGATGCCAATAGCGGTCGCGCCGTATACTGGGGCACTGGCCGTCGTAAGAATGCAGTAGCAAGGGTACGCTTGGTTCCAGGCACCGGCCAACTGACTGTGAACGGTAAAGATGGAAACTTGTATTTCCAATTTAACCCCAACTACCTGGGAGTAATTAAAGCACCCCTGGAAACTCTGGGACTAGAAAACGAATATGACATTTTGGTAAAAGCAGAAGGCGGCGGTTTGACCGGACAGGCTGATTCTGTTCGTTTAGGAGTTGCTCGTGCTTTGTGCCAACTCGATCCAGACAACCGCCCACCTTTGAAAACCGAAGGTTATTTGACTCGCGATCCGAGAGCAAAAGAGCGGAAGAAATATGGTTTACATAAAGCTCGGAAAGCGCCTCAGTACTCTAAGCGATAAGACATTGGGTATGGGGGCATGGGGCATCTTTCCCAGTCTCCACTCCCTAGCTGCAATTGAACGCTGAAAGTTATAATTTATATAGATTCATCACAAAAAGAACAATGGCTAAAGCTGATATTCACCCCAAGTGGTATCCAGATGCTAAAGTTTACTGCAACGGTCAAGTTGTTATGACCATTGGCTCTACCAAGCCAGAATTGCATGTAGACGTTTGGTCTGGAAATCACCCCTTTTACACCGGTACTCAGAAGATTATTGACACTGAGGGTCGAGTAGAGCGCTTCCTCCGCAAGTACGGTATGAGCAGCACTCAAACATCTGGCGACGAACAAACCAAAAAGTAGCGGGTTGGCTCTGCTGTTAACGACGGCCCTGCATCAGCTGGGTCGATTGTCATTTATATGCTCGAGCCAATTTGTTATTTTTTTAAGGAGCGATCGCACTCGTCATGGCTGAATCATACTTACTGGATAAACTAAAATCCGTTGAACAAACTTTTAATGAATTAACACGTCGTCTAGGCGACCCCGATACCGCTAGCAATCCTGATGAGTATCAAGAAATTGCTAAGTCTCGTTCTTCTTTGGAAGAGGTAGTTAATACTTATGAAATTTGGAAAACAGCCCAAGAAGACTTGATCGGAGCGCGTGAGGTTTATAAAGAATCTGCGAGCGACCCAGAGTTGCAAGAAATGGCATCACTGGAAGTAAAAGAACTTGAAGAAAAAATAGAACATTTAGAGTCTCGCTTGAAAGTCTTGCTGCTACCACGCGACCCCAATGATGAAAAGAATATCATGTTGGAAATTCGCGCTGGTACTGGTGGCGATGAAGCAAGTATTTGGGCTGGCGATTTGATGCAGATGTACACCCGCTATGCCCAGACTCAAGGTTGGAAAGTTTCTCTAGTGAGCGAATCTCGTGGAGAAATGGGCGGCTGGAAAGAAGTCATTCTCGAAATTAAAGGTAATGACGTTTATAGCCAGCTAAAGTTTGAAGCTGGAGTGCATCGTGTGCAGCGCGTGCCGGCAACTGAATCTGGGGGACGGGTTCATACTTCCACAGCTACGGTGGCGATTATGCCAGAGGTCGATGATGTGGAAATTCATATTGACCCGAAAGATATTGAAATGACTACAGCCCGTTCTGGTGGTGCTGGTGGACAAAATGTCAACAAGGTGGAAACAGCCGTTGACTTAATGCACAAACCGACAGGAATACGCATTTTCTGTACAGAAGAACGCAGCCAGTTGCAAAACAAAGAACGGGCGATGCAAATTCTGCGGGCAAAGTTGTATGACATCAAGTTAGGCGAACAACAAGCAGCTGTAACTTCGATGCGGCGATCGCAGGTTGGTACTGGATCGCGATCGGAAAAAATTCGCACCTATAATTATAAAGATAACCGCGCTACCGATCATCGGTTAGGTCAGAATTATTCCCTTACCCCTGTTTTGGATGGTGATTTAGAGACACTTATCCAGTCTTGTATATCTCTAGACCAACAGGAACGTCTGGCGGAGTTAGCGACTTCTGCCGCTAACTAATTTCTGTTGTTAAATATCCTGTAAAACCACTTGTTGTACTGTTGCTTTTAACACAGACAGGTGGTTTTCTAATATCGCGTGGAGTATATCTTCTATTTCACTGGGATAATGGTAATAGGCAAATTCGTACTTCATAAGGTAATTTAACTTTGCCCATTCCTTCAGAGTTTCACAGGTATAAATTAGCTTTTCCACTTCTTCTTGCCAACGTGCAAAAATCCGGTAGCTAAAAAAACTGCTGCATATATTGCCTTTTGCATCCCAGTAGGAAATACACACTTGATGCTTCAGAAGGTGGATTTTTCTGATTTGCTTAACATCGTAGCCTTTAACTTTTAAAGCTTCTTTGGTTTCTGTGTCAGAAATGTTCCACTGTTCTGGTTTAATTTTATTAGTGGCTATAAGGTTTTTACCTTTGCGGCGATATTGGTTAATTTTGCGTGGCTTGCGAAACATGATGCACCTTCGATATTATTTCTTCGCAGCAAAGTCTAGCTACTAGCTGAAGCGCCGTAGCAAACTAAGTTTTTTGGGTTGGTTAAAGATAGATGGGTTATTCTACTAGCTTGATGCCTGTAGTTGCAGATTTACAACCAGAGATATAGTCTAGTACTAAAACACAACGCTGTCAATATAAAAGTAAACTTGTAATATTGAAAGTAGACTTGTAAATAAAGTTGGCTAGCTATATAAGCAGTGAAGATCGAAAGCAAACAAAAACTGATTGAAATCATTAAACTAGCTCGCGGTTCAATGAGTCAGCGAGCATTTGGTAAGCTTTTGGGGGTATCTGCTACTGCTGTTCAGATGTGGGAAAAAGGTGTGAAGGTTCCAGATACAGAAAATTTGGCTCGAATCGCATCGAAAGCAGGCTACACAATGGAAGAGTTAATCAGCTGCATAGATGGCAAGCCAATTCCAGAAACCTCAGATTTGAGTCTGATTCTTAGACAAATCCAGCACATGCCTTTGGCTCAAGTGGCTCAAATTGTCCAAGCTGCGGCAGATAGATTGGCGGCTGTGGCTGAAGCATCTGGGGATGAAGCAAAAGCAAGTTGAATATTAAAATAATTCGTAATTCGTAATTCGTAATTAAGTTTTTTAACTAGCTCGTGGTTTCTTGTTGTCAAGGTTCAAATCTATGGACAAACCTTTTTTGTATGACCAAGATTTCTATGGCTGGACACAGCAGCAGGCTAAAGCGTTAGAGCAGAGGCTAGTTATGGAACTAGACTGGCAACACCTGCAAGAGGAAATTCAAGCTTTGGGGAGACAGGAGTATCGGGAACTCGTGAGTCGTCTGAGTGTATTACTCGGTCATCTCTTGAAGTGGGAGTATCAACCCGAACAACGTTGTCGCAGTTGGTTTTTAACAATTCGAGAACAGCGCCGCGCCATCAATAGGCATTTGCGGCAGAACCCTAGCTTAAAGTCTCGAATAGAAGAAGCCTTGTTAGATGGCTTTGAAGCGGGAGTGGATTTGGCGCTACGAGAAACTAACTTACCATTACGAACTTTTCCAGAGCTTTGCCCTTATTTATTTGATGATGCGATCGCAGACAATTTTTTGTGCGATACTTGTCAAGACTGGGAAGGATAATTACTACCATTTTTATGAAGCCCATTTGTTATTTGGAGATACCTTAAGTAGAACGAGGTGAAAAAAATTATATACTTACAAGTTTTACTTCAAGTTAGTTATACCAATTCTCTAAGAGGGTGTTTATAAATAAAAAATAAAGAGTACCATAGTCATTCCCCAGGACAGGTATTTTTAAAGAGACAATCAAAGTATTTGAATCGGTTAAAATAACTCGAAAAAAATAATATTATTAACTCTCAAATTTGACTCAACAAATAGAAAATCAAATCAAATTAAAAAAATAGGAGTAGGTGTTATGGGTTTTAAAGCAGCAAATATAACTACAGTTTCTAGCAATGGTTTTAATAGCTATATCTTTTTCTTAATGGATGACTGGAATGGTGAATTATCAAAAAAACTTTTAAAGCATTATGATACTTTTGCCACAAATATTGGTCTAAAAGATTTGGCTGTAAAAGGGCATGATAACTTGTCCTTTTATAATAGTGTAATAGACAGTAAATTAGGAGAAATAGCTCCCAAAACAGGACAGCCTAGACTTAAAGATACCAGATTACCAGCATTAGTATTATGTAATCGTTTACCTTCAGAAATTGATGAATCTTCTAGCAAAAAAATAAATGCTGAAGATATTAATTTAGTTATATTTTCAGCAGATTTCCTTGAAAAAGTAGACAATAGTGGTAAAGATGCCCTTGTTAATTTCATGAGACAACTTTCATCATCTATTAATAGTAGTACTACCAATAATTTTGTAGATAAGCAAGAATGGAAAACCTCATGGTATTGGTTAAACAAATATGTAGAAGTTAAACCATCTTTCTTTGGTATTAAACCAGATATAATTGGCGTTATAGGAGATATTCTTCATCTGCGATTTGATAAGTAATTAATAATATTTCTATTATGGGGTTCTATCGCAGCTTTTAAAGATGGAGAAGATCGTGGTTGAGTAATGGAAACCACTATGGCAGTCGAATTAGTATTACCTGATATATCCGATCGTCCTCTATTAGATCGATACCTAGAACCTACTGTGATAATTTTTGAAGAATACAAATCACAAAACTAGGCGTGTGAGTAGTAGAATCGCATTGATTCACTTGGCGATCGCTAATTTTGGCTGAGTTAGAGGTTCTGGTAGAAATACGTAATGGCTACACAAACTAAGTCCGTCTGCGTGGACTCCAGTAAGTTGAAACCCACGGAGGTGGGTTTTGTCTGTATAGCTGCGATTTCTAATCGCCAGTGATAGGGTATTTTACTGGCAGTTAAACAATAAATGGTTTTAAAATGGTGCAATCTTAAAATATTTAGGGGTGCAGCTATGTCTCTACGCAATGAGCCTTTAGATTGGCAACTTGAAACGAATAATCCTTATATACCAGTTTATCATCAAGGTAATTTGGTGGGATTTTTTAAACCAGAATATGCCAGTGAAATTATTAAAACTTTAAATGAAGAGGAAGTTTTAAAGAAAGCTCTAAAAATGGCTTGTACTGATTTAATTAAAAAAGTCGGTGGCGATACCAGAAAAGTCAATTATTTAATGGAAAAATATGTGAAAACTAGTGAGCGGCCGAAGCATGGAACTAGAGCGATCGCAGTTTTACTTCAGGATAGGCAAAAAGAGCTTGACTTGAGTAACCAAGAGTTTGCTAAGTTCTGCGATACCTTTAAATTATCTCCGACTGAACTGAATAATATTTATGCTGGAGAAACATTTGATGATAGTTTGTTATCTCCCTTATCACGTATATTAGGGATGGCAAAAGAGCAATTGCTGAAAGTGCGAGATGGTTCTGAATAATAAAGTAATATTATGAACAGCAAATCAAGATTTTAAAATCATATAAAATTGTGAAAACAGACATCATCTTTTATCGGCTGTTTCAAGAATTTCCTGATATCTTCTTTGAACTTATTGGTAATCCTCCAGAAGAAGCTAGTCTTTATCAATTTTCATCAGTTGAAATCAAACAAACAGCCTTCAGAATCGATGGTGTGTTTCTGCCTACGCAAGGAAGCGAAAACCAGATTTACTTTGTTGAAGTGCAATTTCAAGCTGATGGGGAAATTTATTCACGGCTAATTGCAGAAATATGTTTATACCTCCGTCAAAATCAACCATCGAATGACTGGGGTGCTGTGGTTTTATACCCAAACAGGAATGTAGATACAGGCAATATCAAACATTACCGTGAGTTTTTCACAAGTGGGCGCGTCAAACGCATTTATTTGGATGAATTAGGTGAAGGTGCATCGCTTCCAATTGGCATTGCAACTGCTAAATTAGTAATTGCAACCGACGATATCGCAATTGTCCAAGCAAGGGAGTTGATAGATAGAACGAAGTCTGAGATAAATTCACCACCAAAACAGCAGCAATTATTACAATTTATAGAGACTATTTTGGCTTATAAGTTTCCCACAATGAGTAGGGAGGAGATGCAGCAAATGTTTGGCTTAAGCGAGTTAAAGCAAACCAGATTTTATCAGGAAGCCTTTCAGGAGGGTGTTGAACAAGGCATTGAACAAGGTAAGGTTCAAGGCATTGAACAAGGTAAACTCAGAGCAGTACCAGCAATGTTGGCAGCCGGGTTGACTGTAGAACAAGTAGCACAGGCGCTAGATTTGAGTGTCGAACAAGTCAGACAAGCCGAGCAGTAGGATTCTTATGATCAAGGAGTAGAGGAATTGGTGGACTACAATATAGGAACTATGAGTTTCAAAGATACAAAAATTTATCAAGAAGCATTTGAAGAAGGGCGTTTGGAAGGTTTACGGCAATCAGTACCTCGTTTATTAGATTTAGCGTTAACTATTGAGCAGGTTGCGGAGGGATTCGGTTTAACTATAAACCAAGTTCAAAATGCGAAACTCTATCATGATGGCATCCAAATAGGGGAGCGTAGAGCCAAATTAAAATTAATACCCACTTTGTTGAAATTTGGGGTGACAGTGGAACAAGTGGCTGAGGCATTTGATTTCAGTGTCGAAGAAGTTAGACAAGTAGCACAAAGTCAGCCTTGAGATAGATGTGGTAAATTTTATCCGTGGCTCAAGCCAAATTTGGTTTGCGGCTTCCAAACTTGATCACGACGAATTTATAGTTAATTTTTGTTAATATTAGAGGCGGTGTTAGTACTTCGTCCTCAACCACCCACTCCCTACCTGAGAGAAACTTAATGCTGCGACTAGAACATATAAGTAAAATTTATCCCACAGGCGAAGTTCTCAAAGATATCAACTGGGAAGTTAAACCAGGCGATCGCATTGGCTTAGTCGGTGTCAACGGTGCTGGCAAATCTACCCAGTTAAAGATCATTTCTGGGGAAATGGAACCCACCGCAGGCGAAATTATCCGTCCTAATAGCTTACATATAGCCTACCTCAACCAAGAGTTTGAAGTAGACCCCACCCGCACCGTTAGAGAAGAATTTTGGACTGTCTTTAAAGAAGCCAACGAAGTACAGTTATCTCTGGCGCACATCCCACAAGAAATGGAAACGGCTAGCCCAGAGGAACTGGATCGACTGATCGACAAGTTGGATCGCTTGCAGCGCAAATTTGAAGCCTTGGATGGCTACAACTTAGATGCACGCATCGGGAAAATTTTACCAGAGATGGGGTTTGGGCTAGAAGATGGCGATCGCCTCGTCAGTGCCTTCAGTGGTGGTTGGCAAATGCGGATGAGTTTAGGTAAAATTCTCCTGCAAAAACCCGACTTGTTGCTGCTGGATGAACCGACTAACCACCTAGATTTAGAAACCATTGAGTGGTTGGAAAATTACCTCAGAGGGCTAATTACGCCGATGGTAATAGTCTCCCATGACCGGGAGTTCCTTGACCGCCTCTGTACCCAAATTGTGGAAACTGAACGTGGTGTTTCCAGTACCTACCTTGGTAACTACTCAGCATATTTGGAACAAAAAGCCGAAAGTCAATCAGCACAACTGAGTGCTTACGAACGCCAACAGAAAGAATTAGAGAAACAGCAAACCTTTGTTGATAGATTCCGCGCTAGTGCTACCCGCAGTACCCAGGCAAAAAGCCGGGAAAAGCAACTCGACAAAATTGAGCGCATTGAAGCACCTATCGCTGGGGTAAGAACTCTACACTTCCGTTTTCCGCCTGCACCCCGCAGTGGACGCGAGGTAGTGGACATTAAAGATTTAACTCATCTTTATGGTGATAAAATCCTGTTTTTGGCAGCAAATCTGCTAATTGAAAGAGGCGATCGCATTGCTTTTCTTGGACCCAACGGTGCTGGAAAATCTACCCTTCTGCGCGTAATTATGGGCATGGAACCACCCACGGAAGGTAGCGTTCAACTAGGGGATCACAACGTTATTCCTGGTTACTTTGAGCAAAATCAAGCTGAAGCCTTGGACTTGAAGAAAACTGTCATGGAAACTATCCATGATGAAGTTCCAGACTGGGATAATCAAGAAGTCCGCACGCTTTTGGGACGCTTCTTATTCACTGGTGATACTGTATTTAAGGCAGTTGGGGCATTAAGTGGAGGAGAAAAAGCTCGTTTGGCGTTGGCAAAAATGCTCTTACGTCCCGCGAACTTACTAATTTTAGATGAGCCGACAAACCACCTAGATATTCCAGCGAAAGAAATGCTGGAAGAAGCGCTCAAAAATTATGATGGGACGGCAATTGTAGTTTCTCACGATCGCTACTTTATTTCTCAAGTAGCTAATAAAATCGTCGAAATTCGTGATGGTGAATTCCGCGTTTACTTAGGAGACTATCATTACTATCTCCAGAAAATTGCCGAAGAAAAAGAACAAGCAAAGTTAGCTGCGATCGCTGCCGAAAAAGCTGCTAAGAAAGCTGCAAAAGCTTCCACCAAAAGGAAATAGGGGATTAGATACTACCTTAGTAGTAGTACTAAAACGCTACTACTAAGTAATCATTGCTTATTAGCGTTCAAAAACAGCACAGGAAAATTACTAAAATTTAAAAAATATTTCAAAAAGCTGCAAGTCTTTGATAAAAGAAGTTCATAAGCAAAAATTCACTTGCGGCGTGGATTAGCAATGGTATCATTCGGGTATTACAAAAAGTAAAGGGCAATTTTACTATGACCAAAGCACCTGTTGCTCCTGTGGTGCTAGTCATTTTAGACGGATGGGGCTACTGCGAGGAAAAGCGAGGAAACGCTATTGTTGCTGCTAAAACTCCCATTGTGGACAGTTTATGGGCAGCTTACCCGCACACCCTCATCCGCACATCAGGAAAAGCCGTAGGGTTGCCAGAGGGTCAAATGGGCAACTCGGAAGTTGGTCATTTGAACATTGGTGCTGGGCGAGTGGTACCGCAAGAACTTGTACGCATCTCCGATGCGGTTGAAGACGGTTCTATTGCCTTAAACCCAGCACTTGTCAAAATTTGCCAGGAAGTTCGTTCTCGGAATAGCAAGCTACATCTAGTCGGGCTTTGTTCTGAGGGAGGGGTACATTCGCATATTACCCATCTATTCGGACTACTTGACTTAGCCAAAAACCAGCAAATTCCAGAAGTTTGTATCCACGCCATTACCGATGGTCGTGACACCGCCCCAACTGACGGTGTAAGAGCAATCACAATGCTGCAAAATTATATAGACCGCACAGGAATTGGGCGCATAGTCACCCTCAGCGGTCGCTACTACGCGATGGATCGCGATCACCGCTGGGATCGGGTCAAACGCGCCTACGACGTGATGACTCAAGATGGTGTGGGTGATAATCGCACGGCTGTGGAAATCTTGCAAGCATCTTACGCCGAAGGGGTAAAAGATGAATTTGTCAACCCAATCCGAATTGCACCAGGTGCAATAGAACCAGGGGATGGAGTGATATTTTTCAACTTCCGCCCCGATCGCTCCAGACAACTGACTCAAGCTTTAGTCAGTCCCACTTTTAATGGTTTTGAAAGACAGCAAATCACACCACTGTCTTTTGTCACGTTTACACAGTATGATTCAGACTTACCCGTGGCTGTAGCCTTTGAGCCGCAGAATCTCAGTAATATTCTGGGAGAAGTAATAGCCAATCATGGTCTGAATCAGTTCCGCACCGCCGAAACAGAAAAATATGCCCACGTCACCTATTTCTTTAATGGGGGTCTGGAGGAACCTTTTGCTGGAGAAGATCGGGAACTAGTAAGCAGCCCGATGGTAGCAACTTACGACCATGCCCCAGCAATGTCAGCAGTAGCAGTTACAGATGTTGCGATCGCTGCGATTCAAAAGGGTACGTATTCTTTAGTTGTAATTAACTATGCCAATCCAGATATGGTAGGGCATACTGGTCAAATCGACGCTACCATTACAGCAATTGAAACAGTTGATCGCTGTTTAGGACGCTTATTAGAAAGCGTTATCAAAGCCGGCGGTACAACAATTATTACTGCCGATCATGGCAACGCTGAGTATATGCTGGATGATGGGGGTAATCCCTGGACAGCCCACACCACTAACCCAGTCCCCTTTATCTTGGTGGAAGGAGAGAAAGTCAAAATCCCTGGATATGGTACAAATGTCGAACTGCGAAGCGATGGTAAGCTATCCGACATTGCCCCCACAATTCTAGAGATTTTACAACTGCCTCAGCCACCAGAAATGACAGGGCGATCGCTGCTGAAAACAGCAGATTATGAACTGCAACGCACTCGCACTCCTGTGCAAGTAGGGCTGTAAGAGACTTCTAAGTCAGGAGTTAGGAGTTTACTGAAAATTCCTAACTCCTGAATTCTGAATTTTGTTTTTTGAAAAATTGTTATAAATGAGATTCCTACCATGACAGCTACTAATATCGTGCAAGGCATTTGGGCGTTTTCCGCCACTGGTTTGATTATCTTAGTTTTACTACATAGCCCCAAAGGTGATGGTATTGGAGCCATTGGTGGACAAGCCCAGCTATTCAGCAGTACCAAAAGTGCAGAAAACACCTTAAATCGAATCACTTGGGCATTGACAGTAATTTTCCTCGGTTTAACAGTGGTTTTAAGTGCTGGTTGGCTGCCTAAATAAGGCTAGGTCAATGGGGAAAAAAACCCAACACCAAATACTTAACATCCTAATAAATTTAATCTCACAACGGTTAATTACAGCTCTTGCCTTATTTATTGGCACAGGGCTGTCGATCATTTTTATTAATCTTCATTCGAGTTATGGGTTTACAATAATACCAAAATATGTGTATTCAGGCTCAGTAATCTCTCTCTCCACCTCACCCATCCCAAAACCCCATCCCTTACCGCCCACACTCGCACAGTGGCAAGATAGCACTAACAGTGGTGACTACTTTTCACAAGTCACAACAACCCAAGTTGGTTATTTAGTCTGGTCACAATTTCCCATTCGAGTTTACGTAGAACCACCAAAATCCGTTAACGAAAAACAAGCTCAAGTATGGGTTAATGGTGTCTTGCAGGGTGTAAAAGAATGGAGCAATTATTTGCCTTTGACAATAGTAGAACAGCCAGAAATTGCTGATATTACGATCGCACGAAAAGCGCCACCTCTTCAAATTTCCCCTGGTAGTAGTAAACCTCGTGCGCGATCGGCACAAACTACTTACGAGTTATACACTACCAACAAAGTTTTATCCCACCGCTTCACTATTTTGCTAAGCCCCAGTCAAACAGGTGAGTATCTCATTGCAGCTACCCGCCACGAATTTGGTCATGCACTTGGAATTTGGGGTCATAGTCCGCTACAAACTGATGCCCTATATTTTTCTCAAGTTCGTAACCCGTTGCCTATTTCTTCCAGAGATGTAAATACTCTAAAACGGATTTATGAACAGCCAACTAGTTTGGGCTGGTCTTTAGGGGATAATTCAAAGATTAATTGATCAATCTGACTTGCGTGGTAAGAGAATTCGCACTTTTTCCCTTTCCCTAAGCTCTACGACTTAGCGGTAGAGGTCGCTGTGCTAAAACTTCTTTATAAAGTTCTTCCAGCAGAGTAATATTTTTACTGAGGGTATAGCGGTCTAATACACGCTGTCTGGCTTTTTGCCCAAGTAAAGTCGTTAACTCTGGATGGTCTTGCAACACTGGCAAGAGAGTTTTTAACTGCGATCGCGCGGTTTTAGTACTAATAACTATACCTGCACCTTTTTCTAATACTTCTCCATCTGCACCCACATCTGTTGCTAAACAAGCCAACCCACATGACATTCCCTCTAACAGAGATAGAGACAAACCCTCTACCAATGAAGGTAGAACAAATACATCTGCGCCCCGCAAAATTTCGATGCGTCGGTCTTCATCAGCAACAAATCCTAACCAGATAATGCCGTATTCTGAACCATAAAACGGCTCTAAGGAAGACTTTAAAGGACCATCGCCAACAATTAGCAACTTCGTACCAGGTCCCATTGCCGACTGCTTCCAAGCCCGAAGCAGGGCTTCAACATTTTTCTCTGGCGCTATTCGACCTTGGTAAACAAACAAGCGATCGGCTTTAAATTCGGCTTTGATTTGAGAAAATCCTGGAGAATATTTAACGGTATCAACACCATTGGGAATTACAGCAATATTTTCTTCCCTTACGCCCATCCCTGCCAATAATTCTCGCTGAATCTGGGAAAATACAATCACGCGATCGTAGTTAACTAAAAAAGGTGCGTAGAGCTGATAAGCCAAAAGTTGTGTTCCCGATATCAGCTTTGCCCCCTTGCCAGCAAACGGTGTGTGAAAAGTTGCAACTAGGGGCAACCTCAGTTCCTCACAGATTTCCGGTAGAAAAAAATCTAGAGGAGATAATGTTAAGGAAGCGTGGACTACATCTGGCTTGATTTCCCGCAGCGAATCGGTTAAAACTTTGGTTGCTTTAAAAGTAGGAATTGTATAAACCTGAGACTTGTAAATGAATGGGAGCGAAACCTCTCGAAGATTTGGCCAATTCTCAGGTTCAGACTCTTCCTGTGCGAAGTGAAGAAAGCTAACTTGATGTCCCCTATCTAGCAAAGCATTTGTAATTTCTCGACTGTAGGTGACATTGCCGCAAAAGGGTGATTTTTTTCCAATCCAGGCTATACGCATTCTTTATTTAGCTGTAAGAAAAGCGGGTTTGATCTATTACTTTTGTGTACTTTGTGATTTTTTTTTATCCAACTATACTTGCTGGTTTTTTAGCTATTAAAGATTCCAACCAGGCTCTAGTTTAAAAAGCCTATTCAAAGCTGATTAAACCAGTAGATTTATGGCTTTATTTATTCTATTTATAAGTTGTTAATTTCTGATACTTAAGCAACTTATTCTGACTAATGTCAGATTAATATCCCGCAAGTATGTGATAAATTTTCACTGACCTCAGTTTAGCATGAACCCAAAATCTTTAAGTAAATATTAATTACTTAAAGGTAATGAATAATAGCTCCTGTTAGCTGATAACTACTTGTGTGAGTTATACCACGTTAATATACCTCCTAAAAAGACGATCGCGGCTAATCCCAAAAAAACTACCTGTAATCCCAAAAAGGTTTCTGCGACACCAGCTAAAGCTAAAGGTAAGGAGAGGGCAATATTAATTACATTGTTTTGCAAGCCAAATACTTTACCACGCATTTCTGGAGGTGTTTCTGTTTGAATTGCAGTTTGCATGGGAATTCCGATTAGGGCCCCAAAGATACCTAATAGCGCCACCAGTAACAGGACTAGCCACAGTTGGGTTGTAAAGATTGATAGACCAATCAGGGATGCTGTCATACCCATACAACCACAAAGACTTAGTTGGGTATAGGAAAAGCGTTGACCAAATTGACCGAGAATTGTTGCTCCCGCAGCGATGCCAACACCGCCAGCTGCTAGTAAAAAGCCAAACTGGGAAGCTTTCATATTCGGAATTATTTCTGCCATCCGAACAGCTAGAACAGTTAATGCTGCAAAGACAGAAAACAAGATAATTAGCTGAAGCAAAGCATTGCGGACGCGATGATTTGCTTTGAGGTAGGCAAAACCATCTCGCAAATCAGAGAATACGTGAGGGAATTCTGTATCAGGGTGGTGGTGTTTTTCCTTAGTTGCTAGGAGGAATAAAATTAGTCCAGCGATTGCATAACTACCACCTACTAAAAGTTCTTTGCCCAAACTACCGCTACCACCAATTTGCGACCAAAGTCCATCTGCGATCGCTAATAATGGTTCTCCGACAGCAAACCCAACAATCACCGATGCCATCATCGTTGTCGTATAAAGCGAATTAGCTGAGAGTAAATGCTGTTCTTCTACCACTAAGGGAATTGCTGCCTGTTCCGCCGGTGCAAAAAACTGTGTCAGTGTGGAAACTAGAAAAGTTATACCCAGGATGATCAAAAAACCTACTGGCATAACTCCTATGGGTTTCCAGCCATGAGTCAACCACAGCAGGAAGGGAATTGACAAAACCAGGATGCCGCGCCAAATATTCGTTGCCACCAGCACAGCCTTTTTTGACCAGCGATCGACAAACACGCCAGCAACGGAACCAAATAATACGGCTGGAATCGTAAAAGCCATCATCAAGACTGACACCCAACCACTAATACTCTGATTACTAGCCTGAAACTGAGTATTAATCAAAGCAATCATCAGCACCAAATAAACTTTATCTGCTAGTTGGGAGAAAACTTGACCGCCCCAAAGAGCCAGGAAATTAGGGTTTTTTAATACAGGCAAAAACCCCTGCTGTGTTACATTCGCGGAAACAGCTTCTCCACCTGAACCAGATCCATCTAATTTAGGTGATTCTGTTTCTGGGGTAGTAGCTACTGGCAAACTCTGCCCGTTGCTATTACCGTTGCTATTTGCCTCATCAGTAGTTAATTTGTCCTCAGATTGTATTTCTGGAACATCAGTTTTTGGGATCTGGGCTGTCCAACTTTGATCGTTTTTAGAAACGTCTTTTGGGGACATTTCTTGGCTATTGATTTGACTAGGTGTACACTTTGAAACGGCACTCAAGTGATTCTTGAGGTTAGGATCTGATATCCTATTCTGTTTTTTAACAAGGCTTGGTGACAAAGGCAGGATTTTTTTATCCAAATCAGATGGTTGCATCATGGTTGGCAGCAAAATAAGAATCGATCAAGGTAGCAGAGCGAATAGGGCGACCTAATTGGTACTGAGCATACTGGCGCAAAATCTGCTCAACAGATAACCAGTTATGGTCTCTAGCACCATCAATTTGCATTATCTCTGGTTGTGACAGATGTTGAAGCAAAGCCAGTTCCATAGCACCCAGACGACTAGAAATTAAAGGTATTTCTTGCCGATGCACAACAACTGTTTGGGCATGGGGCATGGGTAATGGGATATGGGGAATGGGGTATTGGTTATTAATCTCCCCCTTTCCCTCTGTTCGTAAACGTTTCCAAGCTTCCAAGCAAATCGTTCCACCCGTAGGGACGCTAAATCCTATCTGCCAGTTGGGTTCTGTAAAGTCTGGCTTGAGGGAGCGCCCAGATAAGCAGCATATTTGCACTTGCGGTGTTACTCCTGCTAAGGCTAAAAGGTGAAACACCCCATGAGCCAGATGAGCCAAAACACCAGATGCATTTGCATTAGACAATGCTTCTAACCGATGGAGATGTTCATTGAACAACTCATAAAGTTCTTCTTGGGGTTGTTCGCTCAAAGCTTGAGATAGGACTATTTCTGCTAAATATTGGCTAGCAGCCAATTTCCCCAAATCTTTAGCTAAACCAGGATAAGTCTTTAACGTCTGTGCTTGAGTAATCTTATCAAGCGATCGCCCTTTGGCGATCAATAGTTCATTCACAACAAACATACCACTCCTGCCGCCCAAGCTGGAGTTGTGCTTACGTGCCCCTGGAGCCACTGCTCGAATCAGACCGAATTCTGGTGTCAAAATGGTCACTATTTTATCTGATTCTCCTAGCACCTGAGTTTTAAGATTAATTCCGCTTGCTTTGTAGGTTCTACTCATTAGTCATTAGAGTTGTCGGGAAATAAAAGATAAGTGAGGCAATGCTGGTCTTGTAATTGGGATTCTCTTAAGCAGCCATCAAGTAGAAGTTCCATAATCCTGCTGCGGTCAGCATCAAATGGTCATCAAAGTTTTCAATCCGATTACGATAAATGACACTGGCGGCGTTGTAGCGCTTCACACCAGCAAAGGCATTTTCGCAAACTACACGGGATTGACTCAATTGACGATTCTCCGTTTTTTGAAGGTCACTTAACTTGCCCCCTTTGGGCTTTTTGTGAGGAAGATGGAGATTGTCATACTGCTTCTGTAATCCCTGAAAGCCCGAGTCTACTTCAATCGGAATTTCATCAGGCACACTACCTGCAATGTCATCTTCGTCATGAAAACGTTTGTCATGCAGTTTGCCTTCTCGTGCTTTGCTTAAGATCAAGACCCGTTTGGTTTCATCAACTGCCGCCAAGTGTTTACGCGTATGACGTTTCTTTTTACCGGAGTAATTCTGTTGTTGTTGTTCTCTTTCTTGAGGTCGCGCAATTGGGCGTTCTGTCCCATCAATCATCACTCGTTGCACTCCTGGAAAGCGTGACAAAAATGCTTCAATGCTTTCGAGATGGCGTTCCGGCAGCGCCATCTTCTGTCCCAAAGCCGCTTCTAATATTGGCTGCAATCGATGCATCCACTCATGTGCCTGGGAGCGATGCATATCAAAGAGCAGTCCCGCCACATCAAAGGTCGGATAACATTTGAAATAGAAAAGGATGAAAAACAATTTGTCTTGGGCTGTAAGTAAGCGGGCTTTGCGTCCTCCACCCAGGCCACGTTGACGAGGCTTGGCCTGTTGAGTATCTAGGTACATCGTGGTAAACGTGGGCAAAAGGGCATCAAATGCTTTCCGGTTCAACCCAGTTAATGCCCTCAACAGTCGGTCTTGCTTCAGCGCACCTTCAATATTCAGCATCATTCTTCCCTACCACTGCTGTCTATTCTCTCTTATTTCCCGACAAGTCTATTAGTCATTAGCCAATCAATTTCGGATTTTGGATTTTAGATTAACGCCATACCTAAAACTAGGGACTTGCAGGAATGCAAGGATTTTAGATTTTTCCATAGTTGAAACTAGCTGCTCTGAAACCAGGTTTAAATTTTGAATCCTTCAATCCTTCAATCCAAAATCTAAAATTGGTCATTGGTTTAGGACAAAGGGCATAGATGTGCCCGCAGTTTTTCGCAAGTTAGGAAGATAAACGAATGACTATTCACCCTTCCCCAGATTATCGCGCTGGCGGATCAAATCGATACCGCGAGATGTGCCTAATCTACTAGCACCTGCTACGATTAAGTCTAGAGCTTGATTGATAGTGCGGATACCACCTGCAGCTTTAATTCCCACTCTTTCTTTTGCCAATTCCTGCAAAAATCGCACATCTGCCACTGTTGCACCGCCATTCCAACCTGTACTAGTTTTTAAGAAAGCGGCCCCCGCCTCCATAGCTATTTCAGCAGCTATTTTTTTCTCCGCATCTGTCAACAGATTGGTTTCCAAAATTACCTTGACAGTTTGCCCAGTCTCTTCACAAATTTCGGCAATTTCCCGGTGGACTTCTTCAGTTTTACCAGCTTTCAACCAGCCCAAGTTCATGACCACATCCAATTCAGTGGCTCCATTATCCGCCGCTTCTTGAGCCTCATAGAGTTTCACTGCTGAAGTTGTCGCACCAGAGGGAAAGCCAATCACAGTACACACTTTCGGGTTTTTGCCGTGGAGGAGTTCGACAGCTTGTTTGACATAGGTGGGGTACAAGCAAACTGCCGCAAAATTGAATCTATATGCCTCTTCACACCACTGCTGAACCTGCTCTGGAGTAGCCGTTGGCGTTAACAGGGCGTGATCGATAAATGGCGCAATATCAATATCTGGATAGTCTGCTGCCATCGTGTCTTCTGCCAGTAATTGATTATTAAACTTTATAAAAAATTAAAACATTTCTTATATATATATTAAACCATATTTATTACGAGTTTATCCTGAAAACAAGCTACTAAGTTATTTTGAATGTTGGTTTTGTAGATGTTGTGGAATTAGTGTTAGTGTTTAAGTTGACATTAGGCTTAGTAAGGTTAGAAATATTAATAGCATTTTTTACGCCAATACTTAAGAAGTTAATAATAGTTTTAGCTAACGCATTGGATGCTAAATAGGGTACGCCATTACCAATAGTTTTAAACATATTAGTGAGTGACATATTATCTGGAAGTACAAAATTTACAGGTAAAGATTGGATGGCTAAAGCTTCCGCTACAGATAGTCGCCGGATTTTATAAGGATGCAAATGTACTTCATTATTTCCATAGCAAGCTGTCGGGGAGTAACGCCATCGGTGAAGACGCTTGAAAGACTTTTTAGAATCATCTCCTTCATCAATAGCAGCAAATCTTGTGATACCTGCCCTTGGTTGAAAACAGTTTTCAGTATTAGGATGCTTCAAAACATTATTTTTTCTAAACCAGTATTCAACTGTTAATTCTTGAGGGATGCCTTCAGGACAAAGCATGATGGAATTTTCTTGGAATGGATCGCACTTCTGCCAAGGGTAAGCAAAAACCTCTTGTTTAGGATATAAAATATGATTTTTCCAAGGAAAAGCCCTTTCATTAAGTAACTTTTCACTACCGACTTTTATTCCTATATCTTTGATAAAATTATTTCGGAAACCAATGAGAATAATTCTTTCTCTATCCTGGGGTACACCATATTCAATAGCATTAATTAACCGCTCTGTTAAAATATAGCCGGCTTCTAGTAATTGTTGCTTGAGCGATTCAAAAAATAAACGGTGCTTTGTTGTTCTCCACAACCCCTTAACGTTCTCAAATAAAAAAAAATCTGGAAGATTGCGGCAAATTAATTCAACATAAGAAGCGGAAAGCTTGCCATTATCTCCTAAACGTCCTCTATTTTTCCCACCAATAGAAAAATCAGGACAGGGAGGTCCACCAATGAAGCCCACAATATTATTAGATTTGCGGCAGTCTTGTACTAACTCACGGAGGTGTTGTGCTTGTAAACCTTCGTGAAGTTGGGTTACATCTCCTATTTCTCCGTGATGATACCCGTATTCTGGCAATGGCAGATTGAGAATCTGCCGTGAATAGCTGTATGCTGCCATGAATGGTGAAAAAATTTCATTAACGTAAACAATATTAAAACCGCTAGTTTCAAAACCTAAATCTAGGAAACCCGAACCAGCAAAAAAGGAGAAAATACAAGGGCGATCGCTCATTCAATATTATTGTGAAATAGTCTTAATTAATATAATAATGCCTGGGGTTTATACTTACGTACCAATCAAAAGTTAAAAATTTGAAGCCTACTTAAATAGTAAAAAAAATTCACACTTTCTCTAAGTATTTAATATCTAAGTTTACTCAATCTTTAAGGAAAATCCCTGACAGAAAAAGAGTCTGAAGTCACAATTAAATATAAGAGTTTCTAAGCTCTAAACAATGTTGAAGATAAATATTTGTCCTTCAACAAAAAACCGGGGTACTTCAGACTAACTTTTATGCGAATTTTAATTTACTCTTACAACTACTATCCAGAGCCAATTGGTATTGCCCCACTGATGACTGAATTAGCAGAGGGACTAGTGAAGCGTGGGCATCAAGTACGCGTAGTCACCGCTATGCCCAACTACCCTGAGCGTCAAATTTACCAGGAATATCGGGGCAAGTGGTATCTCAACGAATACAAAAATGGCGTTCAAATCCAACGCAGTTATGTTTGGATTCGTCCACAACCTAACCTATTAGATCGAGTGTTATTAGATGCTAGTTTCGTTGTCACTAGTTTTGTGCCCGCCCTCATCGGTTGGCGGCCAGATGTTATTCTTTCAACATCGCCATCTTTGCCAAGCTGTGTGCCAGTTGCTCTTTTAGGATGGTTACGTGCTTGCCCTGTAATCTTAAATCTACAAGATATATTACCAGAAGCAGCCGTCCACGTCGGTCTACTGAAAAACAAATTGCTTATAAAGTTATTTACTGTGTTGGAAAAATTTGCATACCACACTGCCAGTAAGATTAGCGTGATCGCCGATGGCTTTGTGGACAATTTGCGCTCTAAGGGCGTAGAAGCTGACAAAATTGTGCAAATTCCCAACTGGGTTGATGTAAATTTTATCCGCCCTTTGCCTAAAGAAAATAACCCTTTCCGTGCAGCACATAATCTAAATGACAAATTTGTAGTACTTTATTCTGGCAACATTGCTCTAACCCAAGGCTTAGAAAGCGTTGTCAAAGCCGCTTCTATGTTGCGCCATATCCCAAATATTGTTTTTGTTATCGTTGGAGAGGCAAAAGGTTTACAGCGATTGCAACAAGAATGTCTAGACTGCGGCGCAGATAACGTTTTGCTACTGCCATTTCAACCCCGCAAAGATTTGCCACAAATGT
Source organism: Nostoc punctiforme PCC 73102 (assembly GCF_000020025.1). Taxonomy (GTDB): domain Bacteria; phylum Cyanobacteriota; class Cyanobacteriia; order Cyanobacteriales; family Nostocaceae; genus Nostoc; species Nostoc punctiforme. Next base: position 5,430,999 of record NC_010628.1, on the reverse strand, counting down.
TGGCAGCTGCTGATGTTGGCTTAGTGGTGCAAAAGAAAAATATTGTATCTTTCAATATGCCGTCAAAAATTCAAGTGCTACTTGCCAGTGGAGGAGCTTTAGTTGCATCTGTACCCGATAATGGTACAGCAGCAAGAGCAATCAAACAAAGTGGCGGCGGAGTTATCGTTCCTCCAGAAGATCCTCAAGCTTTAGCAATGGCAATTTTAGATTTGTATCAAAATCCCGAAAAGGTAAAAACTCTGGGTTATAAAAGTCGCCAATATGCCATTGAGAACTATGCTTTTGAGCAAGCTTTAAATCAGTATGAGTCGTTGTGTTACTCATTGACGGCAGATCGTGCAGCTATTCAGTCTACAAGAGTTACAGTATCTAGAGCAGAAAGCCCATAAGGATGTGACCAATTCAGAAAATTGCAATTATACCCTCATTATCTAAATACAAACTGATTATGAGGGTGATTAATTATACTTTTAAAGATACAACAATAGACCAATACGCTTAGGTTAAAGAAATATCTCTTTTGAGGCAAGCAAAGGAAGTCAAGGCAGAGGAAAAAGGCTTAGTTCAAGCATATTAGCTAATAGACAAGGGAGTTTCAAATACGTTTTGAACCCAAAATCCCACAGCTTCACTTCATTAAATATGTGGGAACACCAATTTTTTAACTATAGAGTAGGGGTGCTTCAGTATCCTCTAATACTAAATACTACACTGATGCCAATCACGCTATTGGTAGACCAGGCATGAATCTGCTGTGTTGTATTGTAGTTTTTAGTAAACAGCAATTATTAAACTAGCCCCCATAAACACCTGTTTTTTTGTTAGTATTCAAAAAAACCTATTGACACATTTGTCAGATCAATTGTTTGTTATTTGTAAGTAAATGTAAACAATTGTTTCAAAGGAAAAAAGCACCTGAGGTTTAATGACTGACTATTTCCAAGGAAATTTCCCATTACAATCTGTCCCACTGACGAAGAGTGTGGTAAAGAGCCACGCCCATACTGAAGAGGAGAGCGGAAAATTAGCTGCAACGATCGCAGAAGCTGCATCAGACCGCAAAGCGGGTGAGATTTTATTGCTCAAAGTAGCAGAGGTATCTTATCTAGCCGATTACTTTGTGATGATGACTGGCTATTCTAGGGTACAAGTAAGAGCGATCGCTCAAGCAATTGAAGGAAAAGTCGAAACTGAATTGCAACGTCGTCCCATAAGGACAGAAGGAAAAGTCGAGGGTAGTTGGGTACTACAAGATTATGGTGATGTGATCGTTCACATCATGATGCCCAAAGAACGGGAGTTTTATAATTTAGAAGCGTTCTGGATTCATGCAGAGCGTATTTCCCTTCCAGAATCTGATGAGGGTGAAGGTAAGCCAACATGATTAGGTCTTCGGTTTCAAATTGCCCAGTTCCCATAGACCAACAACCACTCAATGAGTACGAAGAGTTAAAAACTTCCTGGTTGTTTCGTGATAGCACTTTAGATTTGCGCGATTATATCACGAAAATAGCTTGGATTTGGGGTTTATCTTGGCTGATCGCAGCACCTGTGGCAGCAACAAGTTTTCCCCCCCACAAGTATATTGCACATTTTATCCTTTGTGGTGCAGCAGCAGCCAGTGTCGGGGTCGTACTGGCACTGGTAAGATTATACTTAGGCTGGTTTTACGTGTGCGATCGCCTTGGCAGTCCCACAGTATTTTATGAAGAGTCCGGCTGGTACGACGGCCAAACTTGGACGAAACCACAGGAAATCCTTAACCGCGATCGCTTAATTGTTGCATACGAAATCAAACCCATTCTGCGGCGGTTGCAATTTACCTTTGCTGGCTTGGCGGGAATGTACGTTACTGGTACGATAGTTTGGCATTTGTTTTAAAGAGTCATTGGTCATTAGTCATTAGTCATTAGCTAAGGACTAATTACCAATGACCAATGACTAAAATTAATTAAAAAAAGGTAATAAATATAAACCCATGACAATGGGAAAACGAACTCAAGCCACAGCACTGGAAGTCAGGTTGCTGCGGGAAGGTATTATTGAATCCAGGCATATAGTCCAAGCAGTTGTATGCGACGATCGGGGACGCGTTCTAACCGTTGCCGGTAATTCTGAAACTGCTGCATTTATCCGTTCAGCCCTCAAACCATTTCAGGCACTCGCAGTCACCACCACAGGTACACTGGAACGCTATGACCTCAGCGATCGCGACTTAGCAATTATGACAAGTTCCCATAAAGGAACAATAGATCAAGTCCGACAGGTATTTAACATCCTGTGGCGAGCTGATCTTGACCCCACCATACTCCAGTGTCCAATTCCTGAAGGTAAGCACAGTCCTCTGGAATACAATTGCTCTGGAAAACATGCGGGAATGTTAGCTGTTTGTCAGCAACGCCGTTGGCCTTTGAATAACTACTTGGATCGCAAGCACCCAATACAGCAATTGATTTTGGGCAAAGTAGCAGAGTTGCTGCGAATGCCAGCAGCAGAATTTATCAGCGCTCATGATGACTGTGGCGCACCAACTTATTTGATGCAACTCGGTCACATGGCATCTTTATATGCGCTGCTAGCCTCTAGTACCAATCTAGATATGGAGCGTATCGTCCGTGCTATGACTCATCACCCCGCGATGGTAGCAGGAGATGGAGAATTTGATACGGAACTAATGCGCTTAACTCCAGGGGAACTGGTCAGTAAAAGTGGTGCTGAAGGAGTTCAGTGCATTGGTAGACTCGGTGAAGGCTTGGGATTAGCAATCAAAGTCATGGATGGGACAAAACGGGCAAAACATGCCGTTGCTATTCACTTACTTAAGCAAATGGGTTGGATTAGTCCTAGCGCCGCCGAAAGCCTCTCAGAAAAGTTTGCCACCTTGGGAAAATACACCCGTTTAGAAGTAATTGGAGAATTATCGTTTTTGTAGTTGCCAAACTCTTGACTATAGGTTAATATGAATAAGTCGAGAGCAACGCGGGATAGAGCAGCCTGGTAGCTCGTCGGGCTCATAACCCGAAGGTCAGTGGTTCAAATCCACTTCCCGCCACCAAATAAAAAACAAAAACCCTACAATCGTTGAAGATTGCAGGGTTTTTGTTTTGTTTTGATCTATTCTGGAAGAAATAGCCATCTAAAAGGCGCGGAGAATCATGGTTGTGAAGTTGCAGCGACCAATTTTAGTGGGAGGATTGGGACTGTCCTTTTCTCTGTGGATGTTGGACAGTTGGCACGATTCGATAGTGCAGGTGGGTGAGTTTGGTTTGTTGAGTGCCTTAGCTGTAGGCGGTGGTTTGTGGTTATTCCAGCAAAATCGCCCGAAAGACAGTTTAAAGCAGCTAGATGATAGATTCGTAGATCGGGCAACTGTGGAAAGTGCGATCGCTAAAACTGAAACTGTAATTAACCAACTGGCACAAGAATCAGAAAACCATCCGGCGTTACAGACACTACGAGAACAAGTTGTCCAATTGTTGTTGGAATTAGACAGACAAAAAATTAAAGTGGCTGTGACTGGCGGGAAATCCGTGGGTAAAAGCACCTTAATTCAAGTACTAAAACAAAATCTAGAGACACAAAATTTGGTGTCTTTAGAAGAGACAGCACCTTTATTTAGAGAAACGGGTGACAACTCAGATGCAGTTGTTTTAGCAGAAGTTGCAAAATCTGATTTTGTTCTATTCCTGACAAACGGTGATTTGACAGACTCAGAATTTCAAACCCTACAGCAGCTAAAAGCAGCAAATCAGGCGACAATCCTGGTTTTCAACAAACAAGACCAGTATTTAGCTGATGAAAGCGCCAGCATCTTGCTGTCATTGAAACAGCGAATGCAGGGAAATGTAGTTGCAACAGCCGCCTCTCCCATTGCCATCAAAGTCCGAAAGCATGAGGCTGATGGTGGTGTGCAAGAGTGGATGGAACAACCAACAGCAGATATCCAGCAGTTAACTCAGCAGTTGGATGAAGTTTTTGCACAGCAAAGACAACGCCTGGTTTGGGTAACTACCATGAGGAAAGCTGGGTTGTTGAAAGCTGAGGCAAAAAACTGGCTGAATGGAACCAGACGCGATCGCGCCACCCCAATTATTGAACAATATCAATGGATAGCTGCGGCTGCTGCCTTTGCTAACCCAGTCCCAGCCCTTGATATTCTAGCGACTGCGGCAATTAATGCTCAAATGGTAATGGATTTGGGTAATATCTATCAGCAGAAGTTTTCCCTAGAACAAGCACAAACTGTAGCTGGAACAATGGGAAGTTTGATGCTGAAACTGGGTTTAGTTGAACTTTCTACAAAGGCGATTAGTACTGTTCTTAAAAGTAATGCCGTTACCTTTGTTGCTGGTGGCGTAGCGCAGGGAGTAAGTGCAGCTTATCTGACTAGAGTCGCAGGGTTAAGTCTAGTCGAGTATTTCCAACAGCAGGAAATAGCAATAGATTCTGGAACTGGTTTGAATTTGGAGAATTTGCGGCAAACATTGCAAAAAGTATTTCAGCAGAATCAGCAGATTGGTTTTTTGCAGGGATTTGTTAAGCAAGGTGTGAAGCTTTTGTTGCCAGAAGTGCAGCAGGTTGAAGTTGTAGGTATTCAAAAGGCTGTAGGATAATTTCACTTACTTGGTGCTGTAGAAACCTAAAATTTACCCAAGCCCATTATGGGCTTGGGTGTATTTATGAATTATTGCGAAAGTTGGGAGTTACCAAACAATTGTGAATAAGGGTAGTTAGCTAAACAGCGCCACTGTTTCTATTAAATAAAATAGTTATAGTTTTGAAAATTAGCTTTAAATCGTACACCAAACTCCAATTTTTTTGATACTGCAAATCTAGGCGAATTACATCTTCAAAACTACGGACTGTAGACCGCCCATTGACTTGCCATTCACCAGTCATACCAGGCTTAACATCTAAACGTTGCCACTCTGGTACTTCATAACGTTCCACTTCATCGGGTGTGGGTGGTCGAGTGCCTACTAAACTCATTTCTCCTTTGAGGACGTTCCAAAATTGGGGTAATTCATCAAGACTTGTTCGCCGTAAAAAGCGCCCTACCTTGATAATTCTGGGGTCATTTTCATTCTTGAAAAATGCACCTTGCACTTGGTTTTTGACTTGGGATTTCTTCGCTTCTGCATCCACACACATGGAACGGAATTTCCAAATCTCAAACCGCTTTCCCATCCAACCACAACGGATTTGACTGAAGAAAATGGGACCGGGATCGTTAATTTGAATAGCGATCGCAATCGGAATAAACAAAACTCCTGTAATTAATAAACCGACCACAGACCCTACAATGTCTAAGAACCGTTTCATCCAAGATGCCACAGAAGGGTGAGTAGTAGGTAAAGGCTCTACTTTACGGGAAGTTGTCTTCCGATTATCTACTAAGTCTTCTTGTTTTATTAGCAACCCATCGTCAGCCGACTCTAAGGGAAAAACCTGATCTAATCCCGTGAGTTTTAAGACTGCCATGACTTGAGGTGTAACATTCCGCAGTGTTAATGTAATTCCTTTAGTCTGGGCGTATTTAAAATTACTGACCAGGGCACCTAAACCACTACTATCCATAAAAGTAGTTTGGTGAAAGTCAATGATGATTTCTTTAGGATGTGAATTGGGCTGAATTAAGCTTTGGCAGGTTTGCTTAAAGCCTAAAGCCTCCAGCACGCTCAACCGCGCGGGCACCTGCATTATAGCCGTGTCGTTTAGGGAATTAACTGGAAAATCGACCTCTGTCGGTTGGCTAGTCATGAAGCTCTGCACTTTCGTTGCCATGTATAATGTAATCTGCCAAACATTATTTTGTCCTACAAAATTACTTAACCTAATATTTAGAATCAGTAGTAATAAGGACTAATTTCTCTTTACCGGGGCTGAGATTGGAGATCGCTAGCGACGATTCACAATAGAACAAGAAGCCAAAAAACATCCTTGCTGTTGTGCCGACGCAGCGCGATCGCGTTGCTCTCATCAAATGATTGCTAAAACTACGGTTACACCTACCGCACGCCTAGTTGAGGTCTTTTCTGCCATTCAAGGGGAAGGACTGAATGTAGGGACACGTCAGATATTTATTCGTTTTGCTTTGTGTGATTTGCGCTGCCACTTTTGTGATAGTGCCCACACTTGGAATGCACCTGCTACTTGTCGGATAGAGCGATCGCCTGGATTGCGCGACTTTGAAATCCACTCTAACCCTGTCCCATTACCCATATTAATCGAATGGGTGGAACAGCAAAATTTACCTTGTCTACACGATAGCATTAGCTTAACTGGGGGTGAACCACTTCTTCATGCCCCATTTCTAACGCAGTTTCTACCCCAAGTGCGAGCCATAACTGGTCTACCTATATACTTAGAAACTGGCGGACATCGCTCAGAACAACTAGCGATGATTCTTCCCTATTTAGACTCTGTGGGTATGGATTTCAAATTGCCCAGTGTTAGCGGCGAAAGTCATTGGCAAGAACATGCTAAATTTCTCCAATTATGTCATGACTCATATTTAAATGTTTTTGTCAAGATAATTGTGTCTCAAAACACAGATCCAGGCGAGTTAGAACGTTCAGCTTCGTTGGTGGCAAAGGTTAGTCCAGATATCCCAGTATTTTTACAACCTGTTACGCCTTTAGCAGTATCTGAACAATTCTCCTCAATACTGATGCTTGCGCCTACGCCCGATCAAGTTTTGACCTGGCAGGCTTTGATGAAGGGGTTTATCAAGCACGTGCGTGTGATCCCTCAGACGCATAAAATGCTGAACCAGCTGTAAAAGCTTCTGTAAAATTTGAGTTTGATAAAGATGTAGTCAAGAAAAAAGTAAGATTCTATGAAATTGGAATTGCTGCCGCTAATCACTAAGGCAGCAGCCCCTCAGTAGGCATTCCCAGTCGAAGGCAGAGGCAGGAATTGGGAGTTTGGATTTCACTCATAACTCCTAACTCCTGTACAGACGCGATTAATCGCATCTCTCCTAACTAATTAACCTGAGTTCGGGTTAAGCCAGAAGCTAAAAAGCCTATTCTGTCAGGATTGAATAAAACTGGAATTGATCAAAGCAGGGATAAAAGTGGAATCATTTTGTCAATAAGGTTCACAAATGAAACTAATCTCAGCAATATGTCTTATTGACAATAAATGAAAACAGAGCTTTAGACCGAACAACGATAATTCAAGGCTTTTGAGGATTTCTTATCCCGAACTCAGGTTAATTACAACCCGCCTTCATCTGGAGTTTTGGATTTAGCTTTTGCCTTATTGGCACTGCGTTTGAGGGCAGAGAGTCTTGCTTCGTATCTTGACCGTTGGCGCTTACTAGGAGTATTGTCAATCAGGGTTTTCAAGGCGCTGCCGAGACTCTTGTAGGCATTAGGGAGGCTATAACCAAAACGAGTTGCTAAAGCGATCGCTTTCTCATCAGCATTGAGCAATTCTTTTAGTTGCTTTTCCCCATTATTCTTTTGGTACAGTCGCCAGCCTGACACGCCACAAAGCGACAAAGCTAACACTAGCAGCAATCCATCTTGTACCCACAATTCGCCGACAGCACCACCTAAACCGATGGCTAACGCTGCCATTTCCCAACCATCTTTAGGAATTGTGTCATTTTGAACGCGAGCAACTTCATGCCAGAACAGCAGATTACGCTGATCCATTGCGAGGGCATCCCATTTCACCAGGTCAATTTGAATTTCTACCTGGTCTTTACCAATTTCTTCGCAGCGGACCAGGGGTGGATTGACCTCAGTTGTGCCTTCAACCGTGACCCAGCTCTGTAATTCTGGCGGTAGTAAGCCTTTCAACCGCCGTAGTTCACTCATTTCCGCTTTGGCAGAGGAGGTTGCATAGGATGTCATAATATCCAGCCCCAGAAAATTTCAGTATATAGTGAGGGTATCACTTTGGAGTATAGCTATTTAAGCAACGATCCGTCTCACTCGCTGGGAAAAGTTCCTCGCTTTTTTCGCGCTTCCATTGCTTTTTCCAGTAAATCTAACAATCCTGGAGCTTCTTCTTGGATACTAAGTAACAGTCTTTCCCCAAGTTCTATATTTCCCGGGTCAAGACCTGTTGCCATGACTTCTTTTAGGCGAGGTATCGCTATACCATCTACAATCTGAATTAGCCCACTCAGACAACGGTGAAATTGCTTTTCTGTGAGAATCGAGTCTTCTAAAGGAAACTCAATAATGGCACGAATTTCACCATCGGAAGGGTCATACTCCCACTGCAACATTTTGGTTTCCCAGGAAATAGCAAGCATCGTCTGTAGGATAACTCCCTTGTGAGGGTGGTCTTGAATTCCTGACAGAACTTGGGGGGCAAATACCCGAAAAAATTTTCCCTCTTCATCCAACTGGACAACTATCAGAAAATCTTCTAGGTTATCAGCTTCTACACCTGTTATTATCCGGTCTTCTTCATCATCAAAACGGTAGTCCCAACCAAGGTTGTCTAAATAGTTGGCAATCTGTTTGAGGTTAGCTCCCATAAAAGCCTCATAAGGAACGGTGGAGCAGTTGTTACCAGACCTAGTTTAACCTGCTAGGGGTAGTTCTTTAGGTTGGTGTGGCTACTTCCGATCGCATCAAAGTATGCAATTAGGGCATCGGGCATTGGGTATTAGGCATTGAAGATAGGAGAAATAGAGTTTTATGCTCGCTTGTGAATTATATTTTCTTGGGTTCTCTTGATCATTATCAAAAAAGTGCTGAATGCGTTTTTATAAATTTTATCCAGTGAAGTGTATGAAACTAATTAACTTAAATTTTAATATTATCTTTCAGGTTTAATGAATACATTGCTATATCAAGTACAGTAAATGGAAAAATTTTAAATAAAACTTGGAATATCAAGCCGATTTGAGAGATTTATACTTCCCATTTGAGGCTTTTAAACAAATAAGTAAAAACTTAAATTACCGTTTTTAAAAGCGAAAAAATATAGCATGATAGCTGGTAAAGTTTTATATTACAAGCAACAAATTCTTTTTATGTAATGATTGTAGTGAGCAATATATTTATTATTATCGATATCAATGAACTTTATGCGTAAATCAGCTTTAATTCTAGCGATCGCGGCTTGTGGTGAAAATTCAAGTCAAACAGCAAGTACACCCGGCACTCCAGGTATTAATGCACCTGCACCAGCAACTCGAAATCGCTGGGATAATATTAAAAGTCGTGGTCAGGTAATTTGCAGTGTCAGTGGTGAAGTGACAGGGTTTAGCTTTGTGGGAACTGATGGTAAGTATAGCGGTATTGATGTAGATGTCTGTCGTGCGATCGCCGCAGCTTTATTTTGATAACCCAGATGCAGTAGAATTTCGCAATCTCAATTCCAAAGAACGGTTTACAGCTTTGCAAACTGGCGAAGTAGACATTCTCAGCCGCAACACTACTTGGACACTTAGCCGCGATACCTGTAAGCGTACCAGGAGTGATCGCTTTTGCTAAACCCAAAGCGATCGTCCCAGTCCCGCAACCACAATTTAACAATTTCGTCCCTGGACGTAAATAAGGCTTGAAAAACGCGCCATGAGTATCTAAGCTACGTTTTGCCATGAAATTCGTCGCATTACTTGAATAGCCTGGAGTATACCTTTCTGGCATAACTTTGACTCCCTAAGATATCTGTATGAGTATCATAGGTAGGTAATTTTGAGATGTCCAATATATATTTATAGAGAATTGAAACTTATAAAATATCAAAAAAATGGAATTGCGACATCTGCGCTACTTTATTGCTGTAGCTGAGGAACTGCACTTCAGTAGAGCCGCCGAGCGATTGCACATTGCTCAACCGCCCTTAAGCCAGCAAATTCAGCAACTAGAAACACAATTGGGAGTAGAACTGTTTCAGCGTAAAACCAAGCGACAGGTGCAGTTAACGGAAGCTGGACAAGTATTTTTGCAAGAAGCTTATCAACTTTTAGCTCAACTCCAAAAAGCAATTGAGCTAACCCAACGGACGGGAAGAGGTGAGAAGGGACAATTGCGAATCGGGTTTACCAGTTTGGTAACTTACGATTTGCTTCCTGTAATTTTGCGACGGTTTCGAGAACAGTTTCCACAAGTAGAGTTGATTTTGCAAGAATTAACCACAAATCAGCAGGAGCAAGCGCTACAAGAACATCGCATCCATGTAGGCTTTGCCCATCCACCGTTAGAAGACAACACACTCAATCAAGAGTGCATTCAGCAAGAAGCTTTAATTGTGGCTATGTTGGAAACTCATCCCTTAGCTGAACAGGAAAAGATTTCAGTGCGATCGCTAGTAAACGAAAACTTTATCATGTTCCCTCGCCATTTAGGCCCAGGGCTTTACGACCAAATCGTAATTCTTTGTCAGCAAGGAAATTTCAGCCCGAAAGTGACTCAAGAAGCGATTCAGATGCAGACGATTATCGGATTGGTTTCGGCGGGAATGGGGATTGCGATCGCACCGTCTTCATTACAAAATCTTCAGAGGACTGGTGTAGTGTATCGTGCTTTAAAAGAAAAAACACCATTAGTAGAAACGGCTGTAGTGTGGCGGGAAGAAGATATGACACCTGTACTAAAGGAATTTCTGCAAGTTATCAGGAGTATCTGTTGAGATATTGATAAAGAGGCGATCGCACAATGGCAAAGCTAGACGAATATCGACAATATATTAAAAATTTGCTTCAACAAAACGCTAGTACTGTTTGGGATAATCGCATTCAAGCCCAAATAATTTTTGATACAGAACGCGATCGTTATCAATTAATTTATGTAGGTTGGCGCGATCAAGACCGGATATATGGGTCTGTTCTCCATTTAGATATTATTGATGAGAAAATCTGGATTCAGCAACAGGACTTACGCAACTGGCACAATGCGATCGCCAGTTGATAGTACATGAGTATTAATTAAATCTGATTTTGAAAGCCTTGTCTTCGTAATAGAAGTCGCTGTCTTGGAAGCAAAGCATGAAATATTCATGAGAAAATAGGTAGAAGTTGTATTAGATAAATTTGCTAACGGTAATGAGATTTACTAAGCTTAGTTACTGCCAATACTTATTAAGTAGTCAAATTAATTATACAATTACCAATTTGGCAGAGCATTTAGAGAGTATTAGTCATGATGCCATTAACTATTATTTGAAAAGAGAGAAATTAACACCTCGTTTACTATGGGATAACGTGAAAGACCTAGTTGAACCTGATGACAATGGTTACATAATATTTGATGATAGCGTTTTAGATAAAAGGTATTCTGAAGAAATAGAAATAGTCAGAAGACAATATAGTGGTAATGAGCATGGTGTCCTTAAAGGCATTGGTGTAGTTAACTGCGTGTATATCAACCCTACACTTCAAAGATTTTGGGTCATAGATTATCGAATTTTAATCCTGATGTCGATGGCAAAACTAAGATAGACCATGTGAAAGACATGCTCCAAAGCCTTATGTATCATAAGTTTTTACCATTTGATACTGTTTTGATGGATACATGGTATGCGGTACACAGTTTAATGCTATATATTGATAGCTTAGACAAATTATATGCCTTAAAAATATCGTTAGTTGATGATACTTTTGATAAAAAAATATAAACGGATTGAATTATTAGAATGGAACCAAGAAGAATTAGACTGTGGTAAAATCATAAAAATTAAAGGGTTCCCAGCTAATAAAAAAGTGAAACTATTCCGGGTTACTGTTTCTACCAACAGAACGGATTATGTCGCCACTAACGATTTATCTCAAAGTTCCACGGATGTTGTACAAGAGGTGTGTAAAATTCGTTGGAACATAGAGGAGTTTCACAGGGAAATTAAACAACTAACTGGCATTGAATCTTGTCAGTGCCGGAAAGCTAGGCTTCAAAGAAATCATATTGCTTGTGCAATGTTGGTTTGGGTTAGGTTAAAGAATTTAGCCTATAGAACTGGCCAAACTATCTATCAAATCAAGCATAACTTGCTTTCTAATTATTTAATTCAGCAACTGAAACGCCCAAGTATTCTTATGTGCTTGGTTTGATTTAAATTGTCGCGTGTCAAGGCTGCGCCCTGGCCGCTATTTGTGCCAGTTGCGTAAGTCCTGTTTATAAAAAGCTACACTAACCTATTTTCATGCCCTGAATAAGTACATATTCCAAAAATTCTGAATATCCATAAGATAAAGTATAGATACAAAAAACTGCTCTTAGCCAAGCTGCGGCTTCATCCTTACACTTACACGGAGCAAAAGCTTATGAATTTCTCGTCAGCGCGACAATATTTTTACCAAGAGATTCAGCAGTCTGACGAGCAAATTGACTTAGCAAAGGCAGCTTTGTATATTGCCCAAGAAGAATATCCTAAGCTAGACCCAGAGGAATACCTCAACGCCCTTGATACAATGGCATGGGAGCTTCAAGAACGCCTGCCTGACTCACGATATCCTTTGCGGATAGTTCAAAGTATTAATCAGTATCTATACGATGATTTAAAGTTTTCTGGTAATAAAATTGACTATTACGACCCACGCAACAGTTTTTTCAATGATGTAATTGACCGCCGATTAGGGATTCCTATTACCTTGGCGTTGGTTTACCTAGAGGTTGCTAGAAGGATTGATTTCCCGATGGTGGGTGTGGGGATGCCAGGGCATTTCTTAATCCGCCCAAATATTCCAGATATAGAAATTTTTGTGGATGCCTTCAATGGCGGTGAAATAATATTTGCTCAAGATTGCGAAGAAAGGCTGTCTCAAATTTATCAGCAAACTGTGACGCTACAACCAGAATTTTTAGCCGTAGTCAGTAATCGGCAATTTTTGGCACGGATGCTGACAAATATAAAATTTATTTACCTCAAACAACAAGAGTTAGAAAAAACCCTAGCAGCGATTGAACGAATTTTGTTGCTGTTTCCTAATTTAACTTTAGAATTGCGCGATCGCGGCTTAATCTCCTATCAACTTGGTAACTACCCCCAAGCCGTAAACGATTTACAACATTATTTAGCAAAAGTTCCTGATGCCCAGGATGCATCAGTAATTCGGCGGCTACTTACGGAATTGGGGAGGGATTAGGGAAGAGGGCAGGGGAGCAGGGGAGCAGGGGGAGATGAACCAATGCCCAATGCCCAATTCCCAATGCCCAATTACGAATTTTCTGCGACTCGTTTCAGGCGGCGGAGTTGGGCTTGCATATCTTCTTTTGTCCAAGATGCGGCAAAGGTATTGAAACCCCAACTGACTAAGGGGTTAGGAATATCGAACTCAAAACGGTTTAGTAGGAGCGTTCCCTTTTCTGTGGGTTGACATTCCCAGCGATCGCGTCCTTGGAAAAATCCCTTAAATTCCCAGACTACCAAACCCGGTTGTCGTTCCACAACTACGCTATTCAACGTAGGTTTCAGTAGAGGAATTTGAATGATAAAACGACTTTCACTACCGACATCAGTACTCCAAGATTCACTCACAGGTTCGCAACGGAGTACAGGGTTAAGCCAGCGTTGCATGAGAGCTAAATCGCTAATACAACGCTCTACTACCGTAGCTGTAGCATTAATTTGAATCGATTGTTCTAAAACTTGAGGCATTCCACATCTTCGATGCTGTTGCTGCAATTAGAGTAACGCAAAATTCGCCATTGTCGGTAGATTAAATCAAATATTTAGTAACAAAGTCAAAAATTACTCTTGATATCAATATTATATGTATGTGTTTACTGGTAAATTTATAGGCAAAACACTTACTCAGTGTTTGCGGCGAATACTTAAGCTTAATTCCCGAAAACCATGAACACAACTTGGCAAGGAATAATCCAGGTGATAGAAGTTGGTTTACCCATGAAGGTGCAGCAATTTTTGGCACAATCGCCCAGCCTGCAACCGATACAACCAGCAGTGAATCAAGGAATCGCTGATGTACAAGGTATTGTTCAACAGATAATTCTGTTTACGCCCCGTCTCTTGGGGGCAGTAGCAATTTTGTTAGTAGGTTGGCTAATTGCGGCGATCGCAGCTGCGGTGACGCGAGGAATCCTCAATCGCACAAACATAGATAATCGCATTGCCGCAGGAGTAACGGGTCGTCAAAACGTTCCCCAAGTGGAGAAATTAATCTCCAGCTTAGTTTTTTGGAGCATTATCCTATTGACGGCGGTAGCTGTTTTACAGACATTGGATCTGGAGGTAGCCTCTCGACCCCTCAATAATTTTCTCAATCAACTTATTGGCTTTTTGCCAAATTTGGTTGGTGCGGGAATTCTTTTGGCAACCGCCTGGTTTTTAGCGACTATTGTCAAGATTATCACTGTGCGATCGTTACAGGCATTTAATCTGGATGAGCGTTTAAATCCAGAACCAGAAGACAGCGCACCCAGCCTGAATCAGTTGTCTCTGAGTGAGACCATTGGTAATGCTCTGTATTGGTTTATATTTTTACTGTTTCTCGCCCCAATTTTAGATACTCTCGGACTAAGGCAAGCTCTACAACCAGTACAAGCTCTAATTACACAAGTTCTGCTAGTTTTGCCGAACATTTTAGCGGCGGCGCTAATTGCCGTAGTTGGTTGGTTTATAGCTAATGTGGTGCGACGGATTGTAACGAACTTATTGGCGACAACTGGGATTGACCATTTAGGTAGTCGCTTAGGATTATCTGCGGCTGCGGGGGTGCAACCTTTATCGAGTATTCTCGGCACAATTGTCTATGTTTTGATTTTGATTCCTGTGGCGATCGCAGCGCTTAATGCTTTGCGAATTGATGCGATATCTGTCCCAGCGATCGCAATGCTGCAACAGATTCTTAACGCCCTCCCTGCCATCTTTACAGCCGTAGCAATTTTGATTGTTGCCTATTTCATAGGGCGATTTATCGCGGATTTGGTTACAAGTATCCTCACCAATTTAGGCTTTAACAACATTTTCACTATTTTGGGTCTGACAACACCCAGCAGACGCATCGAAATTTCAACTGAACCAACAACTGCCTATACTCCAAGCCGCACTCCATCGGAAATTGTGGGTATTGTTGCCTTAGTGGGTATCATGCTGTTTGCAACGGTGGCGGCGGTGAATATCTTGAATATTCCAGCCCTGACAGCATTAGTGTCTGGTATTGTGATCATATTCGGGCGGATTTTGGCGGGATTGGTGATATTTGCGATTGGCTTATTCCTGGCAAATCTAGCTTTTAATATCATTACCAGTTCCGGCGAACGTCAGGCAGAGATTTTGGGACAAGTAGCGCGGATTTCCATTATTGCTTTAGTCTCTGCAATGGCACTGCAACAGATTGGAGTTGCCAGTGATATCGTGAATTTAGCCTTTGGACTCTTATTAGGTGCGATCGCAGTTGCTATTGCTCTAGCTTTTGGTCTTGGAGGGCGTGATATTGCCCGCGAACAAGTTCAAGAATGGCTAAACTCTTTTAAAGGTAGAAATTAAAAAGACATCTCCGAAAAAGAATGTAGAGACGTTGCATTGCAACGTCTCTACAAGGGTTTCAGGTAACGCATAATTAATTTCTGGAGATGTCTAAAGTTGATGAAGGCGCAATTTCTTTTGTAAATCTCGAAAAGTGCAGCCCTAAGCATTAATAGTGGAAAAAATTTCACAGCAATTTTACCTAAAAGGTTGAAAGTTACAACTTAGAAGCTTGGAATTTGAGTGTAGAATTTGATATTTTGAGTTCAGAAGCTCAAGTTCCGAGTTAAAAGGTCGAACTGCCGAGCTAAAAGGTCGAACTGCCGAGCTAAAAGGTCGAACTGCCGAGTTAAAAGGTCGAACTTCCGAGTTAAAAGGTCGAACTTCCGAGTTAAAAGGTCGAACTGCCGAGTTAAAAGGTCAAAAACTTGGCTTCGATCGCTAAACTAATACTAAAATACGGCTGAAGCAGCAGTTATTTTTACAAGCTAAGGGCTTCATAGCAAGCGCTAAGAAGAACTACACTGTGACTAAGGAGCAATTAGGTAGCGATCGCTCAAAATAAACTGCGTGTTTAACCTTCTTCAGCCAATTGTAGATTTTTACATCAACAACAAAGACTTTATTAACAACCTGCTCTCAGGTGCGTTCCCTGCGATTGTGGGTGTTTTGTGGTGGCTCATCTGGCGACACCGCCAGCGGCGCATTCCCGATAAAACTTTTGCTTTTGAGGTGATTACACCCAAGAGTCAAGACCTGATGCAGCGAATTTTGGGTGGTAAAGATGACGATCCTTTGGCTGATAGAAACATAGTTTACCAACAACGTGTACCAAATCGTCACATTTGCAATGAGCTAAAGCGGCAGTTAGAAGAAGATCGCTGGATATTGATTTTAGGACGCACGGGATTAGGCAAAACACGGGAAGCAGCAGAGTTAGCCAAGCATCTCAACCAAGAAGGCTGGACGGTGCTTTACCTCAAGTTAGGAGAATGGCTAGATATTCCGGCGGCTATGCCCAAAGAGATTGGCACAAACCGCAAGTTGCTATTTTTCTTTGACGATCTCAATCAAAAAATGTATGCCAGCCGCCACGAAATATCCCCAGAAGCCGAGAAAAGTCTCGCAGAACGGTTTCAAGTCCCCTTGCAAGAAAGGCTGTTGCAAGCTTTGAATAAGTATGAAGAGTTATGCGAACCGACAGAAATCCGCGTCATCGCCACCGCCCGAAATGAAACACACTCCGAAGATCCTGGAAAACCCAGTCCTTGGGAAAAACTGCAATGGAATAAATATTCTAAGCTGTGGAACCGATTTAAAAGTTATGAATTGCCGCAACCAGAAGATGATGCCATCATTGCGATGTTAGCAGCAACGGTTTCTGAGACTGACATTAAAGCGGAAGCAGACCAATATCCTGAACTAGCTAGGTGTAATGACAGCACCTTTAGAAACGTAGTCGAGAATTTCCAACGCCTGCAAAATGAAAGCTTGCCTTTGACAGTAAATAATTACCGCCACACCCTAAAAGACACTTGGGAAAAACGTTACAAGAAGGCAGTAGAAAAATACTCTGTAAGCCGCTACATTTATGATGCCGTGGACTTGCTGCAACAATTCGACATTCCACTTTATCGCTTCACAGTGGAGCCGACTGCACGGATGTTAGCGGCTGGGAATTTCTGGCGGCGACTTTGGTATTATTGGCAAATACGCAAAGCTACCAATTATCTGATTTCAGCTGAACGTATCCTAGAACCCCGTGATGGGCAAATTGAGGCGAAACCAAAGCAAGTAGAAGCAGGGGAATACACATTACGCTTCACCCGGTTAATTTTGCAGCTAGCAGAGAAACACCAAGAAATTAAAGCTTCTCTGTTGAGTTTTAGCTGGAATTTAATCAACTCAAAACGCTATCAAGATGCACTACGTTGCTTAAACAAAGCTCTCACTTTTACACCTGATTCCTCTGACATTTTGTTTGCTAAAGGCAATGCGCTATTTAATTTGGGAAGATTAGAAGAAGCGATCGCCTCTTATGACCAAGCCCTCAATTTCAAACCCGACGACCACCAAGCTTGGTACAACCGGGGCATTGCGCTATTTAATTTGGGAAGATTAGAAGAAGCGATCGCCTCTTATGACCAAGCCCTCAATTTCAAACCCGACGACCACCAAGCTTGGTACAACCGGGGCATTGCGCTATTTAATTTGGGAAGATTAGAAGAAGCGATCGCCTCTTATGACCAAGCCCTCAATTTCAAACCCGACAAAGACAATGCTTGGAACAACCGGGGCATTGCGCTAGTTGAATTGGGAAGATTAGAAGAAGCGATCGCCTCTTATGACCAAGCCCTCAATTTCAAACCCGACGACCACCAAGCTTGGTACAACCGGGGCATTGCGCTATTTAATTTGGGAAGATTAGAAGAAGCGATCGCCTCTTTTGACCAAGCCCTCAATTTCAAACCCGACTACCACGAAGCTTGGTACAACCGGGGTACTGCGCTAGTTGAATTGGGAAGATTAGAAGAAGCGATCGCCTCTTTTGACCAAGCGATAAAAATCAAATCTGACGACCACCAAGCTTGGAACAACTGGGGCTATGCGCTAGTAAAATTGGAAAGATTAGAAGAAGCGATCGCCTCTTTTGACGAAGCCCTGAAAATCAAACCTGAC
The DNA here is from genome assembly GCF_000020025.1 of Nostoc punctiforme PCC 73102. GTDB lineage: Bacteria > Cyanobacteriota > Cyanobacteriia > Cyanobacteriales > Nostocaceae > Nostoc > Nostoc punctiforme. The sequence goes on along the minus strand of NC_010628.1, from coordinate 5,412,921 downwards.
AAAGACAATGCTTGGTACAACAAAGCTTGCTGTTATGGTTTACTAGGGAATGTCGATTTGGCAATAGAGAATTTGCAACAATCTATCAACTTAAATCCTAAATACCGAGAGACAGCAAAAACTGATACTGATTTTGACAACATTCGACAAGATCAACGATTTCAATATTTGATTAGTCATTAGTTATGGGGCATTGGTTATTTCTCCCTTATCTCCTTCATCCCCCTCATTTCCTCAGCCTTACCTTATGCAACAATTCATCCTTAATCCGATTAAGGATAGAAGTCTCATCCAGGTTTGCCAAAATGCGATTAATCACTGCTTTCGGCCCATCAGGCCCCCAAGTTGCGCCATTGGCTAAATAAACTTTGGTAACTTGCCCAATACCGTAAGAAGAAACACCAGCTACTCCCCCTTGCGTGACTGCCACCGATATATAAGGGCCAAGGGCAACACCTGCGGTAGCTGTTGCAGAGATACCAAGTAAAGTTTTTAATCCACTCAAACCCAAATTTGCTAACAATTCACTAGCACCGATGCCGCCCATACTCAGGGCAATTTTTTGTAGCAGTTGTACAGCCCCAGCTTCGGTCATGGAGAAGCCATAGAGCTTAGATAAACCTAAAATCAGAGCAATATCAATGACCACACTACTCAGAATATCTACCACAGTTACAGGATTAAGTGCGATCGCTAATGCTTTAGTCATCACAGCCTTCCAAATCAACTGATTGGCATTCTGTTCCCGAATCATCAGTTTTCGTTCGATTAACTGCTCATTTACAACGTCGGCATAAAGCATGGTATTAAGAGCAACCAAGGCTTTACCCTCACGGTGCAGAATCTCCAAGATTTTCAGCTTCAGTTCTTCAACTTGGGCATTCCCTGTACGCAACTGTATGCCCCTAGTACCATCAGGGCGGCGAATCGCCGTCTTCACCAATGGCGATGCCGCAGCCATGACAATCTCTAAAGGCGTGAGTAATTCCCGCACCCTTTCATCGCGGATTTTGTGATAAATTGCCATCCGGTCTGCTTCTGGATACTGGTCTACTTTGTTAAACACTAGAATGATCGGTTTACCTGCTTCCCGCAACTGAGAAAGGGCAGCGTATTCTAGCTTTGTCATATCGCCAGAGATTACAAACAGAATCAAATCTGCTTGTTTCGCAATCTGTTCGGCTAACACAGCACGGGTTGCACCATCTACTTCGTCTAACCCAGGAGTATCAATTAATTTTACCTGCGATTGACCTACACCAGGGAGAGTAACCCGCAAAGCCCGTTCAGTTTCTCCAATCGCTTCCTCACTAATACTCCAATTAACTGTTTGTGCAGTCCGAGTGACACCGTGCAGCGGCCCTGTTTCAAATACTGTTTGTCCCACCAAAGAATTGAGTAGCGAAGACTTACCACGCCCTACCATGCCAAAAGCTGCAATCTGCACCACCATGCGGTCTAACTTCCCTAGCATGGTTTCCAAATCAGCAATTTCCGTTTCCAATCCGGTTTTTTCTTGGGGGGTGAGGTCGAGATTGGCTACTAAGTTTCGCAGCGCCGTTTGTGCTTGTTTATAGTTCAGTTCCGTCTGAATGTCTTCAAAACTGAAAATAGCGCTATCCAGTTCTTCCTCCCAACTGAGAGAATTTGCGTCAGTGTTAGCAGAATCGCTTTGATGAGGTTCAGGCACAGGTAATGTCGAAGTCATATCAATTTGAGATTTGGGATTTATTTGATTAGCCCCGTCTCTTATCCTAATTATTTTTAACAGGGGTTTGTGGAGCAGAGGAGAATAACTCTTGACCAATGACTAATGGCTAACAAAAAGTCATAAACTGAAAAATGCATCTAAATAACGCGTTAGGATCTTGACTAAATTACCTGTGCGGAAAATCGTTATTGCCGGCAACTGGAAAATGTTCAAAACCCAGGCAGAGACTCAGGAGTTTTTGCAAGGATTTTTGCCCCACTTAGAGGAAACCCCCCAAGGGCGAGAAGTAATATTGTGTCCTCCTTTCACTGATTTAAGCGTTTTGTCCAAGACTTTGCACGGTAGCCTCATCCAACTGGGGGCACAAAATATCCATTGGGAAGAATTTGGAGCCTATACGGGTGAGATTTCTGGCCCGATGCTGACAGAAAGCGGTGTGCGCTTTGTGATTGTCGGTCATAGCGAACGACGGCAATACTTTGGTGAAACGGACGCAACTGTTAATCTGCGCCTCCGAACTGCTCAAAGGTTTGGTTTGACTCCAATTCTCTGTGTTGGTGAAACTAAACAACAACGAGATGCAGGAGAAACTGAATCACTGATTGCTCTCCAACTCGACAAAGGTTTGGTAGATATCGATCAGAATAATTTGGTGATTGCCTACGAGCCAATTTGGGCAATTGGCACTGGTGAAACTTGTGAAGCAGTGGAAGCTAATCGAATAATTGGCTTAATTCGGAGCCAGTTGAGTAATCCAAATGTATCAATTCAATATGGTGGCTCAGTGAAGCCAAATAATATTGATGAAATCATGGCTCAACCAGAAATCGATGGCGTTTTAGTCGGAGGAGCAAGTTTAGAACCGGAGAGTTTCGCTCGGATTGTGAATTTTCACTTAGTGTAATGTGCCTTATTTTCGTTCCCATGCAGAGCATGGGAATGCCTAATGTAGATTTATGCCAAGCAATTTAATAATTCGAGGACGCTGTTTCGATTGGGGACAGCGAACTTATTTGATGGGTATTTTGAATGTAACGCCTGATAGCTTTAGTGATGGGGGTGAGTTTAACACTACCTCTGCGGCTTTAGTGCAGGCGCAAGCACTGGTAGCTGCTGGTGCTGACATTATCGATGTGGGCGGTCAATCAACTCGGCCAGGGGCAAAGCAAATAACTCTGGCGGAGGAACTTGACCGGGTGTTATCGGTGTTACAGGTGCTAAGACCAGAAATTTCAGTCCCGATTTCTGTAGATACAACCCGTGCGGCTGTAGCCAAGGCATCTGTAGAAGCTGGAGCGGATATTATTAATGATATTTCTGGCGGCACTTTTGACTCAGAAATGTTGCCGACAGTTGCAGAGTTAAGTGTGCCGATAATTTTAATGCACATCCGTGGGACACCACAGACGATGCAACAACAGACTGATTATCAAGATTTGCTCGGTGAAATTTCTAGTTTTTTGGCTCGCCAAGTTCAGGCAGCAACGACTGCGGGCATTGATCTGGATAAAATTATTATTGATCCTGGTATTGGTTTTGCTAAGAACTATGAGCAAAATTTAGAAATTTTCCGCGGCTTGCGATCGCTAACAACACTCAATTGTCCTATCTTGGTAGGAGCATCCCGTAAAAGTTTCATTGGTCGCATTTTAAATCAACCAGATCCCAAAGCACGAGTTTGGGGAACGGCAGCAGCTTGTTGTACTGCTATTTTTAATGGTGCTGATATCCTCCGAGTTCACGATGTTCAAGAAATGCACGATGTTTCACTAGTAGCCGATGCCCTATTGAGACAACCTATACAGCATGATTGCTAGGTATTACCGTTCTTCGTTTTTTTTGCCGTTACCTTCTTGTGTTACTGACTCGGCTATCAACTCCTGAAACATTTCACTTGAGTTAGCTGGGTCGACAAAGACAATTTTGGCATTACTGCTCTCACCAAGTTTTTGGCTAGCATCTACATAATCTTGAGCCACGAGATACCGCAAAATGTCTCTACTATCTGGATTGGAACGGAGAGCTTGGGAGATGATTTGCACTGAAGCCATAGTTCCTTCTGCTTTCTTAATAGCAGCTTCCTTTTCCCCTTCGGCTTCGGTAATTAGCGCCCGTTTTTTGATGACGGCGGCTTGCTCCTCTTCTCTAGACTTTCGCACACTTTCAGGTAGGGTAATTCTCTGAATATCTAACCGGAGAATCTCAACTCCCCAATCTGCCGTTACATTATTCAACTGATCTAATATAGCTGAGTCCATCTCTGCTCTAGAGACGTTGGTCTGCTCTAGGGTATTTTGGGCAATGATTTCTCGGAGCGTAGTTGTAGTTATCTGTGTTAATGCCCCTTGCAGATCCTCAATCGCGTAAAAGCTTCTCTCAATATCTCGAATGCGCCAGTATACAATAGCATCCACTTCTACGTAAATATTATCTTGGGTGATCACATTCTGAGGTTTGATGTCTGTAAACTGCTCTCGCGTAGTATCTTCCATCACAATCTGATCTACCAAGGGAACAATAAAGTTCAGCCCAGGTTTAAGTTTCCGATGATACCGCCCCAAACGTTCGACTAGGGCTTCATTTCCTTGATTAATCAGTTTTGCAGAACCTAATGCATAACCTATAAGGGCTAAAACTATAGCAATAATTGGCTCCATGTATGCTCCTATTCGGCTTTTGGGAGAATTTAGTGTCAAAGATATGCTACTAGCTTGTCATATCTTTAGAGTTTAATGTTTTGAGTCTGTAATTTTATGAACACCAGCAGCGATGTCGAGTCGCTGCGCGTCTTGTACATAATTTTGTAAGTAAAACTATTTTGCGGAATGCGTAGAAGCTTTACTTCTTGTCGTCAGACATCGCTATTAAAGCACCTCGATCGCACCCTGGCAAGGACTACTTCATGTAATCAACATTACTTGTACTGACATCTTTAGCCAGTCTGGACTGATATACAGTATATTCACTTAAATTTAATCAATTTTACGTAAAATTTAGTAGCGGTTTAAAAATTCCCCTACAAATCGGGTTAAAATTGGCTTCAGATATTAAAAATATAAAAATATTATGGGCAGATTGTTAATAAAACTTATAGGTTTAATCCTATTTTTCACAGGGTTGTACTTTTTTGGTCAAAATATTATATTTGTTAGCGGTTACTACATACCTTTTTCTAGCAGATTACCAGCGACAGTTTCCGTATTAGCGATTATGGCAGGTGTGTTTACATTGGTGTTTTTTCGCAGAGAAGCTAGTCAGCTTGGATGGATTTTGTTAGGTATTGGGATAGTACTAGTTTTCTTGAGTGGTGGAGTAATTTTCAGATCGACTAGCTTATGGAATCTATTTGTTGCTTTTGGCGCATTAGCAGCCGGATATAAATTATTGAATGAGGGCAGAATCAACTTTTAAAGTTTTGAAATATAATCAAATTTTCTCATAGTTGCGATAGCAATCTTATTTGATTAATGAGAATTGAAAGTCACAGTTCCCCAACTTTTCACAGAAGTTGGGTATTTTCTGCCTCACGAATAACTTAGGATTACGATGGTAGCCAAAACTACACTTATCGCCAATTTCTATTACAGTCAGGAAAATTTGACATTATAATTTCTCTATCTACTTTACTATTGCTGAGAGTGCATTAGAGCGCTTAAATTAACTTTTAGTTAAGTGCCAATTTGAGGTTCGACAGGCACACATAATCCGTGTCATCTGGATAGATAGCCTCTTAATAATGACTTTAGAACGGGGGGTTTTACTAAGGTTGAGGCTACTATTACAATGGAAAATGTTGATTATGAGGAATAAGCAAGAATGACACAAGTGATTCTTGGAGAGAATGAAGCAATAGACTCAGCTTTGCGTCGGTTTAAACGTCAGGTTTCCAAAGCTGGGATATTAGCTGATGTAAAATATCATCGGCACTTTGAAACACCCATTGAAAAACGCAAACGTAAGGCAGTGGCAGCTAGACGCAAAAGAACTTTTAAATAAACCTATTTGGTGTAATACTGGCGTTGCTTGAGGTTATGACCTAAAACAGGCAATAGCGCTTAGGCATAGCCCTTCTTAGACATCGCCATTATTCTTACAAAAATTAAGCAAACTATGCCGCACTTCAATTAGGGTATAGAGCGCGTTAAAGGCTTTATTTCGGTTGGATAGAGCAAGCTAAAATCGCTGCCCATCAACCAAAATAAACGCCTTTAGTAAACAAACTGGCCCCTAAGACTCAGAATTATTAATGGTGCGGCTATTACAAACATTCATCGCCTTTTCTACTCCCTGCTTGAGGCTTAGTTCAATACACTCAACCACGAACTGAAGTACAAGAGACATTTGCTGATTTTCGGCAGAGGAGAATCGCCCCAGCACATGGGAGACAGTATTAGAATCATCGTTATCAGCTGCACCTTTGGGTTTACCAATACCGATTCGTAAACGGGGAAAGTTTTGGGTACTCAGATGTGCGATCGCACTTTTCATCCCGTTATGTCCCCCGGCCGAACCAGATAGGCGCAGCCGAGTTTTTCCCAAAGGCAAATCCATATCGTCGTAAATTATCAGCACTGACTCAGGCGGCAATTTATACCAACTTGTCACCGCTTGAATTGACTGTCCTGAGCGATTCATATAAGTTAACGGCTTTAGCAAGCGAATCTTACCTCCACCTGGTGCCATACCTTCGCCATACTCACCTTGAAACTTGCGGTTTTCTGCTAAGGAAATGCGCCAAGAACGGGAGAGGGCTTCTACAGCAGCAAAGCCGATATTATGGCGTGTTTGGTCGTACTTGCTTTCTGGATTCCCCAACCCGACAATTAGCTGGGGAATCACCAAAGCTGGTTGCGTAGCAGCTTCTGTCATTTTGCCTACAGTCAATTGATATCCAGCAGTCTCCTAGCTAGGTTGAGAAGAACTAGCGGTAGTATCCTGCTCCGATTTAGCAGGGTAGATTTGCTTAGGTTCTAATTCAGCAGTAGTCTTGACAGTTTCTTCTAACTGTTCTGCTTCTTTTTGAAACTCGCTTTGAAACTCCTTAGAAGCTTCTTGGAAACTACGGATTGTTTTACCCACACTCCGACCAATTTCTGGTAGCTTCTTTGGACCAAAGATTAACAGTGCCACTACCATAATTACAGCCATTTCCGGCAGACCGATACCAAATATATTCATTTTTGTCTCCTGTCAACTATAGAACCACTACAGAAACTCATATATTATGTAGTCTACTCAATAGTTAGTATGCACTGACCATTCACAAAAAAACCCGGAAGAACCGGGTGTAATTTAACTTGTTATACAAACTTGATAGCGGTGTATCTGTTAGCGTCCTAAACTCCGCCAATCGACTAGTACATCCTGAACTAAGAGTGATCTATTGTAAAGTTGCAGAATAATCAGCAAAAACACAAAAAATAGCGCCATAAAAACAGCCATCACAGGGGTAGTACCCCAACCTGGAGCCACTTTTCCATACTCAGAGTTAAGTGGTTTCAGGATATCTCCCAACCTAGTCCTTTGTGCCATAGTTCACCTAATATTACTTGCCAAAGCTTTTTTTAATCTTCTGTAATATTCTATAAGAATAGCACTCATCATCTATCCCTCAATTATGGAACCCGCAATAGTTCTTAGCATTTCTATGGCCGCCGTGGTGGTTGCAATCACCGGAATTTCAATTTATACCTCTTTTGGCCCTCCTAGCAAGGAATTGAACGATCCGTTTGACGATCACGAAGATTAAAAGAGTCATTTGTCACTTGTACTGAGCGACTTGTGCCGAGCGAAGTCGAGGTAAGCCGAAGTATTGGTCATTTGTCAGTGGTTGGTGGTCTGTGGAAAACCACAAGTGGCCACTGACACAGCAATAGTGGCTCACTCCAGCCTAGAATTTATCGCTGGTATTACCTTAAAACTGGCGATTTTCCAAGGCTGTATTGTTAAAATTTGTTGCCTAGATGAGAATTCAGTAGTAGAGGAACGCTCTAACAAATCTACTGTATCTCCTAGATTTAACCCTAAATTACTTTGCAAAGATAACTCGGCTGTTTCTCCGTGACATTCATAACACCGTAGAATTAACTGCTGTGGGTTATCTTCAGATGGCTTCAAGGCCATCAAGATTAAATTTTCAGCTGATAAATCTAGGAAACTCACCCCCAACCCATCTTTACCAGTAGAAAGGGGAGGGTTTTCATTAGGAGGATTCAATATCACTTGTAACGGTATATTCAATTCATAGCCACGCCGTACCGTATGGGCTGATTCCCAGCTACCAGCATGAGGATACAAGGTATATGTAAACTCATGAAAACCTTTATCAGCCTCTGAGTCTGGCCAATTAGGGCTGCGTAGCAGTGTTAGGCGGAGTTGATTTGGTTTGCTATCGTAACCATATTTACAATCATTTAGCAAACTAACTCCGTGAATACCCTCCTGTGTTTCTCCTGTTAAATCCGCCCAACGCAAAGCGGGGACTTCCCATTTTGCCTCTTCTGCGGGGGTTTGCGGTTTAGTTGTCCGGCGAATCGCGCCACAGGGAATTTCATAAGTAGCAAAGTCTGCTTCGATATTCAGAGGAAAAGCAGCTTTCACCAATACATGATTTTCTTGCCAATTGACGGTAGTAGTTATCTTCAGTAAAGGTGAACCAGCTTGCAAAATATAGTCTTGGCAAAATTCCGATTCACCCAATTGACGCACCACGCGCACACGACTTTGTACTGGCCCTTCTTCTAGCCACTGAATAGATTGAAGATTTGTTGAGGGTAAGGGATGTTGGGCATAATTGGGGTCTATATTCCAAGCATCCCAATATTGACCGCTATCTTTAAAAGCTTGTAGTTGATTTCCCGCACCACTCAAAAGTTCTCGTTGATAAGTTTTATCAAAAACACTTGATAAATCTCCAGTATCAGGATCGATAACAACTCGCAAGAATTCATTTTCTAAAATCCAGTCTGAGAGGAGTGAAGGAGATGGGGGGAATGAAGGGGATGAGGGGGAAAGCCAAAATATGCGGTAGCCTACGGGTGGAATTTCGGTGGCGAGAAATAGTAGGGTTGATGGTTCAGATAATTGGGAGACAAGCTGCTTTCCAGAAGTATCGTAAATCTGCCATTCTTGTGATGTGGGTAAGGCAACAGAGACTACCTCAGAACGCTGCCAATTGAGAGAATTGAAAACGAAAATAGGTAAACTATTGGGTTTTGGTGGTTCTGATAAGGTAATGTGAGATGCGATCGCTAAAAGTGATTCTTGTAATATCTTCATCCCTACTTTTTCCACTTGCTGCCACTGGGGTAACGCATCTGTGTAAACTTGAGTAATTGAAGAACCAGGTAAAATATCGTGAAACTGTTGAAATAAAACCTGCTTCCAAGCTGCTTCAATTTCTGCTTTAGGATATGTCGCACCACAACTTATGGTTGCCAAGGTAGCAAATAGTTCAGCTTCATACAATAAATTTTCACAGCGACGATTCCAGCGTTTTTGGTCTGCGTGGGTAGTGTAACAACCGCGATGGAATTCGAGGTATAGTTCGTCATCCCAGGTGGGGAAGGCAGGGGGAGCTGGGGAGGCTGGGGGGGAATTATAATTACTGACAGACGCGATCCATCGCGTCTCTACAATTTGCTGTAAATACTTTTCAGCCGTCGTGAATTCTAAATCTGGGAAGAAAGGCGACTTTTGCCAACGTTGGGCGGTTTCTAACATATCACGAGTGGGGCCGCCGCCGTGGTCGCCGACACCAGGAAGCCAGAAGGATTCTGATAAACCAGTTTGGGATTGCCATTCCAGAGCGTAGGATGCCATTTTAACTGGGTCAATGTTTTCACCGATAGGTGCAGACATCAAACTAAAGACTTCGCTACCGTCAGGCGATCGCCACCAAAAAGCCCCATAATCAAATTTAGTAGTATCATTCCACCGCAACTTTTGGGTGACAAAATACTCAATTCCGGCATTAGCGAAAAACTGCGGTAAAGTTGCACAGAAACCAAAAGTATCTGGAACCCATACCATAGTTGAAAACTGTCCAAACTTTTCCTGGATGTATCGTTGACCATACAATAGCTGACGGACTATTGATTCACCAGCAATTAGATTGAGTTCCGGTTCCACCCACATTCCGCCGACAACTTCCCAACGTCCAGCAGCTACCTGTGCTTGAATCGCCTGAAATAAATCCGGGCGATGTTCTTCAATCCAAGCGTAAAGTGCGGGAGTCGAATGACAGAAAATTAGCTCAGGGAAATCTTCTTGCAACTTCAGAACCGACTCAAAAGTGTTTTGCGCCGCATTCCAAGTTTCACTCACAGGCCATAGCCATGCTAAATCTAAGTGAGCATGACCCAATAAGAAAATTTTAGATTTTTGATCCCCCCAACCCTCGGCTAAGATATCGGATTGAATTAAATTTTGACGTAGAGACAAAAACGACTTTGCTAACTCTCCCTTCTCTGTGCCCTCTGCGCCTCTGCGGTTCGTAACCTCCTCCACCACCTCTACCAAAGCATCCAACTTCTCCGGCGCAAACCTTTCCAAATAAAGCTGCACCACAGCTAATTCATCAGCCACAAAACCCGGATCGGGATTATTATCAACAGTAGACTCATAAACTAGGAGCGATCGCACTAAAGCACCATCACAATGTCCCGGACTCACTAACCGCAAAGCCACAATAAACTCTTCCCCTGGTGTTACCCCCTGACTGAGAAGCACTCTCGGCGAACAATCAAATAAATCACCCTCCAGTACTAACTCCCCATTCACATAAATCTCAGCAGAATCTGCCCACCAAACCAGCGCCAGCCGCAAAGATAACCCAGCTAAAGGATAACCCTGTAAATCTTGGGGCACTACCAACCTTTGCACTAGCCATAGTACATTTTTCCCACCTGTCCAAGCGATATGTTCTTTAGCATTCAACTGAACAGGTTGCCAATGAGACAAATCAGCAGCGACAACATCAGTAATAATCAGGTTAGATTCCTGGTATAGCCAGCTAGACTGAAGATTAACTTGGCAAAAAGAGCGCAGTTGCTCAATTGCTTGTGAGATGATTTTGGTATGAGATTGAGAGACAGTCGGGGTCATATATTCGCTAAGATGAGGTGTTGGTTATTTTTATTGTTTGGCGCGAGTCTCACAACTTAACAAGACTTGAACTAAAAAATTACTACTATGTCTTCTGGTTCCTCTGGTCGTTATCAAAGCAGACTATTTAACTTTGTCCACCAGCAATCTCGGCGGGTGACACAACAGTGGGAACACACCTTCCGGCATTTGCAAGTTGCCACTAAGTGGGGTGTGGAGGCACTACTTTACCCAGTGTATCTACTGTTTCAGTCATCTGAATCATCCGGGAAAACGCTACAGACCAAAGAGCCACAAACTAGACTAAAGTTACAACCAAATGATACCGATTTCCAGCCCGAAATTCCAAATGCTGATAGTCCTATTCAACAAGTACTAGAAGCAGTCAATTACGTGTTGTCAGATGAAGCCGTCTCCACTCCTACAAAAACATCTGAAACTTTCAATCCCTTGGCTTTATTGGGAATTTTTCGGCTGAAGTTTGTTGATAAAAACTCGACAAATAACGTAAGTTATATAGAATCTTCAAGTATTACAGAGAATAAAGCGGAGATTATCAACTCTTTACAGTTAGATAACGCTCTAAAACAGCATTTTCCAGCAGTGCGGGGAATTGCCACAAATTTGATGAATCGGAGTTTAGTGCTTGTTACTACCGAAAATGAAATTCTAGATATTTTGACACCCCAGCAGCAGGCAAAGTTAGAAAATCGAATTATTAACGAAGTTGCTAATTACTGGCAGTCCTGGCGGTTGATTATAGTCAAAAAAGAAACAGAGCTATTACCACAGATTGACCGTTTATTAGCAAAACTCACTGATGGAAATACAACCAAAATTCCAGCTTTAGCTGAGGGTATATCAAAAGATTTACTTAATACTAAAAGATTACTAGCGTTTCTAGATATAGCTGTTGCTAAGTTGGAGTCAAATGCTTTAGTACCTGTGCAAGAACGTAGCCAGGAAATTGTTCAAGTTGCCCAAACTCAGTTAAACATATTTCTTTATGGCAAAGAGCAATTAGCTGCTAGGGGAGAAATTGCAACCACTGCTGATGGTTTGGAAACTCATACACTGAACATTCAGGCTTTGATTGAGGCGGCGCTTAATTACTTTTTTGGTGTTGGTAATAGAAAAACACTTGATTCAACAACTAGTGATGAGCAATTTTCAGGTAAACTATTGTCATCACGCTTTAGAAAAGCCTTATCTAAAAGCCCTCTGTTGGAGAACCAGGATTTAGGTATTGATCCTTGGCTAACATGGAATGATTTATTTGGTGACACCGAAACCGTTACTGACAAGTCAGTTACACTTTCTCAAATGAAAAATCCTGCTTTAGCTGCAAGTTTATCAGTAGGGCATTTTCCACAAAATAATTTAACTGTAAAACAGCCTAAGATCGGATCTGGCTTGGTGCAAAGGAAACAAGCAATTAGTAATCTTGCCTCAAGTCAAAAAATATCTGGAAAAGTTGCCGCTGCAAAACAAACCCAAGCCCATACTTCCCTAACTAAACGCGAGATTCGTAAAGGGGAAATTTTGCAACAGCAGTTTCATCAAAGCAGTCAAGTTGAGGCACAGCCAGACTGGATAGAAACCAAAGCAACTTCAACAGGCTATGAGAAGCATCCCTTAGAGCAACTTCTGGAATGGGTTGATTATGCTATGCTCTGGCTTGAAGAGAGATTTGTAAAGATTTTTCAGTTGTTACGGCAGATGTGGCAGGGGAAATAACACTAATTCGTAATTCGTAATGAGGCTCAAGGTCTCGCTAACATAGTAAACTTGTCAAATTTCGTTTTGGTTTACAGATTTACATCTGTAGCCTGATTTTTGAGGATTGGTATAAGCTGGTAGATATTTTTAATAAACTATTATAATATTTACAATTTTTAAATTAAAGGATAATTTTGATTATCTATGATGTTATTGGTGGTTGTCTAAGTGAAAATTATTGTTTACTGTAAATACTTCAATTTCAAAAATCCACTAGATAAACCAAAAGTTGAGACATTTTTAGTGAATGTGCCTCAAATTCCTAAGATAGGTGAAACAATTATAGTCGAAAGAATTTCACTCCAAAAGCAGTTTGTAATTATCTTTGAGTATATTGTGACAGCAGTGCAATTTAACGCTTCCAAAGAATCGATTGACTCAGCAGATGCTCAGGTAAACGCGTTTTTGAACCACTGTTGGGAGGGAACATCAAATTTCAAAGTTACTAACTTTTTAGAGCAATAAACTCTCACCACAACATGTGATTGAGGAAAGAACGTAACAGTTTGGCTCCGGTTGGTTCTTGATAGTTAGTTGGCAACATAGCCAGCATCGCATTCTGTAACTTCTCCAAAGCTACTTCTACTTCCTGGCGCTTTGGTCTGGTTGTTTGGGCAAAGTGTAACGGTTCACCGACCCGAATTGTTAACTCCTTTCCCAAATAGAGGTCATGAGTCCCAATCAGTGCAACTGGAATAATCGGTACACCAGCCCGCAAGGCATAAATCACAGTCCCGCGTTTTAAAGGGAGATGCAACTTACCCTCAGCAGTTCCCAGTCGTCCTTCGGGAAAGAGAATCATCCCATCTCCACGAGCCAAAATTGCCAGGATAATCCGGTCTATCTGTCGGAGTGTGTGTATATCTTCCCCTGTCGGTACTGTCTGTTTAATTGCTGTAGCTAGCTCAACAAAATCTTGCCTTCCTGCTTTAGCCGCTTCCATGACAGCAACTTCTTCTTTCCACACCCGTTCCAAAGGAATCACGCCCCCCGCAAAATCCAGGATGAAGCGCTTCCACCACTTGTTATAAAGAGTACGAGCATCGCCCAGGATGTAATAGTGGGGTTGGGTAGGGAGTTCGGCTAACAGGAGTAAGGGATCGATATGGTGGAGATGGTTTACAGCTAGAATTGCAGGTTTCTGAGGTATTCTTTCGAGGTGTTCGACCCGTACCTTGAAAAAGGCATGGATGAGCGATCGCATCACAAAACGACGCAGCCCAGAGTTGGCTCTAGGTTCTGAATGCCCCTGATTAACACCTTCCAAGCGATTGAGGGTTTTTTCGATAATCTGGCGAACAGCGCGATCGCCAGCCGCAGCTACACCCTCTTTTACCCGCTTTATACTTGCAGCAGTTAAAGTTCCTAATTGTGTACTATCTTGGCTCTGATGGCTAGATTTCGAATCGGTATGAACTTCGGAAATTATCCCATCAGCTTGGTCTTCCTGAACAGATACCTTAGAAGAATTTTTGATAAAAATCTCCTTGAATTCATGAATTCAATCATAATTCTTGAGGTTATATTATTAACCAACCCGCGGTTAGAAGCTGTGGAATGATCTTATCGATATTTTAAATAAATACATCAGGGTAACTCAATTAGCTGTAATTATTCCCATAGCCAGAAGCTATTTTTATACAAACAGTGTTGACATGTTAGTAACTTGCTGAGACAATACCTAAAAAATTAACCAGATGATTGACCATAGCGATCGCATCGCGTCTCGTAAAGAAGGCACATTCCAAGGTGTTGGAGGACTTGACCTGTATTATCAAAGCTGGCATCCAGAGGGTAAAGTACGGGGAATATTAGCCATTGTGCATGGACTCGGAGCCCACAGCGATCGCTACAGTAATGTAATTCAGCATTTGATTCCCAAACAATATGCTGTCTATGCCTTAGACTTACGTGGTCATGGACGCTCACCAGGTCAGCGAGGCTATATCAACGCTTGGAGTGAGTTTCGAGAAGATTTGGGAGCTTTTTTACAGTTAATTCAGACTCAGAATCCTGGCTGCCCAATTTTTCTTTTGGGTCATAGCTTAGGCGGGGTGATTGTCTTAGATTACATTCTGCGCTATCCCCAACAAGCATCAGTTTTGCAAGGTGCGATCGCTCTCGCGCCAACCTTGGGGAAAGTTGGGATTTCACCGATTCGGGTGCTTTTAGGAAAAATGCTCTCACGGGTGTGGCCGCGTTTCACATTGAATACAGGCATTGACATCAGTGCTGGTTCACGAGACCCGCAGGTTTTAGCTGCGATCGCTCAGGATACACTGCGACATACCCTTGGTACTGCCCGTCTAGCTACAGAATTCTTTGCAACAGTTGATTGGATTAATGCTAAAGCAGGTGATTGGCAATTACCATTATTGATTCTCCACGGTGGTGCAGACCGAGTGGCTTTACCTGCGGGAAGCGACATCTTTTATCAACGGATAAATTATACAGATAAGCTGAGAATTGAGTACCCAGAAGCCTATCATGAAATTCAGCGTGACCTCAATTATCGAGAGGTAATGGCAGATTTAGAGAATTGGTTGGAGCGACACCTATCATCTGAGGTGGTGCAGTTAGGACGGGGAAGCGCTGAGTTAGAGTAATCTCGTGTAGTTTTTAAATTTTGAATTAATAATTTTTAATTGGAGCAAAACGACTTCACGGCTGTTGCAAATTAAGCTCTTGGAATGGTTCAGAAGACTCTTCTAATTTCAAGCTACCAGCAGATTTACCGTTGATTTGCAGAGTGTATTTACCCTGTGACAAGCCTTCTAAATAATAGACTCCAGCCCCGTTGGTGACAGAAAAACGCCGAGTTGTTTGATCTGGTTGTATGGCTTCTACCCGTGCGCCTGCGATCGCTTGACCTTGAGTATCCGTGACTACCCCCGATCGTGCGTAAGAACGAATTAAGGGAATCATCACAGGGGTATAACTCCCAGCAACTACATCAACGGCTGTAGACTCAACCATAGGCTGCCAATCAGGGGGTAAACCTGCTGGATCGAGGTCGAGGCGATAAATACCAGGAGGCATTCTTACTAAAGTGCGATTGCCCTGGATTTGTGGCAAAAATGACTTAAGAGGTTTATTGTTCAAAGTCAATAACAAATCAGCATTATCTGTATAAACTTCTTCGCCTCTATCCTGTTTACCATTATTGTTCCGGTCAAAAAATGGCTTAATCAACAGTCCGCCTTGTGTACGGAAGTAATTTGAACGGCGATCGCCTGGACTAATACCTCCTTGTAAATTCAGGCTAGAAGCTAAATCTATGCTGAAAGTTGCTTCATCGGAACTCGGCGACACACCTTGATAACGTGCCCGTAATAGCAAACCGGGTAAAACTGTTGTTGACAATGTGGCTAGTATTCCATTACCCTGAGAACCAACGCCATAACCTAACTGTGCTTCCCACTGATAGCTACCATCAATCGCCTGTTGTTGTGAACGATAGCGCCAACTCACACTTAGCAAGCTGTCGCTACGATTTTGATTCTGTGTTTCATAATTTAACAGTAGTGAGTTGCCACTACTAGAAAAGCGGTTTTTAGATAAGTTGTAATTCAGTTCCGACAAAGTGCTGATTTCGTTACCGCGTTGCGTTAATTCTAGTTTTCCAAGACGTTGCAGCAAATTCCAGCGCAGACGGTTTTTAGTATCTAGGCTGATACGGGCAAAAGTAAAGGCATCTTTGCCACTCAAGTTAAATTGCATTCCGCTAGATGTCGCATCACCCGTGTCACTACTGGCGAATAAAGTGAATTGAGGCAAAACTCGCCAATCTAGATTAAAACGGCTAGATAAGCGATCGCTGGTAAATATAGCACTCAAGTTAGACGCTGGATCGTAGCGAATATCTGTATTCACATCCCACTTATTACCCGTCAGTGCTGAAACTGCTACCTGCAAAGGTAAGTTTCTAGCACGCCAAAATAATTCTGCTAAGGCTTTAGGCGATTCGTCATACACTCCACCTAAGCCTACTGTCAGATTTTCCGATAAACCCCAACGTCCAGCAATTCCTCCCCGAAACTCAGAAAAGTTGCCCAACAGACTTTGATTTCCCAAAGAATCCCGTCGTAACCCGCCAGAAACGATTAATCCTGAAGCACCTGCTGGTAATTGTCCTGGGACTGTAGAAAAATTAGCCTGTTGAATTTCTGGTTGGGCGGTAAGTCGCCCTTGGGGATACAGCAAAACGCGATAATTATTTGCCAAAAATTGATTTTGACTTTTAATATTTTCAAAGCGGTAAATGCCAGAAGAATCAACTAAAATTTCGGCAATTATGCGATCGCTAAAACCTTGTACTAAGCGCACTAATGTACCTGGTTCAGCTTTACCAGCAATTGTGCGTCCAATAGCATCTGCTTGTAAACGTTGGCGAGGATCGGAAGAACCACCGCCAAAGGGTTGAGGTGGTACAAAGCCCTGTCGTTGAATGGATGTAAACCCCCAATAGTCTCCTGTTCCTTGAGTTTGCCAAAAAGTTGGCTGGGAACCCACAAAATAATCAGATGAATTAGTTTGTCGCAAAAATTGCGCTTCAGCAATATTCCAAGTTTGCGGATTTTGTAAATTTGGTTGATCGGTGCGGATGAACCACGAACCACCCAAAGCACTACCAACAGCAATAAAATCGCCTCTATAACTTGTCGATCTGGTAGCACCACCGCTAGCATTTACCTTCTGTTCAACTGCCGCAACACTAAACTTTTTAGGTGTAATGTGTGGTAATCCTTCTAGTTGAATTGGAGTTTCTGTTTCTGCTAGTTTGCCACTGGATTGATCTACTCCTGGAACATCTAAAATAATGGCGTATTCATTGATGTCAAATTTTGCCCCTACGCCAAAGAGAGTTTGTAAATCTTGAATTGTAAAGACTAATCCTAATTCTGGATCGGTGCGAAGTTTTGTTGGGTTGATGCGAGTCACAAAACTAAGCGATCGCACTTCTAATTGACCGTCTGGTAAAGTGATGACATTTAATTTCAAACCTTGAACGACGGCATCATAAGGTAACAGCCAATTTGGAAAATCAATTGCTTGGGAACCATCTTCTTGACCACGTACCAAAACGCTAGAATTGACATTGCGGTTGCCGACATTCAATCCTATGGGAAAAACTTTAAAGTCTGAATCCTTTCCTAATTCGGTACTTGTAGGTGTTTGTAGATTGGAAATTGCAGGCGTATCTGCCTTAGCTGGGGTGATAATAATTTGATAGATAAGAGCGATCGCAGCTAGCAGACATTTGCCTCTACTAGTTAATAGCCAAAGTTGCACAAATTTTTAACTTCTCTGTAAAATTTCCTATAGAAATAGAGACATTGCATTGCAACATCTCTACCAACATATAATTCCCAAGTACCAAACAAAATTATCGATATTAATGCTGTATTTTACAGTAATACCAATTCTCCAAAATCAGACTAAAGATGCCAGATTTAATCTGAATTTATTAATTAAGAATTACGAATTATTACACAAGCTACTTTTTCTGTGATGCAGCTGTTTGTCTAGGAATAGTAATATTTACATTGAAGGGCAACTTACTTTTATTATTGTCTTCACCCCAGAATAACTCACCACTTAGCTGATATTGACCAGGATTCAAGGCTGGTTGGTCTTTATTGGGGTAATTTAATAAAAAATTGCGATCGCTATTTGCGACTACAGCATTAGTATCTATCTGCCCAGTTTTGACAATAGTTTGCCCTTGGCGTAACGTCCAATTTAAACTGGGGAGAACAGTTGCTTGGCCACTATTACGAACTAAAAGTTGAATCTGTTTCTGCTCTGGGTTAAAACTGGCACTATCAATTGCTAGTTGGGGAGAAAGATTGCCTTTTCTAACATAGAATGTCACGCCAATTCGTGCGACTAAAGTAATGTTATTACCAGCAGCATCTTTCGATTCAGTAAGAGTTTCATTAAATACGACCGCTCGATATTCGCCATCTGGTAAATTAGGAGCCAAGCGACTGATGAGGCGTACCCGGCGAACTTCTCCTGGTTTGACAGTCAATTCACGCGGTGAGAATTGCAGATATTTCGTCAAGTCACTGGGACTAGAGGATAAGGTTTGAAACCCTGCATCGCGGCTATAGGTAAAAGGTTCAGCATAGATGCGAATGCGAGAGGGGGTTTTACTAGTATTGGAAATCGTAATCATTCCTTGGGCTTGTCCGCGTTCCGCTTTGGCTTCAATCACTAGCGGAGAAACACTCATTTGTGCTTTAGCAGCAGCAGGAAACAAAACTAGGGCGAATAAGCCAGCACTAACAGCAGCTAGAGAGCGCCAATTACTTTTGAGCATATTCATAACTATGGCAGGATTGTAAAGTTAATTTCTGATTTATAGTTCCCAAAAAGAGATTTATTTTATTTATCGGTCATGAGAAAAATATCTTGCCGCTTGAAGATTTACTCTCTAGCGACAAGATATTCAATAACTATTTTTCTCAACCAAATTGAAGGAAAACTGGGAAAGTTTTAGACTATGGCACGATAGTCAATGTTGTTACATAGCTGTAGTTTCCAGGAACAAGGGGACTGCCCTTATCTACTATCATGTCTATATCCAAAGGCAAACCGCTACCAGAGGGTAGTGATACAGGACTACCACCCTGAGAACTCGTACTGCCAAAAGGTGAGTTGATTATCCCAACAGAGTTAATGGGTGTAAAACTAGGGCCTCCGGTCTGCTGTGGCTTAGATATACTCACTCTGGCACCTTGGTTACAGCTAACAAAAACCTTACCAAATTGTCCTCCAGAATATCCTCCTGCTAGTGAAGTTGGGTTAGTCTGTTGGTTGAGTCCCAATTTACCAGGGGTGATTTGATCGAAGTTGCAGACACCACCGACATTTGCTGTAAAAGGTACATCAGCCGTTTGTGCCATTGTTTTGGGTGCAAGAGCAGCAGAACCAACAATTATCAAAGCAATAGTTAATAAAGAACGACGAATCATTTTTAAATCCTTCTCAAATAAATAAGGGTTGCAGAAAACAGCTATGGTGCGATCGTTAAAGTAACAACGTAGGTATAAATTCCCGGCGTAAATGCTACAGGTCGCTCTACCAGCAAACCCACCTCTAAATTGGTACTACCTGCTGGTAAAGTTGCACTCCCACCACCGACATCACTGCGAAGGTTAGCCGAACCAAATTTTAAAAATCCGATGTGCGTTGTCCCAGAAGGATCGGCACTAGGGCCAGATACAAATCTGGGGGGTGAAACAGAGATAGTGGCAGGTGTGCTAGTTTGCACGCCCATAGTCGCAGGAGTTTGTGATTCAAACTTTGTCGGAATTCCACCAGAACTGCTAGAAATAGTTGGTTCAGCAGTGCCAGGCGCAGGAGCATTAAAGGTAGCTTCAGCTGGAACTGTTCCACTGAAGGGAACATCTGCACTTTGAGCGATCGCAGCTTGATTTAGAGCGAATGCACTTGCCAGCACCAGGCTAGAGATTAACGCTAGACGGTAAAACATAAAGAAGTTACCTGATGACTCAGCTTTATCCTGTATCAGTGCATATTTTCATAATATCTATCAAAAAATACAATATCGACAGCAAAAATACGCAACTTAAACACTGAGTTCAAATTGCGTTAAGATACTTGCTTGTATAAAATTTTTATAAAATCTAGAACTAGCACTTTCAAGGTGGATAAGAATTTTGCTTAAGAAATTCCTCTCTAACCTCTTGACTGTAAAGAAAAATGAACTAGCTAAAATCCTTATACCTATTGCCTATTACCTTATCCCAACGACAATTATTTACGCCCACTAACTTCGTTCGTAAGTTTTGTAGGTTGGGTGCAGCGATCGCGTAATCCAATATAAATAAGGTGGTAATGTTGGGTTGCGTTTCACTCCACTCAACCTACATAAATATATCTTTTAAAAAACTACGCCAATACTGATAGCTTTTTGCTCTATGTAATATGCAAAGTCAGTTATGTACATTATCTGAAAAATATGTTGCTGAGGATACAGAGTTTTTGCCAACCAAGATAGGTTCTCCCTTTACTCCTCCACGGGTAAGAGTACAAATTTTATAAAGGTTTTCGCACTCAAAGATTGCCATAACTAGCTCTTTCCCAGTTTGATAAGAGGATGGTAAGGGTTTACCTACCTCGCATTCCATATCAATTTCGCGATCGCGCCACTGTAACTTCCAAATACGCTTTTCGTTTATTGGTGCTTTGACAGACCGAGCAAAAGCATTATACACCTGCTCTGCTTTGATATCATCCTTAGCTGCTGGCACAAAAAACTTCATAGGCTTTGGTTACAAGTAATGTGAGTTTCACTAGCATCAGCGTAACGCAGTTACCAAGGCAATCTGCTTCCATCCCACGAGAAAAACTGCCCACTATCGCCTTCTTGAAGCTGTTCAATCACAGCCAATAGTTGGGTAACGGTGTGTTCCACTGAGAATAATTTTTCCGCAGGTACATTTTTCTGGAAAGGACGGGAAAGGCGCGTATCAGTTGTACCAGGATGCAATGTGACTATTAATGCTTTAGGACAACTTCTTTTATACTCAATTGCCGCAGTTCGCATCAACATATTGAGTGCTGCCTTAGAAGCGCGATAGCCATACCATCCACCAAGTTTATTATCGCCAATACTGCCCAATTTAGCAGAAATGCTAGCGAACACACTGCGTTCTCCATGACGCAACAGAGGCAATAGATGTTTAGCTAGCAAGACAGCACCAATACTATTTATCTGAAAGTAGCGCAGCAAGTTTTCTGAATTTATCTGTCTTAAGCTTTTTTCAGGTTGCAAAGTATCTTCATGCAACAGTCCTACACAGTTGACTACCAAATGCAGTTTGTCAACTTGGGTATGTATTTTTTGAATAGTTTCAACAATCTGCAACTCGTCAGTAATATCCATCTCTAAACAAATTAATCGCTCAGAATGTTCATCTGCAAAAGCTATTAAATCGGTGGCTAATTCTAGCTGACGAGAAGTTGCAAAAACTTTAGCTATTTTCTCATCCTGTAGCAATCTTTTTACAAAACCAAAACCAATACCTTGCCTGGCTCCTACAATCAATGCGTTTACAGAATTTATTTCATCGTTTAAAGACATAAAGTTTTAGGATTTAATAATATTTAAAATTGATAATAATTAGAATAGATATGGTGCTTTTATCTGCTTCAACCGGACTACCAATATTAGCAAAAATAGAACATTTGGGGTTTATTTACCAATGCAAAACTTGCTAAAAATCCTATCCAAAACCGATTCTGTAACTTCTTCACCAGTAATTGCTCCTAGTGCCTGGATTGCACCGCGTAAGTCAATTGTCCAAAAATCAAGAGGAAGATGCTGGACAATTGTTGTTTGTACTTGTTCCAAAGATATTTTAGCTTGAGTTAAAGCTGCTGCTTGCCTTTGGTTAATGGCTAAATCCATATCAGCAGCTTGGATTTTTTCTGCTTTTACTATCTCTAAAATTGCTACTTCTAAAGCATCAATACCTTGATTTTGTGCTGCTGCTGTGGCAATTTTAGAATTTGGATTGGGTATTTGAGATTGAAGAGTTTTTCTTTGGCGTTCTTCTACTAAGTCAATTTTGTTAATGACTAGAATTAATGGACGGTGTTGTACTTGTTCGTAAATTTCTCGATCGCCTTCTGTCCAACCTGCTGAAGCATCGATGGTAAGCAAGACTAAATCAGCTGCATTTGCAGCACGACGCGATCGCTCCACACCAATTTTTTCCACTTGGTCTGTGGTTTCCCTAATCCCGGCTGTATCTAGCACTTGTACGGGAATTCCCCCGACAACTAGCTGAGATTCCACCACATCGCGGGTTGTACCAGGTAAGTCTGTGACGATCGCGCGATCGCTCCGGCTCCAAGCGTTCAATAAGCTCGACTTACCCACGTTTGGCCGCCCAACAATTGCCACTTTTAAACCTGTGCGTAGCAACTCACCTTTGTCTTTGGTTGCCAATAACCTCGTTATTTCGGCGGCAATTTTCTCGATTTCTGATATTATTGCTTTATCATCCAACGGTGGCAAGTCTTCCTCAAAATCGATTCGTGCTTCGATTTCTGCCAAAATATCTAGACAGTTAGCGCGTAACTGCCGGATTGAATGAGCTAATTTTCCCTGTAAACCAGCTAAGGCAGTTTGGGCAGCTTGAGGCGATTTAGCTCCCACTAAATCAGCAATACCTTCGGCTTGAGTTAAATCCAATCGCCCATTCAAAAAGGCGCGGAGAGTAAATTCTCCGGGTTGAGCTAGTCTAGCGCCATTTTCTAAACACAGTTGTAATACCTGCTGCACTGCCATAATTCCCCCGTGGCAATGGAATTCCACTACATCTTCACGGGTATAAGAACGGGGTGCTTTCATAATCAGCAATAGGGCTTCATCTACCAGTTGTTGGGTTTGGGGATGACGAATATAACCGTAGAGAATCTGGTGACTTTCCCAAACTTGCCGCCCTGGTGCGTGAAAAAGAGTTTGGGCTAGAGCCATTGCTTCAGAACCAGACACCCGCACAATACCAACACTACCCTGTTGGGGGACAACAGCAGTTGCGATCGCAGCGATAGTTCCAGTAGTAGCAAAAACTTCTGACATGAGTGCCCTTCATAAGAGTGAGAAATTAGGAGTCAAAATCATAACTCATAACTGATAACTTTCTAAATGGTAGCTGTTTAGGCTAATAGGATAGCAACTGGCAAGGTAAAATTTACCTAGAGGTTAATGCCTGATAGTAAAGAGTTAGGGGTGAATATTAGAACTCACAACTTTATAACTTATAAGTTTTAGAGAGAGGAATTTACTGTGGAGCAAAAGATTAACTGTGCTGTAGCCTGTGTTAACGGATGTGTTTTAGGGGATAAATGCCCCAACATCGAGTTTAGAGAGGCCGCTGCAAAATTTATTGAAGAGACTCCCTTAGACAAAATGTTGGAGTTGGCACAAGAACGCCTGCGTAAAAAAATGACTGAACCGCCAAAATGGGTTTTTCCTGAAGATCCATAGCATTTGCACCAACAGGCACAAGCAAGACAGCGAGGAGCTTAAATAGTATCTGGATCTATATTTAATTCTCGCAGTTTTGCTGCCAAGCGATCGCAGCGTTGTTTCTCTTGTTGTGCAACTTCTTGTGGTGTCGAAATTAGTTATCCACCAGGAGTAAAAGGGCTACAGACGTAGAAGCACTATAAGTTTAGCCTAGCAGTGAAGAGTGTAGATGCTATCTCTAAAAACCGTTCGATGATGATCTCGTCCACATATTGTCTTATCTGCATTCTTGCAATCTCACCCAAAATCTACTAAAAACAGGGCTACTCCGAGAATAAACTGGAGTACCCCTGCAAGTTATCAAATCACTTAGATGTAACTAACCTTATGCTCGGTTTCTGCTCCAAGGGCCCCAAATCGCACAGGTAATTCCAGGGTCTTGAATATTGACAAACATTGTGTGACCATCAGGTGAGAAGCAAGCACCAGCGAATTCACTGCCGTTAATAGCATTTGCTGCAAACCGATAGAGATCGCCTTCCGGGGTAACGCCGATCACGAATTCAGTATTGCTACCGTCTTCGCACAAGAAGAGATCTCCAAAGGGAGCCACGGTAATATTATCGGGGAAATTCAGTATATCCTCTGCGGGAGACTCTACAATCAGGGTGATAGTACCACTGTTGGGATCGTTATTATTAGGTTTATAAGCAAAAACCTGCCCTTGCCCTGCATTGCCACCACTATTACAGGTAAAGTAGATCAAGCCGCCGTTGCCATACTTAGCACCTTCACCCCGCCTTAAGAAAACATTAAGAAAGAGTTAATAAGTAGCTTTAGATATCAAAAAATAATTTGCAAATAGTAATTATTAAACACAACATATTTCAAGAAATTACACTTTACAACACATAAATCGGCTGTAGAGGTGCAAGAGCTTGCACTCCCATATACCCTATCTAATGTATTTGTGGTATTTTTTTCAAACTGGTATTAACTTGCAAATTGCTGTAAAAAATTATTTATAAAGTAAAAATAAAATTTCTGTAGGGTGTGTTAGGCACATATTTCAATATTTTTAGTTACGAAAAAAATAATTTAATTGCCTAATGCACCGCCACATAGCAGGGTGCGTGATAGCAAAGCCATAACATACCCAATTAGACTTGTCGGGAAATAAGAGAGAATAGACAGCAGTGGTAGGGAAGAATGATGCTGAATATTGAAGGTGCGCTGAAGCAAGACCGACTGTTGAGGGCATTAACTGGGTTGAACCGGAAAGCATTTGATGCCCTTTTGCCCACGTTTACCACGATGTACCTAGATACTCAACAGGCCAAGCCTCGTCAACGTGGCCTGGGTGGAGGACGCAAAGCCCGCTTACTTACAGCCCAAGACAAATTGTTTTTCATCCTTTTCTATTTCAAATGTTATCCGACCTTCGATGTGGCGGGACTGCTCTTTGATATGCATCGCTCCCAGGCACATGAGTGGATGCATCGATTGCAGCCAATATTAGAAGCGGCTTTGGGACAGAAGATGGCGCTGCCGGAACGCCATCTCGAAAGCATTGAAGCATTTTTGTCACGCTTTCCAGGAGTGCAACGAGTGATGATTGATGGGACAGAACGCCCAATTGCGCGACCTCAAGAAAGAGAACAACAACAACAGAATTACTCCGGTAAAAAGAAACGTCATACGCGTAAACACTTGGCGGCAGTTGATGAAACCAAACGGGTCTTGATCTTAAGCAAAGCACGAGAAGGCAAACTGCATGACAAACGTTTTCATGACGAAGATGACATTGCAGGTAGTGTGCCTGATGAAATTCCGATTGAAGTAGACTCGGGCTTTCAGGGATTACAGAAGCAGTATGACAATCTCCATCTTCCTCACAAAAAGCCCAAAGGGGGCAAGTTAAGTGACCTTCAAAAAACGGAGAATCGTCAATTGAGTCAATCCCGTGTAGTTTGCGAAAATGCCTTTGCTGGTGTGAAGCGCTACAACGCCGCCAGTGTCATTTATCGTAATCGGATTGAAAACTTTGATGACCATTTGATGCTGACCGCAGCAGGATTATGGAACTTCTACTTGATGGCTGCTTAAGAGAATCCCAATTACAAGACCAGCATTGCCTCACTTATCTTTTATTTCCCGACAACTCTATTTAAGATTTACTTTATAAATACTCTCTAATGAGAAGCAATATTTAAGTAAACAATATAGCGATTATCAGATGAATGAAATACACTTACACAGAACTCAGGAGTTATAATATTATGACTCCTGAGTTCCCAAACCAGAATTATTGCATTCTGCTCAACGCTCATCTCGTCGATTCTAAATATCTAACCCAACTACCATTAAGTCAGGCGGATGTTCAACATTAAACTGGTAATATATATCTCTTTTTTCCTGTGGTAGAAGAGTTAACTCCCATTCCAAAATGCCCATTTCACCCAGTTGAATTTGTGGGTTACTGCGACTGAGGCGCACTTTAATTTGCTCGTTGCGGCTAACTGGTAATTGTTCAGTTACTTTCAGATTTACTTCTTTGTCGAGTAAGTTAGTAATTATCAACCGATAACTATAAGTAATCCGGCGCTGGTTGCTAATTAGTCTCTTGTCTACCAGACGTTCAACTAATTCGCGCTCAATTTTCAAACCTTCATCAATCCCTAAATTTAGTTTGAATTCTTGTCCTGGCGCAATATTCTGTAACTGAGTTGTCCCGATAAAAACATTGTTGCGGAATATATTCGCTTTACCTGGTAACAAAGTCGCACCATTGGGATTATTTTTCACATTTGCTTGCAGATAAGCAAAACTTACCAAACGCGGCATTGCCACATAATCAAAGTTACAAGGATAATCATCATTAAAAATTGTCGTTTTATGAGGTGCGCCATCACTGGGAATATTACCGCCACCATTCAATTTAAAGGTAACTACACTCCCTTCTTTGGATACTTCTGCTGTAACGGTTTCTGCTTGGATAAGAACATCCTCTGCACCTTCGTCTTCTTCTTGCCAATCTACTCTAGCAGCAGAAGCAGCCTGTTCTGGTATGGTAGGAAGCAGTGGTCGCTGGGTAGCCAATTGTCGTTGTCGTAACATTTGTGGACGTGGTGCATCAATATACCAGGGTTCAAGTTTAGGCGGGAGTGTACCTAATCCAGGTTTAGCGGTAGAAAGGGTGAGATTTGCACTAATCCAATCTTCGCCACTGCTTTGAGTGATTTCTGCAAGGTAGCCCAGATGCACAATATCGCTGGTAGTGTTAAAGCGCAAGTCATAAAGCGGAGTCCAACTGGCGCGATTTACTATGTAAGATACCTCTAATTCAAATTTGCCTTCACCTGCAACTTCAACTCCTACAACTATGCTCAAACTCTCTTTGGGATGGGGTGTTTGAATTTTTTGCAACGAGGCGCGGAGTGCTTGCAGTTCTTTGTCTAATTCCTGCTGTTGGGTTTTGCACTCTCCAGATGCGATCGCATATTCACCATACTGGCTTCCGAGAAAGTTCAAAAAATCTAAAGTTTCGCTCAGGCTGAGATTTTTCCGAGACAAACTTTGGGCAAAGGGTTCTTCAGTTTTTTCGCGTAAACCGGCGATAAAACTAGATTGTAATGCTAAAGCATCGACTTGGGCTTGTAGATGACGTTTTTCTGCTTCTAACTGCTCAATTTGCCTTGTCAAATGTGCGACTCGCTCCGTTACAGGTTCAGTGGTGTAAATGCGATCGCTACTCACTCCCATCAAACGCACTCCCACTGTCCCTGTACCGCTAACCCTGATAGACTCAATTTCTAGAGTCTCTGGCAGTGAGGTAATTACTAATTCCTGTTCAATTCCTGTTAAATCAACTACACCTCGCCGTGTAACCAATGCTCTGTCAGCATAAACTGTAACAGCTACAATCTCGCTTTGTACTGTTTTGCGCCAAGATGGTATTTCCGGGTTAACCATTGCGAGTTTTCCCCCATTTTTAATTGATTCTGCTGGTTAATTGTCAATGGTTGCCGGTCTAACAGTCAACCCCTTTGGGTAATTCGTAATGACGCTCCTACGTCGCTCTAAGCGTTCGCGCAGCGTCTCGTAGAGAAGCCATGCCGCAGGCTTTACGCTACGCTAACGTAATTCGTAATTACAAATTACCCGTGAGTTGGTTCAAGGCTACTAGCAGTGGTATCAGTGTTTTGATCTACAAAATTCCTTGCCGCAGCCAGGAGATAGTCATAATAGGCACGAGCGACGATAGATAACTGCTTGCCTGCGGGGTAAACCATGTACCAATGTCGCTGAATGGGAAAGTGTTGGACATCTAAAATGCTAAAATCTGAAGCGTCTAATAGTAAAGTATGACGAGATAAAACCGAAATTCCTAAACCACCTGCGATCGCTTGTTTAATTGCTTCGTTACTTCCCAATTCCAGCTTGACTTTTACTGTCACCCCTTGTTCTTCAAATAGGCTTTGCACGGCGCGGCGAGTTCCTGAACCTGGTTCTCGCATAATAAAAGGTTGGTTAGATAGGCGTTGGATCGGAATATTTTTTTCCTTGGATAACGGATGATTAACTGGTGCAAAGACTATCAAAGGATTTTCTAAAAATGCCTCACAATTCACATCCATATTGTCTGGAACTTGACTCATAATATATAAGTCGTCCAGGTTCTGACTCATCCGTTCCAAAATTTGTTCGTGATTCGTTACTTGCAGAGAGATATCAATCCCTGGATAAAGTTCGCAAAACGGCCCTAATAAACGTGGGATAAAATATTTTGCTGTTGTAATCACTGCCAAGCGTAATTGTCCCTGTTTTAGCCCTTTTAAATCTGCCACCTTCATTTCATACTGGGCTATATTTTCAAAAATCTGCCGACAAGTGGCAAATAATTCTCGTCCTGCTTCGGTGAGATACAACCGTTTCCCCACTTGCTCAAATAATGGCAACCCTACGGATTTTGTGAGTTGCTTGATTTGCATAGAAACGGTAGGTTGGGTGAGAAACAATTCCTCAGCAGCCCGCGTAAAGCTACTGTGCCGTGCCGCAGCCTCGAATACCTTTAACTGGTGCAGCGTCGCTTGTTTCAAAGGTGATTCTCCTCTATATAGCTATTCATCGATATAAAACTAGTATTAACTGAACAGTTGCAAATGGTATAGCGATACCAATAGAAACTTACGAGTTTTATTATAGATAAAACTCTATTATTTCTATTAAAATAAAGGTATTTTATTTATAGATTGAAGAAGCTATTATCATAACAACAAGAAAAGCGTAAGATTCCTTCCACTTCCCGATGAATGATGATTTTCCCAAATTCATCTATCATCATTCATCATTCCATAATTCTTCTACAACTTCTGCAATTTTTGTAGGTAGCTTAGTTAAATCTGGTAATCTTAGCACTTCTATTTCGGCAACTTGTTCTTTAATATTGACTGGTAAGTTTAAAGGCTGTTGTGTTTCTATCCAGCAACTTGCTAATGGTAAGGTTTGCTCCATTTCGTCAAGTGGTCGCGGAATTACCATCACTGCATTTAATTCTCCAATGCGTTCTGCTTCAAACATTCCCGCTTCCACTGCTACCGCCACATTTGCTACGGAACCACGAATAATAGCTGTACACAAACCCCCACCAATTTTTTCGTAGGCTGCTAAATGAACATCAGCAGCTTTGAGCATGGCATCACACGCGCCTACCATCGCTGGAAATCCTCGCGTTTCTACCAAACCAATTGCTTGATTACTCAGACGGCTAGAATTGCCCTCCTCCATCAATTTAGTAAAACGGGTTGTGATGGGAAGTACTATATCTAGGTTTGGATAAGGCCGAGGAATCACCAAGCTAGAAACTAATTGACCAAACTGTTCAGCTGTTTGCACACCAGATTCTACTGCCAGACGCACGTCAGCAATTCCACCCCGAACGATCGCAGTACAATATCCGCCACCAATTTTTTCATACCCAACTAGGTGAACTCCTGCTGATTTCAGCATCATATCCGCCGTCCCAACTATTGCTGGAAAGCTGCGGGTAGAAACTAAACCTAAAGCAGTGTCCTGGAAGGTGTCTCGATGACTCGTTCCTTCGATGGCTTTCAGAGACCGTTGATTAGATGTTTCCATTATGAACTTACCCAGATAATCACAAAGCCGACAACTTACAATTAACACTTACTCAGACTAATCGTCAGAGTTTGGGTCACTCAAAGATTGTCTATGAGGAAACAATGTGGTCAACAGTCTGCTTATGCTCCCTTGTCCATAAATCTGAGTTCCGAAACCGTTAGGGGATTCTGTAGGTAGCTGATTGGGGTCTGAGTCAGATTTTGTAGGCTCTTGAACGGCTTCTTGCAAGGGGGATTCAGCATCCTTCGCGGGTTCCTCTAAGGGAGGAGGCTGGCTTTCAGGAGTGGCTGGAGATTTAAAATAAGAAATCGACTTATTTTGTTTGAAATCCACAAAAGCCGCAGCTGAGAAGTTAGTTGAGGAACTTACCTTTTCCTTAACTCCTCCTGAGCCATTTTCTTCTTCCTTCTGCGGTGGCACACTTGTAGCCGTGGAGTTATTTGTAGATGGTTCCGGCTGCGTTGTTTGAGCAATTTGCCGACTGGTGTCTCCTAAAATCGATCCAGGTGGAACTACTTGTCCAGGTTCAACTGAATAGTTAAAAACTGTTGTTGCTGAACCAATACAAGCATTTGCTCCAATTTTGCCCTTGCCAACCATCAAAAAACCGGCTCCCAGGTTTGCCCCCGCTTCTACCTCTAGGGTTCCTTCATGGACTTGGAGAATGGCTCCCATGCCAATACAGACCCCTGGCCCAATTACGATCTTGCTGTTTTCAGCTGCTTGAAGGATCACGCCAGGTGCAAGTACTGCGCTTGGATGAATAGTCACCTCACCACTAATGTAAGAATCAAAGTTATTGCTGAGGCGCAGTGACAGCACAGACATGGAAATTTTAACCTCGGAAGCCGGAATGGGGAATGGGGAATGAGGAATGGGGAATGGGGAATGGGGAATATTAAAATTACCTACTCCCGGTTCTAGGGAGTAGTAAGTGGTGGATATTAAAATTTCCTATTCTCTACTCCCGTACAGACGCGATTAATCGCGTCTACCTACTCCTCACTCACTGTTATGGACGTTGGATGATCGTTTCTAATACCCGACGCTTGGCTTTGGGGTCAATACCAATTAAGCGCACATATTCTCCTTGGTATTCGCCAAGGTGTCCTTCTACGGCTGCGATCGCTTCTCTTTCTGAGGAGGCTTGAATCTGACCGGTACTAGTCCAAGAACCAGTACGGAACCGCCGTTGGTCTACGTGTTCAAGGCTAATTTTAGAGCCGCCAGCCAATAATTGTCGGAGTTGGTCTACAACTTCACTACTCAAGCGGGTACTGGTAGCTGTTGCTGTAGCTGTTGCTGTAGCAGAAGGCGCACTGCTAGTAAATGATTTCTGACTGCCAGAGGAGGCTACTTGACCATTTGGACGTTGGATAATCGTTTCTAATACCCGACGCTTGGCTTTGGGGTCAATACCAATTAAGCGTACATATTCCCCTTGGTATTCGCCAAGGTGTCCTTCTATAGCTGCGATCGCTTCTCTTTCTGAGGAGGCTTGAATTTGACCGGTACTCGTCCAGGAACCTGTACGGAACCGTCGTTCGTCTACGTGTTCAAGACTAATCTTATACCCACCAGCCAATAATTGCCGGAGTTGGTCTACTACTTCAGTACTCAAACGATTACTGGTAGCTGTTGCCGTAGCACTTCCAGAGCTTCCACTGCTAGTAAATGATGATTTCTGACTACCAAAGGAGGCTACTTGACCATTTGGACGTTGGATAATCGTTTCTAATACCCGCCGTTTGGCTTTGGTATCAATGCCTATTAAACGCACATACTCACCTTGATGGCTTTCTATACATTCTTCCAAGCCGGAAATTACTTGATTTATGGAAGTTGCTTCAATTGGCTTGCAGCTAGTCCAGGAACCAGTACGGAAACGGCGCTCGTCTACGTGTTCCATGCCAATTTTATAACCACCTGCCAAAAGTTGGCGGATTTGCTCTACAGTTTCGCCATTGACTTTGCCACTGCTAGAGCCGTTACCGTTACCATTATTGCTGTAGCTGCCATTGCTATGATTACTAGCCGGAGCCTTAAAATTGGTAGCTGGTTTAAAATCACCATCCGGGCGTTGGATGATGCTCTCTAACACACGTCGTCTATCTTTATCAATACCAAAAAGGCGGACATATTCGCCGCTATGGTCACTTACACAGCTTTCTAATGCTGCGATCGCTTCACCGATGGATCTCGGTTCAATTGGTTGGCAGCTAGTCCAAGAACCCGTGCGGAACCGTCTCTGATCTACGTGTTCTGTACCAATTTTATACCCTTGTTCCAATAGATAGCGCAACTGCTCTATTGTTTCTGCACCCAAGCTATTGCTCGCCACTTCACTACTCCTTTCCAACTCTAAAACAGTAATACCATTACCTGTATAAGATTTAGCGTTCTCATCCCGAATGGGTGCTATACATTTGCTATCCGCAGCACAAAGATAACCAGCTCGTAGCGCCTGATTAATTCCAACCACATGATGAGCAAATTCCTTATCCTGATCTTGCACATCTGGCAAGCGGTCAGCTTGCTGCTGGCTAGTAATTACCGCTCCCGAAGGTACATATTTACCTGCGGGAATTTCTACGTCTTGAATCAAAGCGTGCATCATCACGATGCAACCTGCACCTACCCTGGCATTAAACACTGTAGAGCGAAAGCCAATGAAGGAATTATCGCCTACATAAGCTGGCCCGTGAATTAGAGCCATGTGGGTAATGCAAGCATTTTTACCTACCCATACCGAGTATTTCTCTTGGTCATCGCCAATTACTCGACCTTGCTCTAACCCATGAATGACCACACCATCTTGAATATTAGTGTTTTCACCAAGATAAAAAGGTGTGCCTTCATCCGCTCTAATCGTAGTCCCCGGAGCAACGATTACATTTGCACCTATTCTTACATCCCCAATCAGATTGGAGAATGAATGTACAAAAGCAGTTTGATGGATTTTGGGTTCAGCTAAATTCCTTGACCACGGAGTTGGGGGTGCTGCCGTGCTGCGGACTGCCATTGCGAGATTCCTCCTATATTGTCATTTGTTCGTTGTCATTTGTCCTTTGTTATTCACTAATGACCAATGACCAATGACTAATGACTATCGATATTGATCTTTTTTGCTGTAAATCATGCGATCTTCAACATAAATTGTATCTATGATCGCTACTACCACTGCATCTAGTGGTCGCTGTTCGTTGCCAATAACTTGACGAGCAACACTGCCACGACTGACAAGTACCCACTCATCTACACCTGCTCCCACACTATCTGCTGCTACCTCATATTGTGGGAGGATGTTTCCGTCTTCATCTACAAATTGTAACAACAGTAGTTTCACACCTCTGAGACTTGGATCTTTTTGGGTGCTAACTACTGTGCCGCGAACTTTGGCGACTTGCATTAAAAATTACGGTCTTCTACCAAAAGGACGAATTGCGTTCACATTTTCCCGGAATTGTTCTACGTCTTCTGTATAACGAATTGGTAGGACGTATTCCAAGTTTTCGTGAGGACGAGCAATGATGTGAGTAGACAGCACTTGTCCACCATTGACTCGCTTTACTGATTCAACACCTGCGGCTACGGAAGCTTGTACTTCCGAAACGTCACCCCGGACAATTACTGTAACTCGACCACTGCCGATTTTTTCATAGCCGACTAGAGTCACACGAGCAGCTTTCACCATCGCATCAGCAGCTTCCACAACTGCTGGAAAGCCCAGCGTTTCAACCATTCCCACTGCAATTGACATTAGTTTTAATCCCTATTTAAAGTTTTTAGCTTTGGACAAAAGTGATGCTCAAAAAAGCAAAGAGCGTTAATTACTTTTTTTAAACAGCTTTTAGGTACGGAACTGTTCCACAGCTTCTGTGTAACGAATCGGCAAGACGTATTCCAGGTTCTCGTGAGGACGAGCAATGATGTGAGTGGACAACACTTCACCACCAAAAACTCTTTTCGCGGCTTCAACCCCAGCAGCTACAGAAGCTTGTACTTCCGATACATCTCCCCGAACTATCACGGTGACGCGAGCGCTACCAATTTTTTCATACCCTACTAAGGTGACACGGGCGGCTTTCACCATCGCATCAGCAGCTTCCACAACTGCTGGAAAGCCTTTCGTTTCAATCATTCCAACTGCAATTGGCATCGCAGAACTCCTACAAAATTAATGCAATCTGTACTGTCGTTTGAATTTTTTGACGGGGAGAGCCTGATCTTATAGCTAAGAAAACACTTCCAAATTAAGCATAGGAAAGCTTGGCGTTCCTGGCAATATAAATTACTATAATAGTTTATGATAAGAAAGTTTTAAAAAACTTAACAAATATTTATCTA
Organism: Nostoc punctiforme PCC 73102; assembly: GCF_000020025.1. GTDB lineage: Bacteria > Cyanobacteriota > Cyanobacteriia > Cyanobacteriales > Nostocaceae > Nostoc > Nostoc punctiforme. Next base: position 5,378,827 of record NC_010628.1, on the reverse strand, counting down.
GGCTTTTGAGCAATTAAAGTTTACTGAATTACTTGAGCAGCCACTTATGCTTTATAATTTCTTTATCACATTTACAAAACGATATTCATAACCAAGGCTAATTCTATCTGGCGAGGGAAGAGCGGGGGCTGTATCTTTTACTGTATCTATCTTTCCTGAAATTTTGCTGGATGTAGAACGACTAGGTGAAAAGTATATAATCTTTTCAAATATATCGTATAAATTACTCTGCTCAAAGTAGAAATACAAATGTAAAAACAGAGGTGAGGTTAAGGCAAGTAAATGCTTTTGCGTATGTAAAGTTATATTTTATCAAAGTTTATTAGGGGAAAGTAAAGTAAAAATACTTTGGATAATTGAGTTTAAACAATAGTAAAAAAATGTTGATATTTTACTAGATTTATTTTTTTAAATAAATAATTGTTTGAAAGATTTTTTAAAATAAAGGCTGAGTCATAAAGGTAAATTTAAATGGAGCAATTTCTATTTTCAACAAGTTGGTTTGTGCCTTTATATAGCTTATTAGGCGCAATTTTGACGTTGCCCTGGGGAATAGGAATAATTCAGCGAACAGGGCCAAGACCTGCGGCATACATAAACTTGTTGACAACTGTTGTGGCTTTTGTCCATAGTCTATTTGTATTTAAAAATATCTGGGATAGAGAACCAGAAAAGTTACTGGTGCCGTGGTTCAAAGCTGCTGATTTAGACTTATCTTTTACCTTGGAAATTTCAGCAGTCAGTATTGGGGCAACAGTTTTAATTACAGGTTTAAGCTTACTGGCACAAGTTTACGCTCTGGGTTACATGGAAAAGGACTGGTCGCTGGCGCGTTTTTTTGCGCTGCTAGGATTTTTTGAAGCAGCGTTGACTGGTCTAGCAATCAGCGATTCTTTATTTCTCAGCTATGCCCTTTTGGAAGTTCTGACACTTTCGACTTACTTGCTAGTGGGATTCTGGTATGCTCAACCGCTAGTAGTGACGGCGGCGCGAGATGCGTTTTGGACTAAACGGGTAGGAGACTTGTTGCTGCTGATGGCTACGGTGACACTTTCCAACTTAGCCGGCAGTTTGAACTTTTCAGATTTATATGAGTGGGCACAAACAGCTAATTTAAGCCCAGTGACATCAACATTGCTGGGTTTGGCGTTAATTGCTGGACCGGCTGGGAAATGTGCCCAATTTCCACTACATCTGTGGTTAGATGAGGCGATGGAAGGACCCAATCCTGCTTCGGTAATGCGAAACTCGCTGGTAGTAGCTGGTGGCGCTTATTTACTGTATAAATTTCAACCATTGTTAGCACTGTCGCCAGTTGCCTTGAATGCTTTGGTAATCATGGGTACAGTAACGGCAATTGGGGCAACATTAGTATCTATAGCTCAAATTGACATTAAGCGATCGCTATCTCATTCTACCAGTGCATACATGGGGTTAGTGTTTTTAGCGGTAGGGTTGCAGCAAGGGGGTGTGGCCTTGATGTTGCTGTTAACTCATGCGATCGCTAAAGCATTATTATTTATGAGTTCCGGTTCAGTCATCTTAACTACCCAAAGCCAAGACTTAACAGAAATGGGCGGACTTTGGTCACGGATGCCAGCCACCACCACCGCCTTTATTGTCGGTTCGGCGGGGATGGTAACGTTTCTACCATTGGGAAGCTTCTGGGCAATGCTAGGATGGGCGGACGGTTTCGTGAATATTAGCCCTTGGGTGATTGGGGTTTTACTATTAGTCAATGGCTTGACAGCATTGAACTTAACTAGAGTATTCAGATTAGTCTTCTGGGGGAAACCGCAACAAAAGACCCGACGCACGCCAGAAGTTGGTTGGCAAATGGCCTTCCCGATGGTGACTCTCACAATCTTGACTTTACTTTTGCCTTTGATGTTACAGCAATGGTACTTACTACCAGATTGGGAAAGTATTAATTGGTATGTAGCATTAGCGTTGTTTGCTTCTACTGTGCTGGGAGTAGTTATAGGTTCTACAGTTTATCTGCACAAGGCTTGGTCAAGATCCAGATTTTTGGCGTGGAGATTTGTGCAAGACTTATTAGGTTATGATTTTTATATTGACCGAGTTTATCGCGTAACGGTGGTGAGTGCAGTCGCACTGCTATCTAAAATTTCTGCTTGGAGCGATCGCTATTTAGTCGATGGTCTAGTAAACTTAGTTGGGTTTGCGACGATTTTTGGCGGACAAACTTTAAAGTACAGCATTTCTGGGCAATCTCAGGGCTATATGTTGACCATCCTCGCAGTTGTCAGCGTCCTGGTTTTCTTCATCGGCTGGTCATCGGGTTTACTAGATAAATTGCCTTTTTAAAGATATTGTCATTGATCATTGGTCATTTGTCATTTGTGATTGGGTAAGAGTTTTTTCCCATTCCCAATTCCCCATTCCCCATTCCATATCTGCTTATGCTTAGTGTTTTAATTCTAGTGCCGTTAATCGGTGCAGCTTTAATTGGTTTCTCGCCCTCTGGTATCAATGGGAAATTTGCCCGTGGGGTGGCTTTGGTCTTTGCCATTATCGCTTTCTTGTGGACAATCGTACTAGCAATTCAGTTCCATCCAGGGGAAATAACTCAACAGTTTGCTGAGTCTGTACCTTGGATAGATGTCTTAGGCTTAAACTATAACCTAGGAATTGATGGTTTATCTTTGCCACTCCTGGGTTTGAATGGACTGTTAACTTCTATTGCCATCTACAGTAGCGATGAATCTCTACAGCGCCCTAAATTTTATTACTCCTTGATACTATTATTGAGCGCTGGGGTGACTGGAGCATTTCTGGCACAGGATTTACTGTTATTTTTCCTGTTTTACGAATTAGAATTAATTCCGCTATATCTGTTGATAGCTATTTGGGGTGGGGAAAAGCGGGGTTATGCGGCTACAAAATTTCTTATTTATACCGCCGTTTCGGGAATCTTGATTTTGGCAAGTTTCCTCGGCATGGTTTGGCTGAGTGGTTCCTCTAGCTTTGCACTAGCAACCTTAAACGCTACGACTCTACCTCTAGCGACACAGCTTTTACTGCTAGTGGGAATTTTGATCGGTTTCGGGATTAAAATTCCCTTAGTTCCCTTTCATACTTGGTTGCCAGATGCTCACGTTGAAGCTTCCACACCAATTTCCGTGCTATTGGCTGGGGTGTTGTTGAAGTTGGGAACTTACGGCTTACTGCGGTTTGGTATGAACTTGTTACCAGAAGCTTGGGCTTATGTGGCTCCTTGGTTAGCGACTTGGGCAGTGGTGAGTGTATTGTATGGTGCATCCTGCGCGATCGCTCAAACCGATATGAAAAAAATGGTAGCATACAGTTCCATTGGACACATGGGCTATGTGCTGTTAGCGACGGCGGCATCTACACCCTTAAGCGTTTTAGGTGCTGTGATGCAGATGATTAGCCACGGCTTAATTTCCGCCATGCTGTTTTTGCTGGTAGGAGTTGTGTATAAAAAAGCCGGCAGCCGAGATTTAGATGTTCTTCAAGGATTGCTGAACCCAGAACGGGGTATGCCTGTAATTGGTAGCCTAATGGTTTTGGGAGTTATGGCCAGTGCTGGGATACCAGGAATGGTCGGGTTTATTTCCGAATTCATCATTTTTCGGGGCAGTTTTCCAGTTTTTCCAGTGCAAACTTTACTATCAATGCTTGGTACTGGCTTAACTGCGGTTTACTTTCTAATACTCCTCGACCGGGCCTTTTTTGGCCGCTTGTCTGCACAAGTTACTAACTTACCACGTGTGTATTGGAGCGATCGCATCCCAGCTGCAATTTTAGCTGTGTTGATTGTGATTTTCGGCATTCAACCCGCTTGGTTAGCACACTGGACTGAACCAACAATTACAGCAATGGTGAATAGCCAAAATGTAGTAGTAGCAGTGTCCTTGGAGAAAGCAATGGGGGCTAAGGATTAGGGAGTAGGAAATGGGGACTGGGGACTGGGGACTAGGAATTAGGGAGTAGGGAAGATTTTTCTGAATACATAATACCCAATGTCTGATCCCCAGTAACCAATACCCAATACCCAGTACCCAATCCCCAGTACCCAGTCCCTATACTTTTTGGAGAGATAGCAATGGTAACTATTAAAAAGAAAGCGGCTCACAATCCCTTAGCTGAGTATATTGAACGGCTGCAAAAAGGAGAAGCATTACTCCCTAATAGTCCAGAAAATGTACTAGAAGTTGTTGGTATTCTTAAAAGCTATGGTGTGGTTTTAGATGCCTACTCAAAAAATCTTAACTATATTGCCGAGCATCAGTTTTTAATATTTTTCCCATTTTTTAAATACTTTAATGGAGAGGTTTCTGTTGAGAAATTGCTCCGACACTGGTGGCATAATCGAATTAATTTTGAGTATGCCGAATATTGTATGAAAGCCATGATGTGGCACGGTGGCGGTGGACTAGATACATATTTAGATACAACAGAATTTAAAGAAAGAGCGCAAGCCGTTATTGCCGCAAAATTTAAAAACAACCCTTTAATTTTGGGTATTAACCAACTGTTTCCAGATTTCTTAACAGAACAATTGCGCGTATCTGCTTACTACACAGGTTTAGGTCAATTTTGGCGAGTCATGGCTGATATCTTCCTCAGCTTATCAGACCTCTACGACCAAGGCAAAATAAAATCGATTTCCGAAGTTGTAGAACATATTAAAGCAGGGTTAGTGGCAAATGCATCAAACCCAATTACCTACGCCGTCAAAATTCGGGGTGAAGTCTATGAAATCATTCCTAAAAGCGTTGGTTTGACTTTCTTAGCAGATACAGCAATACCTTATGTAGAAGCGGTATTCTTTCGGGGAACTCCTTTCCACGGTACAGTTTCATACAACGCCCAAGGTTATCAAATTCCCCCAGATCAAACGCGATTTCAGTATGGCGCATTGTATGCCGATCCTTTACCCATCGGCGGCGCAGGTATTCCACCCACATTGTTGATGCAAGATATGCGTCATTATCTTCCAGAGTATTTGCACGAAATTTATCGTCGCAGTCTTCGGGGTGAAGATGATTTGCGGGTACAAATTTGCATGAGTTTCCAAAAATCGATGTTTTGCGTAACAACAGCAACGATTTTGGGACTGATGCCTTATCCTTTGGATACTAAAGATCCAAATGAAGAAAAAGGTAATCGAGTTTATTTAGAGAAGTGGATGAGTCGTTTAGAAACTTCGCGGTTGCTGGATGTGAATAAATAACTGAATTGAATACAGAGAAATTTTAGATGCTTCTCAATCGCTATAAAAATCTTCATCTGATTCAGCAACTCGATCCAGTGGAAGATCATTGCCAGATTTATCACTTGATGAATGGCTATGAGTTTCCTTGGGATATGACGCGATCACTTGAAGTTGCTTTGATGCGAACTTATTGCGTTCCTAGTATTTCTAAATTGCTGAATCAGACAGGAGAATTTACCCATTGTCCACAAAAACGCTACGATGACACGTCAATAATTGTTGGAGAGATGATTAAGTGGGGTTATGATAGCGATCGCGGCAAAGAAGCCCTACAACGCATGAATACACTCCACGGACGCTTCAAGATTGACAACGGTGATTTCCTGTATGTACTTTCAACCTTCATTTTCGAACCTATCCGCTGGAATCTGCAGTTTGGTTGGCGGCTGATGTGCGAACAAGAAAAATTAGCGTCTTTTTACTTCTGGCGAGAAGTAGGTAAGCAAATGCAGATTCAGAATATCCCTGAAACCTACGAAGAATTCGAGCGCTATAACCTTGACTATGAACGCCAAAACTTTCGTTATTCAGATACAAATCGTCGGGTTGGGGAAGCTACACGCGATTTATTTTTGAGTTGGTTTCCTTCGTGGATGCGTTCTTCGATCAAACCAGGTATCTATGCTTTACTGGATGAGCCAATGCTCGATGCCTTTGGTTTTCCCTATCCTTCGCCATTGCTGCGATCGGCTATGGTAAGTCTACTAAAAATCCGAGCCAGATTAATCCGGTTATTCCCACCTCGGAATCAGCCTAATTTTTATATTGACTCTCCTATCCCCAGCTATCCCACTGGCTATGAAATTGCAAATATGGGGCCATTGGAAAATTTTAAGCAGCAAAGTTCTGACAAACTTGTTTAAGCGATTGGTGTCTTGTGTCAGTAACTCTTGCCATAACCCTTCATCCAAAAATATAGTGGTCTGTCAAATTCATTTTGACGGTTAGAGAGACGCGATAAATCGCCGTCTCTACAAGGAATTTATCCATCAATTATTTATTGACAGAGTACTAGGCTTCTGGTTCGATACCTAGCGATCGCAATTGGGCAGTTAAGCGATCAGCTCTTTCTTCACCAGTCAACAACAAATTACCTTGCAAATCCCACCAGCGTAGCCAAGGTAATTCCATATTATAATATTTTCCCTGCCAAATCCCTAACTCAACTCCTAAAGGATGTATGGGATAATGTCCGCGTTCATTTGCCGTTAATAATTGATATTGTCCACCAATTAATTCATAAACTTCTACGCTGGCTTTATTCACTTCATAAATGCCGTAGAAAGGAGGACGAATCACCTGCTCATAAATCCAAAATTTCCCTTTCCAAGGAGTTTTATCTCGCTCCTCACTACCATCCCCAGATACAAATTCCAATGCAATCAATGGGGCAATAAACTCTCGCCAGAGTACATAAGACCTCCGCGTTTGCCCATCTAGAGTGGGTGGTACATTCCCTACATAAAACCAGTCTGGTGCTTCTGCGCCTTTTTCTGGGGGGTCAGTGATGCGCCAGTAGATATCACTATCTTGACCAATACAGTATTGCCCATCAGGATGACGTTTTTGCAATATCGGCTTAATAGAGTCCGTTAGGAGAATGCTTTGGGGATGTTCCTGAAAATTTTTCACGAAAGTACCATCAGACTCTGGTAGCTGCGTATGGTCTGGGAACGGTGTGAGGGCGGTGGATGGATCGGTTGCAGAGGTCATAAGACTACCTTTGCAGGAGTAAGGGTTGTTTTTTAGTTTAGCAGTGGAAGAAGAGATGCTTGCGGTAGTCTACATCAAAGCTTTTTAAATATTCTCTACCCATAAAAGATTACTTGCGTAGCTACTGGTTTTCAGTGCGTTGTAAAATTTTTCGTCTGCTGTTACCATCTGGCATTGTTGAGTAATAGCAAGGACTAAGTATAAACTGTCATACACTGCACGATCGCTCTGAAGGGCAATATCTAAAGCAAGTGGCATTAACAGCTGAGATAAGTACACCTCTACAGGAACTGCATTTAAATCTGCTAATATTTGTCTTGCATTTTCAGCAGTGTCTTCACCACGACGGACTTGTTTCCACAAGACGTTTCCCACTTCTGGGAAGAAAAAATCTGGAACTAGGAAAGTATGATTACTTGCTAGTAAACGCCTAGCTGCATCAGAGTAGACTTCAGGGATGAACCACTTTATGGCAATGCTAGCATCTAAAACATACTGACTCACCGTTCTCTATCCTCGCGGATAAGTTCAGTACTGTCACTGAAAATTTTTCCTGTATATCTAACTTGAGCGCGTGCTACAGCTTCTCTGGTTCTTTCCATGTCGCCGCCAGTGTGATAGTGTGTCGCTTTTTCAGCCGCTTGTTGTAGGATCTGCTTTAGTTCTTCTTGCAAAGACCTACCGTGTTGTTTGGCAAGAGTTTCTAGCTTTTCTAGAATAATGGGATCTAAATTTTCAACTAAGATTTGAGCCATAATTCTATGGTTGTTTTTTCTCTGCTTTTATTCAAGATTTAAAATTAGTTTAGCAAGTGTAGACGCAAAGAGTCTTATTCTGAGACATAGCGCTGTTTCTGTAAAGCTAGGTTCCAGTTCTCCAGGCTTTCTTATGTGAAGATTAATACAAATATATTGGGAGTTGCAAAGATGGCTTGGGTGGCAGGTGATCAATTGCAAGGTGGCAAATATACTATTGAAAAAGAATTAGGAAGGGGACGATTTGGTATTACTTATTTGGTAAAAAATAGAAATAGCGATCGCTTAGTCATTAAAACCTTAAATGATAATCTGCTCCAATCCCTTAGCCAGCCCGAACGCGCTCGGTTAGAGACTATGTTTTGGCAGGAGGCGGTAAATCTCACCCGATGTCAGCATCAGCATATTGTGCAGTTCAGAACACCGTTTAAGGAAGGAGATTATCCGTGTCTGGTAATGGAGTATGTGGATGGAGTGAGTTTGGCTGACCTCCGTCCACCAAAACTTTCGGAAGTTGACGCACTACGTTACATTCAGCAAATTGGGGAAGCACTGATAGTTGTACATGAAAATGAACTGATTCATCGGGATGTGCATCCAGGAAATATTTTGTTGCGGAACCGAGAGGGGCAGTCAGAAGCGGTATTAATAGATTTTGGTCTAGCTCTAGATTTTGACTATATCTTAACCACAAGGCGAACCAAGGAAGTGTCTGATGGATTTACACCCCCTGAACTTTATGCTAAAGGTACTATAACTCATGCGTATAGCGATATTTATTCACTGGCAGCTACGCTCTATAAACTTCTGACGGGGAAAACACCTGTCGATGCAGTAAATCGCAAACTAAACGGTGAGCATTTAGTGTCTCCAAAAGACCTTAATCCTCAGATTAGCGATCGCACCAACCGCGCAATTCTAACAGGCATGAAGCTAGATTTTAAGCAGCGTCCTCAATCAATGCGAGAATGGCTCGACTCTTTGGGGTTAACAGGGGAAACTCCTCAGCCTGTCTTAAATGTATCCTCTAACACTAACCCAAATTGGGAGCGAAGAATTCAGGTTTGGGGAGTGGTGATAGCTGCGATCGCTGCTTTTGTAAGCTTACTTGCAGCCATACCTTCTTGGATTCCTATTTTCAACCCATCTAATCAACCGTCAAAGTTTCCCAGTCCATCATCTACAAAAACACCGTAGATTTAGCTCAACTTTCATTGTGTGTTGTGCAAAATTCTGCAAAACTGTATTATTTATGAAATACACTTAAGTCATAGAAAACACCCATATCCAGCTTTTTTAAACTGTTTTAATTACGAACTTGTACTGAGCGTAGCCGTTGGCGCAGCCTCTCGCAGAGAAGTATTACGAATTATTTAGGGGTTTTCATGCCTTGGACAACTGGACAACGATTACAAGGTGGCAAATATGTAATTGATAAAGTCCTTGGACAGGGGGGATTTGGGATTACTTATAAGGCATTGCATGTTGAGCTAAACCGGACAGTTGTCATCAAGACACCCAATGAATATCTCAGCCCTGACCCAGAATATGGCAAGTATATAGACCGATTTATTCAAGAAGGGCGAACACTAGCACGCTTGTCTCAAGACCCTCATCCTCATATTGTGGGAGTAATTGACTTGTTTAAGGAAGGTACTATCCACTGCTTAGTGATGGATTTTGTACCGGGAGAAAATTTGTTTGAGGCAGTAAAACGTAGAGGTGCGTTACCAGAAGCAGAGATTGTACCCTGTATCCGCCAGATTGGGGAAGCTTTAGTGGTGGTGCATCAGGCAGGTTTAGTACACAGAGATGCCCATCCCGGAAATATCATGCTGCGGAGTAATGGCAAAGCGGTTCTGATTGACTTTGGCATTGCTAAAGAACTCGTGCCTAAAACTTTGAGTTCAAAAGGTATTGCAGGTAATGAGGCATTTGCGCCTTATGAGCAGATGAGCAGAGGTAGTCGAGATCCAACGGTCGATGTTTACTGTCTGGTTGCCACACTCTATTATGCGGTGACAGGTCAACGCCCTACAACTTCTCTGGCTCGCAAGCTAGACAATACTTTCCTAATTCCACCTAAACAAATTAATCCAAGCATCAGCGATCAATTAAATCAAGCAATTCTTAAGGGTATGGCGCTAGAGGCAAAAGACCGCCCTCAGTCAATGCAGGTATGGTTAGCAATGTTAGAGCACCAAAAGCAACAGCCTCTACTACCTGTTAGTCCTGTTTATAGAAAAGAAGTTGTTTCTTCCAAAGTCAAGCTACCCTCAAAGCCAATTCTTCGAGTTAAACCAACTACTAAATCACCTAGAGTTATTCCTTGGGGCTGGTTGATTGGTGTATTGTTAAGCTACCTATTGATAGGCTACTTGTTAGCCGCGTCTAACGCTCTGTACATAATTTGGGCTGTAGCTGTGGCTGGGGCTGTGGCCGTGGCTTGGGCTGGGACTTGGGCTTGGGCTGGGGCTTGGGCTGTGGCTTCGGCTGTGGCTTCGGCTGTGGCTGGAGCTGGAGCTATGGCTGGGGCTGTGGCTGGGGCTGTGGCTGTGGCTGTGGCTGTGGCTGCGGCTGTGGCTACGGTTGGGGCTGGGGCTGCGGCTGTGGCTGCGGCTGCGGCTGTGGCTGTGGCTGTGGTTGTGGCTGTGGTTGTGGCTGTGGCTGTGGCTGGGGCTGGGGCTGTGGCTGTGGCTGGGGCTGTGGCTTCGGCTATGATTTTTGCTGTGCTTGTGACTGTGATTAGGGCTGAAGATAAATTACGAGAATCTTTTAGCAAATTTCATACTTTTCTAATTTTAGCTAGTACTTCTAGTTTAAGCTTGGGTTTGGGATGGTTAGGACATAGGATTTTTAATACAGGTACATAGCTTACTCAAGCTCTAGAAGCTAACTGGCAAAAGATTTTGTAGCTGTTGTATCGAGTAAAGAAGCGATGTCTAAAGGACAAGCCCCTGCGTGTCTAGATACCTTTAACCTCATACCAAAATATTAAATTTCCGCCTCAATACCAAGCGCTAGTTTTAAGAGCGTTGTTATGGAAGATAAGCTAGGTAAATAAACTGACATTTACATTAAAATAGTCCGCCAACGCTTCTGCTTGAGTTTTACTAATAGTGCCGCCATTCACAATTTGCAAAGCAACTTCCAAAGATCCGAGTACCTCTGCTAATGCTTCAGTCGTCATATCACGTGCGTCCATCAGATGCACTAACATCGAATTGGGTGTACCGTTGAGAATTGGGTAATGGGTTTCTTCAAACTGCTCAATTAATGTTACCAACAGTTGTAACAGCATCTCTTCTTCTGATGTCCGATTAAGACGATGTTCTAAGGTTAATGCGAGTGCGATCGCTTGTTCGTTTTCTGCATTCGTGGTAATGATTTTTGGCTGATACTCGGCTAGCAATTTACCATAAGATTCTGGATTAAAAGTACGGGTCATTTTTCCATTAATCCTTATCATATTCAGCGTGATTCAGGACATATTTAATATAGATTCTTTGAGTTTCGTAAACAATATCAGTAATCAAACGGTAACTGTTTCCTTTAATATTAAACACAGTGAAGTTACCAACTGCTTCTGCTTTTGGATAAATAGCCTGAACTTCAAGCAGATTTTTCCATTCAGCTTTAGTTGCTATCCTATACCAATCATAAAGTGCTTCCTTTATATCTGCATGTGCCTCACAAAATTCTCGTAGAATTTTGCGACTAATAACGTGCATTTAAATTTACTCTGATTACGATTCTTAAATTTTCTCTCAAATTCAAGGTTTTATAAAGCTTTTAGAACTGTGTTATTCTTCCAAAAACATTGCGGCAAAATATTATTGTAATAAACTAAGGATCTTAAGGTGGTTATCTATGGCAATACTGACATCTAAAACATACCGACTCACCGTTCTCTAAATCAACGGGGGTTTTTCTCATACCAATCAGCCTAAGACCTAAGCTTCCGGTTCAACGCCGAGCGATGTCTGACGATAACCTGCTATGCGTCTACGCCATATTTGTCTAAAACTCAAGCGATCGCTATTTAAATGTTATCTTTTTTCTATTGGTTCACCACCTAACCAAGAATCTCCCGAATTGAATTCGGGAGAGTGTCAAAAAACCCCAAATGTATTGTCTTTATCAAATAACAACCTCTTGCTTAGGCTTCCGCATTGGACGCTTGCGTTCGCTGCGACGAACGCCCCCTGCCATTTTGTACTCATCGCTATTCTTGCCATACTTTGCAGCTACGCTGACTAAGACATGTTCTGTTAGTTCCATCAGCGACTTTTCAGCTAATTCTAAGGTTCCCTGAGTTAAATCCACGGTGGAGAGGCTGGAGTTATAAGCTTCCAACTTGTCCTGTGTTTTTTTGATGGCGGCGGCAAAAGTGTCAATAGTGACTCCATTGCCTAAATCTAAGGTGGAACTAATCGATTTCAAAGCGGCAATCCGACGCTGTGCCCTATCAAGTACTTTAGACCCACGTTTTGGACGTGACATAAATAACCTTCCTTTTTTTTATCATGCACTAGGATAAAAACTGACTTATATCCTGTCTTTACACCATTAAGATAAACAAAATCGGGGTGATTAGCACCCGCAATATTCAGTATCGTTTAAAATATTTAGTACAAAAAATATTTTATTTATTGCGTGGTTTTACTGAGATTTATCCGAATTCAATAAACGATTGCCCGAATTCAATAAACGATTGCCCGAATTCAATAAACGATTGCCCGAATTCAATAAACGATTGCCCGAATTCAATAAACGATTGCCCGAATTCAATAAACGATTGCCCGAATTCAATAAACGATTGCCCGAATTCAATAAACGATTGCCCGAATTCAATAAACGACTGCCCGAATTCAATAAACGATTGCCCGAATTCAATAAACGACTGCCCGAATTCAATAAACGACTGCCCGAATTCAATAAACAATCGCCCAATACGCTTGAGTTAAGCATTTTTTCTTCTCTCTGTTTCCTCTGCGCGTCTGCGGTAGCCTGCGGCAAGCCGCTTTGCGTCTACGTTAAAAATTTGACTTTAATAAAGAGTCTTAGCCTTACCTGAACTGTGTGAAAATTAATACAAATATTTTGGAAGTTGCAAAGATCGCTTTTGCAGCAGGCGATCGATTGCAAAGTGGGAAATCAACTAGGTTTTGACTACCGCACCCAATAAAACGCGAAACTTAACATGCAAATTTGTCATCATGAGAGAAATTACCTATCGATGATTAACTCAGCACCAAGATGACTGAAGCAACAGCAACTCGTCCCAACGCATATATCCAGGAAACCGGCCCGACGATTCATTACTTAGTAGCAATGTCTCAACCAGAAACCCATCTGTTTGAGGTGACTTTACGCATTGTCGATTACACCTCGCCAATTCTCGATTTAAAATTGCCGGTATGGACACCTGGTTCCTACTTAGTTCGAGAATATGCCAAGAACTTACAAGATTTTGTGGTTTTTGCAGAGGATAAACCTTTACCTTGGCGAAAAATCAGCAAAAATCACTGGCAGGTAGACAAAACAGGTGTTTCAGAATTAACTGTACGTTACCGCATTTTTGCCAATGAGTTATCGGTACGGACAAATCACTTGGATGCTACCCACGGTTATTTCAATGGTGCAGCACTATTTTTTAGGCTACCAGGCTGGGATAAGCAACCCATTCGCGTTACCATCGTACCACCATACCCAGAATGGCAGGTAACAACTGCTCTACCTCCCGTAGGTGAGGAAACAAATACTTTCTGGGCGAGCGATTTTGATACTTTGGTGGATACTCCCTTTGAAATTGGTAGCCATCAATTGTATAAATTTGAGGTCTTGGGAAAACCCCATGAACTGGCAATTTGGGGGAAAGGTAATTACCAAGTTCAGCACATGATTGCTGATATCCAAAAAATTATTCAGGTAGAAGCGCAGATGTTCGGCGGTTTGCCTTATGAACGATATGTGTTTCTGCTACATTTATTTAGCCAAGCTTTTGGCGGTTTGGAGCATAAGGACTCTTGCTCGTTAATTTACCAACGTTTTGGATTTCGCACTCAGGAAAAGTACGATCGCTTTATGCAATTAGTTGCACACGAGTTCTTTCACTTGTGGAATGTCAAACGAATTCGCCCAAAAGCATTAGAGGTTTTTGATTATGACCAGGAAAACTACACACCATCATTATGGTTTTGTGAAGGTACTACTAGTTACTATGACTTGTTAATTCCTTTGCGGGCAGGAATTTATGATATTAAGTCGTATTTGAATAATTTGAGCAAAGAAATTACCAGATATGAAACCACACCGGGGCGCAAGGTACAACCCGTTTCCGAGTCGAGTTTTGATGCCTGGATAAAACTTTATCGCCCCGATGCAAATAGCGGTAATTCTCAAATTTCTTACTATTTAAAAGGAGAAATGGTATCGTTATTGCTGGATTTACTGATTCGCTCTACTCACGACAATCAGCGCTCCCTCGATGACGTAATGCTGAAAATGTGGCAGCAATTTGGGAAAGATGAAATTGGCTATACTCCAGAACAGTTGCAGGAAGTTATAGAATCTGTCGCCGGAATCGATTTGACTGATTTCTTTAAACGCTACATTGATAGTACTGATGATTTACCTTTCAATCAGTATCTAGAACCCTTTGGTTTGCAGTTGGTAGCTGAACAGCAGGAAGAACCTTACCTGGGTGTGAGAATAAATACAGAGAATGGGCGAGAGATGATTAAGTTTGTGGAAACTGATTCACCTGCACAAATAGGGGGAATTGATGCAGGTGATGAGTTGTTAGCAATTGACGGGATTAAGGTAACGGCGAGTAGTTTAAGCGATCGCCTGAAAGATTACCAAGCAAACGATACCATCCAAGTCACAGTTTTTCATCAAGACGAACTCCGTACTTATTCCATTACCCTCGCGTCACCACATCCCACTCGATATCAGGTAAAACCTGTTGAGCGTCCTAACTCTACACAGCAACAAAACTTTGCTGGATGGCTTGGGGTTGCGATCGCAACTGTTTGATAAAGGGATTGGGCATGGGGTATGGGGCATTGGGCATTGGGCATTGGTTATTAATTTCCTTTGCCTCCCCTGCTCCCCTGCTCCCTGCCCCCCTGCTTCTTCCCCATTCCCCACTTCTAAGGCGTTCTCACTGCCCCAGAGTAAATCAAACCCCGTTGCAGATCCAGCGTTATAATCGCTCCATCGCGAATCACCTGCGTTGCCTGCTTCACGCCAACAATCACTGGCACGCCGAGACGTAAGCCAATAACGGCAGCATGACTTGTGAGACTTTCCTCTTCCGTAATAATCCCCGCAGATTTACGAATAGCCTCGACAAAATCGGCACTAGTGCGCGGTGCAACTAATATGTCTCCAGGATTAAAGTTACTAACATCCATGCCAGTATTAGCTACCCGTGCGCGACCACTCACTAAACCTTGTCCTAATCCAATTCCGTGACCTAATACCGCCGTCACCACCTCAACCTTAATCAAATCTGTGGAGCCGGAAATTCCCTGGAGTGTGCCAGCAGTCATTACTACTAAATCTCCCTCCGACAGTAACTTCAACTCCTGAGCCACATTAATCGCAGCTTGGAAGGTCTGACCAGTGGAAGGTAATCCTAGCACCAATAGCGGTTTTACTCCCCACACCATTTGTAGCTGCCGCGCTACATTCACATGGGGGGTAACAGCCAAAATCGGTGTATTGGGACGGAACTTAGAGACATTGCGAGCAGTTGCCCCAGTTTGCGTTAAGGTCATAATTGCAGCTGCACCTAGTTGTTCGGCAATTTGACCTACAGCTTGACTAATCGCATTAGGAATGGAGCGCCGGGAATCTCTCACGGAACGCAAGTTTAAGTGTTGGGCTTCTTCCTGCTCCATCCGCTCGGCAATCCGCGCCATTGTCGCTACTGCTTCTACAGGGAAGCTACCGACGGCGGTTTCATTGGAGAGCATCACCGCGTCTGTGCCATCTAAAATCGCGTTTGCCACATCTGACACTTCCGCGCGAGTGGGACGGGGATTGCTCACCATGCTGTCTAACATTTGGGTGGCGGTGATGATGGGAATCCCTAAGCGATTTGCTGTAGCAATTAGCCGCTTTTGGAGTACCGGAACATCTTCTGCGGGCAATTCTACGCCTAAATCACCTCTGGCAACCATCACGCCATCACACAAAGCCAGAACTGCCTCCATTTGTTCAATGGCTTCATGTTTTTCAATTTTGGCAACCACTGGCACTTGCTTGCCTGTACTAGAAATTAGTTCTTTAATTTCGATCATGTCCTGCGGATTGCGGACAAAGGAAAGTGCCACCCAATCTACACCTTGATCTAGACCAAACATCAGATCCTCTCGGTCTTTGTCGGTCATTGCCTTAATTGACAGGTAAACGCCGGGAAAGTTTACACCTTTGTTGTTAGAAAGTTTACCAGGCACGGTAATGCGACAATGCAAATCACCTTTGTCTCGGTTAATCTCCTCCACGACCATTTCTACTCGTCCATCATCGAGGAGGATTTTTGCACCAACTGGGACTTCTTCGGCTAAATAATCGTAGGTGACGCAGCTAATTTCCTGCGTACCTACCACCGGACGGTTTGTCAAGGTGAAGCGATCGCCTTTTGCCAAAACTATAGACCCGTTGTCAAACTTCCCCAAGCGAATTTTTGGGCCCTGCAAGTCTTGGAGAATAGCCACTGGTTGATTTAATTCAAAAGCGGTTTGCCGAATTAAGCGAATACTACGCTGATGGTCGGCATGAGTTCCGTGGGAGAAGTTTAGCCGTAGCGTCGTGGCTCCCGCTTCAATAATCGCCTTGAGCATTTCAGGACTACTAGTGGCGGGGCCAATAGTAGCGACAATTTTTGTCCGGCGCAGAGAATCTCTTAATTGCATAGGGGCTGAAGTGAGGGAGCTATCTGGGAAGTCATCGTAACTTAAGTTGCATCTCCTTTTCAGTCACTGCTATACCAATAGATATAAGCAGTTAGAGAGGTTTTATGGGAGAGTGAGGGCTGTGGGATAGACTAGATATAGTACATCAATCTTGTATCCATCCTCCCAACGAAAGAGTTTATCCCATCAACTTTTTGCCAATTGCCATACCCCACTTATCAGTAAAGATTAGTTCTTGTCTGGAATCATAGCGTTATTCATCTACTGATATGCATAGCTGTGGATAAATATTGCTATACAAAAGGTTACAAAACTTTATTCTTCCCTAATATTTATCGTATATTCGTAATGTTTGATTAAAAAGGAGTCAATGTTAGAGATGATCGCATCGGAGGCAAAAAAGCCACTGACAATCCCGCCAAAGGAATTTTTAGCGCCTCCTGGTGATTTTAATCCCACGCTATTGCTGTTTTTGGTAGCTGTAGCAATGCTGGTGTTATCTAACTTTGGTTATTGGCTGTGGGAATGGCCGCACTGGCTTTGTTTTAGTGTTAACACTATTGCTTTGCATTGTGCTGGGACGGTGATTCACGACGCTTGTCACCAATCAGCCCATCGTAACCGGGTAATGAATGCGATGTTAGGGCATGGTAGTGCCTTGATGCTAGCTTTTGCTTTTCCAGTATTTACGCGGGTGCATTTACAGCATCATGGCCATGTCAACCATCCCGAAGACGACCCAGATCATTATGTCTCTACGGGTGGCCCGTTATGGCTGATTGCAGTAAGGTTTTTGTACCACGAGGTGTTTTTCTTTCAACGGCGACTGTGGCGCAAATATGAGCTATTGGAATGGTTCATCAGCCGCTTAATTGTCGGTGTAATTGTTTATATATCAGTGCAATACCACTTTTTGGGTTACATTCTCAATTTTTGGTTTATACCAGCTTTTGTAGTGGGGATAGCACTGGGATTATTTTTCGACTATTTGCCACATCGTCCCTTTGCAGAACGCGATCGCTGGAAAAATGCTCGTGTCTACCCGAACCAAGTTCTCAATATTCTGATTATGGGACAGAATTACCACTTAATTCATCATCTGTGGCCTTCTATTCCTTGGTATAATTACCAACCTGCGTACTATGTTATGAAGCCGCTCTTAGATGAGAAAGGATGTTATCAAACTTCAGGATTGTTGCAGAAAAAGGACTTTTTTGAGTTTGTTTATGACATCTTTTTAGGAATTCGGTTTCATCATCAAAAAGAATAAAGTTGTTGCATCAAGCGATCGCTTAGGTTTGAGAGAAAGTCGCACACGTCGTTATATATCTAAATGAGTACAATAGCGATCGCGCCCCTTTTTTTTAGCACTGTACAGGGCTTTATCGGCTGAAGCGATGATTGTATCTGGCTTAATGTCGCAAGTTGGTATGACAGAAGTAATACCTAAACTAAGTGTGACAATATCCTTAATATCAGATTGTGTATGGGGAATGGCGCGATCGCAAATTGCTTGTTGAATACTTTGTGCTACTTTGATCGCTCCTAGTAAGTCAGTATTGGGGAGGAGTACTGAAAATTCTTCTCCTCCGTAACGCGCTACTAGATCAGCAGGACGATGAACCACCTGTTGCATTGTTTGCGCGATCGTGATTAGACAATCATCGCCTCCAAGATGTCCATAGTAGTCGTTGTAAAGTTTGAATTTATCAACATCCAATAAAATCAATGACAGAGGTCGTTGTTCTCGTGCAAGGCATTTCCATTCTTCTTGCAGTCGTCCATCGAAGCAGCGACGGTTAGCCACCTGAGTCAAACCATCTAGATTTACCAGTTGTTCTAGTTTATGATTTGCATCTTCTGCTTTTTCTTTAGCAATTACTAACTCTGCTGTTCTCTCTTGTACCCGTTGTTCCAAAGTTTCCAGAGATGTTTGTAACTGAAGTGCCATATTGTTAAACGATTTAGCTAGTTGACCTATTTCGTCTTTTGAGCTAATTTTGGCGCGGATATCTAAGTGACCTGCGGTAAACTGAAAAACTATATTGGTAAGATAAATTATTGGCTTTGTTAGCACTTGCCCAATAGCAAAAGCAATGATTGTCACTACTGAAGCGATAATTGCAAATAAAAACATTGCGTCACTAATTTGCTTTTCTACAGGTGCTAGGGCAACAGTAAGGGGCTGTGCGAACAACACAGACCAAGGCTTATATTTTAAACGCGCGATCGCAATCAGATTAACCTGATTACCTGTTGCTGACAAAGATGTAATTAAATCCGACTGTTTATTATCCAATGCTTGCTTAAGTTTTGACTCATTAGTTGCCAATTCTTTGACAGGATAATTTGGTAAACGTCTTTCTTGTTGCAGTTGAGTTACAACATCGGCAGGCAGAGGCACAATTGATTTAAAAAGCAGTTCTGAGGCAGTGCTATGTGCCAGATAAATATTATTTTCATCTAAAAGAATAGCAAATGATTTAGCCCCAGCCCGTTCAGTTTCTCTAGTTACTAACTGCTGAACAACAGTAGCATTGTATGAAACACGTAATACACCCACTATATCTCCCTTGGCATTGCGAACCGGACTGCTAAAAAACAGGGTAACAAGGTCAGAAATTATTGGCGATCGCTTCATACTAGAAACAAAAGAAAACCCAGTTTTCAGTGGGTTTTTAAAATAATCTTGAACTGATTCATCTTCGCCAATATTCGATGTATGTGTATCCAATATATTTTTTCCGTTTAAGTCGAGCAAAGCATAAGAGAGAATATTCAGCATATCTTTGCGACTGAGACGGATTAATGTTTCTGTTGCTAATTGGATTTCGGGGCTGTCATCTCGCTGTTTTGGAGTTAGGCTGAGGTAGCGTGCTAAACCTGGTAAAATCGCCTCTACCCGAACGGCATTGAGATTTCCATCAATAAAAGCATCTATTCTGTTAGTAGTTTCCTTAGCCGCCGCAGATAGGGCTTGTCGAGCGTTGTCAGTTAGTGCTTTTTCAGTTGTTTGTTTGTTGATAGATGCCAATAACAGTAATGGAATCAAAGCAACAATGAGAAACGAGGCGATCAATCTTGTACGGATACTGCCCAAAAAAGATTGCTGCATGGCTTTATACTAGGAGGCAGAATTCAAAAAGGAAGAATTAAACAAACTTTTTAGCTCAGGAATGCGTGTCACGTTTCCAGAGCGAATGAAAAAGTCTGCATATATCTTGGCAGTTTTGTAGATTGAGTTAGGATTGCTAGATTCAAATAATCTTTTATTTTCACCTAGATTAGTTAGGTTTACTCCTTCCAGAGAGAGTGTATTGCTAGGAATTTTTAACGCTTTGCTAATGATAGCGTTTCCTTCTTGAACATTTGCTTTCCAGTAGTTCGCAGCTTGCAGCCATCCTCGTACAAATGCACGAATATCTTCGGGGCGATCGCGGATTGTATCACCGCGAAAGACAATCATATCTAAAACCAAGCCAGGGGTTTGTTTGCTGGTAAATAAGATATTTCCCCCTAATTTCATAGCTTCATAAAGATGGGGTTGCCAAGTGTGTCCGGCTTGGATAACATTATTTTTCAGATATTGAGGAATTTCTGAAGCCTCTAATTTAACCAAGTTCACATCATCGCTGGTTAAATTTGCAGTTTTCAACATCTCGGTCACAAAAACTTCACTAAAACTGCCTAGATTTGTACCCAGCTTTTTCCCTTTCAAGCCAGCAACGGTTTTAATTTGTGATTGGGCAACTACCACATCTGCTCCTGTTGATTCATCTATAATAAGCACACTTTGTATATCAGGATTTGTGGCACTCAAAATTATAAAACTTCCTAAAGATAATGAAATACCATCATATTTTCCCGCATTGAAATTTGCTTGTTTCAATTTTATATATCCTTTATTAATTAGTTTTATATCTATCTGTTCTACATTTACCCCTTGAGCTTTGAAGAATCCTTTTTTTTGTGCAATAATGCCTGGACACTCGCCTACAAAAGATCCAAACATCACTTTCAATGGAGGGTGTTTTAATACAGTTGGTGCTGAAGAATGACAAGCAAATAGTAAACAGGCTGTAATCAGAAAAATGCTAATGTATCTAAGTAATTTGGACATAAGATATTTAATATTTTTTAATAAATCTTAAGTAATGATTCAATTAAATAGTAGACGCGATCGTCTACAAATAAATAGCTCAAACTATATTAGACTCCAAGTATCAAGCAACCATCTCAATCCCCTGAGCATCCAACGGAATTAAGGAATTCCCAGAAATAAATTATCCAATTTCACCGAATCAAAACAATTTTCTCTCTCCCTGCCCCCTGACTTTTCACGTTATATGGAAAAGTCCACCAAAAACCTAACCTTCTAAGAGGATGTTTGAAAAGTCCTCTTCTCGGTAGCAAAACGTTTTAGATCCCTCTAAATCCCCATTAAAAAGAGAGATTTAGAGTGATCAATAAGTGCCTAAAATCACAGCCAACTATTTTTCAAACAACCTCTAACCCCCTTGCCGACGCGGGAAGGGGGAAATTTCAAAGTCTCTCTCCTTAAAGGAAGAGAGAAATAGAAGTGAGGTTTTCCAGATGCCGTGAAAAGTAAGCCCTGCCCCCTGCCCTAAAAGCGTACCCCTTTAAGGAAGCAAACTACGCATAGTGTCCCGCAGTGATGGGATATTTTTTATTTAGAAGTGCCTTATCACATTGCCTGATTCGGTTTGACTGCAATTGTCCAATACTGGAATGTTTCAGAACCAATATGATTACTATCCTCATGGTAAATTTGCTGCAAGCATTCATAAAATGCTTGAGCTTCATTCTCTAATCCTAAAGTCATCAAGCACTTTAAAATCCGGGTTATCCGAAGATAATTATGGTTGAATATACAGACCCATTCGCTTTTACGGTTCTGATACTCTTCTGACTGGTTGATAATTACTTTTCCGTCATTACTCTCGTAGCGTTGCAACCCATAAAACTGAAGCATAATTGTGAAAGAACGCAGCAAATTTTGACGTAGATATGGGTTGCTTTGAAATACTTCAATTATTTCCTGGTCAAGAATGGGAGCATCAGGATTAAATGCACTTCGCTCAGGCAAAGGAAACAACCACTGTATATAATCGTGAACGCACTCCAATTCTTCAAAATCCCAAGTCCATATTTCCGCAATTGTTCGACCTTCTGAGTCTCGTTGCTCTCCTAAGTAAAATGGGACAATCATTACCAACTATCCTCACAACTCACCATCTTAATTTTGAGTGCGATCGCCTACCAAGCTGGTAATATTTTCCCAACAATCACAGTAGGTTGAGTAGCCACGTTAGCACGTAGTAGCTATTCTACATATATTTTATTTAAAAATAAAAATTATACTTTTGACTTAAGTACTGGCTGTGATGCCTGTAGAGGCTGAGGCAAACTCCAGTCGGGACGCAAGCTGGCGGCGTTGCGTAAATAGATATGATGAATTGAGGCGGAGGTTGGGAGATAAGCATGGATTAAGAACCGAATGCAGCGCTGTAAGCTACCTTCGACGTGCATTTGCTGCACATCCAACATAGCCACATTATCCCAACCCGGACGCGCTCTAGCGATCGCAGCTGGAAAAATCGCATCCAAATCGCGTGTCACTGAGAAAGTCACACTAATCATGTCTGTCGGCTGAAATTGATTCCGATTTTCCAATTCATCTAGTAGTTCTGTCACTACCTCTCGGATTGCCTCAACAGTATTTTCTGAAGCAGTTGTTGCTCCACGAATAGCCCGCATTTGCCACTCCACGCCAAAATCCTCCTAAAAACATAAAAGTTAGGAGTTAGAAGTTAGGAGTTAGAAGTTAGGAGTTCAAACTCTCAACTTCTCACTCCTAACTCCTAACTCAAGCTAGGGACGATATAACCACAACGGTAAACCACTAGTAGACATTTCAAATTCAAGCCAATCAATTCCAGATCGAATTCCAGATGAAACCTGACGACTTCCTGGTAAAAGGCGGCTCAATAAGGGTTTACGTTCTTCTAGGGTATAGCAGAGAGTTTTTTCCGGATCGAGTCCGACTAATTCTGCTGTCCAGCGACGGGCATCTTCTTCTGTGCCCAGACGATCTACAACACCCAACTCTAGAGCTTGCTGTCCAGTAAAAATCCGACCATCGGCGAAACTTTTTACAGCTTCTACTGTTAAAGAACGACCATCAGCTACCGTTTGGACAAACTGCTGATAACTTGTGTCAATCAACTCTTGCAAGATGTTTTCTTCTGGTTGAGTCAGCTGCCGATCGAAAGACAATATGTCTTTGTAAGGGCCAGACTTAATTACCTGGAAGGAAACACCGATTTTTTCTAGCAAGCGTTCCAAGTTATTTCCACGCAAAATCACACCAATACTGCCCGTAATTGTACCTGGGTTAGATACGATGTGTTCTGCTCCCATGCCAATGTAGACTCCTCCAGAAGCCGAAATATTGCCAAAGCTAGCGACGATTTTAATTTTTTCGCGCAAACGCTTCAGGGCGCTGTAAATTTCTTGAGAATCTCCGACTGTACCGCCAGGGCTATCGATACGTAGCAATAATGCCGGAAATTTTTTTTCTTCTACAGTTTTCAATGCTTCTAGGACGCGTTTGCGAGTCGCACCGGCGATCGCACCAGTAATTTCAATCCGCGCAATTTGTTTTCTAAACTTGGGCTTAAACGGCCAAACCATGAGCTGTAAACATTCCTCGTAATAAACTCAATATAAGATCCCCAGAGGTCAGACGACCTTCTTTGCTCTGTTAAGAAACATGAGCAGGCATTATGTTTATCAGATTTTAAGGAAGTTTTTATATTTTGCAGTGAGTTTTATTTGATATTCTCGATGAATGCTAATAAATTCCTTAAAGATTGTAGCCAACACAAAATGCCAAACTCTAGTTTAGCGTCCAATGTGGTGGTTTAGCACAGGCTATTTTAGCTATTTTGCATAATTCCAAGTTTTAAAGCCCTTAGTTTACTAGCTTTTTGACTGTTTTAGTCTTGCTTTATTACAGTCGGGCATACGGAACAGTTATCAGTAATTAATAACTAATAACTAATTAATAATAAGTATTTAATTAATAATTTCGGTACTCAATTTAATTAATAAAAATTCATTCAGTCAACACTAATCCTTATTTAGGTTAAGACCAGTACTACTTCCATTTTGAGAAATATCAATTTTTCCTCTCTTGTACAGCCCATGAAGACCTGACGAAGACTATTCACATCATTTAAGAATCTATTCGCAAAATTTGATACCGATAGTAAACATAAGTATCAAACAGTGACCCGACGAAACTACAGGTCAAGCTAATTACAAATAATCCACGCAGGGGAGTGCCACTGCCAAAAGTGGCAAGAAAACGCATAATCTCAGTGGCGATCGCCTCAGTTAACTCTTGTAAACCCGGAAAGGAACCGATAAGGGATAAAAGGAGCAGTCCACCGCCAACGAAAAAGATGGGAGCGACAAAACTAAATACGATCGTAAGTACTAAGGAGCGGAGAAAGTTAATGAAAATAGTCATTTAGGACAAACTCCGTGAGTAGAGATGACAATAGCTAGATAGCGGTTTGTCATTTTCTACAATACGTGCGATCGCTCCTAAGCAGACAATCTGTCAAAAATCTTAAGTTTTCATTAAAAGAGATGGCTACCAGTTACAACACGTGCTGGGGATATAAAAAATGTCTTAAATCTCTAAAAGCCTTGCAAAATAAAGGTTTAAAATAAGATTAACACCTATTTATTGGTTCGCAGCACCTTTAATAATAGCTTTCTTTCCTGAGAGCATTTTTAATCTAAGTTAATATTCAGCCCCGTTGGGAGTAGAAACAGGGGACATGGGAGCAGGGGGAAAATAATAATATACCTCTTTCCCCTCTGCTCCTTGCCCCTCTGCCTCTTTTCAATCCCCAATCCCCCATTCCCTATCCCAACGACTTCCGCTATTCTTAAGGCAGTTACCGAGTTAGCTACAGAACATTGAACCAGACTACATCCAAATCCAGTTTAGGAGAATGGAGTCAGCGATTGCTGGCAGCGATTTTTCTGGGTGGGCAAGTACTAGTTCACCTATTGAGGGGCAAAATCCATCGGCGCAACACCTTAGAACAAATGGCAGCGGTTGGGCCAGATTCCCTATTTATTGCCCTATTGACGGCTATTTTCGTCGGCGCGGTGTTTACCATTCAAGTGGCACGGGAATTTATCAACTTTGGTGCAGGAAACATTATAGGGGGGGTGCTTTCTATAGCGTTGACACGAGAACTCTCTCCCGTGTTGACAGCAGTGGTTTTGGCAGGGCGAGTCGGTTCTGCCTTTGCAGCCGAAATCGGTACCATGCGCGTAACAGAACAAATCGATGCCATGTTGATGTTAAAAACAGATCCAATCGATTATCTGGTTATTCCCCGCGTTATTGCTTGCTGTTTAATGCTACCAATTTTAACCCTCCTGTCTTTGATCACAGGGATGTTTGGAGGATTCATAATTGCGACAAATGTCTACAACCTTTCTGATACGGTATTTCTAGACTCAGCCCGTAACTTTCTTGGGATCTGGGATATTATTAGCGCCATGCTTAAGGCGTTTTGCTTTGGGATTTTAATCGCCGTAATTGGTTGCAGTTGGGGATTGACGACAACGGGAGGAGCTAAAGGAGTAGGACAGTCAACCACAACTGCTGTTGTGACTGCCTTGCTAATTATATTTGTTAGCAACTTCTTTCTTTCTTGGTTAATGTTTCAAGGACTTGGCAGTGCATTTTTGAAAGGCTTATAAAAGTGAGAAGTGAGTATTTAGGAGTTAGGAGTGAGGAGTTTTAACTCATCACTCCTGTAGAGACGCGATTAATCGAGTCTCTACTTCTGACTCTTAAAATAAGAGATATGTTTACTAATAAAGCAGGATTTAAAACTGTGACCAGTTCATTTGCTCCTAACTCCACATCAACTGTGGAACTCAAGCCTAGTTACAATATACCTATAGTATTGGTGATTACCGCTATTCCACTACTGTTGGTACAACCGTGGATAGGCTTTGTTTTCACACTGTTTGGCTTATTTCTCATGTTTCAGGCGTTAACGCTGCGGTTGCAATTTACCGTCACCGACTTAGATATTTACAGAAGTGAAAAATTGATTCGGCGTTTTCCCTACCAGGAATGGCAAAACTGGCGGATCTTCTGGAATGGAGTTCCCATTTTGTTTTACTTTAAAGAAATTAAAAGTATTCACTTTTTGCCGATTTTATTTGACCCCAACACGTTGAGAACTTGCTTAGAACAACGTTGTCCGCGTATTTAGTGCTGAGTGCCACGAGTGCTGGGTCATTTTGCTCTCAACTCATAACTCAGCCCTTGTGACTCAGGACTTTTATAGCAAGTTAATTGTAATATTTCTGAAAGCTATTTATTCGCGTCATAGGAATTACACTATTGTTTATGAACCCAGAGGCATCTCAAACCCCAGAACCAATTGATGAGCGGTTGGCAGAAAAAGAAGAGCAAAACAATGCAGTTGAACATCCAGTCAATCCATCTGTTGAGTCAGTGGGAGAAACAGGAGGTGTTAGCTCATCAGAAAACTACGCAACTTTTGAGCCACTCATCTCCAATGCAGAAGTGGTAGATACTACAGTAGAGCTAACAGAAAATTCAAATGGCGAGTTTGTAGCGCAGTCGGAACCGGAAAATACCGCACTGGGGTTAGAAATAGAATCAGAAAATCATTCATTATATGCAGAAGCAGAGCAGCGAGTAGCAGAGTTGCAAAAGGCTGAAGCAGCCCTCAAGGAAGAAATAGTTCAGCTGCAAGCTTCTTACAAAAACCTTCAAGGACAAGTGAGTGAAACTCAAACCTCACTGGGACGACTTGTGCAAGAGTCGTTGGTACAGTTAGAACAACGCAAACAAACCCTACAAATTTCTGTAGAACAACTAGAACGCCGTCAAGAACGTATCCGCAACGAGATGCGAACCACTTTTGCTGGTACATCCCAAGACTTGGCAATTCGGGTGCAGGGTTTTAAAGACTATCTCACGGGTAGCTTACAGGATTTAGCCGTTGCTGCCGAACAGTTGCAACTAACACCAAGTGTGGTGGAACGAGAAAAACCAGCTGTAAAAGAAGCTAAACCTGTTGAACCCCAATCTGGAATACCGCAATTTGCCCAACAGCAGTTTCAAGATACTACAAAGCAAATTCGCCGCCTAATTGACCAATACCGCAATAAACCAGATTATTACGGCCCAGCATGGCAACTACGCCGAACCTTTGAACCAATCCATGCAGAGCGAGTCTCGAATTGGTTTTTTACCCAAGGGGGACGGGGTGGTTTGCGGACAATGGGTAGCCGCTTACAGAATATTCTGATTGCCTCAGCTGCAATTTCGATATTACACAAGCTGTATGGCGATCGCATTCGTACTTTAGTCTTAGCTAATACACCAGAGCGATTAGGTGAATGGCGACGCGGCTTACAAGACTGTTTGGGAATCGGTCGCCCAGATTTTGGCCCAGACCGGGGTGTAGTATTATTTGAGGCTTCTGATGCTCTCGCTCAGAAAGCAGACCGATTGACGAAAGCCAATCAACTGCCCTTAATTATCATTGACGATTCAGAAGAGCAAATCAGTTTGTCACTGCTGCAATTTCCTCTGTGGTTAGCCTTTGCTCCTGACCCCAAAACCGTGAGAAACTATGATGATGACTTTTAATTAGTCCATAGTAGAGACGTTGCAATGCAACGTTTCTACATAGTTTTTTGAATTATGAATGTGTGAATTTTAAATTTTATTATGGCTATTTGGTTAACCGGATGTGGGGCAATTGTGGTCATAGCCTACCTGCTGGGTTCTTTTCCCACTGGGTATATTGCTGTGAAGCAGTTAAAAGGTATTGATATTCGGGAAGTTGGTTCAGGTTCCACCGGCGCAACTAATGTGCTAAGAACTTTGGGGAAAGGGCCAGGAGCATTCGTTTTAGTACTTGATTCCTTAAAGGGAGTATTAGCGATCGCTCTAGTTTACTGGTTATTCAAGTTTGCCTCTAGTCAAAATTTTATTCCCCCAACGATAGATGCACAAGTGTGGCAACCGTGGGTAGTAACCTTAGCTGGGTTAGCTGCAATTCTGGGACATAGTAAATCGATTTTTTTAGGCTTTACTGGTGGTAAATCTGTTGCTATCAGCTTGGGGATTTTATTGGCCATGAGTTGGCAGGTAGGTTTAGCAACAGCCGGTGTGTTTGCCGTCGTTGTGGCGATATCGCGGATTGTCTCTTTGAGTTCAATTGTAGGTGCGATCGCTGTTTCCATTTTCATGGTAATTTTGCATCAACCGTTACCCTATATTCTGTTTGGGATTGCCGGTGGATTATATGTAATTTTGCGCCATCGCACTAATATTGAACGACTGTTTGCTGGTACCGAGCCAAAAATTGGGCAAAAGGTAGCGACAGAACCAGAACAAACTGCATAATTTACCAACCGCAAATAGATATATTTTGTCCCCAGCTTCAGCCAGGCTTAAATTTACGAATTAACGTTCCCTTTCATTAAACGATGGATGAGGCGGCAAGGCCAGAAAAAAGCTCCACAGATACTTACTGAAGCGATAGCGGCCACAACTCGCCAAGTCGAATTGGTTCCAGTGGCAGACTCTGAAGGGTGAGCTTGTTGTGTACTTTTAGCTAGTTCTGGTACTGAACGAGATAGCTGGCTGGCTGTACTCACCCCTTCAATTGCGGCTCCAATTAGATAAGCTACTAGGGCGATTACTAGCCAGTGATTCATAATATTCAACTGTTTCAACTCTGAGCGTATGCTTGGCATTAAGCAATCGATTTCTCGCGCTAATGATTGCCGCCTTGCCCGAAGGATAACCGACCTTCAGCCGTATCACGAATGAGAGGCAGTTTAGATTTTATATAAGTATTGAGGCTGCTATCTGCCTGAGCATCAATAACCTGCTTGGCTTTTAACTGCTGGAGGAGTAATTGAACTAAAGCAGCATCGTCAAAATGGAGCAGGGTGTTGACCTGGGTAGACTCGATTACAGCCCAAAGCTGTTGCAT
This sequence comes from Nostoc punctiforme PCC 73102, assembly GCF_000020025.1. Lineage (GTDB taxonomy): Bacteria > Cyanobacteriota > Cyanobacteriia > Cyanobacteriales > Nostocaceae > Nostoc > Nostoc punctiforme. The sequence goes on along the minus strand of NC_010628.1, from coordinate 5,350,065 downwards.
CATTTTCGCAGTGACCATGAGTCTGTAACCTCTTAAGCTTTTCTTTATATTTACACAGATTTTAAATTTGTGCTTGATTTTTATCTGAAGAATTATAAAGATGTCGGCTTAAAATGCCTGAGTAAGTAAGTTGGGCGTAAATAATTGTCGTTGGGATAAGGCAAAAGGCAAAAGGCAAAAGGCAATAGTTATAAGGGTTTTAGCCTAGTTCATTTTTATTTACATAGTTTGATTTTATTGTGCCAACTTAACTTAAGCTAATATGGTTAAGTTATATAGGACTCATATTTGATTTCTAAAAAAATTCAGTACAACTCAAAGAGCCTTCTTGCCTATTGCCTCCTACACAAATAAGTTTAGAAATCAAAGACGCTCGATAGCGCAGCGTTAGCGACGCAGGAGCGTCTGACTCGCTACCGCTTCGCTATCGGATTGCTATAGCGCTTTTCGATTGATTGAAATACAACCCTGCCCATTCATGATTCTTTACCTAATGGTGGTGTGTAGCGGTTCTTAATTGTATAGAATACAAAGCTAACAAAAATATACCTAACCCTTGTAGCCTCTCTTCTTTTAGAGTTGCCCATTAAAGCAATGATTTTAGAAAGAAAGCCACAATGCAGATATCCGTAGCATCAGCGCTTTTTGTCAAAGCTAAACTTCAGTCGTTGTTGAGTGGTAGTTTTGAAGTTTATTGTGGAACTTTCGCACAAGCTCCTTCTTGACCAGAAGGATCGGAAAAAATTGCTAAAGTGTGATATTCAGGATTATCTGTTCCATATATCACTCGAAAAGTATATAACTTATTTTTACCTTGCGCTTCGGTAACAACTGTTAAAAGTGTATTGTTAGTAGGAGGAAGTCCAGGAATGTTTAGCTTTTTAATTCGTCTGAGTTGAATTACATTTGCTGCGGAGTTTTTACAATCTCCTGTATTAGTATTAGCTTCTTGACCAAACTGCATACATACAGGTCCATCAAAATCTAGAGTTACCTGTGATGGATCGTTTAACCAAACTTTTTTAATTACTTCTCCAGATGGAATAAAACTTAAGTTTGTTCCTTGTTGATACCAAATCTTGATTGTAGGTATTAGTCCACCTAAACCCTGCGCTTGACAGGAAAAGATGGAACGCAGAACAGCATTATTAGCACCAGCACGTCCTACCAACAATAACATAGCAACCGAGAAAATTAAGGAAGCTAGAGGTAGGAAATAAGAATTGCGTGAGCTATTTCCTGACAAGTTAGTATTCTTTGTCATGGTTGCAAATTAGGAGATTAATTGAATAGGTGAAAATAGGGAAGATGGCAAGAAAACTAATTACTTAATTACCTTACCCAATCCAAATTTAAAATTTGTATAAATCCTACCTCTTAAAACTGAGTTACTTGATTAACGTATATTTCAATATTTGTGCCGGCTGGCAAAAACCAAATATTCGTTTGCTGGGACATTTGGGCGATCGCCTGTTGATTACGTTGGGCAATTTGGGGGACTACAGAGTTCAAACCACCTTCTACAACCCCGGCTGCGATATCGCGTCTGTTTTTAGTGACAGTAGTAAGAGTTGTACTGCTACTGGTGTTGCCGTCAACGGTAGTTTGTGAAGTAAGTGGTTGGAGTTCAGTATCACTACGATTTATTAACTCTGCTGCTTTCCCAATACCTCCCAAGACGAATAGTCCTAAATCCATCGATGCTATGGACGAACCTTGACTGGGAAATTTATTTGCGATTAAAGGTTTACCTTGGCTAGCGCGAATAATAATTGCATTGTTGGGTAAGCTTCGTTCTATCGGGTTGCCGTTATTTTGCGAGACAACTTTGACTACGTTCATCTGCAAAAGACCTTGTTCGGAGAGGGAGCTAATTTCAGTTAGAAATTCGGTATTTGCAGGTAGAGCGATCGCACCATCGGTAGATTTTAGCGGTTCTTTTAATCGGATCACAAATACGTTTTTCTGTTCACCTGTATCACCACCGCCGCCTGACTTGGTAGTTTCCCCAAATATTGCCGTCGCCAAAACAGCTTTAGCACTACTTCCTACTGCTACAGATTTCTGTCCCTGCTGTTGCGCTTGACTGACTAGAGGAGCAGGAGTTTGCTGTTGTGGAGTTTGCTCAGGATTGGGGGTTTGTGTCTGTTGCTGCGGCTGTGGATTGTTTGGAGGTTCAGAAGCAGCTACCGTGTTATTAGGTTGATCGTTGGCATTTACTTGACCGTAGCTACCTAACTTTGATAATTTTGCCCACTCTTCAAATGGGTTTGGTGGAGCTGGTGGAGCAATATTAACTACGGGTTGAGTGTTTGGCTTCACAACTGGTAGTTGGGGTGATGGCAGTTGAGAAGCAGGTACTTTAACAATGCGCTCAACTGTCACTGTTCGAGGTGCGTAAGCTATTGGTGGGGGTGTTGGGATCACTTTCTGTGTACCTCTGGAAGAAACTGATGGTTCTCGTAGGGCTACTTTAGGTGTTGATTTGGCAATTCTGAGTTGTTGTTGGGCGGCTCTTACCAACTGTGCTTGTTCAGTCAGGGCTAATTTCGTTTTCAGAGTATCTACTTCGACTGCTAGCTGTTGAGAGGTCGATTCATTAATTGGTTGCTCACGCACCGGTGGGGAAACAATATTTTTTGGCTTCTGATTGCTGGTACCCATCAACTGGGACAAAAACACACCACCCACCAAAACGATCGCTAAAGTAGCAGCCCCTACCAAGCCTAATTTTGCAAAGGGATTAGATGATAAGGGTGGCTTAGTCTGAACTTCTTGTGGTTGAGAAAGCGACTCTTGCGGCATTGCAGAGTCTTCCGATCCTTGAAGATCGCCAGAAGAAGATTCTTCTTCAAAACCAACCAACTTTGAGATCCGTGATTCCCAATCAAAAGATTCTACTTCTGGTTGGCGATCGTCGGTGGTTAGAGCAAATCCATTTTGAGGAGGCGTTTGGGCAGGAGTTGAGTATCGAGTCATGGTAAAGCTTGGTTGGGATTTCCAGAACAATTTTTATCTTGGATTTCACAGACATTATAAATTTCTAATCTGGCTTCACCAAGGCGGTAAGCTGCGAAGTGCGTCGGTAGTGGCGCATTTGGTAGTGAAGTTGCTGGTTCATCTATTGCTCTAACTAAAATTTGTTTATTAAATGAAACTGATTTTCCCAACCTATCATAACCGCTAAAAATTAATTGATTGGCAAACATCTCTACTTTCCAGTTTCCCTTACTGATTTCTTTCGGTTGAGAAATTTTTTGGATGACTAATACATTCTCAGTTCCTCTACTAACATTTTCAAATTGACTATCTGGATTTAAATTAGTAATTTCTGACTTAAGTTTTTGTTTAAAATTATCAGCTACAAGTTGAGAGGTAATTTCCCAGACTTGTGTAGGTGGCTGTTGTTGTGACCAGGTAAGCATTAAGCTCATCGTTTCACCCACAAAGCGCCGAATAGCCTCTGGCTGTCGCTCTAAATTTGGTTGAGCGTCTACTGTTATAGTGCGACCATCAACAAGCTGTACCAAACTTTGAGGTGAAAGTTGCCGACTTAACTGTTGTAACATAGACCCATGAAATATTAGTAAAAGCAAGGTTAATACATGTAAACCAAATGTTCCTACTGCCAACAGTGGTAGTGGGCTATTTCTCTTGTTTTCTGGTTTAAGTATTTGCATTAATAATTGATTATATAAATTGAACTATGACTCAGTGAATTAAAAATCTCTTATTTTATAAAGCTATCAGAGGTTTGTCTAGCCCCACATTGCTTTAAATTATCTTCGTTAAGGTTGTTATACCCATCTAGCAAACATAAATTACGAATTTCATAAATTTCTAGTTTATCAGTGCGGACACTATAAATTGCTTTTTGCAAGTCTGTACCATTGTCGGCTTGGGGATTACCAAAATAATCTACTGCACGGACAAGGAAATCTTTGTTAAAAGGAGTGACGAGTTTTTCACCACCAACTCGGTTTTTTTGAATTAAGTCGGCTACCATCCCCACTCGCCACTTACCTGGTGCAATTTGTTTTGGGGGATAAACTCGCTTAATAATTAATTGTGATGTCATCACTTGGTTAGGATTTTCAGAGAAAACTTCTGGCGGGGTCATTTCTGCAACTGTGCTTAAGAAACCTTTGCGAAAGTCTTCTGATAAGGCAAAACTTGCTATCCAAGTGCTAGTACTAATTTTTTGGCTACTACCTTGGGATGTTCTAATTAGAATTCCTAAATCTGATTTAGGATTTGCAACTTCTTCGATATTTTGTGGTGGTAAGGTTCCCGACCAGGTAAACATTGATATCATCGTTTTGCTGATGAATCGGCGAATTGCTTCTGGTTCTCTTGCTAAATCATCAATATTGCCTACTGGTTTACCATCTATTAATTGCACAAAGTTGGGAGGTTTTCTCAGACTGAGTTGGCGAATATTTAGCCCTTGGAATATGAATAAAAGTAAAACTAATACATGTAAACTGAAGGACGCGATCGCAAAAATTGTCAAAACACTTCCCGTTCTTTGTCTTTTTTCTAGTAGACGCACCATTTATTTATCTCCTCCTGCAAAAAAACTTCAGCTATTATATATGATGATTTGCGTATAGTCAGCAGTCAGGAAAATAGCCAATACTTAGATAGATTATTCTTTGAAAATTTTGAGTTACTTATATCCTCTCCTTCACTAAAGAAGCCGTATTGCTGATAGCACTGAAGACTGCAAAACCGCCAGCCGCAGCTACAAGTAAGGATAAAAGTGGTGCTAAAATCCCTAGAAAAATAATGAACCACATTAAATCTGGATCAACATTAGCATCTTGACCTGGCCCATTGACAATAACTGCGGCAGTTAGCACCGCAATAATATTGAATGAAATCTTGGCGATTCCAATAGATAAAAATCCAGTCAGCCATGCGAAGATTGGTTTCCCCGCTACAGGTAGTAAAGACCCACCTACAGCTATTGGTCCTAAAGATGCTATCAGCAACATCGTAGCTTCTATCAAATTTTGGAAGGCATATTGTAACGAAACTAAAAAGTTTTTGATACTCGTTTGGACTGTAGAACCTAACAAAGAATTAAATGAGGTTTCTGATACAATGCCAGTGCCATATCTAATATTATCTACCTTAGTTTGTAGTCTAATTATCCAATTTTTATTTCCATATATATCTCTATATTTTTGCCAAAGAATGTTAACTTTTTCGGCAGCTTTGACAAAGCATTGACTTTGTTGTTCGCCAGTCAGTGATTGACAAGGACGCAGCAAAGAGCCAGCTACTTCTTCGGCAACACTCATATTCAGTGCTTGCTGGTACATTTTGTCTGCGTCTGCTGATACCACTACTTGCTGATTCACAGTGTTTAGAAAATTCCGCACTCCTAGTGTCAGATTAGAAAGAATACTTCCATTGGCTGAATTACTTAAGAGGATCACTACAATAAAAGGCCAAATTAAAGCTGATATGGGACGAGTATATTCGTAGGATAGTAAGTCTTTGAGGAATTGTATCATGAAAAACAACAGGGTTCCTACCGCAAAAAAAATACCCAGATTTGTCAGCGCTCCATACAAGTTATTACTGGTGTTATTTTGCAATAAATCCAGCCATTGTTTGTCCCAACCTTCGGCAATACTTTGAGAGGTTGCGGCACCATTATCGAGAATCTCATCGATGCCTACTTGGGCAAAAATTTGTTGAATAGCAAATTGCATGTTAGTTAACTAACTGTCTTTTAAAAAAGTATTTTCTAGAATCAGAAGAATTGAGATTTCTCAATTTTAAATTTCACTTATTAAGCTTTCTGCCAAACAAATCTAGTTGAGAAGTCGCCCGCAAAAGTCGTGCGGCTTCGGTAGATGTTTCTACTCTCCGAGCGCGATTTGCTTCTTCTGACTGCTGGGAAATATTTGCCAAGTTTAAATTAGAGTACTGCAAAGACTGATTCATTTGTATTGTCTGAGCAAATGTTTCACCTACAATTTTCGATTGTTCCTCTTGGATTTTTATAGTTTGTGATTGATTGACATTTAATAATTGTGCTAAAACCGCAGTGGCTGGATCAAGTTTAGATATATCAATACTGGGAATGGGAATTTTATTTAGCAAATCTTGGCTCTTTTGCTCGGCTGTATCGGCAAATCCCGCAATATTTTTCAGACTTTCTTCAGTATTTTCTAACTTTGATTTTGTCCGAATTTGTCCCTTTTCGCCAAGAATCCCTACCGCTACTCCACGGGTAATTACCCGACTGAGTTCATTACTAACTAAATTTCCCCGCACTGCTGAATTATTCTCAAAGCGACTCGCTCTGGAGTCAGAATTAGAAGAGTAGAGAATCAAATTATCACGAACTCTTTGTCCAGCCATAACAGGGTTAGGTATATTCAATTCTCCTCTGGCATTACTCAGAGCATTTTGACTCTGTACTTCTACAGGCTTTAAGTTGTCGCTCAGATTATATTGAAGGTAGTTTTGCAAATCTGTGGAATATGATTGAAAATCAGTCCAAACCTGGCCTAATCCGCCCGTCTGAATTTGTGCCATTGCTGGTAGGATTGCTAAAGATAGCAATGTCAAAGTAAAAATGGTAGTTTTTCTCATATTTATGTACCTGAAAAAGGTAGACGCAATTAAGTTTGCTGTAAGTATGATTTAGGGATTTACAAGAAAGAAATTACTAAGTTACAAAACAAAATTAAATTCTTGTGGGTTGGGCACTATGAGCGCCCTAACCAAGTTAAATGTGGAACTATATCTTTGGGGTGAATATCTTGTCCGCCTTTACTTACGGGCGACCGAAATGTTCGCCCCATAATCAGGTCTTTACTCACGATCAACTCCACGATTAACTACTACGTAAAGTAGCCACTAACTGACGTGCAAAGGCAGAAATTGCTTCATATTTATTGTTGTGGAGTTGCATCATTTTACTCCGGGCAGTTTGTTCAGAGGGATTATTAGCAACTGCTGCCAATTGTTCATAACCTGGATAATAACGACAGAATGTATAAATACCGTTATCATCTAATAGCCATTGGCTATAGACACCTTCTTTGCGGGGAAAAAAGCTTTCTGAAGCATTACGAGAAATAATGTTGCGGGGATATTTTAAGATATCTGCAAAACTATCCACTGCAACTGGTTGAATCCGTCCAATCAGTCGTGTTGTCAAGTTTTGCAAAATTTTAGATGCAGCTTTAGATTTGGCAATGGTATCAGGATCTTGTCCCGATAAGATGACTCTGATACCGGCTTTAGCACCGTTCGCACAAATTCTGCCAACTAAGTCAGAGATTTGCTCGAATTCAAATAAAATTGGTGCCTCGTCAATAAAGAATATAGAAGCTGGACTACTTAATGCCCGTCGTAATGCTGCTGAATAGGCACTCAATGATAATACGGCTGCATCTTCACTATCTGATAAGTTTCTCAGAGCAAAAACTAACAGTTGTGCATCAGTAGGAAAGCTAGATGGTGCAGAAATAGCTTGTCCCACACGGCTAGAGAGCCAAAACCGCAAGCGTAGCTGAATTTGGCTGAGAGCGTCTTCAACTCTGCCACTTAAAGAATCTAGCTGTAAGTATTCTGGCGAGCAGAAATAGAGAAAATCTTTCAAGGTAGGGGTTTTCTGCCAAGCCAGAGTGCCGAATCCTCCCATCATCGCCTGTCGATATCGCTCTTTGATGCCCTCATCTGTAAAGAAGGCTTCTAAAGCTAGGTTGAGTAGCGATCGCACTGTTTGCGATAAAATTTGACTTTCAGTGGACGATCCTAAAACCATTGTCATTAAAGCTGATTCTAGGAAGGCAGTATAATCGTTAAAGCGATCGCGCTGTTGTTCTGGTTCTAGCGATCGCAAATCTGGCTGTTCAAATAAGTTATTCGATTGTTTGGAAATATCAAAATAGGCTCCATTCCCCTCCATAAACTCTGTATAGTCTGTGAAAGTTGATGTGCCATCAGGTTTAGGGAAATCTAATGCCACTACAGGAATGCCATGCGCCAAAGCTTGAGTTAAAATCCCTGATACTAATACCGATTTACCAGCACGAGTTGTTGCAAACAAAGCTAAGTTTTTGTGTTGATTAAACAAATCTAAATGTACCGGTGTTCCGCCTTCTTCGGCAATCAATTCAAAGCCTTCTTTGTCACCCCGTTTAGTTAAAACTAAAGGCATTAATCCAGGAACTTCACTGGTTAAATATAGCTGACGACGGTTAAAAGGTGTTGCTAATAAACCTTCCCAAACTATTGGTAGAGTTTGCAGCCAAATTTTCCAGGCATATTCAGTTTCCCTAATTACCCTTGCTGGACGTTGAAAACAGTTTTCAATATACCTTATTGCCTCATCTAATTTTTCAACAGTTGGACGGTGTACCAAAATAGCAATACTCGTATAAATCGGGACTGCACCTTCAAATAATTGTTCTTGCGCCGCTACCGATTTCTTCAGCTTCAATTGAGCGTTAACATCAATGGTTTTACTTTTTTCTTGAGCCATGATTGTCGTCATGTTTGACTGCTTCAGCACTCGTTGCAAAGTCGTTTTTACCATTGCTGGATTTGCGGCAGTCAACTCACAAAAAATCTCTGTATCTGCTACTCTTTCTCTGGCCAATAATTCCCATAAATATCGCAGTTGGGAAGATTTATTTGGCCAACCTCCGGGTTTTTCGAGAAATGACAGTGCGCCAATATAACGATTGTTAACATTAACCCAACGGCGATCGGCACAAGGTACGCTAGACTCCATCAGCAAAGTTGTGCCGTGGATATTGTCTATGAGCAATTTAGTACTAGCTAAATCTGAATTGACTTGCTCGTGCAGTCCTTGTTCATCTAATGTCATCAACTGAGGAATCTCTATTGCCTCTGTATCATTAAACCTTTTCCAGACCTCTTTCCAGAGTTCATCTGCTGTCAAAGGTTTGATATCCAATCCCATTTGATTAGATAAAATCTGTTCCCAACGCAGAAAACCCTGCTTGTAAGCATTTGTGATTAGGGTTTCGATGCGCTGATTTTCTACTTCTGAGAGTTCACCTTTGAATTTCAACCACCATGATTCAGCTTTGACTAAAAGCTTCTCTATCCAATCATCTGCATGTTGTGAGTTAGATTCAATGGTGTAGGTGACATAAATCCGCAAAAATTTTGGCTTGCGAACACCAGAAACAGTCAGTTCTTTGACTCTGGCTCTTTCTGCCATCAACAAGTATTTGATATCTCGTGATGGCGCATTTTTGATTAGTGATGCTAATTCTTTTTGGCGCTCTTTGTCGGAGCTAAAAGATCCCAAGTGCAGTGTCATTCTTTCACCGCTAGGGATATCTTTTAATCCAGCTTCAATGTTATTAAAAAGTGTATCGATTTGTTCGGGTCTTAAGGTAGTATGAATTCCCTTACAGTCAAAACCAAAAACAAAGCAAAACCGATCTTTTTGAGTGCCTTTTGTCAAAAGGTATGCACCAATATCGCGTCCATTCATAGCGACACGTAACATTGTCGCCAAGTGTAAGGCATCTTCAAATGGTGTTAATCTACTTTCGTTTCCGGCGATGCCGACGCTTTGTTTTCCGATTTTTTGCTTCATGGTTAACTTCCAGTAAGCTTTGATAACGAGCAAAGCCTCTTGTCCAAGCGGGAACGCCAATAAATTTACTTAAAAAACTCCAACTCCTACCACCAGTTAAAATCCACCAGGTTCCTATTCCCCAACCAGTCATTAGTACTGTCCACAACCATTTTTGAAATTCTTCTTGGAAAAGACCCCCAAAAATTCCATTGATAATAAAGTAGGAGGCTAAGGCAATCACCGTCCAAGGAAGAATTTGATCGGCAGGGATGGGCCCTAGAGAAGGTTGGCTTCCCAGAACCTGATTAACTGGACGAAATTCTTGTTCCCGCTCTTGAGACATTTGAAATATCTGAATTATTTACTGCTATCGCCAATTACAAAGCGTGTGAGTACATCAGCAATAGTAACAGCAACAACGACTAATAGGGGAGTTCTGGCAATGCTTTGCCAATCTTCATCTTTACGCACTGCGTTGATCACACCGACCAGGGAGATTGCAATATATAGTAAGTAAATCGCCCGCAACACATTAAATATCAAACTTACAGCTGTGTTGCTACCACCACTATTTGTTGTTGAACTATCACTCAAAGTTTTTTTGAAAAACTTTTCAGCTTCCCCAAAAAACTGCGCTTGTGCGGGGCCTGCAAAACAGTCTAACCAATAAAAACTCAGAATGATGGCTGCTGCTATTATTTGCAATAATATTAGCGATCGCCTGGGTAAATGAAACTGCTGCCCAATTTGCTGGGTAATGACTGCAATTAAACTACCAACTAGTAAACAAAAAAGCAGGATAGGACTTTTTAGGCTGATAACGCTTACAAGTACAGCACAAGCAATCAAAAAAGGTATAGATTCAATCAGAATGAATAAACTGGATTCCAGTCCCAGTCTTAACTTATGAGATCCTTTGACAGCGCTACCAGTTAAAGCTTTGAAAAAGTTTCTCTTGTGAGAACTTTGTCTAGACATTTGCTAATTTTCCTATGGTGTACTATGAGTGTTGGTTGTTTCAAATTTTACAAGCATTACAATTTTACATGATCTAACATTTATTTATCCTCAAATTATAAAGTTATAGCTAGCAAAGTCCTATACTATACACAAACCTATATTAAGTTAAGTTAACAAAACATTAATACTTATTTAATTAAGTATGCATGATTTGAGAGACTAGGTTTCAAGCCTTTGAGATTTTCAAGAAATAAATTATCCAATCTTGTAGGGCGGGCATCTTGCTCATCCCATAATAAATAGTTGGATGTTTTTTTGTTTAGAAGTCCCTTTAACCAGAACTACCACAGTCTTCTTAAAGTTATGAGTTTGGGGAATCCATTGGAAATGCGAGATAATCCTTGGTAGCATACCGCTCTTTAATCACTATCGCTAGAGTCAAATCTGAATTCCTTTTCCAGACGGAGTTTTGAGCGCTGAGTTGTATTTAGGATTTCTATGAGTATGCTTACAGGCACAACAGAAAGCCAGCGTTCAGGGCTATTTTAAAGCGATACCTACACGGTTAAGCTCCGCTAAGGCGTAAAATCTGGTGATGCCAAGCGAAACAATGTGCCAAAGCTACTTGTGCCACCTATGAAGGTCAGCCTATATAAAAAATTTCCATTGCTTGCCTGGAATAATCTAGCAATTGGATTAGTTCCTCTATCGGCAAGACGGTTCCCGTAAAGTTGAGCAATGTATCAAAGTGCTGAAATCGTTAACACTTAACTTGAATGTAGTTCCGTGGTTAAATGAGCCACCAGCAGAAGTGGCTCCAATACTGTTCGGTTAAGGAATTTTTTGGTTGAAGGCAGCCGGGGGGCAGGGGGAGAAGAGAAGCAAGGCAAGAAAAGAAAGACAAAGTAGACAAAAACTCTCTTCCCTCCTGCCTTCTCTCAACGACAAATTTTTATGCCGACCTACTTATAAGTTTTTGATTATAATAGCTAGATTTTTCAGCTATTTTTTCCGATGCCTGGGTTGGGCTATACCTACACAACTAATAAATTGCTGAAACAACGCATTTTCGTTGATACAGGTTATGGTTAATTTGTAAAATGTATATACTTTATTGAATAGATTATTAAACACTCTAAAAGAGTCATGCAAGCAAATTCATAACCTCAAGAAAAAATTAGATTTTACTTTGGACAGAGTAATAAAAAACCTCAAAAAAACTTACTTTTTAAACAATGAATAAATTAAAAAAATACATTTAACTTTTTTTAATCATTTCATAATGTAATCATGACTTGAACTTTACCTTAACACTATACTGTTAATTCCGTTGGCAAATTTCAACAGCTATTAGCCATAGCATTCTCAAAAAATTAGTGAAATCATGACTTTCCTTACTTTGTACCTTGGCGGTAGCTTGTGCAAACTGCTGTGGATATGAATTAAATAAAGTGATTTCCATAATTTAAGATAAAATTGCCATCCGAAACAAGTAAGTTGGTAAAAATAAACGTAGCTTTTTAACAGGTTACAAGAAGCCGAAAATGTGAATTAAGGCATAATTCATAGTATCTAGTAACCAATTACTTGTACTAAAGCTATGAATGTTTATTTATGCGAACTTACTTTAAGAATGTAGAGTTTTTGACTAGCAAAAATTACTTAACTTGGCGTATTAACAATAGTTAAATACGCTCAAAATTCTTATAAATTTGCTTTTAATTATCTCTACATTCTTAAACACTTTGTGCAAACTTTTAATTTGTCAATAATTTTTACAGTGTCAGTTTTTGTCCTTAAAGAAGGTTATTGATAATTGCCAGTTTGACACTTGATTTGGATTTATTAGGGTTAACACCCAAAAATTAACTTGAAGGAGCTTGACATGGTTTTCTACCGCGATCGCCTAAGTAATTTGACAAGTTCAATTTCTGTACTTGCCATCACAATTGGTTTATTAGCTGCTCAATCAGCTACTCAGAAATCTCTAGCTCAGACTTCCACTACTCCTCCCCCAGCTGGAGTAACCTCCATAAATGGTCTAGGTGCAAGCACTGTAAATACTTTGTTTGTAGGTACTGGAGAGACGAATCCATGTCCTTTTGGTTCAAAAGGCTCATGGTTTAACGTTTTCGGCGTTGGAAATCCTCCATCTCTCAATGCTGATTTAGCTGCAATCACCAATAGTTGCCCAGTTGGAACTTATGGCCCAGTCGTTAATAACGACACATTCAGATATGCTTCGGTTGGTAGCGGCGCAGGCATAGCAGCTTTTTTCAATCAAACCGTACCACTAGCATCACCAGGCCCTACCATTTTAGCCCCAGTCTCGTTTGCAGCTACTGACGACCCTTTAGCAGGAACACAAATAGAACAAACAGTCACCATCGGTACTGGAAAACCTAATAGCGGAAAGGCTATTCAAGTGCCTGTAGTAGGTGTTGGAATCACGTTATCTTACAACCGTACTGGTCTTAGCATACCAGCAGCCGGACTGAAGCTTTCCCGAAATACTTACTGTGGTATTTTGAAAGGCACCATCACAAATTGGAATGATTCCAGAATTAGAACAGATAATGGCGGCGCAGTCATTGCAGTCAATTTACCCATCAAAGTTGTACGTCGTAGTGACAATAGTGGTAGTACCTTTGTTTTAAGCACTCATCTCAATACTGTATGTAAGACTGCTGCGACTTCAACTATTCAAGCAGCTAATATATGGGATAAAGGAGTTGGTAGCATAAGTACTTCAGGTACAGTACCTCCAACACCACCAGCAAACACAGTTGTTTGGCCAACCACCTTCCTATCTGCTTCAGGAGGTGGAGGTGTAGCCACTGCAATCTCAGCCAATAATGGTGCAATTGGTTATGTAGATAGTGCTACACGTTTAGCTAGAAGTCTACCTGCTGCACTTTTACAGAACAAAGCAAATGTATACGTTGGTCCTACAACAGCTGGAATTCAAGGCGCTTTGAGTGTTGGAACCATCGTGAAATATGGTACTGCTCCTTCTAACAGGCTGATTAGAATTGATAACTTGGCCGATCCAAATGCTGCAACTGCCTATCCAATTTCCGCAGCAACTTATGCGCTGTTTTATGACGTATACCAAAACAGTACCACAGGCAATTTGATAGCAACTCATATTAGAACCTTCATTAACTGGGCTTTAGCAAATTCAACACAGCCAGTTCCTCCCGCTACCAATTCCTCCAACCCCACTCCAGATCAGATAGCTATAAATCGAGGATATGCTCCTCTTCCCAATACGATCAAAACAGTGGCTAGAACTGTTGTGAATACTTGCGTAAACACCACCACTGGTGCTTCTCCTTGCACCCCTTAAGTTGATAAATCTGCCTAGTACTTGACCACACCAACTTTAATAGGTAAACAAGTTTGTAGTAAGGACTTTAGTTATTTCTTAAGCACCAAAATCCTTACTAAGTACTAGCCGCCTGCCAGAAAGTTCAACAGTTAATTCTGTTGGTACTTTTATGAATCATTAGTTTCATGTAAGAAAAATATTGTTTTAGAGGTAATTCAATAAATTGCCTCTAAAACAATGGTTCCTATAAAAAATAGGAATTTATTTGAATGTCATAAAAATACAAAATGTTTTCAATTAATTCACTTAACCTAGATTTTAACTAATGCTAATGTGATTTGTTTAAAAATTTTACATCTACATCAATTGCTAATAAAAAACATACGAGAAAATCATGGCTGATATATTCAACCTATCGTCCCTAGATGGTAACAACGGCTTTACCCTCAACGGCAATGCTAGTGACTCATCAGGTAACTCAGTCAGTAATGCCGGAGACATCAACGGCGACAACATCGACGATTTAATTATTGGCGCACCTGGTGCTGGAAAAAGCTACGTAGTATTTGGCAGCACCAACGGCTTTAATACCAGCCTCAACCTCTCAGACCTCAATGGCAGCAACGGCTTTACCATCAACGGCAGTAGTAGTGACTCATCAGGCACATCAGTTAGCAATGCTGGGGATATTAACAATGACGGCATCGGCGACCTAATTATCGGTGCATCAGGTGCAGCTTTGGGTGCAGGGCAGAGCTATATAGTATTTGGCAGCCGTAACAGCTTCAATGCTAACCTCGACCTCTCATCATTGGATGGGAGCAACGGCTTTGTCATTAACGGTATTAATGGGCGCAACTCAGATGGCATCTCAGACTCATCAGGCACATCAGTTAGTAATGCCGGAGACATCAACGGCGACAACATTGACGACCTAATTATTGGCGCACCCAGTGCCGTTTCAGGTGGAGGGCAGAGCTACGTAGTATTTGGTAGTAGTAGTGCATTTAGTGCTAGCCTCAACCTCTCAGATCTTAACGGCAGCAATGGCTTTGCCATCAATGGCAACAGCACCGACTCATCAGGCAACTCAGTTAGCAGCGCTGGGGACGTTAACCGTGATGGCATTGGCGACCTAATTATTGGCGCACAAGGGACTGGAAAGAGCTACGTGGTTTTTGGCAGCACTACTGCCTTTAGTGCGAACTTCGACCTGTCTAGTCTCAATGGCAGCAACGGTTTTGTCATTAATGGCAATGCTAATGACTTTTTTGGTGCCTCAGTCAGTAATGCTGGAGACGTTAATAATGATGACATCGACGATTTAATCATTGGTGCATACAACACCGCTTCTGGTGCAGGACAGAGCTATGTGGTGTTTGGCAGCAGTAGCGGCTTTAGTGAAAGTCTCAACCTCTCAGACCTCAACGGCAGCAACGGCTTTACTATCAAAGGCATTAATGGCAATGATGTCTCAGGCTACTCAGTTAGCGCGGCTGGAGATGTCAACGATGATGACATTGCTGACCTGATTATTGGCGCACCTTTTGCCTTAGCTGGTGCTGGGCAAAGCTATGTAGTATTTGGCAGCAGTAACGGCTTTAGTGAAAGTCTCGACCTCTCCAACCTTGACCCTAGTCAGGGCTTTGCCATCAACGGTATTAATGCTACTGATTCCTCTGCTACTTCTGTTAGTGCTGCTGGCGATATTAACAATGATGGTGCTGACGACTTGCTTGTGGGCGCACCTGGTGCTGGGCAAACCTATGTTATCTTTGGTACTCCAAAACCACAACCTGAACCTGAACCTGAACCACAACCACAACCACAAGTTATATTCAACCTCTCAGACCTCAACGGCAGCAACGGCTTTACCCTCAACGGCAATGCTAGTGACTCATCAGGTAACTCAGTCAGTAATGCCGGAGACATCAACGGCGACAACATCGACGATTTAATTATTGGCGCACCTGGTGCTGGAAAAAGCTACGTAGTATTTGGCAGCACCAACGGCTTTAATACCAGCCTCAACCTCTCAGACCTCAATGGCAGCAACGGCTTTACCATCAACGGCAGTAGTAGTGACTCATCAGGCACATCAGTTAGCAATGCTGGGGATATTAACAATGACGGCATCGGCGACCTAATTATCGGTGCATCAGGTGCAGCTTTGGGTGCAGGGCAGAGCTATATAGTATTTGGCAGCCGTAACAGCTTCAATGCTAACCTCGACCTCTCATCATTGGATGGGAGCAACGGCTTTGTCATTAACGGTATTAATGGGCGCAACTCAGATGGCATCTCAGACTCATCAGGCACATCAGTTAGTAATGCCGGAGACATCAACGGCGACAACATTGACGACCTAATTATTGGCGCACCCAGTGCCGTTTCAGGTGGAGGGCAGAGCTACGTAGTATTTGGTAGTAGTAGTGCATTTAGTGCTAGCCTCAACCTCTCAGATCTTAACGGCAGCAATGGCTTTGCCATCAATGGCAACAGCACCGACTCATCAGGCAACTCAGTTAGCAGCGCTGGGGACGTTAACCGTGATGGCATTGGCGACCTAATTATTGGCGCACAAGGGACTGGAAAGAGCTACGTGGTTTTTGGCAGCACTACTGCCTTTAGTGCGAACTTCGACCTGTCTAGTCTCAATGGCAGCAACGGTTTTGTCATTAATGGCAATGCTAATGACTTTTTTGGTGCCTCAGTCAGTAATGCTGGAGACGTTAATAATGATGACATCGACGATTTAATCATTGGTGCATACAACACCGCTTCTGGTGCAGGACAGAGCTATGTGGTGTTTGGCAGCAGTAGCGGCTTTAGTGAAAGTCTCAACCTCTCAGACCTCAACGGCAGCAACGGCTTTACTATCAAAGGCATTAATGGCAATGATGTCTCAGGCTACTCAGTTAGCGCGGCTGGAGATGTCAACGATGATGACATTGCTGACCTGATTATTGGCGCACCTTTTGCCTTAGCTGGTGCTGGGCAAAGCTATGTAGTATTTGGCAGCAGTAACGGCTTTAGTGAAAGTCTCGACCTTTCCAACCTTGACTCCAGTCAGGGCTTTGCCATCAACGGTATTAATGCTACTGATTCTTCTGCTACTTCTGTTAGCGCTGCTGGCGATATCAATAATGATGGTGCTGATGACTTGCTTGTGGGCGCACCTGGGGCTGGGCAAACCTATGTTATCTTTGGTACTCCAAAACCACAACCTGAACCTGAACCACAACCACAACCACAAGTTATATTCAACCTCTCAGACCTCAACGGCAGCAACGGCTTTACCCTCAACGGCAATGCTAGTGACTCATCAGGTAACTCAGTCAGTAATGCCGGAGACATCAACGGCGACAACATCGACGATTTAATTATTGGCGCACCTGGTGCTGGAAAAAGCTACGTAGTATTTGGCAGCACCAACGGCTTTAATACCAGCCTCAACCTCTCAGACCTCAATGGCAGCAACGGCTTTACCATCAACGGCAGTAGTAGTGACTCATCAGGCACATCAGTTAGCAATGCTGGGGATATTAACAATGACGGCATCGGCGACCTAATTATCGGTGCATCAGGTGCAGCTTTGGGTGCAGGGCAGAGCTATATAGTATTTGGCAGCCGTAACAGCTTCAATGCTAACCTCGACCTCTCATCATTGGATGGGAGCAACGGCTTTGTCATTAACGGTATTAATGGGCGCAACTCAGATGGCATCTCAGACTCATCAGGCACATCAGTTAGTAATGCCGGAGACATCAACGGCGACAACATTGACGACCTAATTATTGGCGCACCCAGTGCCGTTTCAGGTGGAGGGCAGAGCTACGTAGTATTTGGTAGTAGTAGTGCATTTAGTGCTAGCCTCAACCTCTCAGATCTTAACGGCAGCAATGGCTTTGCCATCAATGGCAACAGCACCGACTCATCAGGCAACTCAGTTAGCAGCGCTGGGGACGTTAACCGTGATGGCATTGGCGACCTAATTATTGGCGCACAAGGGACTGGAAAGAGCTACGTGGTTTTTGGCAGCACTACTGCCTTTAGTGCGAACTTCGACCTGTCTAGTCTCAATGGCAGCAACGGTTTTGTCATTAATGGCAATGCTAATGACTTTTTTGGTGCCTCAGTCAGTAATGCTGGAGACGTTAATAATGATGACATCGACGATTTAATCATTGGTGCATACAACACCGCTTCTGGTGCAGGACAGAGCTATGTGGTGTTTGGCAGCAGTAGCGGCTTTAGTGAAAGTCTCAACCTCTCAGACCTCAACGGCAGCAACGGCTTTACTATCAAAGGCATTAATGGCAATGATGTCTCAGGCTACTCAGTTAGCGCGGCTGGAGATGTCAACGATGATGACATTGCTGACCTGATTATTGGCGCACCTTTTGCCTTAGCTGGTGCTGGGCAAAGCTATGTAGTATTTGGCAGCAGTAACGGCTTTAGTGAAAGTCTCGACCTTTCCAACCTTGACTCCAGTCAGGGCTTTGCCATCAACGGTATTAATGCTACTGATTCTTCTGCTACTTCTGTTAGCGCTGCTGGCGATATCAATAATGATGGTGCTGATGACTTGCTTGTGGGCGCACCTGGGGCTGGGCAAACCTATGTTATCTTTGGTACTCCAAAACCACAACCTGAACCTGAACCACAATCTCCAGAACTTACAAATAGTGGTAATGATGTCTTTAATATCAAAGGTGAGAATGATACGGTAACACTGCAAGTTGCGATCGCAGGCAGTAATTCTAGTCTGGTGAATGAATTTGGTGTATATACTGTTGATGATGCTACAGGCGAAATTGACGGTATTGCTCCGGGCGAAGCAGGTTATGCCCGCAAAGCTTTAGAAAGAGGACAGGTAATTCTTTCAGCTATTGCTAATCCACCCAATGGTTTTAGCAACAATCTTCTCAATGCTTCATTAGAGTTACCATCTGATACTAACCTGAGATTTTATTTAGTCAAAAATAGTACAACTGATAATGTGCTGACTAATATTACACCAATCACTGACGTACTGTTTTCTGATCCTTCAAATCAAAAAATTACGAGTTTAGATAACAATGCGTTCTCCTTGGCTTGGAAAGATGGTTCTGGTAATAGCACTAATGATTTCCAGAATCTAGTCGTAAGAATTCAGCCTACAACTGAGGCGTTACCTTTGGGTACAAATCTACAAGGTCAACCACAAGGAGAATTAATTGACTTAAGAGATGTTGAACAACAGGTAACTGCTAATTTTGCAATCAACCGAGAAGCTGCATTTAATAATTTCGTCGGATTTTATAAAGTAGCTGATGAAAATGGTGGTATTGATACCAACGGCGATGGTAAGGGAGATATTCTTGTTGGCCAAGCTGGTTATACTGAAGCCGCACTACGTCAACGCGTTGCAGGAATTGACCTGACGGTGAACAACCAAGGTACGGCAAGTTATACAGGCACTTTTGAGCCTGGTTCTATCTTTGCACCATTCATTATCATTAATGGCAGACCAGATGCTGTTTTAGATAGCAATCCTAATAATGATCCAGCAGTTTACTTCCCATTCTTGGGTGCTAATAGCGACAAGGTAGATCATATTCGTCTGTTAGGGAATAACACCTTTGGCTTTGAGGATTTAGCTGGTGGAGGTGACAAAGATTTTAACGATGTTATTGTGCGAGTTAATTTGAGTGTTCCCTCCTAATTTGAGAAGTTTATAACTACCAAAAAAGATGAACAAGGTAGTCTTGGGATTGCCAATGGATGAATCTCACAACTACTTTGGCTTGTTCGCCTTTGACCTTTTTGCATAGTAGCATCTGGGGTTGGGGACTGAGGAGAAGCTAAAAATAAAAATTTTAGTGAACTAAAAGCAGTGCCCACCTTACTTTATAAGATGATGCGATCGCACTAACTATTCACCCTCTGTGTCTTTAATTATCTAAAAATCGGAATTGAATACAACTTAATGCTGTTGTTGACCTTGCATCTATGGGTCAGACATAGTTGAAAAAGTTCAACCGTCAACTATGTTATGATAGAATAGTTGAGAAATATTTTCGGTCATGTAACTGACTATGTGGACACCTCTCCGAATCTAAATCTCTACAAACTTTGCTTCTGGAGGTGTTTTTTGCCAGTTTATATTGCAAATTCATCTTTTAAAGATGAGAGTCTTTAAGGATTGCAAAAATTGAAATTTTTAGTGAGTAGAACTGTATTGCAATACCTGGCGTAAAACTAATACTTCTCACTTTCAAAAAATGTGCTAAAAAGAACGGACAAGTTTACTGTGTCACAAACCCAGATACATACGGATAGTAGTACTTAAACTTATGCCAACGGATATAATTACCCGTCCTGAGTCACTCACAGAAGATTGTTTCTTTACTTACGCCCTTGGGACTGATTTGCACGATACTAATTCCACAGCCAAATATTTACGCAGAATCAGAAAAGAAGATAAACCTTATATCGATATAGCCGTTTCTCCCAGACCTGGCTATCGGTTTGAGGTTTGTCTTATCCCTGTTGAAGGGTTCGCTCAGGAAACAATCTTAACAAAAGATGGGTTCGCCAAAGCTTTAGCGATTATTTGTGCTGTATCTAACAAAGCTAGAAAGCGATTTCCTTCAGGAAATGGACAAGAGATTGTCCGGTGCCAATTTAGCAATTTAGCTGATGCAGTCGCTGTAGCAAACAGATTGTCTGCATTACCCCCTGATATGTATGAAACTCTCGGCAAGGTACCAAATGCTTTGTGAGATTGTGTCCGCTTTAAGATTTATGATTAAGGCTGACGCAAAGACATTTTAATGGTAAGTAAGTAGACGGACAAGAGAATAAAAAACTCAATAGTTCATATTTTATTTGTTCATAAAAGTCTTGCCTAACGAGCCTTTTAACCTTAAATGTACAATTTTCTTGTTTTTGTACAGTGATCCATAATTCAAAGTGAGTCTTTTTTATGCCTATCAGTCCTTTGCGTGAAGAACCTCGTAACCAACGAGCGCCTGTAATTCGTACAAGCAATGAGTTTATTCTTTTGGAATGGCTAAAGTCAACTGGTCGTCTAATCGAGCGTGAACATCAAGAATCTGAGTATCTAACTGAAGTAGAAGAAATTTCAGAAATGATCGACCTTGATGATATTCCTTACGATCATGATGATGATGATGGTGATATGGATATAGAAGCGTAATTCGTAATTCGTAATTACCCCAAGCGTTTCATTAATTTGGAATGTATATTTTATTTACGCCGAAAGGCTAAGAATCCCGGCTTTTTTTAGAAAAGTTGGGATTCTTAGTATGAAAATGCGAGTAGGTTTAATTCTTGGACTTGAGTAGTAGATAAAATAATTGTCCATTACTGACTGTGATACCAGCGCGATCGCCTGCTAATTTACCAGTACCTAAAAAATAATCTACCCTACCTGCACCTTTAATTGCGCCGCCAGTATCTTGGTCAAGAACATAGCGGCTAACGATATGCTC
Source organism: Nostoc punctiforme PCC 73102 (assembly GCF_000020025.1). GTDB lineage: Bacteria > Cyanobacteriota > Cyanobacteriia > Cyanobacteriales > Nostocaceae > Nostoc > Nostoc punctiforme. Next base: position 5,328,689 of record NC_010628.1, on the reverse strand, counting down.
CTCCAGTTTTCCGGTAGGATTAGCGAAAGGAATAGAAGCGCGAATCAACGCTAAAGCACCAGGAGGCATAAGAGATTTATCTGTAGCGATGGAACGCTCTGCTGTTAGGGGTACGTTGATCGAACCTTGAGCTGGTTCACCGTGATTTTCTTGAAAAAAAACAAAACTGCGATCGCGCGGAATATAGATATTTAATTCTTGGGGATGCTTTTGAAAATAGTCGAGAATAATTGGCATAGTCATACCTTGTAGCGATAATTTGCCATCATTCGCTAATTCTCGACCCAGACTTGTGTAGTTATAAGCATTATTACCGGCATAGCCGATCGCAGTCTGAGTCCCATTGGGAAGCTGAAGTCGTGCTGAACCTTCAATTTGAGCTAGATATGGTTCGAGGCGTGAGCGAAACCAAAACAACTCTAATCCTCGTAATTTTCCTTTTGCGCCTTGTAAACCATCTGCTCCTTCTAAATCTTCTCGTGTCGGATGAGGTTTAGGCCAGGAGTTTAAATCAGGAGGTAATCGATAAACAGGATAGCGATATTCTGGTGTGGGGACGCGACTAGCTGCGTAAATCGGTTCATAATAGGCGGTGAATAAAACAGAACCTTTAGTGTCTTTACCGACTGACTGGTAAAGAACAAATTCTCGCTCGATGGCTTGATGTAATTCTGTTGCAGAATGAGTTGTCAAGACAAGTTCGCGGAATCTTTTCAAGCTTTTGAAGACGCGATCGCGTGTAATCCCCGCCACTGGATAGTTTTGATAAGCAGCCGCAGCATTAGCCGTTTGCAAGTATTGGAGACTCCGAGCGATCGCACTCAATAGCGCCTTTTTGTCTGGTATTTCTCCATAAAGAAGTTCATCCAAGCAAGATGTATCACCTTGACAACAAGTAACTGGTAGTCTCTGAATTAATGGTGCTTTTTGATTTTCACCAGTCAAGGAAACTGGTATATCCCACTTTTTCAACCGACATTCTGGCGGACTGAGTTCTTGATGCACCAAAGATTGCATCCGCACCAGGAAAATTGACAAAACTACAGGTAAGCTGATAGCGCTAACTTTGTTAAACTTTCCTAACCCAGCAAGTGCCTTTTTCATCAAAATTCAAGTTTTTCATATTATCCTACTTAGCTCAAATTCAAAAACCAAATAATTTAGTTCCCAATTCCCAATACATTATTCATTCATATTACGATAAGTGGCAACTGCCGAAGGCGATATCCGGTTCAAATATCGGAATATCCAATATTTGAAAATAGTATCTAAAATCACTGGAAATGTCGCAATAAACAAGAAAATAAAATCTCGATTTGCTGGTAATCCCCAATGACGCGATACACCTTCTAGGAGTACTTCCCAGCCGTGAGGAGAGTGGAAACCGACAAATATATCGGTAAACAAAATGATAATAAATGCCTTGGCACTGTCACTAAGTCCATAGACAATATTATCAAAGAAATCTTTAACTACAGCAATAGAAGACTTGCTAACAAGCAAAAGCCAGATAAAAGCACCAACTGAGAACATATCTGCAAAAACATTTTTGATCGCATTAGAGCTTTCTTGACGAAATTCTTTAGCAAGCTCTACAGCCTTGTCTGTCATTTTAGCTTCCATCTGTTCAGGTGACAGTGGAGGAGCATTTATAATGAGATTTTCAAACTTGAGTTTTTCTTCAAATCTTTCTAATTCTTCAAGAGCTTCTTCTTCCATTTCTGAGTTGATAAATATCTGCATCTGATCGCTACTTCTAAAATGCTCAACAGATGGCCCGACGACAAAAGCTTTTGCTATCTGATGCGTCAAAAGTGGTATGATAATTAATAGTAAAATAAACCTGATAGATATTATTGTTCTTCTTTGAGTTTGACGAAAATTCTGAATTACTTCTTTTTCAGAATTAGGATCTAATTCAACTTGCAGACGAGTGATAGTACTTAAAATAGAACGGGGTAGAACGCCTGTTGTATCTACTTTACCCTTTGGTTTTGATTTTTTCTCTGAGTCTTGAGTTGGTATTTTGGGTGGTAATGTTGGAGTATTGACGAGCAGAAATTTGTCATCAGATATGGCAGAGTTAATTGGTAGATTTGGAGGTTTGACTGCTAAAGCGTTAGAAGTTATTTGATCTGAACTTATTGTGTATTTGGATATAACTTGATCGATAAAGTTTAGCTTTTCCAAAACCAAAGAAGGACTGGGATGTTCTATACCAGCTTTTTGAGCAGCTTTTTGATTTTCTTCATTTAAAAACCAACGGCTTGCTCTAAACTCTGTCAGTCGCATCTTAGCAATTTTTAAAAGCTTGTTGAGGTCTGACTCAAAATAATCCATCACGCTGTTACTGTACGTGGCTGAGTCAATGTCTATTTTATTACCACTAAAATGCTTATCTTCTATTTCCTTAATCTTTAATGCTGCATCGTAAGCTTCATGTAAAGAACGTTCAGGAGTCTGTAAGTACCATCGATAAGCAGCAAGTAAAAAAGAATAGATTTTTTGGCTAAAAACAGAATTTTTCATTGGAAACAATCATCCAGCATTATTTGGTGATTCTTAACCTTAAATTAACCCACGAGGTATATTAGCAAATCTACAAGGAGAAAGTTTGTGGTTTCTCATTCGGTTTGGATTGTTGGCACTAGTCGCACTGGTAAGACGGCTCGCTTGGTAGAGCAATTTTGTAGTTGGGTACAACCAGAGAAGCAGCATACTGAATTATTTTATACTAAGAAGGAAGCACGTAAAAAAGGCGTTCGCATACCCGAATTTTTATATCTTAAACAAACAGAGCCAGGAGTTTTAGTCTTAGCTGCTAACGATGATAATCGCCGAGAGTTGGGTGATATAATTGTTACATCCACATTAGGAAAATATCCGGTACGTGCCAAGACACCGCTAGGCTTTTTCCAGGATGAAGTTATTTTATTTTGGCCGTTGCTAATTAACTCATTGAACCTGAAGGCCCAGTTTCCGGTAAGGTTGCGACCAGAAACGGAACAAGAGTTAGCAACCAAACTCTGGCGTTCCCAATTAGACGAAGAAATTTTACAAGTTGCGGGGGTGAATGAGTCGCGCTTGGTGCGTCGCATTTTAGACTTATTGCAATTAGCTGCTTACAGTGGTGTACATTGCGAAGATATTGCCCAGATTTTGACAAGGGGTCTGGGGGAGAATACTACAACTTTAGAGCCGGAATTTTTGGCATCTTTGCTCATTGATTGGCGTAACTGGTGTTTAGAGAGGGGGTTACTAACTTATGGCATTATTACCGAACTCTATAGTCAATATTTATTAAGCGATCGCAACTACCAACAGCATCTAACTAAACGCTATCAAGCAGTATTGGCAGATGATGTTGACGATTATCCTAGCGTAGCGCGTCTTTTGTTTGAATTGCTATTAGATCGAGGCGCGATCGGCGCGTTTAGCTACAATCCCGACGGTGCAGTGCGATTGGGATTAGGAGCAGACCCCAAATATCTAGAAGGGTTAGCAAAGCGTTGTCGGGTAGAAATCTTAAGCGAGCCGCCTCCAGAGTCTTTGGGAGAACAAGCTAAACAGATGGTGGAATTAGTCACAGAACCAATGGTGTTGGTGAGTTTACCTGAGATTGTACATTCCATTCAAACTACCTCCCGCGCTCAACTACTGCGACAAACAGCAGAGGTAATTGCTGATGCTATCCAATCGCAGCAAGTACAAGCAGAAGAAGTAGCGATTATTGCACCAGGTTTAGATGCGATCGCTCGTTATACTTTAGTAGAAATCCTCGTCAAGCAAAACATCCAGGTAGAATCGCTCAATGACCAACGTCCCCTAATTAGTTCACCCGTCATTCGCGCCTTACTCACCATACTGGCACTAGTTTATCCCGGCTTGGGCCGCCTCGTGGATCGGGATGCCGTGGCAGAAATGCTAGTTGTATTGAGTAGAAAGCAACAACCACCAGAAAACTCTACAGACGTGATGAATCGCATTTATAGTAGAGACGCGATTAATCGCGTCTCTACAGATATTGATCCGGTACGCGCTGGTTTGATAGCAGATTACTGCTTTGTACCCCATCCCGATCGCCCCAACTTGCTACCAGTGTCAGCCTTCGAGCGCTGGGATAGAATTGGCTATGCGGCTACTACAGCCTACAATGAGATATTAGAGTGGTTAGAACAGCAGCGATCGCAACAAGAACTGCGGTTAATTCCCAGTCCCATTTCCCTCTTAGACAGAGCAATTCAGCGCTTCTTGTGGAATGGTAGCAATCTCCCCTACGAACAGTTAGCAGCACTGCGAGAATTATTAGAAACCGCCCAACACTACTGGGAAATTGACACCAGGTTACGACAAATTGCCCCAGTTGAGACAACGCCTCAGACAACTATTATCGAATTTATTCAATTACTGCGACGTGGTACAATTACCGCCAACCCTTACCCTGTACGCCCTATTGGTGGAGCGAGAAAGGCCGTCACCTTAGCAACTATATTTCAATATCGATCTAGTAGGCGATCGCACCGTTGGCATTTTTGGCTAGATGCTGGTTCGCCTCTTTGGGCCAAAGGTGGCGCAGCAACGTTATTTGGTGCGCCGTTTTTCTTGCAAGACAGGTTAGGCGAACCTTGGACAGCAGAAGATGAGAAATTGGCAGAAGAAGAACGACTGCGGAGGATTTTGACAGATTTACTATCTCGTGTATCCGAGAGAGTTTATTTGTGTCACAGCGATTTAGCCGTAAATGGACAAGAGCAACTAGGGCCGTTATTACCTTTGGTCAATGCTTGTGTAACAGTTATTTCTGAGGCTACTGCTAATTAAGTGTCTTTTGCTTTGGCAAGGCTTAGATCGCCGACTTCTTTAAGAATTCAGGGATCTTGTTGTAATATATCTGTTTGTATTTAGTAGTAATTGTCCCCTTTTTAAGATTGAAGTTTGGGGTTGAACTTTGGAAATTTCGGGACTGTGGTTGAGTCGGAAAAGGAGAGCGAGGAAGGAATTGATCGCGCCTTAGGAGCAAAGGAATACTGAGAACTCCCAAAACAATTACTACTCCAGCCATAATCCAAACGATTAGCCTATTTGGTTTATAATCTGCTCGTTCAATTTGCCAAAAAACTTGGTTGTATCGCCACGCAGCTAATGCAACAACCAAAATTCCAAAAATTACCAAAGCAAGACCCAAACTTTCCGAGTTGGATAATGGATTTAGCCTAGTTTGTTGTTGAGTAATAGCAAGATTCAACTGGCGCAGAAATATACCAAATCGCGCAATAGCAAAACCAAAACCAATCAATGAAATAGAAGTACGTAGCCAAGCTAGAAAAGTACGTTCGTTCGCTTGATGCTCCCTTTGACGATCAATTTTTGGTATTTTATCCATGAGTACTTCTGACGGCTACTTACTCTTGAAAAGTATTCATATTGATGAATAGCATGAACTAGCGCCACAAGGTCAACACAATCCGGTCAGGGCTAAGAGAAAACCCCAAGCGATCGCTAGAATCTTTACAATAGGAAATAAGGTAAAGATATATATCAGAGTCAAAATCAATGGCACTATTCGGATTTGGCAAAAAGCAAGTTATGCCCACACCAGAAGAAGCTTTGTCAGGAAGGGCACAGTCTATGTCAGTACCTGCTGCTCATTATGTCAACAAGAATCCGTTAAAAGCTCCTTATCCCGATGGATTAGAGAAGGCAATTTTTGGCTTGGGCTGTTTTTGGGGTGCAGAACGCAAATTCTGGCAGCTTAAAGGAGTTTACACCACCGCAGTGGGTTACGCTGCTGGATTTACACCCAACCCCACTTATGAAGAGGTATGTAGTGGGCGAACAGGTCACAATGAAGTGGTGTTGGTTGTGTTTGATCCCAAAGTAATTAGTTATTCTGAACTGCTCAAAGTCTTTTGGGAAAGCCACAATCCTACCCAAGGGATGCGCCAAGGTAATGATGCTGGCACTCAATACCGTTCGGGAATTTATGTATATTCTGAAAGCCAAAAGCAGCTAGCAGAAGCATCACGAGAAGCTTATCAGCAAGCTCTCAACGATGCAGGTTATGGCAAGATTACTACAGAAATCTTAGATGCACCAGAATTCTATTACGCCGAAGCTTACCATCAGCAATACCTGGCTAAAAATCCTAATGGGTATTGTGGTTTAGGAGGGACAAATGTTTCTTGTCCCGTGGGTGTAGTTGAATCGCAAGTTAGTAGTTAGAAGGAAGCAGAGGGGAAAAGGGGCAGGGGGCAGGGAGCAGAAGGGAAAGAAGTAATTTCTCATTAGTCCCATTCCCCATTCCCCATACTTCGACTGCGCTCAGTACAAGTTCCCCATTCCCCATTCCAAGTTCCCCATTCTCAATTCCCAACTAAAATGCAGCTTTGAGCAAAGCGATCGCTCGAACCCAGAGCATAATACTAATAGGCGCTCCAATGAGAATACCAGCGATCGCCCAGCCTCTTTGATGGGCTTTGAATTGTTCAATACTACGCCACTGTCTACTTTTCCAAGCCCATTCATTTCCTTTGGCACCGAGTGCGATCGCCATTAACCACCAACCATGTGGTACAAAACAGAATAGCCCATACCATACCTGATTCGGCCACATCCACAACCAAGGCATGAGAAATGCGCCCCAGTTCCAACCGAGAATTTCCTCTGGGACTGTTTCATTTTGATTACTTATGCCGCATCCAGAATTGTTAATTATTTCTCTTAGTGGTAAAAGCTGACTTCTGTTTGCAGATTTCACAGCCAGACCAGATTTGAGAGCATTCAGCGCTTGGCGGGCATCAGGAAATCGTTGTTCGGGAGCGGGTTCTATTAACTTTTGTAGCCAACTGGCAAAACTAGGACTGAGATTAACTCGGTCTGCAAATTGCAGTCGCAAATCCTGCTGAGGTAAATCAGAGGGGCAAGTCCCAGTAAGCAAATGAATCAGAGTCGCACCCAGTGCATAAAGGTCGGAAGCTGGAACTGCTCGACCACCAAATTGTTCCATTGGGGCATAACCATAAGTACCCACAACGGTGAAAGTAACGCCTTCTCTTGCCGCTTTATCTTGTACTGCGCCAAAATCAACTAAATAAATCCGATTATCTTCGCCCCATATTAAATTACTCGGTTTTATATCTCTATGTAACACCCCTGGGTTTAACTCATGTAAATACATGAGAATATTTAAAATCTCACCAGCGATTTTTCTCGCTCGCTTTTCAGTAAACCTTTTGCCAAGAGCAAGTTTTTCTTTAAGCGACTCACCAGGAATATATTGTTGTATTAAGCCAAACCAGAGAGTGCGATCGTCTATACAAAAATAATCTATATATCTAGGAATGCGGGGATGATTTATTGTTTTAAGAATTTGTGCTTCCCTCTCAAAAAGTTTTAAATCATCCCACTGTATAGTACCGCCAAAGGCTAAAAGTTTGACCACAACGGTCGAATTTTCGCCATCAGAGGCTAGTAAATCCTTTGCAAGCCAAGTTTGACGAATTCCATTGTTACCAAGTTGGTGTTGGATTTGATAACGATCTTGTAATATCTGTTCTGGTTGCAGCATCTTACACCTGCTGGCAGTTTACGCCGATCTGATTCCCTTATATTCAAGGATAGTCATTATCTAGAGAAATTGTGGGAATGAGATAATTTTTGCGATAGTAAGCTTGATATTCCGCAGACAGCAGAGGTTCCCACCAATCACGATGATTGAGATACCATTCAACTGTTAAACGTAAACCCTCAGCAATCGTTACAGAAGGTGTCCAACCAAGCTGAGTTTTAATTTTGTTCGCATTAATTGCATATCTCCGATCGTGTCCCTGTCTATCCTTGACAAAAGTAATCAACTCCTTTGCTGGACGTACTGGTAAATCAGATGCTAATTCATCCATCATCTGACACAAAAGCTGCACCAGGTTGAGATTTTCCACCTCATTGTTGCCACCAATATTGTAGGTTTCCCCTGGTTGACCATGATTGATTACCACATCCAAAGCACGACAATGATCGACCACATAAAGCCAATCCCGCACATTTTTCCCATCGCCATAAACAGGTAATGGTTTACCTATTAAAGTGTTGATACACATCAGGGGAATTAGCTTTTCGGGGAATTGATAAGGCCCGTAATTATTAGAGCAATTTGTAATAATGGTAGGAAGTTTATAAGTATGATAATAAGCACGCACTAAGTGATCGCTACCAGCTTTGGAAGCTGAATAAGGACTATTAGGAGCATAAGGTGTAGTTTCCGAAAAAGCTGCATCATCTGGGCCCAAACTACCGTAGACTTCATCAGTCGAAACGTGTAGGAAACGATAATCAGATGGCTGTGCTTTAGCCTCCCAATATTGGCGAAAAGCTTCCAGCAGCGTGAAAGTTCCCACCACATTAGTTTGCACAAAAGCCGCCGGCCCAAGAATCGAACGATCGACATGAGATTCAGCAGCAAAATGGGCGATAGTATCTATATTTTCGGTTGATAATAGGTTGTCTACAATGGTGCGATCGCAAATATCCCCCTGCACAAACCGAAAATTCTCTCTTCCCTCAACCACCGCCAAATTCAGACGATTCCCCGCGTATGTAAGCGCATCCAACACCACCACACGGTCATCTGGATAAACCTGACACCAGTGATGGACAAAATTCGCCCCAATAAACCCCGCACCCCCAGTAACTAATAACCGCCGACTCATTCAATTTCCTCTCTTCTCTCTGTGATCTGTGCGCCTCTGCGGTGCGTTTCTATTACTTAAAATATTTCTTCTTCAGCTTCCCATATATCCTCTGAGCGAGTAATTTTGCCATACGTATACTCGTCAAACTCTTAATATTAGATGGCTGTTGGATCTTGTGATCGAAAAACTCATTTAACTCATCCAGAATAACTTGGAAACGCTTAATAATATTTTCAGTCCGATGCTCAGTGATTAATTCTTCAGATAAACTAAAAGCTGCTGAAGAATTAATCACTTTCAGAATACGTTGCACATCATATTCTTGGGAATATCCAGCAATCTTATAGCAATTAAATCCAGGATCTAAGTAATCTGCCAGTCCTCCGTTAACACTAGAAAATACTTGACAGCCACAGGCAAGAGCTTCCATTGGTTGTAGACCAAATCCTTCACTAACGCCCTGTTGTGCCCAGTACTCAGCCGAATCATAGAGGTAAACCTTAGCTCGGTTAAATAATGCAGGTAAATCCTCTATGTATGAATCAACAACCAATACTTTACAACGTTTTTGCAACGCTGGAATCAATTCTTTAATTAAATACTCAGAAGATTTTCGAGCCTGGACTAAAACATCAATATCCCGTTCCAGACCTAAATTTTGAAACTCATCAGAAATTTGATTGGGCAAATAATAAATCAGAGAATTAGGTGATTTTTCTCCCCAATATCCCATTGTATAGCGGCTAACAGTAACAATCGGAATACTCGCAGGTAGTCTAAATGGATAACCTGGACTATGTGCATGGTAAACCACATTGTATTGCTTAAGTTTAGCCACGAGTTGAGCTATATCAAATCCCCAACTAATTACAAAAATTACATCATTTAAATTTTTCTCTTTTAGTAAATCGTCAATAAAAAGCTTATCTTTTTCTCGCTGACGGTAAGTTACAACATCAGCACTACAGAAATTCTGAGCCAGATTAAGTGTTTTTAACTCAGCCCAAAGACCACCACAGGCAAATTTGCCATCTGTACCGGGCAGTAAGAAGTAAAGTTTTCTCATAATTTTATTAGGGCATTAGGAATTGGGCATTGAGAAGAGACATAGGAGACAAGGAAGAGGGGGTAGACAAGGGAGAAACTTGAATAATTCTCCCCTTATCCTCCCTGCCCCCCTGCTCCCCTGCTCCCTCTCATTCTTGCCAACCCACTTTAACAAAATGTGCCTCACGCCCCCAAACGTCGCGTGTACGGGTAATATTTTCAATTGCTAGATTAAAAGGAATGGCAGTTGTTAGGTAACGCTGCGCCATAAAACCTAAATCAGGTGCGAGTTCAGCAGCTGTCGTCGCTGCTAACCCCAAACCTATAAGTTGCTCGATTGGTCGAAATGGTAATAATAGATGTACACCAACAGCTAGTCCAGCTGTTAAGAGCATTGCTACTGATAAATTTGTGCCGCAACGGGGATGTACAGCTAAATCCCATTCTCCATTGGTGAGGCGATGTCGAGCAAGTGCTACCGCACGCCGCAAATCACTAATATTTACTTCACCATAAAGGTAAAATCCATGCTCAGTAGACAAACCGCCTAATAGTTCGTTATCTGGTTGAACGTTAGTAGCTTTTCCTTTAGCAGGTTGGCCACTTTGTGAATCACTAAGAACCCAAACAGTAGCGTGTTCTAAGGCGTGAACCTGCCGGATCATCAAAATTTCTTTCAACCCTGGTATAAATGATAGCTGCCTGAGTAGGTCAGCATCTTGTGTGGGTTGGGGAAAGTCTAAGGGACGGTATTCTGGGTTGGGAACTTTCTCAGATACAGGTGCCCTAAAATCAAAGTTAAAAAAATCAAAGGGAGACGAGCCACCCTGAAAAGAAGCAGAAGTATTCATTTGAACACCGCTCTCCAAGCCGATGGAGCAATATAGATTTCTCTCAAATGTAACGCTTGCACCACTGAATTGTTGCTAATTTTTGTGGTTGATTGTTGAGTTTGGGTATCAAGTATGGGGCATTGGGCATTGAAAAGAGGCAGAGGACCAGGGTGCTGCTCTTGCTGAGGGGAAAATTCTTCCTTGCTCCCTGCTCCCTCACTTCTTCTCCAGTCCTACATCTGTTTTGTTGAATGTGGAAAGGATTCTTTGTTATATGTTTCCGAGTCCGAAGGTCAGCTGGCTCCACTAACATAAACTCCGGCTGAGTGAAGGACTCGGAACTTTTGGTAGAGCGTTCACACTGAAAACTTAGGCGTGAGGAGGGAAACAATCAGTTAACCTCAAAATTGGCTTGCAATTCTACCAGACCATAGCAATTACGTTGCTACTAGTAAATTGTTTATTCGATCTGGTTAGGGAGAAGACAGCAATTGACATCATTTAAGCAGACTTTGCCCCACTGTAAGGCCCAGCGGACAAGAGCTACTCGATTTTCGGTCTCGGTCTTGGTCAGAATATTGCTGATATGGTTATCAACTGTACGCTTGCTAATCTCCAGTTTACCTGCAATCTCTTGGTTAGTTAAGCCAGCGGCCACTAGGTCGATAATTTGCAGTTCTCTGTCTGACAGACTAACGGGGGTCTCAGACTTGCCACCAGCCATGACTATTTCTATCCTCCTTTGGTATATCTACTTAATCACTCTTTCTAATTCTAGAAGATTCTTTTGTTGGTAGGGGTTTCAAGTATTAGCAGTAACACTATTGTCAATATTTTCTTTTGATTTCAAGTTGGCAAGAATATAAATCATGACAATATATAAGTATTATACAGCACTTGTTTTTATTTAAACTTTAGTATAAATATTTAGATAATTTCGGCGGTAATTAGAAGCATATAGATGTTATGGAGTAGTAAAAAATGCTATTTAATTCTATGAAGAACTGGCGACAAATTAGCAATAATTGTTGTAGATTTTATACTGGAAATTCTTAATCCAAAATCGAAATCTCAAATCTAAAATGAAATGAGCAATTCCCGTGTTTTGTGCCTCGGTGAAATTTTGTTTGATTGTTTAGCCGATCAATTAGGGTTAAAGCTGGAAGAAGTTAAATCCTGGACTCCCTATCCAGGAGGGGCACCAGCTAACGTAGCCTGTGCTTTAGTCAAGCTGGGGACGACAGCAGGATTTATCGGAGCCGTTGGTGAAGATGAACCAGGAAATGCACTGGTCAAGCTATTACAAGATGTAGGTGTAGATACGACGGGGGTACAACGCCACCCTACAGCACCAACGCGGCAGGTTTATGTTACACGGGATCTGGCTGGCGATCGCACCTTCGCCGGATTTGGTCAGTATGACACCGCAGAATTTGCCGATACTCGCCTGCAAGCCAAACAATTGCCAGATGCGCTGTTTCAAGAGGCAGATTTTCTGGTTTTGGGTACTTTGGAATTAGCCTATCCTGAAAGTGAACAGGCAATTTACCGCGCCCTAGAGTTAGCAGAACATTACGATCTGAAGATTGTTCTAGATATCAATTGGCGGCCTGTATTTTGGGACGAGCCAAAAATCGCTCATCAAAAAATTCCAGAATTATTTAAGCGAGTAGATTTCCTCAAACTCTCCAAAGAAGAAGCTGAATGGCTATTTGAAACCGCAGATCCTGGAGCCATTACTTACCGCTTGGCTTCAATTGAAGGAGTATTAGTAACAGATGGTGAAAACGGTTGTACCTACTGTCTGGGTGAGAACGAAGGCAAATTACCTTCCTTTTCCATCCCCGTAGTTGATACCACTGGTGCAGGAGATAGCTTTTTGGCAGGATTTATCCACCAGTTGAGTCATTACGGCATCCACAGCTTGCGAGATGCTGAAACTGCAAAACGCATCGTCACTTATGCCAGTGCTGTTGGGGCATTGACTACCATTAAACCAGGTGCGATCGCTTCCCAACCAACAGATGCTGAAGTTGAAGCTTTTCTAGCCTCACATCAACTCTAAAAACTAACATCAGCCACTGGGATATCAGCCGCCAAAGGCTGATATTCCTAACTAGAAAATGGATGAATTCAGGTAACTTCTTTACGTTTTATTTAACTTGACAAGCTAGTACTTTAGTCAGTCTTAGCTTGCTGCCACAGAGTATCAACAGTTACAAACTCATAACCTTGTTGTAGCAGTTGCGGAATAAGAATTTGGATTGTGGCAGCAACATCTTGTCCACCGCAAGCACCATCATGCAAGACAATCAGTGAACCATTTTTGACCTGCTGCATAATTCGCTCTACCACAGTGGTGATACCCGGTCGTACCCAATCTTCTGGTACAACGCTCCACATAACTGAACGGTAATTCCACTGCGAAAACAATTTTAAAGTAGCAGGTGTAAATAAACCATTGGGGGGACGGACATCCCGTACTTGTTCAGGTTGTAGATTGCAGGCATTGTAGATGGCAACTTGGGTTTTTTCTAAACTGCCCTTCAATTCATTGAGGGAAAGCATGGGAAAAGAACGATGATCGTAGCCATGCAATCCGATCCAGTGGCCGCGATCGCTAACAGCTTTGGCGATCGCTGGTGAACGGTTGACGCAAACACCCAACCAAAAAAAACTAGCTGTAATATTGTAGCGATCCAATACTGCCAAAACTTCTGGTGTGTATTGAGGATGGGGCCCATCATCAAACGTTAATGCGATCGCTTTAGTATGGGGATTTCCACCCCAAAGGCAATTGGGAAAACTCGGTTGGAGAATGCGATAGAAAATTGGGAATAGAGGAGCTAGCTGCATTTGCGTTTATCCGCTGCTGACAACTTTTTATAGGTGTTGCTTGCGAAACTGCGATGTCTGCGACGGGCTATTTGGCATCGCTTCTGGCAATCAACCATAAGTCCTTAAATGGTAATCTACATCCAATACGGTTTGGGAACAGGGGAAAGATTTTGAATACATCCTTTACCCTTTAACCCTTTCCCTTTCTCCAGACCACAAGGAAAGTGAAAAATGCTTATCCAAACTGTATTAAATCTACATCTGGTAAGTCAGTTTTGTAACAAAATCTGTAACAGCATTACTATTTGAGCTAGCACTCGTCTAGATTGATGACAAATCTACGGGTAATCCCGGAATTGAAGGATTAATGTTGCTCAAAGATATACGAGATTATCAAATTCTATTTCTCGGCTTGTTCCTAGTATTGGGAATTGGTACAAGAGATTGGACGCTGCGGCCAGAGTTAATTGGGGTAGCGATCGCCACAAGTCTAGCAACCCAATGGATATTGTCATTAGTTACTGGCAAAGAACAAATGGCAAATCTTCGGAGTGCTTTAATTACCTCTCTAGGACTGGGACTGTTATTGCGGGCTGATTGCTGGACGACAATGGCAATAGCCGCAGCAATTGCGATCGCTAGCAAATTTATCTTCCAAGTCGGCGATAAGCATTTCTTTAATCCCACCAATTTTGGCATCATATCTGCCTTGCTTTTGACCCCCGATGCTTGGGTTTCGCCGGGACAATGGGGTGAAGAGTGGTGGTATGGGCTATTATTTGCCGGTACTGGCGGCATGATTTTGCAGCGCGTTGGTCGCTGGGACACCACAGCAGCTTTTTTGGGTTCCTACTCCTTACTAGAGGCGATTCGCAATCTTTGGCTGGGTTGGACTTGGGATGTTTACTGGCACCGATTGATGAGTGGATCTTTGCTGCTGTTTGCCCTATTTATGATTACAGATCCGCGATCGATCCCCAATTCCCGAATTGGGCGTGTAGTTTGGGCAATCTGCATCGCCGGATTAACTTTTATCCTGCGGAATTATTTCTTTATTTCCACAGCAGTTTTCTGGGCGCTGTTTGCTTTTGCACCATTGACCATCCTGTTAGATGTTCTGTGGTTAGCCCCAAGGTTTTCTTGGCAAGAAAGAGAAACAGATGTAGAGACGTTGCAATGTAACGTCTCTCAACATTAAAAAAATAGAGGTATAAAATAATGAAGTTTTTTCGGCTTTTAACGCCATTATTGTTGGCAATTGTAGCTGTTTTCTGCTTTGCACCAGCAGCTTGGGCATTTTGTGGATTTTATGTAGCTAAAGCTGATACAAAACTGTATAACAAAGCTTCTCAGGTGGTGATAGCACGAGATGGCGATCGCACCGTCCTAACAATGGCAAACGATTTTCAAGGCGAAGTCAAAGATTTTGCAATGGTAGTACCAGTACCAACAGTGCTGCAAAAAGAACAAGTTCGTGTGACTGAAACTAAGATTATCGAACGCTTAGATGCTTTTAGTGCGCCGCGATTGGTTGAATATTTTGATCCAGATCCTTGTGCCCCAGTTTACCCCCAAGAGTTATCAGCAGCACCAGCGCCAGCAGCAAGCAATGAGTCAGCGCGTAAGAGAAGCAGTGATGCTAGTTTGGGTGTAACAGTCGAAGCACGTTTCAACGTTGGTGAATACGACATCTTGATCCTTAGTGCTAAAGAATCTGGCGGACTAGAAACTTGGCTCAAACGCAATGGCTACAAAATCCCCAGAGGTGCGAAACAGTTACTAAAACCTTACATCCGCTCCTCAATGAAATTCTTTGTTGCCAAAGTCAACTTAGATAAATTCGAAAAATCTGGCTACCAGTTCCTTCGTCCGCTACAAATTTCCTACGAGTCTCCTAAGTTCATGCTGCCAATTCGTTTAGGCATGATCAATGCCACGACAGAGCAGGATTTGATTGTCTACATCCTTTCACCCCAAGGACAGGCAGAAATCACTAACTACCGGACGGTGAAAATCCCCTCCGACACAAATGTTCCCTTATTTGTCAAAGATGAATTTGCTGACTTCTACAAATCAATGTTTCAAACTGCCTACACCAAAGAAGACAAGAAAGTTGGTTTTTTAGAATACGCTTGGAATATGGGTAGTTGCGATCCCTGTTCTGCCGAGCCTCTAACCCCAGATGAGCTTAAGCAAGCAGGCGTATTTTGGCTAGATGATAATTCTCCAAGTGATGTGCCAGTATCCCCAAGCTTTCGTCGTCCCTTTCCGAGAACTAGCGTCTTCATCTCCCGGTTGCATGTCCGCTACACCCGCGACAAATTCCCTGAAGACTTGATATTCCAACAAACTGCTAACAGTGAATTTTTCCAAGGGCGTTATGTTTTACAACATCCGTTCCAAGGAGAACTCAAATGTCAGGCGGGTAGAGAGTATAAGCGGTCTTTGCCCAAGCGTTTTGAACAAGAGGCGCAAACTCTGGCTAAACTCACAAACTGGAAGATCCAAGACATTCGCAACAAGATGAAGCTGAGTGTTGGTAATCTGACATATTCCTGGTGGGAAAATTTATTTTCTTGGCTGGGATTATATTGAGGCGACTTCGGACTGGGGAAGAAGTAAGAGAGCAGGGAGCAGGGGGAAGAGAGCAGGGGGAGCAGGGGAAGAAGGACTATTGATTATTAAACCATTCCCAATTCCTAATATCTTGATGAAAGGTAATTTTTTGTGGCGTTGTTATACGCAATACTAAGATATTCTTGCTTTCTGCCTCAAGATTGTCATGGTTCAATTCGATGAACAGCTACGCCGCTTAGTTACCGAAGCCTGTGGACACCCACTTGGAAGTCCTCAGCGTCAGAAGCTGCTCACGCAAATTATTCGCTTGACAGCAAATAGACTCTGGAGGGAAGGTACTCCCTACTATCAAGATGCACTACAACAAACTTGGTTGTATTTCTGCCGCAATGTTTGTGATGGCTTGACTGGTCAAATCTATGACCCCAACTATGGGAGTATCATCACCTGGCTAAATGCTTACCTAAAACGTAGACTACAAGACTTTTACATTAACCAGAACCGCGAACAAGCCACAACAGTGCCGCTTCGGGTTCGTCAGTCTACATCGGGTGGAACAAGCGAAACAATCGATCCTGTAGATAATCTCCCAGCTAGCCCCCAGGCACCTCCCATTCTGGAAGACTTGGAAACATGGGCTCAGACCGATTCTGAAGGAGAACTGCGCCGTACTTGTATTAAAGGACGACCAGATGTGAATTGTCAGGTGTTAATTCTTAAACGCCTACCCCCTGAAGTTAGCTGGAAAGAATTATCTGAGGAGTTTAGCTTGTCAATTCCGACGTTAAGCAGTTTTTATCAGCGCCAATGTATACCACGTTTGCGGAAATTCGCTGAATCGGAGGGATTGTTTTAAATAAGGAAGAAGGGGAGCCAGTTCGTTGCAAACTTTCCCAAAGATAAAAAGACCTCTCCCTGGTTTGACTATCTAAAATCTATCCTTCTCGGAATCTCAGAGGGACAGACTTTAATAAAGTTCAAGACAGTGAGAGGTTAGTATTAATTGTTGATAGATAAAACCCAATCGCCTAAAAGTTGATTTACTCTATCCGGTACTTCATCATGGGGACAATGACCGGCTGTTAAAAAGTGTTCCCTGAGTTCAGGATAATATTGACGAAATTTTTGAGAACGTTCTCTAGCATTCATCCAAGGGTCAGCTTCTCCCCACAACATTAATAGAGGACAAGTTAATTGCTTTAGTAGCACATCAACTTTTTCCCCTTGAGGAGTGCTAAAGACTGAAACAAAGACATCCAACGCACCAGGATCGTAAGCAGGGCGAGAAATTTCTTCTATTAATTGGTCTGTAATGGCACTCTTGTCAAGATAAACTTTTTCTAGAGTTTGGCGAATTACCCAACGTTGTCGCACGTACTGAAATAACAAAAACTGCGCTAAAGGTTGTTGAAAAATCCACTTAGTGCCGTCACCAAGAAGTTTTTGCAAATTAGCCGATTGTTTGGGAACCTGAATTTCTGATTGTAAAGCTTCAGGCTCAGATGTAGGCTGCCTTTCGCTAAAAGGCCCGGCGCTATTGAGCAAAACTAAACCAGCAGCACTGTCAGGACGCTGTGCTGCAACACACAAGCCAGCGTAGCCACCAAGGGAATTACCCGCTAATACTGCTTTTTGACCAATTACTTCACTGATAAAATCATGGAGTTGGTTGCGCCACAAGTCGCCACTGTACTGCAATTTTGGTTTTGCCGATCGCCCAAATCCTAAAAGATCGATCGCAAATACTTCAAAATCTTGACACAATCCGGTGATATTCTTGCGCCAGTGGTCTGTGGAAGCACCAAATCCATGTACCAAAAGCAACGGCGGACGTTGCGCTTGCTTCTCTCCCGCACGCACATAGTAAACGTTGTGCCCGCGCCACTGCCAATATTTACCAGGAATTGGGGTTGTAGAGGGGGCTGTAGTTGCCTGCATGATTCAAAGAATTGTTAAGTAGCTTTTAATAATTGTAGTGTAGAGCAGAGGGTTAGCTTTTGACTTTTGACCCTTGAGCCTTGACCTGAGAAGAAAAGGATACAAGCGCCTAAAATTATTTATGGGGATTGTAATTTTGAATTTTGAATTTTGAAAGTGCTGCTCCTGTATGTATGGTATAAGTATATAAATCTAGCTATTCAAAAACAATAAATGCTTTCAAATTACTTCTTAAGAAAGATGATTTGAATTTCCCAATCTATCTTAAGGTAAATAGGATAAAACTCAAGTTAGACGATAAAATATGTGAACAAATAAAAATCACTTTCCTAAAAGTAAATATATGTTAGGTATACTTTGGGGTATTGTTGTTGTACTGGTTGCTTTTTGGGCATTAGGATTAGTACTTCATATTGCTGGAAATTTAATTCATGCAGTATTACTTATAGCTATTGCGCTTGCCATTTACAATTTTTTCAAAGCCCGTGATGTGTAAGAATTTGGTAAATATGTAGTGATAATAAAGACTGGAATCCTTGCGTTATAAGAATTGAGCAGGGAAAAATCACTACTGATTTATTGACAAATGGCAAATGACAAATTGATTACGGGTAAAACCAAACTGCTAGGGGTAATTGGACATCCGGTAGAACATTCGCTGTCGCCAGCAATGCATAATGCTGCGATTGCTAATTTAGGATTAGATTATGTTTATCTTCCCTTTCCCATAGCACCAGAGAATTTAGAAGTAGCGATCGCAGGCTTTGCCGTTATTGGTGTTGTCGGCTTTAGTGTTACAATCCCGCACAAACAGGCAATCATGCCCCTGCTCTCAGAAATTACCCCTCTTGCTCAAATGATAGGGGCTGTGAATACTGTTAGTCGCCAAAATAACCAATGGGTGGGGACAAACACAGATATAGAAGGATTTATCGCCCCTTTGCAGACAACCTATAAGCAAGATTGGAGTCAGAAGGTAGCGGTAATTTTAGGTAATGGTGGCGCAGCGAGAGCAGTTGTAGCAGGTTGTCACCAACTAGGTTTTGCCAAAATTCATGTTGTTGGGCGGAATGTGCAGAGATTACAAGAATTCCGCGATAGTTGGAGCAATTCACCTATAAGTGAAAATTTGCAAGTTCACCAATGGGAGGAACTTTCAAAGCTAATTCCCCAAGCTAATCTGCTGGTAAACACAACCCCCATAGGGATGTATCCCAAGGTTGATGAGTCGCCTTTGAGTATAGAGGAAATAGCGAATTTACCAACGGGTGCGATCGCTTACGATTTAATATATATCCCTAAACCGACGCAATTTCTAGAGCTTGCTCAAAAACAAGGTGCAATTGCGATCGATGGCTTAGAAATGCTAGTCCAGCAAGGGGTAGCAGCATTAAAAATTTGGTTGCAGCAGGAAAATATACCTGTAGAAGTGATGCGCCAAGCTTTACTAAATCAACTTGGTTTAGGGAAATAAGGTATTCCAAAACTCATACACCGCTTCTCTAGCATTTCTGGCTTTCAGGTTACGCCAAATTATTTGGGTGCTGGGGCACGATTCAAGTAAGAATATTGATCGTGCTTTCATCAACAGAAGTGTTTAATAATACTTCTGTTTCTGGTTTATGTACACTTTTGGGCAGAGAGTAAATGCGACGATGCCTCCGCACAGCGTCTTGTAGAGAAGCGACTTGTCTATAGGCATCACCACTTGGATAAATATTATCCATCAAGTATTAATTTACTTTCCAAAACCATACCTTAGTTTGGGTCTGCATTTTAGTGCTATGTCGTTGCCCAGCAATAAATAACACATCGTATTGCTTAATTTGTTCTTAAGTTATGGCGAAAAAAGTTTAATTCAGCTTTGTATAAATTACATTGAAAATTAAATAATATTTTGTAATTATACTTATGGTTTCTTTCTAATCTGACTTATCTAGACTTAAGTGGTATTAAAATTAATGACATTAGCCAATTGTGCAATCTTTCTAGTCTCTCTAGCCTTATTTTAGATCAAACTGAAATAAGAGATTTGAGTCCTTTAGTGAAGATGTCAAATTTAGTTAGCTTGGGAATTTTTAATAAAAATAAAGCTATAGATTGTCAATTTCTAAAGACCCTGACTCAGCTTACTACTCTTAGTCTAGTGACAATAGGTATCAGCGATTTAGGTTTACTAACTAACCTTACTAATTTAGAAAGCTTAAATATTCTTGAAGATGAGATTAGTGATTTCAGTCCTCTTGTTAATCTTAAAAACTTACGTAAACTATATTTAGGTACATTGGAAATGCCATTTGAACGTAATAGTTTATTCCATCCAAATACACCTATCAGCGACCTTAGTCCACTTGCTAACCTTCCTAATCTTACGGAATTATTTATAGGAGATACAGACGTTACCGACCTTAGCACAGTAGAAGGATTACCCAATCTTAGAATTGAAATCATTAGGGATTAGCAGCACTCAGAAAAAATTGTGAAGGGCAAAGGATGTACTTTTTAATAATTATTCGTTAAGATCATGCCCTCACTACTTCTGCAACCAGCACTAATTGTAGTGATTTTATTCGTAGATGCCTTGAATTCCTTACTCAGCGCCGTTGTATAAGCAGACGAGGCAATTGATAGAGGAACCATCGCGATCGCTAATTTCAGTAACCTGAAGAAACATTCAGGCAAACCATTCCCGCCCAAAGGGTTCATCTTATAGTACTCATTCCTACACTGCATTAAAAACTTGAATGCGATCGCCTAATCTCAGCTTTAGTACATCCTCAAAGTAAAAGTAATATGATTCGACATGATTTAACTATTGAAACCGCAGCGTTGGCAGATAAAGTGTACTTTTTTCGAGTCGTTATTACTGCTATTTGATATATGTTTCTTAACCCCAAAATAGTTTTTTCATGGCTTGTATTCTTACTAAGTTTTACAAGTCTGTTTCTCAGTTCTTGGATTCTTCTTCCGGCTCCAAATATGTCTTTACTCACGCTAGCAGTAGGAGCGCCAGAAGTCAGTCCTTGGTTATTGTTATTAAATTTATTCTCTTTATTGCTTTCTTTTCTCTGCATCCGTCGCTATAGAATACGGCGTTTAACTTCCATTTTTAGTTCAATAGGATTGCTAATTTGTGCATGGGTGCTGGCGAATATTCCCCTAACTCAAATGCAGATGGATAAAGCAATGAAGCAAGGTTTGGGAACAGACTATCTAGAGCAGATTCCAGTCCAAGTAAGGGCTAAAATGCAAACTCATCCCTTTAACTTAGTTAATTTTTTCGGGGGTATTCAATTAGGAAAAACTCGTCATCAAAAAGATATTCTTTTTGCTTCTCCTGCGGTAATGCCTTTAAAAATGGAAGTTTACCAGCCCCCACAGGTAGGGAAATATCCAGCAGTGGTAGTAATTTATGGTGGAGCTTGGCAATATGGAAACCCTCAGGCCAATTCTGAGTTTAATCAATATATCGCTCATCAGGGATATACAGTATTTGCGATCGACTATCGACACGCACCTAAATATCAGTTTCCAACTCAGTTAGATGATGTGCGTACAGCCTTAAATTTTATTCGCAAAAATGCAGCAACTTATGAAGCCGATCCAGAACGTATGGTGCTTATAGGACGTTCTGCGGGAGCGCACCTAGCAATGCTAGCGGCTTATCAACCAGATGCACCACCCATTCGGGCTGTAATTAACTATTACGGGCCTGTTAACTTGCCTGAAGGATACAAAACGCCACCAGTTCCCGATCCTATCAACACCCGCGCTGTTTTAAAGGCATTTCTCGGTGGTTCATTAGAAGAATTGCCTAATCAGTATAAAATTGCTTCACCCATAAATTACTTGACGCACCCTTTACCACCAACTTTATTAATTTACGGCAGTCGTGACCATTTGGTGGAAGCACGATTTGGCAGACAAATGTATGAAAGGTTACATAACTCTGGCAATACTGCGGTTTTTCTACAAATTCCTTGGGCAGAACACGCTTTTGATGCAGTTTTCAACGGTGTGAGCAATCAATTAGCGTTATATAATACCGAGAGGTTTTTAGCTTGGGCTTTGTTCAAGAAATAATTTCATCAACGTACAGCATCAATAAGAGCATAAAGACTCGTTAACGGAGTTCAAAGGCTCATTAACGGAGTTCAAAGGCTCATTAATGGAGTTCAAAGGCTCATTAACGAGTATCAAAGACTCAATAAGATTTACTCAGCACTCCTCTTCTGCGGCCAACGCCAGTTATAGCGATTCCATTCGTAGATTCCTTGAATTTCATACTCAGCGCCGTTGAAGAAGCGGACGACGCAGTTAGTAGAGGAATCATCACCGTTGCTAATTTCCTCGACCTTAATCACCATACAAGGAAACCATTCGCGCTTACAAGGCCCATCTTTTTGCACCCATTCCCATAGTGCATTGGAAACTTCAATGCGATCGCCTACTCTTAACTTTAGTGCATCCTCAAAATAAGAATACTTATCAAAATGGCATGACTCAACACGGTTCAGCCACTGTAAACCATAGCGTTCCCGGATAAATTGTACTGTTCCAGAGTCATTTTCTAGCAGCCAGTCATTAAGTAATTGCACTTTCCAAGTGCGGTTGCGCTGTTCTTCATCTTTAACAAACTGTAAAAATGCTTCTAACTCCTCTGGTGTAAGTTCGTCTAAAGGATTAGCAATATCTGATGCCTTAGAGGTAGAATTCCCCTGAATTTGCTCGACCACTTGCAGTAAAATCTGTTTCTGCGTGTCAGTGAGAGGACAGCTTGCTGCATCACAATCATTAAAGGCTGCGAGCATAGATGCTTCAATCTCATCTGGTGTCATAAGTTAATCGCAATTGAGGGTTTATTTCCCTAATTATTACTTTTTCTAGAGTGTGTAGGGGAGTTTTGATGACTCCTATGCGGATATCACAAGAATCCTACCTCTGATAAGAGTGGGTACAAAAGGTTAAATTAAAGTCTTCAATCCTGTTGTACTTAAATTCAGGTAAGCTGAGGTTATAAGTTACATATTTTTGGATTAAGTAACGGGGTCTTGTATGCGGTTGCGGTCACTCACGGTCGTTTTTATTTCCTGTCTCATCGCCTTGCTATCGTGGGTGATTACTCCCCCTGCTATAGCTTTGACACAGATTAAATTATTTGATGTTTCTTATAAAGATTGTCCACCAGAACTGGCACAAGGGGCTGTTATAAGTAGTGGTAGTGCGGCTGCCAATTGTTTTATTGTCATTGGCAAAGCAGAAAATGGCACTAACAAAACAGTCTACGACGCAGATATTTTTGGACGCATCTATGATGCCAACAATGACTCAGTGATGCAAAACCGCACTCGATTAGGTTCTATTACTGAAGTGCCGCCAGGGATTAGCGATTTTCAACTGAGAATTACTGTACCAGCAAATCAACCGACTCCGTTGAAGCTAAAGCAGTTTAAGGCTGCTGGATTTAGTGGTCAAGTGCGTAGGTAAGGCATTTAATTTGCATAACTAATGCCCACCCCACAAGAAATTTATTTTTGGCGGATACAAATTAAAAGATTTTTACCTTACCAATTTTAGATTTGAGATTTAGGAGTCGGTGCGTTAGTCCGCACAAGAAGAAGTTTTCCAGTCAGTATTATAGACGCAATAAAAATTGTAGAGGCGTGAATTAAAATTTGCGCCTCTACAAAAGTTTTTATTGGGGTAGCAATCAAAATCCTTGCGCGAATGGCAAACGAGCTAAGGTTCTCAGAAGATCGCCAGCTAAGTTGAGTGCTAAGAAAGCTAAGATCGGAGAAAAATCCATGCCGCCCAATGGGGGAATAATTGAGCGGAATAGATTCAAATAAGGATCGCTGATCTGGGCTAAAGCGGCAAATGGCTGGTTATACCAGTTGATTGTCGGGAACCAGGTCAACAAAACCCGGATAATTAGTAAATAGCTATAAAAGGTGACAAAGGTAACTAGTGTGGTAATCAGTAAACTCATAGATGGCTTGGTTTCCTACTAAGTGTCAAACGCGGTCTTGTCTTTCTAATTTTAATTTAGTCTATGTCATGGAGTTTGCAGATTTACCACTGGCCACACAAGACATTTTCACCACGCCTGAACTAATTTCAGGAGTCTTTAGTGAGGGTGCGATCCTTGCTGGCTTGGGGTGAATCACCATTTACATTTCCTAGCTGCTTTCGCACATCATCAATTGTGGCATTTAGCTGGGCAATTTTATCTTCTAGCGATCGCCTAGCTGTTTCTATGCCGATGCTCTCAGTCTCTGAGGCTTTCATCTGACGGCGCTTTGCTGCTATTTTCTTTGCTTCGACTTGGCTATCCGTCAGTTCTACCTCGTCGTCTGCTACCAATTCTGGATTGCGTCGAGAAGCAATCAGTGCGCCGATAACACCGCCAAATACGCCACCGACAAAGGCCCCTGCTAAAAAACCACTGCTAAAACCATCTCGTTGACTCATATCTTTACCGCCTTCAACAAACCTTGCAACTTTTACAGTAGTTATGCTATCTTTATATGCCCTAGCTGCATACTAGCTTAAGTCCCAAATGTGCGATCGCCTGCATCTCCTAATCCCGGTACAATAAACCCCTTACTGTTGAGTTTTTCGTCAATAGTAGCGGTGTAAACGATTAAACCTGGATAAGCTTCACTCAGTTTTTGCAAAGCTGGTGGAGCCGCCACTACGCAAACAATCCGGGTCAGGGAAGGATCGGCACCCCGTTGTGTTAATTCTGCCATTGTAGCCATAATCGACCCTCCTGTTGCCAACATGGGATCGGTAATTAACACTCGTGTTTGGGGGTCAAATTTTTCTGGCAACTTGTTTAGATAACAATGAGGTTGCAGTGTTTCTTCATCTCGCGCCAAGCCAAGATGATAAACCGATGCTAAAGGTAATAAAGTCTGCGCTCCTTCAAGCAATCCTAGTCCAGCCCGCAGAATCGGTACTACTGCTACTGGTATTTGCGGATCGATCACAGTTGCTGGACAGGTATCCAAAGGAGTCTGCACTGCTGTTTCTTGGGTCGGCAACCAGTCTCGCGCAGCTTCATAAGTCAGCCATCTTCCCAACTCAGTCATGGCGCTGCGAAATAATACTGAAGGCGTGCCTGCATCACGGGCGACTGCCAGCCAGTGTTTGATCAGGGGATGGGGTGGAACATAAACGCGCAATTGTAGCGTCATAGCCAGAAATAGGCGACTTTTTATTGTACAAGAACTGAAACACCATAATACTCTTTCCTGCATCCGGCTGACAGCTAAAATTAATACTCTCCGATTTATTGACAAAGTTTTTCATTAGCTGTTGACATCTATTCTCAATCAAAGCTATATTATTATCCAGTGTTCTCCTCTCTTTTAAGGATCGGCAGACGGGATTAGCCAGCAGTAGCAGGCTCGTCCCTCTTTTTTTTGATTGGTCATTGGTCATTGGTCATTTGTCCTTGGTCATTAGTCTTAGTTAAATTAAATATTCATTGACTCTAGACAAAGGACAAATACTTCTCTACGAGAGGCTACGCGTTAGCGGAGCTTTGGCTTTAGCGATACGCTCAGTACAAATGACAAAGGACAAAGAACAAATGACAAATGACGCAATCGTGATTGGGTCTGGTATTGGTGGGTTAGTAACAGCGACCCAACTAGCGGCTAAGGGGGCAAAAGTGCTGGTGCTGGAACGTTATTTGATTCCAGGTGGTAGCGCAGGTTATTTTGAACGCCAAGGCTACCGATTTGATGTTGGTGCATCGATGATTTTTGGGCTAGGACAAAACGGCACTACAAACTTACTCACCCGTGCTTTGACAGCTGTGAATGTTAGCCAAGATGCGATCGCAGATCCGGTGCAGATTCACTATCATCTACCCCAAGGTTTAGACCTGAAGGTTGACCGGGTTTATGAAAAATTTTTGCAAAATCTTATTGCTCATTTTCCCCATGAAGAAAAAGGGATTCGTCGCTTTTATGACGAATGCCAAAAAGTATTCAAGTGTCTCAACAGCATGGATTTACTGTCGTTGGAAGAACCTTGGTATTTACTGCGGGTATTTTTTCAGCATCCTTTGGCGTGTCTCGGTTTAGTTAAGTATCTGCCCCAAAATGCTGGGGATTTTGCCAGACGCTACATCAAAGATCCTAAACTATTAAAATTTATCGATATGGAATGTTATTGCTGGTCGGTGGTTCCGTCAGACATGACACCAATGATTAATGCTGGAATGGTCTTTTCTGACAGGCATTATGGTGGAGTTAACTATCCCAAAGGCGGAGTAGGACAAATTGCCCAAAAACTGGTGGAAGGTCTAGAAAAAGCTGGGGGTAAGATTCAGTACAAAGCTAGAGTCACGAAAATCCTCACAGAAAAGGGAAAAGCGGTAGGTGTGCAACTGGCGAATGGTAAAGTATATCGGGGTAAACGCATAGTTTCTAATGCCACACGCTGGGATACGTTTGAGCAACTACTACCAGCAGAAGAAATGCCACTTAATGAGAAAAAGTGGCAACAGAATTATCAAAAATCTCCCAGCTTCTTGAGTTTACATATAGGGGTAAAAGAGTCAGTTTTACCTGTGGGGACAGAGTGCCATCATATTTTGCTGGAAGGTTGGGAAAAGATGACGGCAGTGGAAGGGACAATTTTTGTTTCGATTCCCACATTGCTTGACCCAGATTTAGCGCCAAGTGGATATCACATCATTCATGCCTTCACGCCTCACTGGATTGATGATTGGCAAGAACTTTCTCCAAGCGAGTACAAAGCGAAGAAAGAAGAGGCGGCTGGGCGAATTATTGACCGCCTAGAGAAGATTTTTCCTGGCTTAGATGCTGGATTGGATTATCTAGAGGTAGGCACACCCCGCACCCATCGCCGCTTTTTGGGTCGTCAGGATGGCAGTTATGGGCCAATTCCCAGGCGTAAGCTGCGGGGGTTATTGAAGATGCCCTTTAATCGCACAGCCATTCCAGGACTTTATTGTGTCGGGGATAGTACCTTTCCTGGTCAGGGATTGAATGCAGTAGCTTTTTCTGGGTTTGCTTGCGCCCACCGGATTGCTGTAGATTTAGGATTTTAATGCGATCGCAGCGCCTGGCTGCTAATCTAAGAAAATTAAATATTAACCCAGACGAGTTAGTTTAATTATTTTGGTACCTACCTTTAGATAGATAGGGTAAACCCTATACGGCTGCTCGTCAAAAATCGCTTGCCAGTAATGAAAAATAAAACTTTATATACGAAAAAATTTAAGACGCATTTTTGATTTATTTTGTCAATGTGTAATCTCTAGTATCAGCGAATAAATTAGCAAGGACTTCTCAGGGCTTAATATATATTCATGCTTTCAGTAGATGCCGTTATGACTTGATAAATGCGACTATGTATATGTTCTCGAACAATAAATAGTTGCTTTGTTGTTAAGATAAAAAATCAAATTTTATCTGACTATAGTAACTTTGGTTTTTAGCCAATTGTTTGATGTTTTGAGAAGGTAACACAATGAATAAAATCCTAAAACGTACACTTCTACCAAGCCTCATGGCTGCAAGTTTAGCTGGTGTAACTTTGGTTCCTGCTAAACCGGCTGCTGCTGACGATCAAGTACTACGAGATGCAGGTATTGGGGCTGTTACCAATGTCGTCACTGGAGCCGTTAGGGGAAATGGTAGTGTATTAGGCAATGCTGTCAAAGGTGGTGTCACTGGTGCAGCCGTCAATGGTGCAAATGGTCTAAGAAACACTCGCAATCGCCGTCACCGGAACATTGGTCAAGATGTTGGAGTCGGTGCTGGTGCAAGCGCAGTGACCGGCGTAGTTACTGGCGATAGCAGAGATACCCTTGGGAATGCTGTTGATGGTGCAGCTGTAGGTGCAGCAATCCATCTACTGACCAATGGCAAATAATTCGTAAATTCATCAGCGAAAATACTTCCCAATTGTTAACAGGTTTCACTTGTGAACACTACGAGTTTATTCCTCCCCTAATTCCTCTCCTTTTAGGATGATCAAAGACAACCCCCTTCCCCTACTAGGGGAAGGGGGTTGGTGGGTTAGATTGATATTGAGATATATGCCACCGTCACATTTAGATGACGTTGGGCTTAATACTAAACTCTAGCCCTTCAACGCTTTTCTAAAGTTTCGACGATAGGATTGATTCGTAATAAACAAAGCTGGCCATAGCAAGGATAAACCAATGCGATTGGTCAAAGTTGGATTAAAATTAGTCCGTCCAAATCCATTCCAAAACTTCCAAACGCCACCTCCGTAAACCCCTATCAAGCCAATAACAATTAAAGTACCCATTCCTATCAACTCCGCTAGTAACTGACAGAATTTAAGTTAAGTTTTACCACACTAGGTAAGCACTTCATAAGCAACGCCGAGAAGGTATGACAAAACTCCCCAGTTTTTTACATCTAAGTCAGTTAAACACACATTCTCTGATTCCAGTGTAGAATAGCCCCATGCTTTGCAGCTAGTTGGAAGCTCATGTATTGCACTTCGTTAGAAGCTTTGAGCTAAATGCACAAAGTCGTATTTGTGGCTAAAAGGTTCTGTAGTGATAAAAAAGTTCTACTTATCATAACTTTCTGGCATACCCACTGGTGATAAGCCTGCGATCGCTCTGAGATTTTGGCAACGAATCAACTCAGTAAAATTTAAACCAGAACGCCCTTCAATTTTTGCTACCGCTTCAATTGCCAACAATAGGTGCTGCGCTGCTTCCGCTTCTGAATAACCGCGCCGTTGTGCTATGCGAATTGCTGCTGCATCGGCATTTAACTCTGACTCTTGAGATTTATTAGTACGCCAGATCCGAAAAGCAGCGATCGCACTTAATCCCCCAGCTATGGCTACACCCACCACATCTGACTGTGATGCTTCTAATAAGCCGCCTAACATCCCCACTAGCACGACACCTTGATAAATGTCGGGTTTAAACCACTTCACCCCCGTCAACCAGCTAACCATCTGCAACAGCAGCAAATCTCGTTGCGGCTTGGCTAGGCAACGCCATAAATCGAAATTAATATATATTGGTCGCGTCTGATTCCAGGGTTGGGGAAAGGACGCATCAATCACTTTCGCCTGTTCTGGCTTACTAACGATTTTTGTCGTCATCCGACCAGAAGCAGGCATTACATCTAACAAACGGCGAATTTCAACATTTGGCTCCATAAATTTAATTATTAGCCATAATGTGCATAGTAATTATTTTAGTTACCATTTGTGTTAACCTTTGATTTGTGAGATGCTCTCGCAATCTTTCTAAATAGTTATTCTATTAGTAAAAATTTCTGTAAATGGCTATTTGTAAATAGTTTAGACAAAGCCATAAGAATATTGATAAAGCAATTTGATAGTGTGGCGGGATTTTATAGTATCCGTTTGCCCCCAAATTCAAAACCTGAAAGTTTTGGATAACCATTGATATTACTGTAACGATATGGACGCTTTTGCTACCCTCCCGCCTGAATGGACGAATCAGGCAATACACGCTTATGAATTTTGCTGTCCTAATTGCCACTCAACTAGCCGAGAAGCTGAAAAAGTTTGGCTAAATCGGCGATCGCCTGTACTTACAGAAGACCGTCGTCGCAAATGGCAAGAATTCTATTATTGCCACTGTGGTACTGTGTGGTGGGCTTGGAGTAGCGATCGCCCCCCTAAAGATATATCCAATCAGCCAGATTATAATCCTACATAGCTAATTTTTTTCTAAACAAAACCCCACCTAAAAGTGGGGGTTTTGTTTATCTAATTCTGAGATTTATATTTCATCACCAATTTTAGAAGGAGAAAGTAGTACGCAGGGTAGCTACGTATTCAGTGTCGTTAGCGTCGTTGTGTTCTGGATTGAAGATTACCAACAAGCCAGGTGTTACCTGAATATTATCGGAAACCTTGTACTTGTAAAGACCCTCTAAGTGATAAGAGGTATTGTCGTCGAAGGTAGTATTACCAGCGACATTTTTGATGCTACCACCAGTAACTTTGGGTGGTTGACCAAAGATGATACCTAAAACGTTGCCTTCGCCACCAAAGTCTTTTAAAGCAAGCGCTCCAGCCCAATACCAAACGTCTGCATCTGTACCTGCATTAGCACCAGTAATCGCATCAGCAGTTGTATAACCTCCCCAACCACTAATAGCTAACGTCGGGCTAAATTGGAAGGTAGCTTCTACACCGTAGTTGTTGGATATAGTACGAGTGTTATTCCCAAAGGGATTGTTAGCAAAAATACTACCTGTACCTTGGAAAAGGTTATTGTTAACAGTATTGTTAACAAGATTAGTTTGATAAGTACGAGCGTAAGTTAGACCAATATTAAAGGCTTTGGTGGGTTGGAAAGATAACTGACCAAAGATAGCGTTATCACCATCCAACAACCCATTATTAAGGGTAGGGTCATTAGCAGTTCTAGCTAGATAAGCACCGCTTAAACTGATAGCGCCTTTAGGGTTGAAGGTAACAGTTACACCACTGCCACCTTGACCTTGGCGATATATGGGGCTGAAACGTCCATAACGTGAGAGCGCACCTCTACCAGAGCTTGCAAAGTCAGAGTTGAAGTTATTAACGTTTTCGTATAATTCAGCACCAATGGCATCAACTTTGACACGTACTGCATCAGTCAAGTTGAAAGCATAGTTGAGTTTATCGATGCTAACGCTGTTGCCAGTATCTCCATCAAAACCTAAGCGGCTCATATTGGTACCAGTACCAGTACCCAATGCATCATTACCACGATTGGAGACGATATTGCCAGCATTTAGACGTGTTTCCAACTGGTCTGTACCAGTGAAACTGCTGTACAATTTCAAACGAACGCGATCGCTAAAAGTGGTATTGGAATTCAAGTCTTGAGTAGGATTGCCACCACGAGCGGCTCTAGTGTCACCAAAAACATCAGACACTGCGAAAATTGCTTCTCCAACCAACTTGGTGGTAGTAGAGAACTGATTAGCTTCCAACTCAGAAGTGCGAGCTTCTAGTCCATCCACACGACCGCGCAGAGTTGCTAATTCAGCAGAATATTCTTCTTGTAAGCGCTGTAAAGTAGCTAAATCTTGTTTGCTGACCAAATCGGCAGTAGCTGTAGCAATCAGTTCGTTAACCCGATCTAAACAGGCATTCAAACCTGCGGCAAATTCATAACGGGTCAAAGCACGGTTCCCACGATAGGTACTGTTGGGATAACCTGCAATACAGCCGTAGCGCTCAACTAGAGATTGTAAAGCTTGGAATGCCCAATCTGTGGGTTGCACATCTGAAAATTGCGAAACTGATGTTACCTGACTCATATCATTAGAGTCTTGAGCTTCAGATAACTGGGCAGCATTTGTTACTTGTTCGTTGACTTCAGCAGCTAGAGCGCTATTCGCAACAAAAAATGTCGCAGCTACAATAACTGGACTAACCTTAAAAAGATTCCAGAATCGTTTTGTCATGTTTTTACTCTCACTCACACCTAAATAACCCGAACACTGTAAAACGCTTATAACACTTTACTTTTGGGAATTCCACACACAATCACAGATAAGATTATACATTACATTCTGTGAATCTTACAAGCAATTCAGCTAACATACTGCTGAACCATAATTTTTAATTAATTTATTGGGTAAACGCAAAATAATGCGGCGTTTGTGGCGTAGAACTGTTCCTTCTTCTTCCAATTGCTGTAAAAGTCGGGTAACTGTTACTCGCGTCGTATTTAATACTTCAGCAATATCTTGATGGGTAACATTTAAATCAATTAGCTTGCCCTTATCTACATCACGTCCAAATTTTTCACTTAACCACACCAAAAATTGCCATAAGCGCAGCGAAATTGGTTTTCGATGCACAATACTTAGTAGATCCTCTGCCTGTTGAATATGGGACAACAAAGCATTAATATCTTGATGCCACAAATGAGGCGGTACAATGCTTACTTCCACGCCTGTGAGACATTCAATTTGGTAGGGCTTGACCCTAGATAAAGGATAGCCAATCAGATCCCCTAATCCCCAATAACCAAGAGTGATGAATGTTCCATCTTCACCCCATGTTAAGGTACGAACTGCACCGTATTCAATACGCCAAAGTACGTCATTTTGAAGTGGAATTATTTCCCTACGGGTAAATATCTGCTGGGACAATCGTCCGCTTAAAGCAGAGCTATTTGACACGGCAGAAGAGTTTGAAGTAGGAGTTGTAGAATATATCATTAACCGTAACTACATAATTATCAGGGAATCTCGATATTTAAAATGATTAAGAAACTCTAATAATTTGTATAAAACAAAATCCACCTGTGTATTTAATTACGTGTATTTTTAGCCATGAGAGCTAGAGACTAACTCAAAATCTTTTCATTGAAACAACTTCTTGTTTTAAGTATCTATGAGTTATATAGATACTCATTCTTTTCAGTTGTTTATCTGCTACTTTAGTTGTGCAAGTTTAAGAATAGGTAAGCTTTTAGTAAAATATTTAGTTAAATTATTTTTATTGAGCAAGTTTCCAACCAAAAAAAGTGGGTTTCTCTCGCTCCTATACTCCGTATGGGAACGAGCGAAACCGCATTAAGCTAAGTCTTTAAGACTTGTGTATACACCGTAAGTGTGTATTAGGGAGAGAAAAAGATTTCTAATTTCCCGTTTTCATAAGCCAATAAGCTTGGGTTTAGGCTACGCAGTGCAAAGAATAGGAAACAAAGTAAGAAACTGCCTCATCAAGTTTCTTAGAACCAGTGTAAATTAGGTCTACTACACTCCTTCAATATATAAGCGCGCAATTTTCCCCTTTTGGCTTGTCAAAAGGGGATAACTTTAGCTACTAGGTATCGTTTTTTACTACAATATTACCTTTATCCTGAAATTTAAGTTCGTTCTAAAGGCAAAAATCAAAATCTCGTTGTGATTATTTTACTTCGGTGACGCGCCAGCTAAGTTTCAAATTAATCCAGAAATTCCAGATAGTAGCAACTGCGATCGCAATAAAGTTGGCAATATAACGGTTAGGAATAAGAAAATTGAATACCAAATTTAATACCAGTACATTCAATACCAATCCAGCCAGGCAAATAGCGTTGAACTTCAAAAACCGCTTTAGGCGTTGATGCCATTCTTGCTGTCTAGCGCTGACATCAGCAAATGTCCAAGCGTCATTCCACAAAAAATTATTTAAAATCGCAATTTCACCAGCCATAATTTTGCTGCGTGTTAGAGGCCAAGCCAAGGTAGTGGGATCGCTGAGTAAATAAAGAATTGTCATATCCACAAATACCCCACTCAGTCCTACTAAGCCAAAGCGGATAAATCGGCCAATGGGGAAACCCGTTTGTTGAGTAAGTTTTTGTTTTTTATTACCTCCGGTTAGCCGTAACCTTACTAAATGGTGAATGTAATCTATGTATTGTTTCCATGTAACTTTGCTTTCACCCTCTTTGCGTTCACAAAATACATATCCAACTTCGGCAACTTCATCTACCTTTCCCCGGCCAATTACTTCTAAGAGAATTTTGTATCCCACTGGATTGAGTGTTGCATTAGCGATCGCACTTCGGCGCACCATAAAATAACCACTCATAGGGTCAGAAACTCTGCCCAGTACTCCCGGTAAAATAACCAAGCCTAATAATTGAGCGCCACGAGACAATAAACGCCTGACAACACTCCAGCTACTAACACCGCCTCCTTCAACATGACGACTAGCTACTGCCAAATCCGCTCCCTGCTCAACACTACGCAAAAGTTGCATCAGCACCTCTGGCGGATGCTGCAAATCTCCATCAATCACCCCTAACACACTTCCCGTAGCTGCTTGCCACCCACGAATCACTGCCGAAGACAGCCCCCGTTCTTGTTCTCGTCGCATCACCCGCAATTGAGGGTATTCTGTTGTCAGGGATTGTGCTATCTCCCAAGTTCGGTCTGGGCTATCATCGTCTACCACAATTAGTTCATAGTTTCCTGGAATTGATTCATCCAGTAACTGACTCAATATACTGACCACATTTTGGATGTTGTCACGCTCTTTATAAGTGGGAATTACTAGAGATAAATGGATAGATTCACCACTTGTACCCACATTATTAGGGGGCAACTCTGAAATCTTTAGTGGGCCTGTTGGTACTGCTAACAGCGAGTTGGATGAGTTTGTCTTCATAATTTCACATTTATCTGTAAAGACTAAAGGAAATAGAGTTGAACATCTGCGCGCTTTATTGACTGAACCTGGTTAGCCAAAGTTTTTTGTTACAGTTTAGATGTTCTGAAAAGTTTGATATCTGCCTCCTGCCTTATGAACGGAGGTGGGTTTAAAACCCTTGTCTATTATCTCTGCACGTTTTATATATTCAGAAGTCCATAACTTCCTTTACGTGCAAGCTTTAAACCTTCAGTCCCATTTGAAAAAATGATTTTTTCCATTTACTGATGAAACAACTCGAAATACCCAATATTGGCATTATTGCCCCATAACTGTATCCACAGAGTGGCATATTAACTGCATTTGCTCGTTTAATATCACCATTATCTTGGCTGCTTTCAATAAACTTTGTTATTGATTTTATCCACATGACACACCCTGTACTTAGTCGCAAACATGACTTTAGTTGCTTTTTCAGTATTGTATTTTATCAGGAATGGTTTAAAATTGCTATACATCTCATGAATGATTTATGATTGCTATATTATTTTTTTGAGTTTTGCAAGTAATCATGAAGATGTTCAAGTTTCCTATGTAACTTTATAGTACTATTGAGTTTACATGCATTTAATTGCATAAAATTCTTCAATGGCAAACAAATATCATTATTTATAATTATAATACAAGGGAAAATTTGATGGTTTGAAGTGTTTAATACCCGCAAAGTCAACACATAACTTCAGTTTAAGTTAGGGTTTAAATACCTGTTCTAAAGCATTTTATATTGTTAATGATGGATTTTTTATGTTTCTACTAAACGCAAACAATTTATCTAATACTAAGAAAAACAAAATATTATTAAGTTTAGCCATATTCTTTTCATTACTATTATGTGGAGAATTAGCAATTAGAGCTTATTCTTTTTATCTTGAGGCTTTAGGTAATTCCACTGGTCGATATTTACCTGATTTTCCTAACCCCTTTGACCAAATAAGAACGGGTATAGAATTCATTTGTTTAAATATTATATATATTGCTTGGCTAATAATAAACAGAAATAACAAAAAAGATATAACCTTTATAAAAATTTTAAAGAATAGTTCATTTTTTCTGTTAATTGCCTTTGCAGGTTATCCAATAACTACTGATATAAATTTGTATGTACATTATGGTTTGATGTATTTAAATGGAATTAACCCTTTTCTGAATCCTGCAAGCGCATTTACCTCAGAATTGTCTCCATTTCTTATTTGGAAACAGACTTCTACTTATGGGCCTATATCTCAACTATTTTTTATGTTTTCCGGTCTTTTCGTTGCAATTACTCCTAGTTTAGGAATTTATGCATTTAAATTAATCTGTCTTTTATTCCATATATTAAATAGCTACTTAATTTGGGGGCATTTAAAAAACTCTCCTCATAAAGCTAATGTAACAATTGCATATTTACTTAGCCCATTACTTGTGTACGAGCAGATTACGAATGCCCATATAGATGTTTTAATTTCTACCATTTTAATTATTTTAATAATATGCCTTAAAAACTATAATTATATAGCTGCGATTGTTACAGCTTGGATTGGTTTTCTAATTAAAACATTACCAATTGTTTGGTTGCCCCTAATTTTTGTTTATTTGATTAAGCAACAACGTTGGAAAATTCTATTTAGTGCTATTTTTATCTCTGTAGCTATAATTTTTGCAACTTCTCTGATAGCTTTACCTTCAGTCGATGCTTGGACAAGCCTTTTCAATCCTGGCGTTAAAGACAGAGTAGGTGGTTCATTATATGGTTTTATTAAGAATGTACTAAGTTTGAACATTCTAAACCTTCCTGCAACTTTTCAAGAAACCGTATTCTCAACATTAAAACCTATAATCTTTTCTATATTTGTAGTTTCTTACTTGATTATTCTGGTAAAACCATTTTTGAAAAAAAAGTATTCTGAAACTACTTTTACTATAAATATAGGATGGATTACCTTAATATTATTTTTGTTTGCTGCTCCTTGGTATTGCTCTTGGTATTCCTCTGTGCTGTTGGCAGTCGTAGCTTTAAACATAGATTCTAATTCAAAAAGATTCGTGATTACTACCATCGTCTTCTGTATTAGCAGTACTGTTTTTAACTATCTATTACGAGGTATTCGACTGTGCGATTTTTTAACGGTTGTACCAACTCTAGCAGTAATTATATTTTGGCTTGTACGTGATATCCAAGCTCTAAAAAAGCCGATGAAAAATTGAATCAGAAGCTACTATTTTTATAATTAAACAGTAAATAATTTTTCTAACTGTTCATATAGATTTATAATTATTCTCGCTAATTTTAATGGTAACAATTAAAATTTAATACCTATAATTTACCAACTATAAAAGCCCAATATTTTATCGTTATTCAGTACTCGTTATGCAAAATCCTTGTAGGCTAAGACAGTTCTGCACTTAAAAAGCTATGCGTTACCCACGTCTTTTTTTGTAATCTTTTAACCCTTCTTTTGTAAGTATCTCAGAGACTTAGGTGTTAGGCATACTTGACAAATTTGCGCTTAATATTCTTGCTAGAACTGTGTTTTTATTGAGAATTAACGGCGAAGTAATGAGGGTTAGAAAAACAAGAGCGATCGCTCTGGCAAATGTTAAGACAGATCCGGTTAATGGATAGCCTTAGAAAGCAGAGGGGAACCAAAGTCAAAATCCACCCAATTTATCGGGAAGCTATGGGTAGTGGCTTTAGCCTATGGACTCTATGGACTCATGAACCGTCAATTAAGAGCGTTGACCGGTGACAATATATGCCACCCTCTGACCGATATTAGTTGCATGATCTGCCATCCGTTCTAGACAACGAATTGCCAGTGCTAGCAGCACAATTGGCTCGACTACACCAGGTACATCCCGTTGTTGGGCTAAAGTTTGATAAACGCGATCGTAAGCATCGTCTACAGTATCATCTAGGTGCTTTAAACGTCGACCACCGCCTTCATCGAAATCTCCCAAAGCCTTCAAGCTAGTTGCTAGCATTGCCTGCGCGTGAAGGGACATGGCTTCAATTTCAGATAAACACGTATGAGGCGCATAAGGAAAAATTTTAATCGCAATCTCAGCTAAATCTTCAGCATAATCGCCAATGCGCTCTAAGTCTCGCACCAGTTGCATAAAGGCACTCAAGCAGCGCAAATCTTGAGCCGTAGGCGCTTGCAGCGTCATAATCGCCGTACAGTCTGATTCGATTTGACGATAAAAGCGATCAATCTTTTTATCTAATAGAGGAAGTTCCTCAGCTGCTGTTAAGTTACGAGCAAATAACGCTTGGTGGCTGAGGCGAAATGATTGTTCTACCAAAGCACCCATGCGTAATACGTCCCGTTCTAAGCGCCTAATGGCGCGTGCTAGTTCGGGTCTTTGAGGATTGGAACCATAATGGACAGCTTTCACACTTGTTGTCTTAAAGGTGAAGATATTACTAACTATAGTCTTGGCTTAAGGAGTTTGCCATAACTTCAGGAAATTGAAGTTGCATCCACGCACCACCGGTCTCTGGATGGTTCATAGCTTTGATTGAGCCACCGTGGGCGATCAGAATTTGCTCGACGATCGCTAATCCTAATCCATTGCCAACGATCGCCCCGATGGAGTTACTATCTTGTGGAGAATGGGTTCGTGCCTTATCTCCTCGATAAAATCGCTCAAAAACGTGGGGTAAATCTGCCTCAGAAAACCCGACTCCAGAATCAATAAGATTTATTTCTAGAATTGGAGAAGTAGCATCATTATTTTTTGTTGATAAGATTTTCGCTTCAACACGAATACTTGTAGAAGGAGGACTGTATTTAATACTGTTGTCTAGCAAGTTGAGAAAAACTTGAAAAATCCGGGCTTGATCTGCTTTAATCCAAAGATTTTCTGGGCCAGAATAAGAAAGAGATAGATGGTGGCGCTGTGCTAGAGGTTCTAGTGTTTCCCAAACAGATGTAATTAGCGATCGCAATTCTACAGCTTTGGCTTGCAATTGCATGGTTGGGTTTGCTTCCATTTGGGTGAGGTCTAACCAGCTTTGCACTAAGTTAATCAGCCGATCGACTTCCTGCATCAAACGGTTAACCCAGCGATTTAGAGGTGGTTCCAAGCGAATTTGTAAAGTTTCCACCACCAAGCGAATCGAAGTCAAGGGCGTTCTGAGTTCGTGGGCTAAATCGGAAAAAGAGCGATCGCGTACTTGATTTATATCTAATAGGGGTTGACGATTTTCTAAAAATACTCCTACTTGTCCATTAGGTAAAGGCAAACTAGATGCCCGCAAAGCCAGAGATTTTAGTGTTGGCATCTCTGCCGCATCATCACAAGATGGATGAAATATCCATTCTCCCGTCTGTGGTTTTTGGCGATCGCGAGTTTGCTCAATTAAATGGTCAAGTTCGTAAGACCGTACTAACTCTAGTAGTAAACGTATTTCTTCTGGTTGCCACCTTTGCAGATACAAAATTTCCTGCGCCTGCCGATTACACCACAGCAGTTGATTTTCCTCATCTACCTGCAAATATCCCACTGGTGCAAAATCTAGCAAGTCTTGGTAAGTTTGCAATGATTGCTGCAAATCTTGGCGTTGCTGTTTCACCATCGCTATTTCCTGCCATAACCCAGGAATCAGCAGCAGTCCCTTCTTGGAAGAATGCGAGGTTAACGGTCGGAATAAGCGCCCCAGGTAGCGGTTAAGTTGAACCTGTTGCCAAATCCAAAACCCAATGCCTACTGCTAAACCCAGAAAAAATCCCAATAAAAGCATTTGAGTTGTTAGTTTGTTGGTGACTACTAAAAACTAACAACTATCTAAACTAATTATCCAAACCTATAGCCAAAACCTCGTACAGTCACAATATATTCGGGATGACTGGGGTCTTGCTCTAATTTTTCGCGCAACCAGCGAATATGAACGTCTACAGTTTTACTATCACCAACGAAATCTGGCCCCCAAACCTGATCTAGTAATTGTTCCCGCGACCATACCCTCCGGGCATAACTCATAAACAATTCCAGCAAGCGGAACTCTTTAGGTGAAAGGCTCACCTCTTGACCACGAACCAGCACCCGACATTCTTGAGGATTCAAAGTAACATCTTTGAATTTTAATACTGGTAGTTGTGGTAAATTACTTAGGCGTTGGCGGCGGAGTAAAGCGCGGCAACGAGCCACTAACTCGCGCATACTAAAAGGTTTGGTCAGGTAGTCATCTGCTCCCACCTCTAACCCCAGAACGCGGTCAGTTTCACTACCCTTAGCACTGAGCATTAAAATCGGAACTGGGTTTCCTTGATGACGCAGCAAACGGCATATATCTAGCCCATTGATTTGTGGCAGCATCAAATCAAGAATGATCAAATCAAAGGGAACTTCCCCTGAGTTGGTTTCAAAACTTTTGAGATACTCTATAGCAGATCGCCCATCGGGTGCAGTTATCACCCCGTAACCTTCTTCTTCCAGGGCTACAGCTAGCATTTCCTGGATTAATTCTTCATCTTCTACTACTAGAATACGGCTGGTTTGTCCAATTTCCGTTCTGGCAGAGTATTTGGTCGATTCAGTGGTATACATTGATATCACAAAAGTCTGGGACTGTGCTTGTATCAATTAGCATGATTAAACTTATTATCTCGCCTTAGTGCGACGGCGCTTCTGCTAGGGTTAATTCTTTTAGATTTTCTTTACAAAAAGTAACACATTCAACATCATCCTCCTAAATTAATATGATTGTCGGCTTTTAATACTTTGTTGGGTGCCGCAATTATATAAAGCATTATCTTGACAAGAAGAGATGAGGTTAAGTATATTTATTTTAGTACAAAAGTACTAGTACGTCCCAAAGGGAAAACTATACCTGAAAAATAGAAGGACATAACTGTGGAAAATTCGTACCATCTAAGTGTCCTATATCAATCATTTCAGTATTTACACTGCGTGAAAAATGTTGATTTAAAGGCTACTCTGATGTCTGCATAGGGTAGTCATTGGTATGGCTTGCTACCCAATAAATCATTTGCCTATTGAAGGGAGTTGGAAGATGACTACAGTTGGAGTCAAGGACAGCAAACAACAACTAATGCAAGCATTTCAACAAATTATTATCCAAAGAAAAAAGCTGGAATCTAAAATAGCAACCAAACAAGAGGAAGCAGACAAGGCAAAAAGTCAAGAAATTCTGCAAGCAGCTTCTACATATACGGTTGATAGTATTGTCAAAGGTTTAGCTGATTTACAATTGGAGTTTGGCAGTATTCTCAATGCGTTATCTGAAAAACTAGCTCAGGAAAATTCTAAGTTAGATGAATTGAACCGAGCTATAGAAATTGAAACTCAACGCTTACAAGAGCTTCAACAAATCAGAGTTGTAGCGGATACTCTAGACATTTTAAGTCAAGAACATCAAGAAAAATTAAAAACTTTAGAGCAAGATACTATTAGTAAAAGGGAAGCACTAGAAAAAGAAATTACAACTAGGCGTAAAGAATGGCAAAAAGAGCAAGCTGAGTATGAAGAAAAACTCCAAGAATATAACGATTTATTAATCAAAGAGCGCCAGCAAGAACAAGAAGAATCTCAATATAAGTTAGAAACTACTCGTAAACTCAATACAGATAGCTACGAAGCGGTAAAACGCCAACAACAAAGGGAAATACAAGAAAATTCTCAAAAGAAAGAGAAAGATTGGGCAGAACGAGAAAAGATATTCGCTGAACGCCAACCACTGTTTGCAGACTATGAACAAAAGGTAACTACATTTCCTAACGAACTGGAAGAAGCCGTAAAGAAAGCTAGAGAAGAAGCAATTAAAGAAACAAGTCAAAAAGCTAAAATTGAGGCTGATTTATTTGAGAGAGAATGGGAATCTAACAAACAGAGTTATGAGCAAAAAATTCAATCTTTGGAAGAAACAATTAAAAAACAGTCTGAGCAAATAGAAGGTATCTCTGCTCAATTGCAAACTGCATTAAAACAAGCACAAGACTTAGCTATGAGGGCTTTTGGTAGTTCTAACCCTAAATAGTTACGAGTCCGTAGCATCTTAACCATTTTTAATTCCTGAAGAGGAGGTTTGTTGTGGTGGTGAAAAAGCCGACTGATAAGAATACTAAAGTAGAAATTCTTCAGGCGTTTGAGGAGTTAGCTAAAGAAAAAGCAGCACTGAAATCGGAACTTGAAAAAGTTGCCAAAGAAAACCAGTCTGGAACTAAAGAACAGCCTAAATTAGAACAAAAAATAGCTATGAATCAGCTTTCTAGCGTCCAACAGAAGATGAACAATACAATTGAAAGCTTGGCAAAGATTCAATTAGGTTTTGGCAGTGCTGCTAATGAATTATCGGAACAGCTAACCACAAAAGCCTCTAATTTAGAAGAAATAAGGCGAAATTTAGAAGAAGAAATCCAACAATTAACACAGTTGCACAATTTAGAAATTTCTGATGATATCTTGGATACTCTCATCCAATCTTATGAAGATAATACAAAAGCTTATCAGGAAGAATATAACCAGCGTTCCGAAGTGTTATTCCAAGAAATACTAGAACAAAGAAATATTTGGGGAAAAGAACAGGAAGAACAGCAACGGGCGATAAAAGAACGGAATGAAAACTTGAAGAAAACTCGACAACGCGATGCATCAGAGTATAAGTATAATTTAGAACTCCAACGACAATTGCAAAGTGACGAATACGAACAAGAGCAGAAAGCACTATATAAACAACTAGAAGAATTACTACAAGAGACAGAGAAACAATGGGCTGAACGAGAGAAAGCAATTTCTGAGAGAGAGAAACAATTTGAAGAATTAAAAGCTAAGGTAGAGGCTTTCCCGAAAGACAAAGAAGCAGCTATCAAAAAAGCTATAGAAGAAGGCAAAGGCATCGCCCATTACCAGGCGAAAGTAAAATCAGATTTATATTCTAAGGAAGTGGAAGGGCAAAAGCGTTTCTATGAACAAAGATTGCAATCTCTAGAACAAACTATTACTAATCAAGAGACGCGGATTCAAAATCTTTCTAAACAACTTGAATCTGCTCTCAAGCAAGTTCAGGATTTGGCAGTTAAAGCTATTGAAGGGACTTCAAATGTTAATTCATATCAGGCTATTAAAGAA
The DNA here is from genome assembly GCF_000020025.1 of Nostoc punctiforme PCC 73102. GTDB lineage: Bacteria > Cyanobacteriota > Cyanobacteriia > Cyanobacteriales > Nostocaceae > Nostoc > Nostoc punctiforme. The sequence goes on along the minus strand of NC_010628.1, from coordinate 5,286,484 downwards.
ATAGCTTTAGAACAGGCAAAGACTCAAGCGAAAAATAAATAATACCGATTATTTTTGACGTTGTATAGAGCAAGGGGCTTAAGCTCCTTGTTTTATCAAGGTTGATTTTATGCCGCTTCACATAGAATTGGTATAAGCTGATTTATTTTTAGACAATTGTAGAGACTTAATTTAAATTAAGTCTCTACAACGGACTATAACGCTTTTATTCGGTTTTCTTTGGTTTTTTGATGTCTGGGGGAGGTTGTAATCTCTTCTTCCTTGTTCCGGTAGCCTGTGTTTGCTGAAATGCTTGATTAGAATTTGGCTCTTGACTAGACATAATACTAAATTTTAAAATCTCCGACAATATTATCTACATCACGGGTATTGTAGATTACAGAAATATATCACAAGAAATTTAAATTTTTAACTAAAAAATTAGTACAGGTTAATCGTGTAACAATCATCACTTTATTTATACTTGAGGTTGATTCGGCATAATCTTAATACCCTTCCCTGGATAGCTTTCTAAATTTAGACTTATCGACAAATGGGAAAGCCGACTAGATAGTAATATTTTGCCTAAAAATGGAAGAAATAAGGCTAAAATTTATGTAAGTACAAGCCGTTGAATATTAAATTAACTTTAAATTTATTTAACTTTACAGAATGCCAGACGCGGAAAAGTCCCAAAACCAGCTGGCTAATGAAAAGCTGCTGCATCGGCAAGTTAGTAAAAAAGCAAATTATTCGCTCTTAGCCAGTGGAGAAGAGGGAATGGTGCTTCAGTTGGCGGATGGTACTATCCAGGCTTGCAATGCAACTTGCGATCGCATTTTGGGACTAACCACAGAACAACTTGTAGGGCAGAACTTGCTCGATTCCAAGTGGCAATTTCTTCATGAAGATGGCTCTCCTTTACCTAACGAAACTCACCCAGCGATCGCTGCTCAGAAAACAGGTAAACCTTGCTTGAATGTGGTGTGTGGCTTTTATAAGCCAAATGGTCAGCTAGTCTGGCTATTGCTGTCTTCACAACCTCTGTTCCAAGGTGGAGTAGACACTCCCTTTGCGATCGTCACAACTTTTTTGGATATTACAGAATTTAAGCAGGCACAACTTGAGGAAAAAGGTAACTGTACTGAAGATACTCAACAAGTTGAAGAAGAAAGTTGGTTGCAGCCAGAAGCTAAAAGTATTGTTCCTCTTGCCTCTGTTATAGATGTAAATGGATCTCAGCAACTGTGGGATAGTCAACGTTTGTTCCAACAAATTGCTGGTACTCTACCGGGGATACTTTACATATATGACCTCATTGAGCAGCGAAATTCTTATGTTAATGACGAAATTGCTCAAGGTTGGGGCTACACACCAGCAGAAATCCAGGCAATGGGAAAGGATTTATTTACCCAACTTCTACACCCTGAAGATTTGGCTCGACTCCCTACTTATTTTGAAAGATTTAATTCTGCCCATCCAGGCGAAGTCCTCAGTTTTGAGTACCGCATTCGACATGTTAATGGAGAGTGGCGTTGGTTTTGTAGCTATGACACTGTACATAGCAGAACTGTTGAGGGATTCCCGAAATATCTTTTAGGCATTGCTTTTGATATTACAGAGCGACGACACATAGAAATTTCACTGCGGCAAAGTAACGAAAGGTTTGAGCTAGCAGCTGCGGCGGTTAATTGCCTAATCTATGACTGGGAAATTCACAGAAGTAGTGTGGAAAGAACTCAGGGTTTAACCCAGGTTTTGGGCTACACCCAACAAGAAGCTGAACCTACCTTCGAGTGGTGGCAACAACTCATCCACCCCGATGACCAACAAAGAGTTAATAACCAGTTCATGGCTAGTATGGCCAATGGCAACCGTTATAGCATTGAGTATCGAATCCGTCACAAAGATGGCCGCTATGTATGGGTGCAAGACCAGGGTTTTGCTGTCCGGGATACAAATGGTCAGGTAGTTAGGGTAGTTGGTGCTAGTGCTGATATTACCGAACAGCAAGCTATACTGCGCGAACAGCAAGCTGCGCTACGCGATCGCCAGCAAATTGAAACAAACCTGCGCGAGAGTGAAGAACGAATTCGGTTAGCCACTTCTGCTGCGGAACTGGGTATGTGGTTTTGGAATATTACCACCAACGAGTTAGTTTGGACAGAGAAATGTAAGGAGCTATTTGGACTAGGCCCAGAAGTCGAAATGAGCTATGAGCTTTTCCTCAACTGCATACATCCAGAAGATCGTCAACGCCTCAATGAAGCGATCGCTCGTTGTTTTCAGGAAAAGGTTGAGTATGACATTGAATACCGCAGTCTTTGGTCTGATGGTAGCATTCATTGGATTGCTGCTAAAGGTCGTGTCTTTTACGAAGCCGACGATCAGCCAGGTCGAATGATGGGTACTGCTCAGGATATTACTGGACGCAAACAAATAGAAAATGATTTGCGCCAGCGTGAAACTCAATTAAGGCGCTTAGTTGATTCCAATATTATTGGCATTATGTTCGCGACACCTGACCATATTACTGAGGCGAACGAGGCTTTTTTAGAAATGGTGGGTTATACGCGAGAGGAACTATTAGCAGGTAAGGTACGCAGAAAACAGATGACTCCACCGGAATATCACGCTCTTGATGAGCAGGGGATAGAGCAACTTTTAACGGTTGGAGTATGTAATCCTTTTGAAAAAGAATATATCCGCAAAGATGGTTCGCGTATTCCCATACTAATTGGTGGGGCTTTGGTAGAGAAAGATCCGCCATCTTGGATCTGTTTTATTCTGGACTTAACCCCAAGGAAGCAATTAGAACAGACACTTAGACAACAAACAGAGGAACTCAAACAGGCAAACCAAAACAAAGATGAGTTTCTCGCCATTCTCTCCCACGAATTGCGATCGCCCCTCAACCCAATTTTAGGCTGGTCATCGCTACTCAAAAGCCGCAAATTTGATGAAGCTACTACTAATCGAGCCTTAGAAACCATCGAAAGAAATACTCAATTGCAGATTAAATTAATTGATGAGTTGCTGGATGTATCCCGAATTATTCGCGGTAAGTTGAACCTGACTTTTGCCACTGTTAACCTAGCATCTGTAATTGATGCTGCATTAGAAACAGTCCGGTTAATCGCAGAAAGCAAATCCATCCAGATCAAAATACAGCTTGACCCAAATGTTGGTAAAGTGTCGGGGGATTATTATCGCTTACAGCAAGTTGTAGGGAACTTACTCTCGAACGCTGTCAAGTTCACTCCCCCTAACGGATCTGTGGAAGTCAGCCTCTCATCAAGTGGGGAATTGGCTTCCCACTCAGCACTGATTCAAGTTAAAGACACTGGACAAGGGATTTCCCCTGAATTCCTACCCCACGTATTTGAATATTTTCGTCAAGCCGATAGCAGTAGAACCAGAAAATTTGGCGGGCTGGGATTGGGATTAGCAATAGTTCGCAACCTGGTAGAGTTGCATGGTGGAACTGTAACAGCAGCTAGTCCAGGAGAAGGACAGGGAGCAATTTTTACTGTCAGACTGCCTGTGATGAAAGAGAGTAGGGGAGATGAGGAAACTGGGGAAGGCAGAGAGAAACTTAACTCGTTAGCGATCGCCGGACTACGGATATTGATTGTTGATGATGATGCTGATACACGGGAATTTTTGCACTTCTTCCTACAACAGAATGGGGCACTAACAACTGTTGCAGCATCGGTAACTGAGGCGCTAGCTGTCATAGTCAAGACCATACCTGATGTATTAATCAGTGATTTAGGAATGCCAGAGATGGATGGCTATAGCCTAATTAAGCTGCTCAGGGCTATGCCAAAGGAAGAGGGAGGGGAAATTCCGGCGATCGCTCTTACAGCTTATGCAGGAGAAAGCGATCGCAATCGAGTTTTAGCAGCTGGTTTTCAGAAACATCTTGCCAAACCAGTAAAACCAACTGAATTAATAATCTCAATTGCAGATTTGGTAAGTCAAAGATAAGTAACGCTTGTGACTGGCTAAAAATGCGAAGAGATGTTGCACTTCTATGAAATTCAAACAGGACTTACGCAAACAATACCCGAAACCTTTATTTTCAGGTAGGGGCAATTTATGAATTCCCCTTACGCGTGTAGGTTTGCGTGAACCTTATTAAAAATCCTAGTTTATCCTTGGATTGATTTTCATAAAATTGTTTTTTGCAAAAGAATAATTCCGAGGTAAAAATCTTGGCGCAATCATGCCCCAAATTTGGGATTGCGATCGCTAATCTCCAGTCTAGTATGAGAATTTCTTCTATCAAGGACAACTATCTAAAGGGTGAAAGTTTTTTATCGTAATCTAGCCATTAGTTAGTTGTATAATCTCGATTAAAGGCTAATAATACATCATATCGTCAACATACATTGCTACTTCTTAAACCTTATCAAAGATCCTGATGCATTGAGCTTGACGGTATTAACCCTCGTCGGTAATTATAAAGAAACGGCTATTAAAAGCCAATTTTCTTACTGCTTGACGGCGATTTTAGAACTGATAAAATCGTCTGTCTGGATTAAGGATGTTTATTCTTGCAACGTAGGATATTACCACAGAATCACTGATTATCGTTATTAGTGTTATCTGCAGTTCTTTAAAAATCAAATAGGAATATAATACTATTTGTGGTGAACATTTGGATAAATTTGATGAGATGTCAGAGCAGCTACTCATAATGTCCAACATTTTGATTTTCCAGAGTTAACGGTTGTATTTGGGGTTCCCATCCATATATCGATGTAAACCAAGCACTCATCTGGATATTTGTATTAACTTAACCTTGCACCCAGTATTTTCCAATAATCAATCCAAGAATTTCAAAAGAGGATATTTCTATGTTTAGTTTTTTTCGTTGGCCATCAGCAAGGGTTGCTTTACTAGTTCTGGGAATGACAGCTGCTACAATAACTCCCATCGTAATTTCTACCCCAGCTTCATCTCAAAATACCGTTCCATCTGAGACACCATCCCCTGCAACACCATCGCCAACTTCAACAGTAAACTTGTCTGATGTTTCTTCAGATTATTGGGCGCGTCCCTTCATTCAAGCCCTAGCTGACAATAATGTGATTGCTGGCTTTCCTGATGGCAGCTTCAGACCAAATCAAGCCGTGACTCGTGCTGAATTTGCTGCCCTGATTCAAAAAGCTTTCCCTAACCAAAACCGAGTTCGGCAATTAAGCGCAGGTGGATTTCGTGATGTTCCTGCTGGTTATTGGGCAATTTCTCCAATTCAATACGCCTACGAAACTGGATTTTTGGCAGGCTATCCTGGGAACGTGTTTTCGCCAAATCAACAAATACCCAAGGTACAGGCGATCGTTGCTTTAACGAGTGGTTTGGGCTTAACTGCTAGTAACACCGGAGCCAGTACTGACCTCAGCACCTACTACACCGACGCTTCAAGTATCCCGCAGTATGCCATTGCCAGTGTTACTACTGCAACACAATCTAATATTGTTGTTAATTACCCAGATGTAAAACAACTCAATCCCCAACAACCTCTAACTCGTGCTGAAGTTGCGGCACTCTTATATCAAGCTTTGGCTAAACAGGGACGAGTACAACCCATTGCTAGCAATCTTCCAGCTAGTCAGTATATTGTTGGTGGGACTCAAACTGGTAGCGATATTGTCACTCTTGCTTCATCCAGTAGTTCTCTTACAACTCTGACTTCTTTATTAAAGGCAGCCGGCTTAACAGATGTTCTTCAACAGCCAGGCCCTTATACAGTCTTCGCTCCCACCGATCAAGCATTTGCTGCTTTACCTGCTGCTACCTTACAGCAGTTACAGCAACCAGAAAATAGACAAGCATTGATTAAGATTTTGACATACCATGTGGTTCCTGGTGCAGTCACTTCTAGTCAACTCGCGGCTGGGGAACTGCAAACTGCTGAAGAAAAGCCTGTAAATATTCAAATCGATCGCGCTAGCAATCAAATCTCAGTGAATAATGCCAGAGTCATCCAGGCGGATGTTAAAGCTAGCAATGGTGTTATCCATGCAATTAACCAAGTCCTTGTCCCGCCTGATGTTAACATCAGTCAGTTAAATCAACCACCAACAGGAAATGCAGATGGAACAACACCTAGTGTTAGACCAGGTAGAACTACTCTTGGTGGACCTAGCTATATCGGGGTTGCTGGTAACATTGGTTTGAGCGGCAACGATACAGCTTTGAGCGATGGTAACTTTGCAGTAATCAGTAAAATTGGTCTGACACGTAATATATCAGTAAGACCATCGGTACTGTTTGGGGATGATACACTGTTTTTGGTTCCCTTGACTTTGGATTTTACCCCTCGTGCCTCTGCTGAGGTGGGCGACCGAACCTTCTTTATATCTCCTTATATAGGTGCTGGTGTAGCGATCGAAGCTAATCTCGATACTGATTTTGGATTACTTCTAACTGGTGGTGTAGACGTTCCTCTCGGTTCTAGATTTACGTTAAATGGCGCTGTAAATGCTGCTTTTATGGATCAAACTGATGTAGGATTACAATTAGGACTTGGCTACAACTTCTAAGTCAACATAATAATTAGATCCCCCTAAATCCCCCTTAAAAAGGGGGACTTTGACTCTGGTTCCCCCCTTTTTCAAGGGGGGTTAGGGGGGATCTGAAAGTGCCTAAAGTCACAGCGAAACACTTTTCAAACAACCTCTAAGACTTTGAAAACACGCGCTAGTCTTATAAATAAAAAAGAGTGGGAGGAAGCATATCAGTCAGCTTTCAAACTCCCACTCTGCCATTTGCTGCTGAAGTGAACAGGAATGTATACAGACGTTGCCCGTTATTTAGGGGCTAATGCGTATCTCAACAACAACGTCCATACATATTTAATATTCCTGTTGCAGCAAAGGCTAAACCTAATTATTGATATTTATCTGCCGATAAAAATACTCTGCAAATAATTTGGTAGAGATAGTTTCTTGGAAATCATTTAGTAAATCAATAGGGTTTTACAAAATTAATTTGCTTTTATGGTAGTCCCTGATAAAAACCCTTGAAGTCGTTTATCTTCGTACAATTTAACTTGGGTAATTAGAGTGTGGTTGCCATTTTGGCAGGTTTTTAAATTTTCTAATTGGGGTATTTTTTTGCTTTAGCAGAGTTAAAAGCTTGAGGCTTGAGGGGTTTTACCCCCTATTTATTAAGCAACAGTATTATGGAATTTGCTAATAGAGTTTAACTGTCATAATGATACAAATACCTTGGCAAGGGCATAGTCAAATTTAGTGGATGTTTGAAAAGTCTTCTTGTTGCTATCAAAAGTCTTAGATCCCTCTAAATCCCCCTTTTCAAGGGGGACTTTGATTCCGATTCCTATCTTTTTAAGTGAGGTTAGGGGGAATCTAAAAGTGTTTAAAGTCACAGCGAAATAGTTTTCAAACAGCCACTAAGGTTAAAAGGGCGGTTAGAAAATGTTATAAGGCTTCGTTAAGAAGGCTTTGAGGTTCATTAATGAGTCTTTGAACTCCGTCAACGAGTCTTTGAACTCCATTAACGAGGTTTTGATACTCGTCAACGAGCCTTTGAACTCCGTCAACGAGTCTTTTATACTCGTCAACGAGCCTTTGAACTCCGTTAACGAGGCTTTTATACTCGTGAATGAGTCTTTGAACTCCGTTAATGAGTCTTTTATACTCGTGAATGAGTTTTTGAACTCCGTTAATGAGTTTTTTATACTCGTGAATGAGTCTTTGAACTCCATTAATGGAAAATATGTAACCATTCCTGAATTTACAGGGGTGAGCGTGTAGTAAAATTTGCTCACCTCCGTAAAGTGCAACATGGCTTTAGACTTCTCCGGTCAAAATCTGCGAGGACGCAACTTCAAAGGTAGAAAAGACCTTGTGGGTGCCAACTTTAGCTATGCCGACATCCGAGGGGCAAACTTTACCAATGTCAACTTGAGAAAGGCAAACTTCAGTCATGCTAAAGCTGGACTGCAATCGCATTGGGCAATTAGTGCAGCAATAGTAACAGTCTTATTAGTTTCATCCGCACTATCAAAATCTGTAATTGTGGCTTTACTAATAGCTTCACTGGTAGTTATCAGCGTAGCTCTGGTTGCTTCTAGGTATAACTGGGCTGTTGCTCTGACTACAAATCTGGTTTTAACTATAGCTGGTTCTATAGCTTTGATTTTGGCTTTGATTATCTCAGCAGTTGTAGCTGGCCCTGTATCTATATTTAGTGTTGTTTTAGTCGGCGGTGTGCCAATTTTTTTAGCGTTTTTGGGGTTTATATACATAGCTGTATTTGGCTCTAGAGGCGCAATTATATCTACTGCTAGAGCCAGGGTTGAAGCTGGTATAGTTCCTTTTTCCATAGCAGTAGCTGACGAGTGTTTCAAGACTGCGATCATCAACACAGGTGGTACAAGTTTTCGCATGGCTGATTTAACAGATGCTAACTTTACTGCGGCGACGCTGAAAAATACTAATTTTGGATCTGCTAATGTAACTCATGCTTGCTGGTTACAAGCTCAAAAGCTTGATTTTGCTCGTGTTTATGCAACTTATCTTGAAAAACCCCAAGTACGCGAGCTAGTAATTACAGGACAAGGACAAAACAAAAATTTTGATGATCTATCACTGCGAGGTGTCAACCTACAAGCAGCTAACCTAGCAGATGCCAGCTTTATAGGCGCTGACCTCAGTGAAGCAAACTTGCAAGATGCCGATTTGTCAAGAGCAAAGCTCAAGCAAACGCAACTAGACGGCACAGATTTAACAGGTGCAACACTTACTGGAGCTTACATTGAAGATTGGGGCATTACAAATACAACTAAATTGCATGGGGTGAGATGCGAGTATATCTTCATGCGCTTACCCACCAAAGAAGATCCCGACCCTCTTCGCAAACCGGATCATAAAAAAGAGTTTTTCAAAGACGGGGATTTTGCCGATTTTATCAAACCAATTTTTGACACCCTCGACCTTTACCACAATCAAGGCGTTGACCCCCGCGCCATTGCCATAGCCTTCAAAAACCTTGCCGAAAACCATCCCGAAGCCGAGTTAGAAATCGTCGCGATGGAGAAACGCGGCGAAGATAAAATCTTACTCAGAGCCAAAACCGCCGCAGGTAGCGATAAATCTCAACTGAGTGCAGAATATTTTGATGATTATAATCAACTCAAAGCTTTATCCCAGAGTCAGCAATTATTGCTGGTAGAAAAAGATAAGCGCATTATTAGTTTAGAAAATATGGTAGATACTGCTCTCAAGCAGCCAAAATTTTATACACAAGGAGATACTAACGTGTCAGATATCAGTGGCATCAATATTCAAGGTAGCAGTAATGTTAACGGTATCGCTGGCGGTGGTTCTGTTGCTAATCTGGGAACCATTAGCGGTAATGTGAGTATTGCCCTAAATCAGTTACCTGATTCACCAGATGCCGAGAAACCAGGTATTAAAGAGTTGTTGACGCAGTTGCAAGAAGCAATTTCACAGTCAGCAGATTTGCCAGAAACAGAGAAAGCTGAGGCGCTAGAACAAGTGCAAGCTTTAGCAGAAGCGGGTAAAAATCCCCAAGAATCGACTAAGCAGAAGACGGCGAAGACAGCTATCACCATGTTGAAAGGGATATTTACAGGTTTACCAGCGATCGCATCACTGGTTGAAGCTGGTAATAAATTATTGCCTGCCATTTCTAAACTATTCGGTTTGGGATAATTTAACGTGAGGTCTTTTGAATAAAAACCCCCTAAGCCGTTAATACCTGCTGGGCTGTCAGTGCTAACTCAGGGAAAGTCGGAGAATATATTTGCTGGTTTCCTGTGAATACTGTTTGGTTATAACGTCCCTGATTCAACAAGCAGACTGTCACCTTTGCTTCCAGAGGATCAACAATCCAGTATTCAGGGATAGAAAAGGCTGCATACTCAAGTGGTTTCCTTTGATAATCTCGCTTCACAGACTCAGTGCTAACCACTTCTATTGTCAACAGTGGAGGTAACTCAAGCACCGCCCATTTACCCTGAATAGATTGTCGCTGTTCTTCAGTCATCACAATTAAATCAGGGAGACGGGATTTTTTGACGGAGGTACGAACGCCAGTACCGCTAGGGCGAACTTGCCAGTCTAACCCTAGTCGTTGGATTTCCAAATAGAAGCGGATCAACAAGAAAGTAATGATAGCTTCATGCAAATCTGAGGCTGGAGGCATTTCTAGGAGTACCCCATCCTCAAGTTCATAGCGCTTATCAGTGCCATCATCGTAGGTGAGATATTCCTTAAAAGTATACAGACGTTCTACAGGTTTTGTAGTGGACATACTTATGTCTCCAGTTCCTCAAGGGACGGGTGGGAGTGTCACGATCATATCTACTTTCTTCATTCTCAGGTAGTTTTGGAATGTAGAGTTGAATTTTTCCAAAATGTCTTTAACTGAAGAAATTCTTTCCCAATTACCAGGTGATGTTTTAGGAGGGTTGCGTCAAGGCGATCACATCCTCACATCTCTGCGCGAAAACTCCGCACCCGCACCACAGTTAGTTAAAGAAAATCAACAACCTTTAGGCGTTGTCGATTTCGATGTGCTGATCTGCGGTGGCACTTTAGGTATTTTAATTGGTTGCGCCTTAGCGGTGAAGGGACTGCGGGTAGCGTTAATGGAACGGGGTATTTTACGGGGGAGAGAACAAGAGTGGAATATCTCTCGGAAAGAATTAGATGTGTTTGTGGAATTAAACTTGCTGACTGAGGATGAATTAGAAACTGCGATCGCCACTAAATATAACCCAGCGCGAGTTAGTTTTGATGGCGGTACAGAAGTTTGGGTAGAAGATGTTTTGAATATTGGTATAGATCCAGTTTATCTCCTGGCTACATTGAAAACCCGATTTCTCGCCGTGGGTGGAAAGTTGTTAGAAAATACACCCTTTACTGAAGCAGTGGTTCATCCAGATGGGGTGATGGTAAATAACCAATTCAAAACTCGTTTATTAATCGACGCAATGGGACATCTTTCACCAATCAGCCAACAAGCACGCCAAGGCAAAAAACCAGACGCGCTGTGCTTAGTTGTCGGAAGTTGTGCCCAAGGTTTTGCGGAAAATAGCTCAGGCGACTTGTTGTTATCATTTACACCTTTGCAAAATCAATGTCAGTACTTCTGGGAAGCTTTCCCAGCCAGGGATGGTAGAACCACTTATTTGTTTACCTACATGGATGCACATCCCCAACGTTTGAGTTTAGAAGGTCTATTTGAAGAATATCTGCGTCTCTTACCAGAATATCAGGGAATGGAATTGAGCAAGCTGAAATTTCAACGAGCGCTATTTGGCTTCTTTCCCACCTATCGGCAAAGTCCTCTCAAAACCCCTTGGAATCGCATTTTACCAGCCGGAGACAGCAGTGGTAGTCAGTCTCCCTTGAGTTTTGGTGGTTTTGGGGCAATGGTGCGTCACCTGAAGCGTTTAACTTATGGCATTTACGAAGCGCTAGAAACAGAACAATTATCTGTAAAAGCTTTAGCACTGCTGCAACCCTATCAGCCAAGCCTGACTGTTACCTGGTTGTTTCAAAAAGCGATGAGTGTTGGTATAAATCAGAAAATTGCCCCAGATCAAATTAACCAACTCCTCTCGGCAGTATTTCAAGAAATGCAACAGTTGGGTACACCAGTGTTAAAACCATTTTTACAGGATATAGTGCAGTTTTCAGCACTAACCCAAACACTGTTAAAAACTGGTTTATCTCATCCGGGAATAGTTGCCAAAATCATTCCGCAAGTAGGTTTAGGAAGTTTATTAGATTGGACGTTACATTACGGTAATTTAGGTGTATATACTGCCTTGTTTTGGTCGAGTCCAATGTTAGAAACATGGATTAAGAATCAACCAAATGAACAACAATATTATTGGTATCGTTTGATTGATGCCTGGAAGTATGGTTCTGGCGGTGATTACTCAAATGAAACTTAGAATTTTAGCTGTGTGAGGATAACATGATTGAACGGAAATCATTAGGAATCAAATACTTTGCAGTCCTGATTGGATTCCTGCGCGATCGCCCAGGTTTTCTGGAGGAAATTCGCCAAGGTACGAGATTACCAACTAAAATCATTTCTCTGCTGGTTTGCAGTTCCTTATTTCTCGCTGCGTATGGTGGAATAATTGGTGCATACCATAGCTGGATGCAGGCTTTGTCTTCTGCCATTAAACTCCCAGCCCTTTATTTAATCACACTTTTGATTTGTATCCCGACGTTGTTTTTTGCTAACATCATTTTTGGTTCCAAGCGGACTTTTGCACAGCATTTAGCATTAGTATTAACTGCGGTTTCAGTCACAAGCGTACTTTTATTTAGCTTTGCACCAATCACCCTATTTTTCTTGATTACCACGAATAATTACCAATTTTTAATTCTGTTAAATGTATTCATCTTTGCATTAACTGGATTTATTGGTATTTCATCTTTATATCAGGCGACGAGTTTAGTTTTAGAACAAGATGATGAAGGTAGTAAGACACGCCAAAAGATTTTGCAATTTTGGCTATTTCTTTACGCTTTCGTAGGTAGTCAGTTAGGATGGACTCTCAGACCGTTTTTTGGTACACCGGGTTCTATCTTTGAACTATTCCGTGAAAGAGAAGGTAATTTCTATTTGAGCGTCATTAAATCTCTTAGCTATCTCTTTGGATTCCGTTAATTAGTCATTAGTAATTTCACAAAATATACAAACTATAAAATTATGCTGAAAAAGCAAAATCGAGGAATTCAACAATTTGGTGTCTTGGTTAATTTACTGCGCGATCGCCAGTCTTTTTTAGAAGAAATTCGTCAGGGAATAAGATTACAAAATAAAATCAGTTCTTTGTTTGTATCTAGTTCTATATTCTTTGCCCTTTATGGAGCAATTATTGGTGCATCTCACAGTTGGGCACAGGCATTATCTGGTGCGATTAAACTTCCAGTATTCTATTTAATCACACTGATTATTTGTTTTCCGACTTTGTTCTTTTTTAATGTTTTGTTTGGTTCTCGGAGCAGTGTTTTACAGCATTTCGTTGTATTACTCACATCTGTATCAGTGATTAGCGTACTTTTATTTAGCTTGGCACCAGTTACACTATTTTTTCTCATCACTACACCAGATTCATATCAATTTTTCAAACTATTGAATGTGCTAATTTTTGGTATTACAGGCATCTTTGGTGTGAAATTTTTATATGAAGGAATGCAATTACTCTCTCAACAAGATGAAGTCGGTAAAAAAACCCGCACCACTATTTTAAGATCCTGGTTATTACTTTATGCCTTTGTTGGTATGCAGTTAGGATGGTTTCTTAGACCATTTTTTGGTGCCCCTGATTCTAAATTTGAATTGTTTCGCGCAGTAAAAGGGAACTTTTATTTGGATATTGTTACGGCGATTTCCGAAATTTTAGGTTTGCGTTAACATATTGCGGAAATCCCCCTGTCTAAATTCACAGTGAAACACTTTTAAAACAACCTCTGAAGCCTCGATTGCACTAAGCTTCAACACCCACCGCAGTCGAGGTTTAATTGGGCCTATCCACAGCAATCCACTCATCATGTCAGCAAACAAGCCAAAAAAACCGCTGTTCAGAGGATGTTTACAAAATAAGTTATCAGATATTTTATAGATAATTTCTATGAAATAGATTTAAGTATATGCCAAGTAGTTCCGTGTTTGTACGCTATCAGATATTTACGGATGCTCTTAAAATCAACCTAAATTTATTTCCGTAAGGAGTCAAATATGAAGACTTATAACATGTCTTTCATAAAGACAAATGGGCTCACGATTTTGCTGGTATTTATCTCAGTTATATTTATTTTTTCTTTAACTCTAATCTTTTCCTTATTTGAAAATATTCAAGGGCTTTCAAACCAAGACAAAATAGAATATATCAATCAAGCATTAACAACTATTGCGATAATTATTGGAGGGCTAGCATTAATAATTAATGCTTACTATACATCCAGACTCTCTCTGGATGAAAATCAGAGCCTGTTAATGCAGATCCTTGCTGGGACACTAGCTTGGGATAACGACATAGTAACTGGTATCAATTACAAGCAACCAACTCCCCAAGAAATTGTTCCCGAACGCTTTTCTAAAGCAATTGAACAACTAGGAAATGAAAAAATTGAAACGCGATTTGCCGCAATTTATGCTTTAGAACGAATTGCTAAAGATTCTCCCAAAGACCATTGGACAATTATGGAAATTCTTGCTGCTTTTATTCGCGAGAATGCTCCGGTAAATCAAAAATATGAGGATGAATTACAGGTATCGTCAAAACTTCCTACAGATATTCAAACAGCGATAACTGTTATTGGACGACGCGATTCACATAAAGATCCAGTAAATCAAAAACTAGATTTACGCAATACAGACCTCAGTAATGCAGACTTAACGGAAGCCAACCTCTCTAAGGCAATTTTCGTAGGAGCTAACTTACAATGGGTAAATTTTACACAAGCAAATCTCTCAGAGGCAGACCTATCAATAACCAATCTTTGTGGGTCAGTCTTCTATGAAGCCAACCTCTCGAAGGCAACCCTTCCAGAAGCCAATTTGCAAGGCGTAATTCTCAGAAAAGCAAACCTCTCGAAGGCAATCTTTTATGATGCCAACTTGGAAGGGGCAATTCTTTGTGATGCTAATTTAGTAGGAGCGATTCTTTGTGATGCCAACTTGGAAGGAGCAATTCTTTGTGATGCTAACCTCTTTGAAGCCAACTTTGAGGGTAGCAACCTCCAAGATGCAAACCTGATTGGCAGTAACCTGCAAAACGCAAAACTTGCTGGGGCCAACTTAGAAGGCGTGTTACTCAGTACAGCTAATCTGCAAGATGCCAACCTCCAAGAAACTAATCTCTTTAGGGCAAACTTGAGCGGATGTGAGAACCTAGAATTACAGCAGATTGAACAGGCATTTGGCGATCGCACAACAATCCTACCGGAAAATCTGAACATACCCCAACATTGGCGTTAATAAAAAGCCCCGGCGAATTGAATAGAGCCTCCGGCACGCTGACGCGAACGTAGTTCGAGAAACAAAGTCCGCCTCAGCTAACTAGAGAAAATTAAGGCTTTTTAACCCGCGCAGGCGGGTTTTATTTGTATAGACCCGATTCCCAACCGCTATTTTAACTGTGTTGAATTTAGTACCCAAAACTAAAAAGTTGCCAAAAACCTGATATCCTCTATCAGCGAGGACATCGAATATAAAGCGACTATCATGGATATCATTGAAATTCTCAAAAAAGACTATCAAAGATTCCCAATCAATCAAACTTACAGCATTTACGCTCCAGACGTTTATTTTCAAGACCCACTGAATAAATTTCGTGGTGTTAAACGTTATCAAAAAATGATTAATTTTATCCAAACTTGGTTTTTAGATCCCAAGATGGACTTACATAATATTCAACGTTTAGGAGACACAATCAAAACTGAGTGGACACTCAGTTGGAATACTCCTCTCCCCTGGAAGCCACGGATTTCTATTCCAGGTTGGAGTGAATTAGGTCTTAACTCTGATGGTTTGATTGTCTCCCATGTTGATTATTGGAATTGTTCACCCTTAGACGTGGTAAAGCAGCATTTCTAGCACTTTTGGGTTGAGTCCAATAAAAATACCTAACCTCTAGCCCAAAATACCCTACCTGCGCTGTCGCGCACTCTCTCCTTGCCAACTTAAGTGTACACACAATTTTTGTAGAGTTGTCCCCCAGCGTTTAGAAGCCTAGGGTGTATATACAAGTCCTAAAAACCTAGCTTGATGAAGTTTTGCTGTTTTGCTCGTTCCCATACGGAGTAGGGGAATGCATTCATATAGGTTGCTGACTCAACGTATCACTGGAGGCAGAGCCTCTAATCAGCTATTTCCGCGCTCTGCATCGAGAAAATAAGAGGAAATAGAGCCATTATGATTAATATTGCGATATTCATCACTAACAAGCAATTGCCCAAAAAACCAGATTCAATATCTGAATTAAGAGAAATTACCCAGATTAATGTATTAGTTTTATTAAAAATAAAATTATTCACGAATTTTACTGAACCAGAAAACAGCTTGACTAAGCCAAACTAAGTTTAGAACCCTATTTAAGGAATATATCTATGTCTCCTCCGAAAACAGACATCACATATTCTATAAAAACCTGACTTGAGATCGGCTGGACTCGAAGCAATGGATTCAAATATGAATCCAAGCTTCTAATAAAAGAGATAAAAAAGGAACAAATATTATTTGTTCTCTAAAAACATTTGTCGCAATTTATTAAATAGAATTCAAAGCGAAGAATCAGAATTAATTCTCAATTCTGACTTAAAAATTGAATATCACAGTAGTAGCAAGTCTGCAATTTTCTTAATCAATTAAGTCTTTGTACCCTCACCAAATCATAGATGTGGTGGTGACACAAAGCGCAAGTCTAGTCTAGCTTTGGGAACAAGGTACCCACACAGCATTTCTTAGAGAGGATCTTGATTCTGAATTGATAATCAATCTATTCAATGATGCTCTTTAGATAAGAAAGATTTATATACAGTTAATACCATGCAATATCATGCATATTCTTGTATGCATTTTGTGGTTTAGCATCATTTCTCGTGATGCTGAAAATGATGCTATCTGCGAATTTCAACAATTTTACTTGTCTAAACTCTCATTAGAGTTTATAGTGATACGGTGTTTTTCCCTTACAATTTCTTGGCAGATTTTTATCATGGTTTATTCTAAAAAATTTCAGAAGTCTTTGGCCAGTTTCTCTTTATCTGTCGTATTAGTAGCTGATTTGGTAATCGCACAAAAAGTCCCTCCAGCTTCTGCCGAAATAGTAAATTCATCTATTGGGAATGCTGTGACATTTAGTTGCAATGACAGTGAAGCGAAAATCAAAGCCCAAAATGGCCCCAGAGTAGTTAGTGGAAGTTCAGCCTTTTACATTGGTTATCAGCAAGTCTCATCTAATAACAAAAACCCTATAACTATCCGTTTTAATAATGGTATGAGAATATGGTGTAGGACTGATTACGAAACAACAAATGATGACGGTACAGGCTACGGTTTATATTGGAGTGGGGGGAATTTTTTATACGGAGTTTACTCTTCCACTGGCAGTCAGCCTGGTAATGATTTTCGGCGCTTTGCAACTGGGCGCTGGTTGTCTAGCTATGGTAGTGGAGGCGGGCCAAAAGTCGCAGTTATAGCCCGGATTAATCCAGCCAATGGCGAGGTTTATTATGCTACATTTTTATCTGCTAAAAAGGCGGATAATGGAAATACAAACTCTTTAGTTGTCAGAAGCCTATCATGGGATGGCACAAATTTAACTGTGCAAGCAAAGTCATGGTGGACTCCCCGCCGCACTAATACCAACTCCATGACTTGCTCTGGTCCATCACCTTATATATACACAGCAGTATTCACTGGCGATTTAACAAGGGTTAACTCGGCTTCAGCTGCTACCTGCAGTTAAGGTATAAGGATTCAGCTATCAAATTTAGGACTTACGCAAAACGACAGGCGGTAGGGGCAATTAATGTAGACGCTTTACGTCTACTCTACGAGTTAATACCCATACGGTATTGTCCCTACATCAAGCTTTGGACTATTTTTTGCGTAAGTCCCGAAATTGAGGAAGTATCTTTTTCCAGTTGCTTGAGAATTGACAAAAGCGATCGCTCTTTCTCAATTATCTGTTCCTAATTTTTCCCATCTGGACGTTGAATAATCGTTTCCACCACCCGCCGCTTGGCTTTCGGATCGATACCTACCAAGCGCACATATTCACCGCTATATTCTGCCAAAGTTGCTTCCAAGTTTGAGATTGCATCAGACTCTGCATCAATATGGCTATGAACACAAGTTTGCCATGAACCTGTGCGGAAGCGACGCTCATCTACGTGTTCAATACTGATTTTGTAACCTTGAGACAATAATTGCCTAATTTGAGCTTGTGTATCCAAGGTCAAATGTGAACTCAATCCTTCCTGTTTCTGGAATCCATTTCCATTAGTTTTTGCTTCTTGAGTTGCACCATTACTTGAAGGCTGATTAATTGGTGTCGCAGCAGGTGATGCAGATTGGGAATTTCTACCTCGATTGAGTCGGTTGTAATCATCAACCAAATGGGAATTTTCCACCCGTTTTTGTTCACCAACGAGGAAGTTACCAGACTCGATTAAGTGAGACAGCCTGAAATCTGGCTTTTTAAATTCTGGTGGCCCTTCTGTGCTGTTAACCACACTCAAGGATACCCGCTCAAAACCTACTTGATGGATGTAGTTGCGGATTTGTTCGTCATAAATGCGCGATCGCAAAGCGCTAAAAAAGTCAATGGACTGATTGACAAAAGTATCAACTAGCTGTTCAACTTCCTTTTGTGACAATCCATCTGGTTCAAAAATCCCTTTGACAATCCCCACCTTGTCATCTCTGTCGGGTTCCCAATAAAATTTCTCCATCCGTCCATCCCGAATTAATGGTGCATAGAGAGTAGAGAAATCATTACCTGTAACAATAATCGGTACACGATGTAAAGGTGTGGAATCGTAGCTTCCAGGCAACTGCACATCTGTGGGATTATCAGCAATATTCATTAGTGTGGCATTCACCAACTGCGTATTTACAGTATATTGAGTGCCTTCATCAAAGCGTCCAGCCCCCGCATCTAAATCGTTAATCATCAGTACACACATTTTGCCGCGTACTTTGATCAGTTCTGCTGTTTCCCGATAGCGCAGCCGAATCAACCGCGCTGGATCTCCTGCATCTGGACTTTCCAATTCACCACCAGAGACATGAGTCACTTCGATACCCATTTTTTCGAAGACTAATTGACATTGAAATGTTTTGCCTTCTCCTTTGCGTCCGTGAATACCTAAAATCACGGGAACTCGCACACCAGGAAGCTTTAGAAAGTTTTTGGTGATGTGGACAGCAAGTTTGTCCAGAAAGCGGGGAGCGATATAGTAACCCATAAAATTCTCTACCTAGCACTGCAATAATGTTAAATTTTTTTGGTGATGACTGTTTATTTATCTTTTGGTAGAAAAGCAACGCTATCTACCATATACGTCTTATTGGATATAAATCAAAAATTTTATCAGCACTCAGGATAGGTATATTTTCTACGAGTGCTTGTGCAATTAAAATTCGGTCAAATGGGTCACGATGATGTAAGGGTAGTGCCGCAACAACAGTAATATGATTTATAGTGATTGGCAGTAATTCAATACCATTCCTAATTATTTGCTGTTCGATAAACTCGTCAAAAGCCAAATCAAAGTTGAGTTTACCAATGCTGTGCTTGATTGCCATTTCCCAAACACTAGCAAGACTCACTAGATTTTCATTATTTTCAATTTGCGATCGTATACTAACGCTGATTCTTGGATCACCCATCACAAACCAAATAAAAATATGAGTGTCCAGTAGCTGCCTCATTCCATATATTCCTTAAAATCTTCTAGTGGTTCATCAAAGTCATCAGATATTGTTATAAGTCCTTTGGCACTACCATACTTAGGACGGTGTTTAAGTGGCGGCACAGGAGTTAACTTGACCAAAGGTTGATTATCTTTGATAATAATAATTTCCTCACCACTGAGTGCTGCTTCAATTAAGTCGGGTAAATTTTGAGATGCTTCAGCTAGAGTAATTTGCTGCATAATTACCACCTTTGGATATAAAAATCAGGTGCTACCACTATCCTAACTTTGAATGCTCGATTAAGTTCAGAGGAAACCAATTTAACCAAGCGTCCCAATTTTCCACGATTTGGGCAAATTCTGCATAACCGCCTGCTCTTGGATGAACACCATCATTATCTCTTGCTTGATTAATCCAGATATTTGATTTTTCTAATATCGGAAAAACGTCTAAATAAGGTACATTTAATTCTTTACAGATTGAAGCATATTGCTTAGATAAATTAGTAATTCTCTGCTTTCTACCAGGATCTTCTCGTTCTTCGTATGGTGCTAGCCCAATCATCAAAACAGGATACATCGATTTGGCTTTAATTAAAATTTCACGGGCATTTCTGATAGAATCTACCAAATCTACGCGAGTTTTCCCATTTTCTACTGTTGTGTCATTCAATCCAAAAGAAAACACAACTCTGCCATCATATTCTTTGGGCAAACGAAGTGATACTTCCTGTAACCAACGCTTTGCTATATCACTACTCGTATCACGCCTAATTCCTAAATTATAGTAAGTAATGTCATAACCTTTTTTATTAGCATTTGCACATACTCTCCCTGTCCAACCAAGACATTCTGAGTCGCCAGTGCCATTAACGAAGGAGTCACCAACAAAACAAATTCTTACTTCTGGCAGCATTATTACTCTCTTAAAAAACGTAGAGGCACATAGAGAATAACTCCGCGCCCCTCTGCATTTCAAAAAAAATCTAATAAATAGGAGAGGCAGATAATTCTACCTCTCCTATGGGGATAAACTAATTACTTAGAGCAACGCTTGCTTTAGTATCTGTTGGGTTTGTGAACAAGAAAGCTGAGAACTTGGCACTGCTTGATGTTATCAAAACCTACAACACGAATGTAGCTACCGTTAAATTGAGAACGGCATCCTTGAACTTCGCTCAATACTTCTTGAGTGGATTTAGCACCGAACAAAGGCAACTTCCACATTGTCCAATATAATTCTGTTGGCTCAGAAGTTTCGTTGAACTCGATCGCTGGAATGTAACCTTGATTCAAAATGTACTGAATCTGCTTGGCAATTTGAGCGTCAGACAGGGGTGGCAGATAAGAAAGGGTTTCGTAACGACGCTCTTTTGGTAAAGTTTGCATAGCTTTTTGATAATGGGTTGCGATTTTTGACTACTAGGTTGAGCGAACTAATTGGATAAGTTATCCAAATTCTGATCTGAAGTTGTTTGCTGTTCTGGTTGCAGACTGGGGTTAGATGTGTCTATTCGTGTGATGCGTTCTAAATGCTGGCGACGTTGCTCCATGTTGGCTTGCTGAATGCCAGTGCGAACCATTTCTGGTAAAAATTCTGCAATTTCTTCCGCAATGTGTTCTCTGACAGTCATGATTCGCAAAGCCAAATCTGGTTTTTCTCTCAGCAGTTGCTCAATGTATGACTCACCATTTTGAATTTTGCCAGACGAAAAGTTATGCAACCAAAGTTCTAATGGAGGATTCGTTTCGCCTAGCTGTGCCAATACTGTCCTTAGAGCCTGATAAGTCAGATAGCTTTGGAGAGTTTTGGCTGTGTCCTTCGCAATTTGCTTAAGATTCATGCTTGACCCCAGCCCTAAAGAGTTATGAGTTATGAGTTATGAGTTATGAATTAATGCAAATCCTAACTCTTGTACAGACGCGACTAATGAGCTAGCGCGTTGCGGGGGTTCCCCCTGTTGTAGCGACTAGCGTCGCGTCTCTACTTCTAACTCTTAACTCTTAACTGTTAACTCAGATCAGACGGTATCCATTGCTTCAAACTCGAACTTGATTTCTTTCCACAGTTCGCAAGCAACAGCTAGTTCAGGAGACCACTTGGCAGCTTCGCGGATAATATCGTTACCTTCACGAGCCAAGTTACGGCCTTCGTTACGAGCTTGAACAACAGCTTCCAAGGCGACGCGGTTAGCTGTAGCACCAGGAGCATTACCCCAAGGGTGTCCCAGAGTACCACCACCGAATTGTAGTACGGAGTCATCACCAAAGATTTCTACTAGCGCGGGCATGTGCCATACGTGGATACCACCAGAAGCAACTGCCATTACACCAGGTAGAGAAGCCCAGTCTTGGGTAAAGTAAATACCACGAGACTTGTCTTGCTCAATGTAGTTTTCACGCAACAGGTCAACGAAGCCCATTGTGATGCCGCGCTCACCTTCCAACTTACCAACTACGGTGCCGGTGTGGATGTGGTCACCACCAGACAAACGTAGGGCTTTAGCCAATACACGGAAGTGGATACCGTGGTTCTTTTGACGGTCAATTACAGCGTGCATTGCACGGTGAATGTGCAGCAAGATACCGTTATCACGGCACCAACGAGCCAATGTGGTGTTGGCGGTGAAACCTGCGGTCAGGTAGTCATGCATGATGATGGGCTGTTTGAGTTCTTTAGCGTACTCAGCCCGTTGCAACATTTGTTCGCAAGTAGGAGCGGTGACGTTGAGGTAGTGACCTTTGATTTCACCTGTTTCTGCTTGAGCCTTGTTGATAGCTTCAGCTACGAACAAGAAGCGATCGCGCCATCTTTGGAATGGTGCGGAGTTGATGTTTTCGTCGTCTTTGGTGAAGTCCAAACCACCGCGTAAGCACTCGTATACAGCGCGTCCGTAGTTCTTAGCGGAAAGACCCAATTTGGGCTTAATGGTACAACCCAGCAAAGGACGACCGTATTTGTTTAACTTGTCGCGCTCAACTTGGATACCGTGTGGAGGCCCTTGGAAGGTCTTGATATAAGCTACTGGGAAACGGATATCTTCTAGACGAAGTGCCCGCAGAGCTTTGAAACCAAATACGTTACCTACAATTGAGGTTAATACGTTGGTTACAGAACCTTCTTCAAACAAGTCCAAAGGATAAGCAACGTAGCAGATGTACTGGTTGTCTTCGCCGGGAACTGGTTCGATGTCATAACAACGACCTTTGTAGCGATCGAGGTCGGTGAGCAAGTCTGTCCACACAGTTGTCCAAGTACCTGTGGAAGACTCAGCCGCTACAGCCGCACCTGCTTCTTCGGGAGGAACACCAGGCTGGGGTGTCATGCGGAACGCAGCTAGAAGATCGGTATCTTTTGGTGTGTAATCGGGTGTGTAATAAGTTAGTCTGTAATCTTTAACCCCGGCTTGATACCCAGACTTGCTCTGAGTCTTCGTTTGAGCGTAAGACATATTTTATCCTTCCCTGAAATCACTCTTAATTAATTATCAAATCACGTTTTGTGCAACTTCCCCTCACCCGATTTTTCCCCCCTTCATCGGGGAGAAGATTGGGCAAAATTTTTGTTAGGGATTGTTTTTGCCAAAGGGTAGCAGTTTTTTTGCGGCGGACACTTTGGTAGCGGTGGTAGCCCTCCTCACCAGTGTTATCCCCTTCTAGGGGTACACGACCTAGCGCTTCTACTGTTTCCTCTTCTTACGAGTCAAAATTCTTTTTTACCTCTTCTTCGCACCCGACTAAACCTTCTCAATTTCACCAAAACTCCCGCATTTTGCGGTTAGCATTTAGATAATTCCCCTACAAATCGGGATATTTAGGGGATTGGGCTGGCTGGCACACATTCCCGCCTTTACACTCCCTATATCTTCTCCGTTGATGGAAAAGATACCAGAAAAGAATTTACTTGACATAGATTTAGCAGAGTGATGAGCGTAAAGATAAAAAATCGCACACCACGTAATTTGTAACTTATTTCACAATATATCAAGAATTCGATAAGTTATTCTTTCAAAGTTTTTAACTTATCTATTTAATTTTGTTATTACATAAAGATTTAACATTTTGTGACAAATACTTTACAACGTGTCATTAGTAGTGTGTGGAGATTGGGGATTGGGGACTGGGTATTGGGTAATAAGAAAGTATTCCTAAATAACGCAATGTGCGGCTTATTGTTAAAACCCCACTTCCATTCCTCTCTCCGAAAGGTCGATAGGCTTTAATTTTAGCTCCCCTTTACTACCAGGGAAGGGGTTGGGGGTTAGGTTTGAGAGAAAGTTGCACACGGCGTTAAATATTTATTTCCTATTTCCTATTCCCCAATCCCCAATGTTTAAAAAATCCCAGCTAGGGGAACACTGGAATTAACCCAAAGCCAGTTTAGATAACAGCTATGGGTACTGTCTCCAAAGGAAATATCACTGTGGTATTGTTTTGCAAGCGTACTAATTTATTGATTACTTCTATCTTATTTGGGTTGATAGCTGTGCCCAGTATGGGATGGGCACAAAAAACCCCTGACATCAAATCATCTGATTTAACCCCCGCTTACCCACCTTCTGCGCCGCCACCGCGAGTAGAATCCTTGCCCGATGAGCGGGGAGTCCAAGAAAATTCGCCAGAAACTGATTATCGTGTTGGTAACTTACTAGCAGATGTTACAGGCAATCTTTGGGTAGGTTCTTGGCGGGGATTATCGCGGATCGATCCTAAAACTGGCAAGATTATTTCTCGTGTTAGCTTACCTAATGTTGCAATTGGTGCTTTAGCCCAAGACAAAGTAGGACGTTTGTGGGTGGGAAGTTATGGCGGACTAGTTCGAGTAGACCCTCGCACTAATGAAATCACCGCACAGAATTTATTTTTGCCTTCTAAACGGGTTTTGTCACTGTTACTTGATAAACGAGGTTATTTGTGGACTGGAACTGATAGTGGTTTAGCCCTAATTAGTCCTGACCAAGGTTTGATTATGACAACAGTAAAAAATCTGCCTGGTGTCAGCGCCAACACCCTAACTTTAGATGCTGAAGGTCAACTGTGGGTTGGCACTCTTGATGGATTGGTGCGGGTAAATACTGCTAGTGCTTCGATTATGAAGCGGATTGCCGATTTACCAGGGACGACTGTCCAAGCTTTAGCTATCAGTCCAGAAGGCTTAATTTGGGCCGGAATGCCGAATAATTTGCTAGTTATTAACCCAAAAACTGGTGCGGTGTTGCGGTCTGTAACTCGTTTACGTGGGCGTGATGTGACGGCGGTACGTTTTGCTAAAGATGGTAGTGTCTGGGTTGGAACTAACAATGGTTTGTTACGATTAAATCCAAATACAGGCGCTGTGTTAGATGCAGAAGTTGCTGGACTTCCTTCTAGTCGCGTTCTTGCCCTTGTACCTGACATCAGCAATAAACTATGGATCGGCACTAGTGAAGGTCTAGCTTGGTTAATGCCCAAAACGGACAGTGCAAAAACCCATATTGCTTTCAGCCGCGCTGTTAAATGAGGGAGTGGTGAGTGGGGAGTGGTGAAATTCCCTAATCCCCACTCCCTACTCCCTACTCCCTACCCCCCACCTAGAAAAATGGCAATCACTACCCAGCAATTAATTCAATGGAAACAACAGGGACGTTCAATTGTCGCGTTGACCGCCTGGGATTATGCGATCGCTCAACTCATCGATGCAGCTGGTGTAGACTTAATCCTTGTGGGCGACTCTATGGCAGTAGTTTTAGGGTATGACACAACACTGCCGATAACTTTGGATGAGATGATATACCACGCCAAATCTGTGCGTCGTGGGGTTAAACGCGCATTAGTGGTGGTAGATTTACCATTTTTGACGTATCAAGAAAGTCTTCAACAAGCGATGCACTCAGCTGGGCGGGTACTGAAGGAAACGGGCGCTCAAGCGGTAAAATTGGAGGGTGGCTATCCAGCGATCGCAGAAACTATTGCTCGTTTGGTACAAGCTGGAATTCCGGTAATGGGTCATGTAGGTTTGACACCACAATCGGTACATCAACTCGGTTTGCGACAACAAGGGAAAACCCAAGAAGCGAGTGAGAGAATTTTACTTGAAGCGATCGCTCTCGAACAAGCAGGTGTATTTTCTATAGTTTTAGAGCATATCCCCGCAGATTTGGCAATGCAGATTACACAAAAATTAAGTATTCCGACAATTGGTATCGGTGCGGGAACTCACTGCGATGGACAAGTTTTAGTTACCTCGGATGTAATCGGACTGGCTGAAAAACATCCACCGTTCGCCAAGGTTTACACCAACTTGCGAGAGACGATTACCAAGGCTGTGCAAGATTATGCCGTGGAAGTGCGCGATCGGAAATTTCCATAGTTTGTGGGAAATTGTGTGCAGTCACAAAACAGCAGAGCAAAGGTTATGATGTTCAATTCATTGACTTGGGAATAATACTAGTGTCATAAGCTTTTATAAACCAATGCTCAATTTAATGTTTGCTTTTGGATACTCTAGCCTTGGTTATATACTTTATAATTCTGGCGACTATCAAGGAGCTATTGAAAATTACACTCAGGCAATTTTACAAAATTCAGAGGATTTGACATCATATCTAAGTCGTGGTGTGGCTCGTTCACTGACAAAGGATTATCAAAATGCAATTGAAGACTTTAATGAAACAATCCGGCTGAGTCCTCAATATGCTCAGGCTTATGCTGAACGTGGTGTTGCTCGTGCAGCAATAGGCGATAATCAAAGTGCAATTGAAGATTGTAATCGTGCAATTCAATTAGATCCGCAATATGTACGAGCCTATTTTGGACGAGGTGCAGCTTGTTTTTACTCTGGTAACTATCAAGGTGCGCTAGAAGATTTCAGTCTGATAGCCAGCATGGAACGTTCTGCTGTTTCTTACTACAATTTGGGCATTCTGCAATATTCTCAGGGTATTAATAGCCAAGCCATTAAGCACTTAACCAAGGCTCTTTATGTAGATCCCAATTTAATAGCTGCTTACTATGTGCGGGGTAATGCGTGTTATGAGTTAGGAGATGAGCAAGGTGCATTTGCAGATTTTAATGAAGCAAAGCACATTGAAGCAGTGGGTAGAGGTGAAATATATTCTGAGGATGAATTTGCTTTCTACGCAAGGGGTTTGGCGAGCCATCGCTTAGGAAATCGAGAGGAAGCGATCGCTGATATCCAAGAGTCAGCCCAAATTGCTTTAAAGCATCAAAACACAATATTTCACCAAAAAGCAATCGACTTCATGAGCGAAATTCAGTCTTAAGAAAGTTGGCATGAATAAATTATTATGGTTTTTGGTCGCGCTGTCTTCGCTAAAGCGTAACTACAAGATAATTCCAGATATTTGCCATTAAAAAAGACAAGAAAGAAGCTACCGAATAGTTCAATACAGTTCAGATAAGCCCAAAACCCTCATGTAGAGAGGTGATTTTCCCGTCTTCAAAGATCAATTATCTACACCAATAACTTTTAATCCAAGCGTATTGCCGAATAGTTAGTTTTCCACCTGGGATAATTTATGCAATCAGAGAGCAGCACATTATAAAATTACTCAAGTTAAAAATTGTGCTACAACATCCAAAGTGAAAACTGACAGCATATTTTATCGCTTATTTTAAGAATTTCCCAGTATCTTCTTTGAACTGATTGGCAATCCTCCTGAGACTGCCAATACCTATCAATTCTCTTCAGTTGAAATCAAACAAACTGCCTTTAGAATAGATGGTGTTTTTCTTCCTACTCAAGACGAAGAAAATCTAATTTATTTCGTCGAAGTTCAATTTCAACCAGATTTAGATATTTATTTACGCCGAGTTTCAGAAGTATTTCTTTATTTGCGGCAAAAGAAATCTAAAAATTCTTGGCGAGGAGTGGTGATTTATCCCAGGAGGAATATAGATACTGGTGAACGACAAGATTGCCACGAATTCTTCAACAGCGATCGTATTAGTATAATTTACTTGGATGAACTAGGTGAAGCTGCATCGCTACCAATAGGTATTGCTACCATCAAGTTAGTAATTGAAAATGAAGATACAACTATTACACCACTGCCAGAGAACTAATTAACCGTACAAAACAAGCGGTAAATTTGCAACTGCCACAAAAACAATTACTAGAATTAATAGAGACAATTCTGGTTTATAAATTGCCTAATATAAGTCGAGAGGAGATAGAGGCGATGTTTGGGTTAAGTGAGTTGAAGCAAACACGGGTTTATCAAGAAGCTAAACAAGAAGGCAAAGAAGAAGGCAAAGAAGAAGGTAAACAAGAAGGTCGTTTTGAGGCAAAATTAGAAGCTGTACCTAAACTGCTAGCACTAGGTTTAAGTGTGGAACAGATATCACAGGCGTTAGATTTGGATGTTGCACAAGTCCAGCAAGCATTACAGCAAACGCCTCTCAATGAATAAGTTCAGAGCAATGTCTGACGACAATCCGCTTTTTGTCTAAGCATCTTAGGTGAGCCTAATTGCTGTTGTTGTATTTACAGAAGTATTGATGAGTTAGCCTGTTTTTATTTAATTTTACTTCTGTGATGCTGATCGATACTTATGATGTAGGAATTAAAAAATTAACTATGGAACAACAACCGATACAAGTAATTGGAGGTGGACTAGCTGGCACAGAAGCAGCGTGGCAAATAGCCCAAGCTGGAGTGCCTGTAATTCTCCATGAAATGCGTCCAAAGCGCTTCAGTCCTGCTCATCATACAGAACATTTGGCAGAATTAGTCTGTAGTAATTCCTTTGGGGCAATGGCAAGCGATCGCGCGGCGGGATTATTGCACGAAGAATTACGCCAACTCGGTTCTATCGTCATCTCCAAAGCTGATGAACACGCCGTTCCTGCGGGAGGGGCGCTAGCGGTAGACAGGGGACAGTTTGGCCAAGACTTGACTCAAACTTTAGCCAACCATCCTTTAATTGAATTTCGCCGGGGTGAAGTATCTGCGATTCCTGAAGGGATTGTGGTTTTGGCAACTGGGCCTTTAACTAGTCCCGACTTAGCCGAAGATTTGCAGCGCTTTACGGGGATGGAATACCTCAGCTTTTTCGATGCGGCTAGTCCGATCATTGTGGGAGAATCGATTAACCGTGACGTTGCTTTTATGGCATCACGTTATGACAAAGGTGAAGCCGCTTATCTCAACTGCCCAATGAATAAAGAGCAGTATTTGCACTTTAGAGAAGAACTTTGTAAAGCTGAACAAACAGAACTCAAAGGTTTTGAACGCGAAACGGCGAAATTTTTTGAAGCTTGTTTACCCATTGAAGAACTAGCACAGCGCGGGGAAGATACCATGCGCTACGGCCCCCTAAAACCAGTGGGGTTGTCAGATACTCGCACTGGGGAACGTCCTTATGCTGTGGTGCAGTTGCGACAAGAAGACAAAGTCGGTCAACTGTGGAATATGGTAGGATTCCAAACTAATCTGCGTTGGGGTGAGCAAAAGCGTATATTTCAGCTAATTCCCAGTTTGGAAAAGGCGGAGTTTGTGCGCTTGGGAGTTATGCACCGCAACACTTTTATTAATGCCCCTCAGCTAATGCATCCAACTCTGCAATTTAAAGAATGTCCAACTTTGTTAGCTGCTGGACAGTTGATTGGTACTGAAGGCTACACTGCTGCGGCTGCGGGTGGCTGCTTGGCGGGAATTAATGCAGCGCGGCTAGCCTTGGGTAAAGAAGCTTTAGTTTTACCACCAACAACAATGATGGGTGCGTTATTGGAATTTATTAGTTCCGCTTCGCCGAAGCATTTTCAACCAATGCCGCCCAACTTTGGGATTTTTCCCGAACTGGGTGCGAAAATCAAAAGTAAGCAGGAGCGTTATGGACGTTACCGCGATCGCTCTTTAACCGATCTAGCAAGCTGGAAAGCTAATCAGAATTAATGGGAATGGGGAAAAGATGCATAGAGAAGAGACAAGGGAGACAAGGAAGAGACTTGTTCAATAATTTCCCCTTGTCCTCCTTGTCCCCCTCGTCCTCTAATCCTTTCCTGCTTTCCTGCTTCCCCTGCTCCCTCTGCTCTCTTCTCCCCTCCCCTGCATCTTTTCCCCACTACCTATTTAATAAAACTTCAAATAGGTTTATTATCCTTTAAAATCTTTTGCAAAAATTTAGGTCAAGTATATGGCTGATATTGTTGATATTGCTGTTACGGCTGAGTCTTTCAAAACACTAGTGGCGGCTGTACAAGCTGCTGGTTTAGTAGAAACATTAAAAAGTCCTGGCCCGTTCACTGTCTTT
The DNA here is from genome assembly GCF_000020025.1 of Nostoc punctiforme PCC 73102. GTDB lineage: Bacteria > Cyanobacteriota > Cyanobacteriia > Cyanobacteriales > Nostocaceae > Nostoc > Nostoc punctiforme. The sequence continues at coordinate 5,256,798 of NC_010628.1, read as the reverse complement.
GCGCCAAATGACGATGCTTTTGCCAAATTGCCGCCGGGAACTATCCAAACTCTGTTACAGAATATTCCCCAGTTGACGCGGATTTTAAAGTATCATGTCGTTCCAGGAAAGCTGCTAAAGGCTGATTTGGCAGAACTCGGCACGGTTAATTCTGTGGAAGGTTCACCTATTAAAATTCATTCTTTAGATGGTTTTGAAGTTAAAAATGCCACAGTTTTAGCAGCAGATATCGAAGCTGATAATGGTGTAGTACACGTTATCGATACCGTGATTTTACCGGGTTAATTCAGCTAGGGTGGGTGTTTTCCACCCTACTTATCCAAAATCTTTATAATTAACTAACTATTGAGTAGTATCAAAACGCAACTCAATATTTTAATTTATGTTATGTTTGCAATGTGATTACTCACTCACCTGTTAATGTAAATTTAGTTATTTTAAAATAAATTAAGTTCTTAAAAAGCTAACATCTATCCCAACAACATTAATGCTCGATTTTAACACCTTAGTAGAGTTCTCTCGTGGTAACTGCATAAGTATTTGTGCGTTTCTCGTCCCAGCGAATTTGCTTGTCACAATTTTAACAATGGGTCTGGTAGCCTTACGTCGCCCATCACATCAAGTGTGGCAATCTGCTGGAATTGCCAGCTTTTTCGCTTCTGTAATGATCCTGCACGTATATACTTGGTTCATGATTGGCGTGGTGATGGCTCCTACTTATATCTTGCTGTGGCTAGCAATCACGTGTTTGGTGACTAATTTGGGAGCAATTCTTTATCAAAGACGTTACAGTAACAGCCCTAGCCTTTCCAACAACGTCTGAAATCTAGACTTCTCCATTCATGCTCAAGGATGGCATATAGCCAAGAGTCTCTCCATTGTCCCTTAATCCAATGGTGTTCTCGCAAATATCCTTCTTGCTGCATTCCAATTTTTTGCATAACTCGTGCTGAAGCTATGTTTTCTGGATGACAAGTCGCAAAGATGCGATGTAAGCCTAACTCCTGAAAACCAAACGACACAACTGCTTTTACAGCCTCTGTTGCATATCCTTGTCCCCAAAATTCCTTAGTAAAACAGTATCCAATAGAGCCTGTTTTATTATCAATATCCGTAACGGATATGTGACAGACACCAATTAATTGCTGTTGGGTTTTTAAAGTCACTGCTAAGGCAAAATGTTGACGGGGTTCTTCTCCTTGTAATGAAATTTCTCTTTGCAAAAAGTTTTTGGTATCTTCTTCGCTATTAGGGCCAAAAGTCAAATAACGCACAACTTCATCATCGCTAGCGTATTGATGAACCGCTAGCCAATCTGATTCTACAAAGTCTCGCAGTATGAGACGTTGGGTTTCTAGCGGGAGATTCATCGGCTAAATTCTGCACGTAACTGATTGACAACCCGATCTAATCCCACGGAATGGGCGGCTTTGAACAATAAACGATCGCCTGTTTGCACAAATGTCTTCAACCTAGCCACTAACTCGGCATGAGTTGCAAAGCATTCCGATGGGATACCTTCGGCACTAAGAGCCATCGCTTCGGCATCTTCTCCATCCACCAAAACCAATAAACCGTCTAAATTCAACTTTCGTACTGTTTCTCCAACTCGCTGGTGCAACTGCTGCGATCGCTCTCCTAATTCTTTCATTGCACCCAATACGGCAATCTTCCGCTTTCCGGGTGTGTCTGCTAATAACTGCAACGATGCAATCATAGCTTCTGGTGCAGCATTATAAGTTTCATCTAAGATTATCACATCATTGGGTAAGGTAAATCGCTGCGATCGTCCCGTGGGCATATCCACCTCTACACCTGCTTTAAGGTTTGACCAATCAATCCCCAAAACCTTTGCCACAGCTAAAGCTGCTAAGAAATTAGTCGCATTGTGACGACCAGGTAGCGGTAAAGGCAATTGGATTCCTGCAACTTCCATCTGGTCGTTATCAAGTAACTGCCCTTGAATATCCCCACCAGAAAAGCCGTAAGTTAAAACTTCTCCGTGCCAAACTTTCGCCGCCGTGGCCATTAATAAAGGATTATCGTGGTTGATAATTGCCACACTATCAGCAGCCATTTCAGCTAACAACTCACATTTTGCCTCAGCGATAGCTTCTTCCGAACCCAGTAATTCAATATGTGCTGTCCCCACATTGGTAATTACTCCAATTGTGGGACGTGCTATTTGTGTCAGTTCGGCGATTTGTCCCCTACCCCGCATCGCCATTTCAATCACAGCGTAGTCATTTTCTGCGCCAAGTTCTAAGAGAGTTTTCGGAACACCAATTTCGTTGTTGTAATTTCCATAAGTTTTGTGAACTTGCCCCTTTGTTCCTAAAACTGCGGCAATCAATTCTTTGGTTGTTGTTTTACCCACAGAACCTGTTACACCAATTACAGGAATATTAAAGCGATCGCGCCACCATCTGCCAATTTGTTGATATGCCTTTAAAGTATCTTTTACCCGTAACACCGGAAAACCGGGATTTTCGTATTCAAAATCGACAATTGCAGCTATTGCACCCTTTGCGATCGCAGTTGGCACAAATTTGTGTCCATCAAATTTATCGCCTCGCAAAGCGACAAATACTTCACCCAGCTTCAGGGTACGGCTATCTGTTTGTATACCGCAACTTACTTGTGTTAAAGCAGTTTCAGATAAGTTTATTGGACTGGCCAAAAGAACTTCAACCAGTTGGGATAGGGTGGCAGAACAACGCATAAGTAATTTACAATTTTATTGTTCAAAATTATAAAATCGAATTATGACACACTACTGCATTTAACAACAAGATTTGCGACTTCTCGAAAAAGCCCCAAATTTAAGTCTATTCACAATAACACCAAAAATAGTGCCAAAGAAGCTTAAGTCCTTTGGCACGCCTTTTTTTAGAAGCTATTTATATAGTTTAATTAAGCAGATGCTTTATTTTGCTATACCCGGTTTTTAATTAAGATTACTTGCATGATTTGTAGTGCTATCTCACGAGAAATGCCTAAAGCTTGATATAGATCGTTTAAGAAGCTTTTTTCTTCTTCAGCGACAACACCTTCAGCTAAGACTAAATCAGTAGCTACTGCAAAGGCTGATTCCCGCAAGTCCTGAGATAGAGAATCCTTTGCTGCATCAAATAAAGCGTTAAAACCATCCCCCTTGATAACGCCCAATATTTGGTCAAACAGCCTATTCATCATCTCATGAGGATAACCTTTAAAAAGTTTCATCCGAGACAGCACAAAAGTGATAGAATTTGCTTGCTCAACAGAAAGATAACCGTCTGAAGCTGTTGCCGCCAAGACAATAACAGCAAAAGCTTCCGCTGAATTGAGTGCTCCTTGGGTTTGGTTTTCTGTACCCAAAACAGCGTTGAATAGATTCATCTGTAGTAACTCCTTGGCTAGAGTCTCAATAGCGCTACAGTTACCTGTATTTTGGTAGATTTACAGGTAAGACTAGTAACGCTATGAGACTTTCATGCTTTAGTATTCCCAAGATTTATCCACGGCGAACACTTGCACCCAATGGTTTTTGGCAATAACTACAATTGCCATCTGTAAACTTAGCGTTCTCCTGCCTTTTCTATTGTTTCAATTACCGCTAAACCTATACCAGAAGCTGCTATTAACAGTACTGCTGATATCAAATAGGCATTAGTCAACATCCGTAGGGCTTCACCGAAAAAAATATAGGTGGTCATTGCTTCACCTTTGAAATTTGTGCTGCTAGTACTTTTTATTTCTCCACCCCTGATAGGTGAATTTCGCTGAGAAACTGCTAGCAATTGCATCTTAACAAAACTTTAGCTCTTTCAGAACCCCATTCAAAATTTTTATTTCTGAAGATTTGATGAACTTGAGAAAAAAGTGCATTAAGTATAGGGCATGAACAAGAAACAAGGAAGAAAAGGGCTTAAAAGGGTAGATATTTTGTATTTGGTCATTTTTTAACTATTTCACCCGATGCTTAAATCCTGAAACGACCAAACTACGTTAAACACTTGAGAATTTTCTCAACTATTTTCGACATGCTAAAAAACTTATCCTTGAAGGAAGAAAAGGGGGAGAGACTTCTCCCCAACTCTTCAGTTCAGGAAACCTTTGCCTGCTTGATTTTTGTGAACTTTTGTTCGGTAATCAGGGGAACAAGAAAATTTAAAGTAGACAGGATTCAATTGTCGCTACAACTGATTGAGAAAGAGTATCAAAATCGTAACCACCTTCTAAACCAAACAAAATTTTACGAGTTAGCCCTAGACAATAATTAGTAAATAAAGCATAATCTTCTGGCTGCAAATTGATACTTGCTAAAGGATCGTCGGCATTGCCATCATAACCAGCACTCACAATCAATAAATCCGCTTGAAAGTTGGCTAAAAACGGTATGACTTGCCTTTCAAATAGTGGCTGATATACTGCAATATCACTACCAGGAGGTACTGGTAAATTTAATACATTATTATGAAAGCCGCGTTCTGTGGCTCTCCCAGTACCCGGATAACATGGATATTGATGTAGGGAACAGTAGGCGATACGTGCTTCAGTTTCAACGATCGCCTGAGTACCATTACCGTGATGCACATCCCAATCGAGAATGGCGACGCGGTTAATTCCGGGTTGTTCGAGGGCAAAGAAAGCGGCGATCGCAGCATTAGAAAATAGGCAAAAGCCCATCCCAGCATCACTTTCTGCATGATGTCCTGGGGGACGTGCTAATACAAAAGCTGGATTAGCCGACTTTAACACAGCCTCAACACCATCTAGCCATGCACTAACTGCCAACAATGCCACATCATAACTGCGTGGAGAAACTGGCGTATCTCCATCCAAAGGGCCGCCGCCACTAGAAGCGATTTGCCAAAGTTTTTTGATGTAGGCTGGGCTATGAGCTTTAACCAACATAGACATCAGTAATGGCTGTTCTGATACTGCTGTGGGCGATCGCCAGTCAATTTTATCTGCGAATGTAGCTGCTTTTAGGGCATTTGCGATCGCAGTTAAACGTTCTGGTTTTTCGGGATGGTATTTTCCAGTCTTGTGATCTAAAAATTCGTCGGAATAAATGACTGGCAGCATAAGACGAAAAAAGTCGGCAGCAGGACAATAAACAATTCGTAATTCGTAATTATGTTTTGTGACTGAATTTTACCCCAGACATAAAACAAGCTGTTTATAGGAACGGGGGTATCAACCCCTATTCAATTAGGGATTACGAATTATGATGAATGCTATTGTATCGTTACTGGTACAAACAGTTTTTCCTTGTACTAGATGATTGGTCGTTTACTCTCGAGGATTTCTGTTGCTTTCTGTTCAGGAAGTGGGCGGTAGAAGAAATAGCCCTGTACCTCTTCACAGTTGATAGATTTCAAGAACTCCAATTGCTCTGCTGTTTCCACCCCTTCGGCTGTCAACTTCAATCCCAAGCTGTGTCCCAAGGTAACTATGGCCTGAATAATATGAGCTACTTTGGAATCCGGCTGCAAATCCCTCATGAAAGACTGATCTATTTTGAGATTGTGGAGTGGCAAAAGCTGTAGGCGCGAGAGCGAAGAGTGACCCGTACCAAAGTCATCAATGGAGATGTTAACACCCATCTGCTTTAGCTCCTCTAACACCGTTCTGGTAAAACCCAAGTCCTCAATGGCTGTGGTTTCCATAATTTCTAATTCTAAAAAGTGGGCATCTAGACCCGTTTGCTCTAAAACTCTGGTTATAATCTCCACCAATTTGGGTTGGCGGAACTGCTTTAGAGAAAGATTGACAGCCATAGTTATAGGTGGCAATCCTGAATCTTGCCAGGTTTTATTTTGCATACAGGCTGTCCGTAGCACCCATTCGCCGATGGCGATAATTAATCCGCTTTCTTCGGCGAGGGGAATGAAGACACTGGGTGCTACCAATCCCATTTCTGGGTGCTGCCAACGCAACAGAGCCTCCATACCAGTAATTTCTCCTGTGCCAATGTTCACACGAGGTTGATAGAACACCGTAAATTCTTCACGTTCTAGGGCATAGCGCAAACTCTTTTCTAAAGTCAGAAGTTCGGGATTCTTGGCGCTCAGAGAAACACTGTAAAATTGATAGTTATTCCGCCCTTTGTCTTTGGCATAGTATAAAGCGGCATCCGCGTGCTGGATTAGTGTTTCGGCATCAGGACTGTTGTTATCAAGCAACGCAATACCGAGGCTCGCAGTCACATAAAGTTCATGCCCTTGGAGATAAAAAGGATCTTCTAAGGTTTGTAAAATTCTGTACGCCACTTGCGTTACTTCTTCAATATCAGTAACTCGTGGGAGTAAGATAGTAAACTCATCGCCTCCCCAACGGGCTATAGTGTCTCCCCCTCTGAGTAAATCTTGTAATCTTTGAGCGACGTTTTTTAACAACTGGTCTCCCAAGGTATGCCCCAGGGTGTCATTAATCACTTTGAAGCGATCCAAGTCGAGAAAGATCACAGCTAAACTTTCGCTATTGCGAGTGGCATTGGGCAGAGTTTTACTAAGCAGTTCGTTAAATAGTAGGCGATTGGGCAAGCCTGTCAGCATGTCATGGAGGGCTTGATAGCGAATCTTTTCTTCTACTTGCTGACGTTGCCGGGCACCAATGATACTAGCGGCCATTGTCAAAAGTGTAGATTCTTCGTGCTTTGACCAATGACGCTCAAAGGTGCAGTCTGCCAAGCCAAGATAGCCCCAGCACTCATTCTCCAAGCGGAGAGGAACCAGAAGAAGGGATTGAATGCCATCTCTAATGAGGAATTCTTGTTCGGCGATCGGAAATTTTTGGGTGAGTCCGCTAATTGACTGGCCGCTACGGAGAACAGTATACCAACGGGCTAATCCAGAACCTTGATAAACCTGATTCTGCCAATGGTGGTGGGTAGATTTAATTAAAGATTGCGTCCATTCAAACCGCAAACTGACTGCTATTTCCCCTGTAGCAGGATGGGGATGGTTCTGAAAAAGATAAGCACGATCTGCCTTGGCAGCTTCGCCCAGTATAGCTAAAGCTTGCTCAATACCAGTTTCGTAATTCATTTCCCCCAGCAAATAATTAGCGGCTTCTGCAACTGCTTGCAGCAAGCGATCGCGCTGACGCAATTCGGCTGTAGCTTGTTTTTGCTCTGTAATATCCCTAATAATAAAAGTTCTAATTAAATCACTTTGAGGAAGGTAGAGAACGGATTGTTCAAAAACTTCTGTATCTACTTCCACCTCCCGCACAAAAGAATTTTTTTCTAAATTTTTAACCGTACTCAGGAGTCCTGCTAATATTGGGTGTTCTGTGCCAACTTCCCTAAGTTTGGGAAACTTGAGAGTAGCAGCAGGATTGATATAAGTAACTATTCCCTCAAAATCCATCTCAACAATTGGATTGGGGATGAGTTCAGGGAAAGATGCTAGACGAGCTAAGGCAGACTCACTAGCTGCTTCCAAGCTGGGATCGATAGCTAGGGTTTGAAAAGGATTTGCAGGACTGGCTTGCTCTGATAGGAAGCCAGATAAGTCTTCAACATCAAAAGATTCAGAAAATACTTCTTCTGAAATGTTGGAAATAGCATAATATTTAGCCTGAGCTTGATGACTGCCAAAGTCAATGGTATCTCCATTTCTAAGATTATGAGAAAAGGCTTTAGTACCATTTATAAATAAGCCATTAGTACTTCCTTTACCCTTGAAGTTGCCATCAATAATTTGGAAGCCATATTGGTCAGTCTCTGGAACAGTTACTCGCAACAAAATTGCGTGTTGCATTGATACTGACCGGGAAACCAAGACAATGGTATTTGCAGGATGCCGCCCCAGAGAATAAGTAGCCTCTCGCAGGGGGACAGTTCTCCGCCCTCGCAGGTCTTTGATGACCAACAGATGGCGTATTTTTTCCCGCTCATTTCCTAACATGGCTCTTCCTCAAATTCTCATATATTTTTGTATTAGTCTGAAAAATACAACTCCCAGAAATACGATCTGAAAGTCTTAACTTCTAGCAAAACTTGCTTCATAAAATTTGTCACCACCTACAGATAACAGTTGCGTTACCTTATCGCGATAACACACCCTACAACCACGATCGTTGGTTGAGAAATTTTTAACTGGAAGTCCCAGAGATAAGTTATCAGCTTTGTCCCTTCGTCTATTCAGCCCAATCTTGTCTTTCTTAGGATACCCAGAATAAAATCAAACACTGAATAGAATATATAGTATATTTACGGGTTTTTATTCTGAGTGGTAAAGAAACTCCGAATTATATGAATAACCGTCTGATTTTTAGTTTTTAATGGCGGGAACCCCCCGTTAGTGTACTCCTAGGTCGAAGCAAGCTATGCGTAGCGTCTCGTTACAGAAGCCTATTGTAGATGAGGTAAGAAGAATAAACTGTTTCTAACACCTAAATTTTAAAAAGGATTATACAGTAAACTAAAATACAGACCGTTTTCTTGTAATGTTCTCTCATTTGATTCAACTGATATTAAAGGAACGCCCCAATCAAGACGAACAGTAAAGCGATCGCTCTGTGACCAACGCAACCCCAGACCAACAGAAGCTAAAGTATTAGGGTTGGGATTCTCTCTATCCGAACTATTCCAACCAACACCAAAATCTACAAAGGGAACAACCTGTAACGTGCTATCTATTTTAGGTAAGCGCAGAATTGGTACTTGAACTTCCGCAGAGACAAAAGTGGCATTATCTGTCAGCAGGTAATCTTGGCGGTAGCCCCGAACGCTATCCTGCCCACCTAAGCCAAATTGCTCTATAGGTAGAAGTGTTCTAGATGCTAGTTGCGTATTTAAACGCAGTAACATTAAGGTTTCAGGAGCTAAAAGACGTACCCACTGCGCTTGCCCTTGCCAAGCAAAAAAACGGCTATCGGGAGCATTTTGATTAATCGTGGGACTCAAGATATCTATACCCAAACTAAATTGAGAGCGGAGGGCGATGACTTCACGGCTGTTACGACTCGTCCATTCTTGAAAAAATCGGAATGCAGATACCTTGGTACGTCCCTCATCATCAGCGCCTAAACCAGGGAAAGGTATTCGCTCTATATCGATATAAGAAGCTTCACTTTCGCGGCGAGAGGCTGTCAACCCAAGGGCGAATTCTTGCGTAGGAGTTTGAATTATGGGCTGGCGGAATGTTACTTCGTAATAGCGAGAAGCCGATTCGATATCTAAAACGTTGAAAGGAGGTTCAATAACATTACTCGACGTAGTGCCATAGTTAAAAGTCAGTGTGCCATTGCGGGGATTGAGTGGTAATGTATAGTTCGCATCAAGGGAGTTGCTACCATCGGTATTAGTGTAAGCGACACCTAGAGAATCCCCCAATCCTAATAAGTTGGCTTCATTTAATTGTAATCGGCGGCGAAAACTGCCAACGCTAGGCGATCGCCCATTATCAAGAACTATCTGGCTACTAAAGGTTTTCGCCTCACTAACCTTGACTTCCAAAAGACTCGAACCAGTCCGCGATCCTGCAGAGAGTTCAGCAGAAACGTTTTGAATCAAAGGATTCAGTTGCAAAAGTTGTAGTGCTTCTAGTAGACGCTGCCGATTCAGAGGCGGTGATGTAGCTATTGCTAGGCGGCTGCGGACATAATTCGGATTCAACCGCCGAGTTCCAGTTACTTGAATATCTTCTAATTTACCTTCAACCACCTGAATTTTTACAACACCGGATTGGATTGTTTGGGGCGGTATGTATGCACCAGAGGTAATATAACCATTTCTGACGTATAGATCGGTAATTTTAGAACGTGCTTGATACACTTCAGCCAGCGAGATTGGTCGTTTGGTAAATTCAGCAGTGGCGAGGGCTAACTCTTCGGGACTGAAAACTGTGCTACCAAGAACTTCAAACCGTTCAACAACAATAGTTTGAGGAAACTTACCAGGTAGTGGTTCATCAGGTGTGGGAGTTGGGGCAGAGGGGGGAAATAGTTCTGCTGGTGGGGGAAGTGGCTGAGGCAGTTCAGGTGAGGGAACTGGCGAAGGTACAGGTGGTTGTAAATCTTGTGGTGGTGGGAGTTGTTGTTGTGAAAGAATGAAAGTACTAGTTGGTAATTGTGTAGTATCAACAGCCTGAGCTTTCAGTTGACTACAAGGTATGCTGCTGAGTAATACAAGCATACTCAGTGGTAATTGGGACGCTATAAGATTCTGAGGATATTTATTAATCATCGCACTGGACTATTTTTTATCAGTAACTATGGAATTATACGGAAACTGCTTCAGATGTGAATCTTACTTCATCTTTTGCCTTTAAAGTTGATTTCTTGGGCAAATCTCAATTTAAAAGCTAAAGAATTTGGTGATTGTAAACTTCAAAGCATTGATGGTGTTCAATCTGCATCAGCAAGAAGACATATTGGAATTATCTATTGCTGCGGCAGAAATAGACTTAGTGGTTTGTCTCATGATTTAAAAGGGCTGATCGGGACTTTATTCCTAGATTTTTAAGCACATGTTCGCGCAATGTTCCCACAGGGTAGCGCTTACTACTAAATCATCAGAATTAATGGGGAAAGCTATTAATTACATCAAAGCTTTCTAGAGATGTAAAACTTTGCGTCTCTACAACCCATCAAATGAAAGCTTAAAAATAATAGTTTTTACTCCATATCCTTTTGCTGCAACATTCCCATCAATTTACGTTTACGAGCGTGGGTTTGCATTAAGCTTTCCCGATAGCTTAACCAGTCAGCTTTCTTGCCAGATTCCAAGTAGGCGGCACGGACTTTTTTTAACCATTCAACCGCATAGTAGTAATATTCTGCCTTACCTCCATCCATAATCTTTTCGGCACGGCGACGCGCATTAGCAATCACCCAAGTAGGATTGTGAGGGATAGCGGCATTCATGACGCGATGAATCAATTCTGAATAATAAGAACTGAGTTCACTAGCGATCGCAATTGCATCATCAATTAGCCCCTCATGCAAGAATATATCTACCTTGGCTGATTCTGTTCCCCAACCACTATAAGTACGAATAATTCTCAACAGGTCTGTTTTGACAGTTTCCCAGTTTTCCCCAGCTAATTCTGCCATCTTTTCGTAGTCAACAAAGGAGGGCTTGACTTGAAAAGCCGCCTTAATTGCTAATAAAGCAGCTTCACTATTACCCAACTCAACAGCTAAATCACTTGTCCAAATTCCTAATTCGTACTGACAATTCCCTGGTAAATTTAACCCACTCTGGGCTATATCTAGTGATTGCTGTAACGCCCCCTGTTCGCTGAGTGCTTTCGCTAGGGCAAACGCCTCTTCTATTGAGTTCATCTGGGTTTGAGCAGCATCAACTGCTTCTTCTACTCTGCCCAAACGCCCTAACATTGTGAGATACTGCTGGGTTTGTCCTTCTGCTTCTGCTAAATATAGGTATTCTTGGTAACGTTCTTGACGCTCAAGAATTTTTAGCCGAATTAGTGCCAAATCATCTGCATAGTCTGGCACGTCTTCTTCCCAAGCTCCCCTTTCGGTAATATTACCTTGGAGAACTTGCACTAGGGGCGGATAATCCCAACCTTGCCGTAAAGCTTCCATCACTAGGCCAAAATCAGCATTCCACTCATCTTGCCAAGCTTCCAAATTTATTTGAATATCAACTTTTTCTTCTGGGGTAAGTTCAGCAGTCAGAATTGCTTCACACCAAGCTTCATTTAATTCCCCGACAATTTCATCATTTTCAGCACCGTAATCTGCAATGTCGTCCCAATTTTCCACACAAGTAAAGGTAATCGCTTCTAAAATAGCGATCGCATTTTCACCCTCTCCTCGTTCACTAAAAGCTACCGCAGTTTGCACCACACTCACCAATTCTTCGGCAATCGGGTCTTCTTCACCCCCTTCCTCAAAGTAGCGCACAGCATCCCGGATAATTTGCCGGACTTGCCGCCGAAAGGGAGCCGGATCAATACTACGGTGGCGCAAGGGTTTTATGCTTGTTTGCTCGACAATAGGATTCGTCATCCAACCTACATGACGGTCAATCGCCTCAATTAGTAGTGGGTATTCTTTTACCAACTCTTGCAGTAGCCTTTGAGTTTGGATATTATCCAGGCGATTGAGTAGTTGTTCTAGGGTGGGGCGCTGTTCAATACTTTCTGAATCACGCACACAGACAAGCATCGTGGCGATAATGTGTTTGCACCACCCGTCAAAGTTGTAGGCACAGGTGCAGTTTGCTGAGGTTAACCCACTGCTATCGAAACTCAAATTGACATGATAAGGTCTTGCTTCAGTACCTGCAACTTCCGCTTGAAGCAGATGACCACGTTGGGTAACAGTATGAACAGCACCAGCCTCATAGTATGCCTCGCCGCGTTGGAAAGATTTGGTGTTGGCATGACGGCGGATAGTAAATTCAGTAATTTGGGGAATAGACATCGAGCGATCGCCTGTGTAAATCCTCTGGATGAATCCTAAATCCAGCTTAGGTGTTAGGCGATGGTGCTGTAAAGTTATTGGGAATTGGGAATTGGAAATTAGAGACTGATTCATCCACCTCAGAACTCCGTTCATCTATCTGAGAACCTCATTCCCCATTCCCCATTTCCCATTCCCTTTAAAATAAGTATCTAGATTTGACTATAATTACTGAAAACATCCATCTTTTCGCCCGAAGTCAGTGAATCATAATTGAAGTTAGCAACACCCGAACGTTAAATCAGTAAATAGTTATCAGGCGGATGGTAGGGGATTTAAATCAGTTAGCAGTTTCCAGTGTTCACTGAATAACTATGTGCTGGGGCTTAAACCCAGCAAAAAAACTGATCGTTGATAACTGATAACTGTTAAAGGGGTTGCGCTGATTGTCGGTCAAGTTGAGAATAAATAGGCGAAGCAGACGGGGAACCTAACGTGAGTCAAGGATTTGATTACGATTTAGTCATTATCGGCGCTGGTGTAGGCGGACATGGCGCAGCCTTACACGCCGTAAGTTGTGGTTTAAAAACAGCGATTATTGAAGCTGGTGATATGGGAGGAACCTGTGTTAATCGGGGTTGTATTCCTTCTAAAGCGCTACTGGCGGCATCTGGACGTGTGCGGGAGTTACGCAATGCCCACCACCTCAAATCGCTGGGAATTCAAATTGGTAGCGTGGAATTCGATCGCCAAGCGATCGCTAATCATGCTAATAATCTCGTCTCGAAAATTCAAGGGGATTTAACCAACAGTCTCAAACGTCTAGGAGTCGATATTATCAGGGGTTGGGGAAAAATCGCTGGGGCACAAAAAGTTGCTGTAACCGGAGACGGTGCCGAAAAAATTATCACAGCCAAAGACATCATCCTTTCGCCTGGTTCAATTCCTTTTGTACCTCCAGGAATTGAAGTAGACGGCAAAACTGTCTTTACTAGCGACCAAGGTGTGAAGTTAGAGTCTCTACCAGACTGGGTGGCGATTATTGGCAGTGGTTACATTGGCTTGGAATTTTCTGATGTTTACTCAGCTTTGGGTTGTGAAATCACCTTGATTGAAGCCCTAGATCAGTTAATGCCAGGATTTGACCGCGATATTGCCAAACTTGCCGAACGGGTGCTGATTACTCCCCGTGATATTGAAACGAAAGTGGGGATATACGCCAAAAAAGTCACCCCTGGTTCACCAGTGGTAATTGAATTAGCAAATTTCAAAACCAAAGAAGATGTAGATGTCATCGAAGTAGATGCTTGCTTAGTGGCTACAGGACGCATTCCAGCGACCAAAAATCTTGGTTTAGAGTCTGTGGGTATAGAACTCGATCGGCGGAATTTTATCCCAGTTGACGATCGCATGGCAGTGCTATCAGCTGGTGAAGTAGTACCAAATGTCTGGGCAATTGGCGATGCTAATGGGAAGATGATGTTAGCACATGCGGCTTCTGCTCAGGGCATCATCGCGGTAGAAAATATAGTTGGGAGGGAAAGAATAGTAGACTATCGCAGCATCCCTGCAGCAGCTTTTACCCACCCAGAAGTTAGCTATGTAGGTTTAACAGAAACCGCAGCGAAGGAATTGGGACAAACCGAAGGGTTTGAAATCGCCACAAGTCGGAGTTACTTCAAAGGGAATTCCAAAGCGTTGGCAGAAAATGAAGCCGACGGTATTGCCAAAGTGATATATCGCAAAGACACCGGAGAAGTCTTAGGCGTTCACATTTTCGGGCTGCACGCCTCAGACTTAATTCATGAAGCGTCAGCCGCGATTGCAAACCGTCAATCCGTCCAAAGCCTCGCACATCTAGTTCACGCCCACCCGACACTCTCGGAAGTTCTAGACGAAGCTTATAAACGAGCGATCGCAATTTAGGGATTAGGGATTAGGTACTGGGAATTGAGAAGAATTCTTCCCCAGTCCCCAATCCCCATTCCCCATTCCCCATTTCCCATTCCCCATTCCCCAATTATGCAAATCCGTCGTCGTTCCCCTAATCCAGCTATTGCTGTATCCATGTTACGTTACCAGGCCGCCGTACCTGATTCAGCGCCAAACAATATCTTAGAAGAAATTGTCTGGCAAAAAGAAGTAGAATATGACCTGATGCGGGAAAAGGTTCCTTTGCAAGAATTGCGAAAGCAGGTACTGACTGCGCCGCCAACCCGTGATTTTGTTGCCGCTTTGCGCCAAGGCAAGACGAAGCCAGCGTTAATTGCCGAAGTTAAAAAAGCTTCACCAAGTAAAGGCGTTTTCCGAGAAGATTTTGACCCAGTAGCGATCGCTCAATCTTATCAGCAAGGTGGTGCTAGTTGTCTTTCCGTGCTAACCGATGTCAAGTTCTTTCAAGGTAGTTTTGAAAACTTAGCTAAGATTCGGGCTGCCGTAGATTTGCCCCTATTATGCAAAGAGTTTATCATTTATGCTTACCAAATATACTTGGCGCGGATTCACGGTGCAGATGCTATTTTGTTGATTGCGGCTATCCTGGGCGATCAAGATTTGAAATACTTCCTCAAAATTGCTAACAACTTGAAAATGGCAGCTTTGATTGAAGTCCATAGCTTGGCAGAACTTGACCGTGTGTTAGCCTTGGATGGGGTCTCCTTAGTAGGAATCAATAATCGCAATTTGGAAGATTTCTCAGTTGACTTGCAAACTACTTGCCAACTTTTAGCTGCAAGGGGTAGCCAATTGCAGGAGAAAAACATCCTTGTTGTCAGCGAATCAGGACTACACAACCCAGATAATTTGAGTTTAGTGCTTACAGCAGGTGCATCTGCTGTACTCATTGGAGAGTCTTTGGTAAAACAACCCGATCCCGGCGCTGCGATCGCCAGTATATTACCGAAAAATTTCTGAAATAAAAACTTCCCCTGTACCTCTTAGTGCAGGGCATACTATGCGTAGACACGCAGCACTTTGCTGTCAACTATTATCAATATCTTTGCCAAATCTTCATCGCTAATCAAATCAAAGCCATAAGTAACTAGTTATTTCTTATGTAACAATTTATGTACGAGAGATAAAATTTGACTAAGACAAAATTCCAAATATGAAATCAAAATTAAACTTCATGGAGCAAATTCCTTTACCTTCACCTATTCACTACGAACTTATACTTCAACTTTTAGAAAGACAAACTATGTTAGCAGTAAATGATAATCCAGATTTACGACATCAGGTAAATCAACTAATTATTACTCTCCGTAAAGCTGCGGTACAACAAAAACGACTAGAAGAAATTTGCGAATTTTCCTCTGTAACTGTCGATCACCGTTGGTCAATCAACCATCATAACGCGAGCAAAGTTGTTGCCCCCGATTGAAGCTGATAACTGAATATCTCAAATTTGGCATCTTTGTTAAGATAGTTTACTGTTATCAGGAAATAAATGTCTCTGTGTATTAAAGAGATAGCACTTAAAAGTTACGCCGCACTTCCTTGACTCAAATGCACAGTTTGGGGTGTCATTTAAAGTAATTATGTTTATAGAACTTTTTTTACTTTGCAAAAATATCTTATAGATGCTAGATGAGGGGTTGAAATTGGCAGTCTCAATAATCAGATTTTTGGTGATGTAAATTTTACTTTATTTAGCTATTTACCTAAAGTTATACATAGTAATTTTCTCTCTAAATTCTAAATCGTCTGTTTACAATTTATACAATAATTATATTAATGCTGTATGTAGAAAAAGACTGTCATCTTTCTCAAATTTTAGATTGCAACAAGTTCATACTGATTTAGCGGAAACTGTAATTCAGCTAAAATATTTATGAGATTATCTCCCGAATTTGACGAAAGATGAAATATAACAGCATTGATGAACTCTTCAGAAATAATCAGGCTTGGGTTGCAGAGAAATTAGCTATAGATCCAACTTACTTTCAAGAATTATCTAAGGGACAAACACCACCTTTTCTATACATCGGGTGTTCTGATAGTCGTTTACCCTTAACAAACCTTACTCGTACAGAACCAGGAGAATTATTTGTTCATCGTAATATTGCGAATCAAGTTTCTCTAACGGATATTAACTTTTTAGCCGTTTTAGAATACGCAATTTTACATCTTAAGGTGGAACATATTATCGTTTGTGGTCACTACGACTGCGGAGGAATTAAAGCTGCTTTAGAAGGGAGAACCATCGGAATACTGGATAACTGGGTAAATCCGATTCGGGAACTGTATTTACACAAACAAGAAGAAATTGATGCCTTACCAACCAGAGAAGAACGTCTGAATCGTTTGGCAGAAATAAATGTAGTGGCGCAAGTGAAAAATCTCTACCAAACTTCTATCATGCGTCAGGCACTTTATGAGCGAAAAGCGCCTATGGTTCATGGTTGGGTACTAGATATACGCACTGGCTTAATCAAAGATTTGAATGTCTCAACTGTGCAATGGCAGTTACACATCTGCCCTTTGCTTCTAGAGTTTAGACTCTATGCGATGTTAAAAAATGAGAGCTAATTTGGGATTGACTGCCACAGAGATTAATACTTTATCGACATGATTGATCGTGTCTTTAGAGTTTTTTAAGTAAAAGAAATATAGTATTGTGATATACCCATGCAGACATCCAACTTAAAAATCTTTTTGTAGAGGCAATTGATTAATTGCCTCTGTAGAAATGGTTACACCCAATCTACTCGTACAAAGAATTATTTCTTAGCAATTATCCATACTGCATGAATAATTCCAGGAATGTAACCAAAAAGCGTCAGAACTATATTAATCCAAAAGTCTATACCAAAACCTACTTGTAAAAAAACTCCCAAAGGCGGCACGAAAATGGCACACAAAATCCGAACTAAATCCATTTAAACCTCCTGTTTATCTCACTAAAAATAGCTTGTTAGCGAAGTAATCCACCACCGTTCAAGCATATTTGTACTTTATCAAAGATAACATTCCATTTCTCAATCGAGGTAACAGTTAAGATGCGGTAAACCGCACTCAAAATTAGCCACCACTAATTTTGGCTTTATAACCTAGCTTGGTCAAAATCTCGACAATTTTCTGTTTGTGTTCGCCCTGAATTTCAATTTCGTTATCTTTAAGTGTCCCACCTGTCCCACACTGGGTTTTCAACTGCTTCACTAAATCTGCCAAGGTTTCTGGTTTAGCTTGAAAACCGCTAATCACTGTGACAGTTTTGCCTTTGCGTCCTTTGCGGGAAGCTTGTACTTTAAGATTTTGTTGTTGTGGGGGTAGTTCTGGAATTGGTCTTTCTGTGGCGGCGGAGTTGTCGTTACCAAATTCGCGGTAGACGAAGCTTTTGTCAGAAGATTTAGAATTGGAAGAAGACATAAAATAAATGTTTAAGAAAAATTTCAAAGGCAAAGGCAGTGGAAACTTCTACGCAACCATTCTGCTGGGATATCAATTTCTAGACTAACATTACAAATCCATTGCCAGGAATTGGGAATTGTTTTTCTACCTCATCCCTAGGTATACCCCAGATATGTCCCAGACTTTTCTATAATAATTAAGTCATTTCCGTCATCGAAAACAGCCTGTGACTACCACTCCCCTCTCTCCAAGTTCAACTGCTCAGGTTCCCGATGCGTTAGGTCGCTTTGGACGCTTCGGCGGTAAGTATGTACCTGAAACGCTAATGCCTGCCCTTGCTGAATTAGAAACAGCTTATCAGCAATACCGCAATGAACCTGGTTTTCAAGCAGAATTACAGCAGTTGTTACGAGACTATGTGGGACGCGCCACACCATTGTATTTCGCGGAACGCCTGACTGCTCATTATGCGCGACCCGATCGCACTGGGCCACAAGTTTACTTAAAGCGTGAAGATTTAAATCATACCGGCGCTCACAAAATCAATAATGCCCTTGGTCAGGTTTTGTTAGCGAAACGCATGGGTAAGCAACGGATTATTGCCGAAACTGGTGCTGGACAACATGGAGTTGCTACAGCCACAGTTTGCGCTCGTTTTGGGCTGGAATGCGTAATTTATATGGGCGTTCATGATATGGAACGCCAATCTTTAAATGTTTTCAGAATGCGGTTGATGGGGGCAGAAGTGCGTCCGGTGGAAGCGGGAACTGGAACCCTGAAAGATGCCACTTCTGAAGCAATCCGCGATTGGGTAACAAATGTGGAAACAACTCACTACATCCTTGGTTCAGTAGCAGGTCCCCATCCCTACCCGATGATGGTACGTGATTTCCATGCAGTAATCGGGCAAGAAACTCGCACCCAAGCAATGGAAAAGTGGGGTACACTGCCTGATATTCTCTTGGCTTGTGTAGGTGGTGGTTCCAATGCAATGGGACTATTTTATGAGTTTATTAATGAGCCTTCTATCCGGTTCATTGGAATTGAAGCAGCCGGAGAAGGTGTTAATACCGAAAAACACGCAGCAACCTTGACAAAAGGGCGAGTTGGTGTATTACACGGAGCAATGAGCTATCTATTACAAGATGAGGATGGGCAGATCATTGAGGCGCACTCAATTAGTGCAGGGTTAGATTATCCCGGTGTGGGGCCAGAACATAGCTATTTGAAAGACACCGGTCGCGCTGAATATTATAGTGTGACAGATGCAGAGGCAATGGCAGCATTCCAGCGATTATCGAAATTGGAAGGGATTATCCCAGCATTAGAAACAGCCCATGCGATCGCATATCTCGAAACCTTATGTCCCCAACTAAGCGGCAGTCCCCGAATTGTAATTAACTGCTCTGGACGCGGTGATAAAGATGTACAAACGGTAGCCAAGTTATTAGATCCAGCGTAAATATACATAAAATATTTATTTGGGAAGAAGCTAATGATGGATCGACAATTCCAACACGCTATGCTACCACAACCCACTCATGACGAGTTGGCACGCCAAAACTTTGTGCAAAGTCTGAAAACGCACATTTTCAGGAATATTTCTCCTGGCAATAAAGTAGTTTATGAAAAATTAGCCAAGCCGAAGTTTGAACAGGAACATCAGCGTCCTCCCCAAAATCGTCATGAAATTCGGGAAGTAATGCAGCATGAATCCTACTACCGATGGACTAGTGCCCTCAAGCGCATCCACCAGGAAATATTATGGGATGCTGTAAATACCAGTGTTGGCAGACAACTGCCAGAGTTGATTGAGCGTGCCAAGGATCGAGGTGGTGAACTGGGTACTTTAACCCTCGACCCAAATTTTCAAATACCTAATTATCAAAAAGCTGTAGACATTCACTGTATGCCTGGAGGATATCACAGTGAATTCACTGGTGGTGATGTAGCTGCTGGCGCAACCTACGATCGCGGCGCTTACCTTTATGGTCTGGGTTGGTTGGGGCCGTTGAATAATGATATGGGGCTATCTATAGTCCAAAACTACCTTTTGCCAGAGTATCCAGACTTTCGACCCAGAAAAATTCTTGATATGGGATGTTCTGTTGGTAATAGCACATTACCCTACGTAGATGCTTACCCAGATGCAGAAGTCCATGCCATTGATGTCGGCGCACCCATGTTGCGTTACGGTCATGCAAGAGCCGAAGCTTTAGGCAAACGGGTACACTTCTGGCAGCAAAATGCCGAACATACTAACTTTCCAGATGAATCTTTTGACTTAGTGGTTTCTCATATTTTGCTGCATGAAATTCCCCCGTCAGCCGTCCGTAAAGTCATGCAAGAGTCTTATCGTCTACTGGCTCCCGGTGGAATCATGCTCCATCTGGAAGCACCCTTGTATCGTCATCTAGATGTTTATACCCAGTTCATTTTTGATTGGGAAACCGCTAACAACAATGAACCATTCTGGAGTGCAGTACGCGATCTGGATTTGGTGACGCTAGCTACTGAGGCTGGTTTTGCACCAGATAAGACATTCGAGAAGTTTGTCCCTAATGGGGCATGGAAAGCAAAAGTAACTAATGGTCTTTTTCAAAATGGTAACTCAGGCAGCCTAAACACTTGGTTTGTTGTTGCTGCAACGAAGTAAATACCAATTCGTAATTCGTAATTGAGAAAGCCAGATTTTATCTGGGTTTCTTTGTTTTGTGTATGTATTCTTACTTTTGGAGAATTGGTATTAGGATGACAAAAATAGCTAAGGGTAAACGACCTGTTTACTTAGACAATCCACAAATCGATAAATTGTTAGCGATGGTCATGGCTTTGACTGGCGAGGTGTCTGTGCTGCATGAGCGTCTGGACACCATTGAAAGGTTACTAGAGGTTAAAGGTATTTTATCGGCTACTGAGATCGAAGCTTACGAACCAGATGCAAAAGTAACAAAAGAGCGAGAACTGTGGCGTGCAGAATATATTGCACGGGTGTTACGTGTGGTGCAGGAAGAGTTAGAAACTCTCAACCAAAGCTAGCCGTACAGAGGCTTTAGTGGAGAAAATTATGCTGTTTAAATAGCGAAAATAGTCCTAATGGTAGAGGGAAATTTTTCATAAACAGCACTTTTTTCGTAAGATTGTGAATTTTAAAGTTTTGTAGTCGCGTTTGAACAAAAAAGAGCATAAACAGAAATATATAGACCTATAAGCAATTTGTCACATTTAGATTAGTTTGATTAGATTGTCTGGAAGTTTACTTTCAGCACATGATTAAAAGAACAATCTACGGCGTTGCTTTAGGCACTATTGTCCTCAGTAGCGGAGCGATCGCTACTCCTGTAACAAATTCAACTTTTACACCAGTGTCTTCATCTATATCAAATGATGCTTTCAAAATTGCAGCATCTAGTATCGACACTACTGCTTTAGAGCAATCGGTTTTCAACCAAGTTAATAGCTACAGAACTTCTCAAGGGCTACCAAGGCTGACTCGTAATTCTGCCATCGATAATCAAGCTAGGATTCATAGTCAGGATATGGCTAGTGGGAGAGTTCCCTTTGGACATACAGGATTTTCACAGCGTATTAAAGCAATCGGTATTTCTTACGCATCTGCTGGTGAAAATGTTGCTTATAACATGGGAGCAACTGACCCTGCGACGAGAGCTGTTCAAGGCTGGCTCAAAAGTCCAGGGCATCTAGCCAACATCAGAGGCAATTTTAATAAGACGGGGATTGGTGTCGCCACCAATAGTGCAGGCAAAGTCTACTTCACACAAATTTTCCTTCGCTGATATAGCGGTTCTCAATTCCATAAAATACAGACCTAACAAGAGCAACCCCTTACCTAGTAGCGTTGGGGAGTAAGATTCAAAACCTCTCTCATAAAAGTTTTCGCAAATTCCCCAGACTTTAGTCTGGGGAAAAAGCTTTTCCTAAATTAGGACTTATGCAAAAAGGCAGTGAAAGCCTTAATTTCCCGTAGGGGCAATACTCTGCGGAAACCCACTTCTCTACGAGACGCTCCGCGAATGCATCTATATGAATGCCCCGACATTTCATACCTGATGTGTAAGTCTTATATAGCGGCTATCGAATGGAAGCAATACAGTTTAACCTCTCTACTTTTAGGAGAGAGGCTTTGAGTCTTACTCCCCTTCCCTATAAGGGAAAGGGCTGGGGGTTAGGTCTGTATTGCACTCAACTAAGAACCACTATAAATTAAATATTGAATCATGTAGTATTTAATAGACGAATGTAATTGAAACTACATTATTTTTTAGTAATTCATGAAAATCTGAAATTTTCAGCAAAAATAACCGTGATTTTATGAAAATGAACTATTGAAATATTGACAATTGGAAATGAGTTTTTCTATTTCTTGTAAAGGATTTAGCCAGATTGCCGAAATTCATCAATCCTTAATAGTATCGTGGTATATATCGTTGGAACAATAAGGTAGAGTAGAAGTCTTATATCTCTACACATCACGCAATTCTCCATGTTCCGACAAACTGCTTTTGGCATCGCTTTAAGTGCGCTTGTCCTTGCTAGTGGATTAACGACTGTTCCGATACCAAATCATCCTTCTACGAATACATCCACCCGTAATAAGCTGTTGTCGCTTTTTTCCAGTCAGGTTGCAATATCGACTCCTACTTTTAAAACTACTGAGCTAGAAAAATCAGTTTTTGAGCAAATTAATCGATATCGGGCTTCTAAAGGACTGCCAAAGTTGACCCTAAATGCAAATATTACTCGACAGGCAAGAATTCATAGTCAGAATATGGCTAAGGGTAAAACCCCATTTAGCCATCGGGGATTTGAAGGGCGAGTCAAAGCTATCCCTATTCGCTACAACAGTGCGGCAGAAAATGTTGCTTTTAACCGGGGATATAGCAACCCCGTAGAGGAAGCTGTTACTGGTTGGATCAACAGTCCCGGACATCTAAAGAATCTGAAAGGAAATTACAACCTGACTGGAATTGGTGTTGCTACTAATAATCAAGGCGAAGTCTACCTGACACAAATCTTTTTTCGCACTAGGTAGATTTAATTTATGATTTTTTGCACAATAATAATGTAGTGTCTGACAAGACTTGTATCTGCTGGACACTGCTATTATTTTTGAACAATTCATGACATTACAAGATTTTCAGGTAAGCGATCGCGATCTCAGTGACGCAGCCCTTGGACAGTATTTAGAATCGACAGCGATCGCAGTTGATACAGAAACGATGGGATTATTGCCACAGCGCGATCGCTTGTGTCTTGTCCAGCTGTGCAACCTAGAAGGGAAAGTCACTGTAATTCGCATAGCCAAAGGACAAACTGAGGCCCCAAATTTAAAAAAACTCTTCGAAGCGGCCAATGTTGTAAAAGTGTTTCACTTTGCTCGCTTTGACATTGCCACTTTGCGGGCCAATCTGGGGATTCAGGTTAGCCCTGTGTTTTGCACCAAAATTGCTAGTAAGTTAGCCCGTACTTACACAAATCGCCACGGACTCAAAGATGTGGTACAAGAGTTAGAAAAAGTAGAACTAGATAAAAGCTCTCAAAGTTCTGATTGGGGCAACGCCGTTAGTTTGTCTGAAGCTCAACTTAGTTATGCTGCCAATGATGTGCGTTACTTACTTAGTGTGCAGCAGAAGTTAACAGAAATGCTCAAACGAGAAGAACGCTGGAAAATTGCTCAAGAGTGTTTTGAATTTTTGCCAACGATAGTTTCTTTAGATTTATTGCAATTTAAGGATTTATTTGAACATTAGGCCAACCACTAAATCTATTTCAAAATAAGTGTATTGGGTATTGCAAGAGAGATTTTCATCTTTCCTTGGAAGTGTAATTCATGAAGTCTCTTGCAAAATTTGTTGATGCTGTATTCCAGCATTAAAAGTCAAAATCTTCTGTCTTTCGACTAGTAAATTGTGACCTCTTTGCTCATACCAAATCAAGATTAGACCTCTTGGAAAATTCTCTAACACCCCACCTGTAGCGTCTCCCTGCAAGCAAACAGGGGAGACTGTGGTGTAACTCAAAGGTATAGTGGGGTTTTTATTCTTGATTTCTGCAAGAGGTCTATCGCTGATTTTCTCAGTTATTTTTACTTAAGAGCCGACATTGGAATCATCTCTGTCTTTAGATTCGCTAATGCCTTCTTTAATATTGCTAGCTCCCTCTTGAATACCTTCCTTGAGATTGCTAGCTCCTTCTTGAATGCTGTCTTTGAGGTTACTAGCTCCTTTCTTGATGGCTTCCGTCGCGCTAGTACCTCCCTTTGGCTGATTTTGTTCGTGATTCTTTAGCCGATCTACGATATTGTAGTCGTCTGCACCTGCGGGAGTTTTTGATTCAACAATCCCTTCTGTTGGGCCACCAATAGCCTTCCACCCAGCAAGACCACCTATCAGTTGAGAGACATGCTCAAATCCATTAGAACGCAGTTGTTGCGCGGCTTGAGCAGTTTCTTCTTCATTAGCACCGTAAACGTAAATATCACGACTCTTATCTAAAGAAGGTACTGCACGCTCTACCAATTCATCTATGGGCATGGGCATTGCTCCCATAATGTGACCTTCATTGAAGGTGTTGCGATCGCGCACATCCAGTATTGTAAAAGCTGGTTCGCCCCATTCTAAACGAGACTTTAAGACATGAGCATCAGATTGTCCTTCTATTGGTGGCTGTGGTGGAATGATGCCGCCTACTAAATTGTTAACCATAGGTATTCCTTGCTGACGATATTAATAGCAATTTAACGGAGTCAATATATTTAATTACTCTTTCTCTAGGCTGAATCTATTCAAAATCTCTCTTGAGATAGAGTAGCTAATTAAAATATTTTATACCATTTAAGCCATTGCAAATATAGTCAAATTGGACTATTAAAAGAGCTTTTTGTTTATATTATCTTTAATAAAATATTTTAAAATCCTATTTTGGATATTTATTTATTTAAAAAAATTCTGAATAATAAGCTTTATTTTATTAAATGTTTTATCCTAAAACGTCTAAACATTAGAAGTATTCAGCTATTTTTATAGAAATTAGGTAGCTTTTTAATATCTGCGATCACTAACAATAATTTCTCTTCAATCTCTTGCCTTACTATTGGAGTTATATCAGTCCGATTGTTAATTGTTCTGCCTTTTCTGTTGGCACTTCATCTAATCCATCTAGTAAAATCAGCCAGCAGTTTTCCTTATGTCAGCAGAGTTTTAGTTGATTCATTTTCAACACTGCAATTGAGAAAATCTTGGATGATGTAGTTTAGCTGTTGGCAAATTTGCACAAAACAAGATCGAGAAACTGACTCACCTGCAAAAAATTTGGAACCTGGTTGACGTGTAATGCTTAAAGCTATTGCTAATTTATGCTGACTCCAAGTTTTGTCTGTTAAAGCTGTTTTTGCTGCCCTTATACCTTCTGGTAATGCTCTGAGTTCTTGGTTTGTCATAGTCTCAGGCTGAAATTTGTAGTATAGTATATGCTTAGAAGGGTAGCTACATGTAAATGCACGATGAGTGAATTTTCGTAGTCCTCCTTCAGGAACAGATACCAGTTAGTTCAAGTAGGATTGGGTAGAATCTAAATTGGCTTATGACTTAGTTTGTGAGTCTTTGTGAATCACTAATTAACCAGGGAGTACATTGCTTTTCCAAAGTTGTAGGAAACTGCCGTAGCGTCTGGTGTCTCTCTAGACTGTTTTTGATTATAAAAATTGTCTCGCATTACACTTGTCTTAAGTATAAAATTTGATAATTATACAATGTAAAGTCAAAATTATACAAAAATCATATAAAATCATACAATTTATCAGCATTACGGTGGCTGAAGTTTTCATAAGCTTCATGGAAAATTAATTGTATACAAGTACTGCAGTAGCGATCGTACTCAGGAGAGACGCGCGTAAATCCACTCTCAACAGAAACACGGACAGCAAAACTGGGACAACAGCGAATCGCTCAATCTACAATAGGCAGCATTATGGTTATGATTACCGCTACTACTCCTAAAATTCTGATTGTTGATGACGACTTCGGCGTGAGAAATCTCGTTCATCGTTTTTTGAGCCGGAAATATCAAATAGAGGCAGCAGCAGATGGTAAGACTGCCTTATCGATGTTTGAGCAATTCAACCCAGCCTTAGTAATTCTGGATTGGAATTTGCCGGATGTTAATGGTTATAGCCTTTGTCAAGAAATGCAGAGTCGTACTAATGTTTTAGTACTGATACTAACTAGTAGGACTGATGAGGCTGATAAAATTAAAATCTTGAGTGCAGGCGCTGATGATTTCATGACTAAACCATTTAGTCTTGCAGAAGTAGAAGTTAGAATAGAAGCTCTTTTGAGGCGGATACGCTATATCAACCCTTCACCAACACAACGGATAATTTTCAAGCAGCTAGTAATTAACCCAGAGGGACGGGAGGTAATACTAAACGATAAGCTTCTCGGTTTAACAGCACTGGAATTTAATATTTTACATTTTTTGGCAAGTCATCCTAATCAAGCTTGGAGTCGCCCACAGTTAATCCAGAAAATCTGGGGTTGCGACTACGTAGGAGATGGCCGGGTGGTTGATGTACATATTGGTCAGCTTCGCAAGAAGATGGAAGTCGATCCTAGCGTACCAGAGTTTATTAAAACTGTACGCGGCTATGGTTATAAGTTTGAAGCACCTGACGAAAATACTACTTCTTGAGCTTTGCGATTTCAGGAGTCGTTTATAAAATGAGACATAAATAGCTGGCACAATTACGAGCGAAGATAGGTTTGGCGATCGGGAAGAGCCATTTAGTCCTTTATGATAAGTTGTATTTCTAAAAATCATTCATAATTTTTCTTGGCCAGCTTTTGACTAACCAACTCAGCCGCTAAATGTATCGCTGCTTTCATACTCGTAGCATCAGCAATTCCCTTACCTGCAATATCAAACGCTGTTCCATGATCGGGTGAAGTTCGAACGAAAGGAAGACCTATAGAAGTATTAACTGCTCGATCAAACGCCATCAACTTCACAGGAATTAAGCCTTGGTCGTGGTAAAGTGCTAAGTAGCTATCAGCAGGATTTTTTACTAAAGAATTTCCATACCAAGCTTGACCAGGTTTGACCCACATCGTATCTGGTGGTATGGGTCCATCTAGTTGTAATTTTGGTCTATTCTGCCGCTCTTGCTCCAACCAGGGAATTAACCAATCTTGTTCTTCATGTCCAAGTTTCCCCTGTTCGCCACTGTGGGGATTCAAACCTGCGATCGCAATTCTCCCATTTTCTATCCCAAAATCTTTCTCCAAACACTCCACCAGCAAATCCAATTTCTGTGTCAACAACTGCGGTGTCAATGTATCCGCCACTTGACGTAGGGGAATATGTGTGGTGGCAAGTAAAGTGCGGAGTGTCCAATTAGTATGGGGCGATCGCGCCACAAATAACATCCCAAAACGGTCAACACCTGACTTGTGCGCCAAAAGTTCTGTTTGCCCTGGATAATTATACCCTGCGGCTTTCCAAGCAGATTTAGCGATCGGCCCCGTGACTATTCCATCAAATTTACCAGCGAGTGTTTGTGCGATAGCACATTCCATATAAGCAAAACTAGCCGCACCACTAGCCGCATTACCTATTCCTGGAATAATTTGACCTTTAATTTCTCCATCCAATTGCACATCACAGACAGACAACTCTTCTGGATTTGCCAAAGGTGCTAAATTCTCGATTAAATTCAATTTGTGATAAGTCTGTGCCAGCAAATCCCCATTACCCACCACTGTTACGTCGTATTTTTTACTAATTTCCGGTTTTGCTAAAGCTTTTAAAATCACCTCCGTCCCAATACCTGCCGGATCTCCCAGCGTCAGCGCCAAACGTGGGCGATTCTTTTTGCTAAAATTCACTAAATCACCTTGATTATTTTGATACATAAAATTTATTCATAATTATTATCATCAAAATTTTCCCCATCCCCCTCATTTCCCGTTCTACAGTAGGGATTGCCCCCCAAACCAGTAGGGATTACTTGCTAAACTAGTTTAAAATTATTTACACAGGTCTAATCCTACAGTAACTATTGAAAAGCTTCTGCTAGACCTAGTTTACACACACTAATTTGCATAAGGAGAATCACACCAATGGGCGGCGAAATTTTGAATGCAGCTATATTGTCCTTCGGTTTAATCTTCGTGGGCTGGGGCTTAGGCGCATTGTTACTAAAAATTCAAGGCGGAGAAGAATAACTTCTACGGTAATTGACTATTGAGATGGAAGGGGTTTTCCTCTGCCTTGAAAGGTTCTGTTCGCCCCAAACTGGCGTTCATACTTTTTGCTAACTGGGAAAAAAGCTTGTCCGTTTACCGGACAGCCATTTTCCCATGAATTTTTCCATAACAAACGATTTTCTTAGAAAAGATGTAAACTTTTGTTTACATAGGTTATTCTGATAACATTCTTTTCATAAAACATTAAAATTTATTACAAACCTCATGACATTATTAATCGTCGGTGCCACTGGCACCTTAGGAAGACAAGTGGCTCGTCGTGCAATCGATGAGGGATATAAAGTACGCTGCCTCGTGCGGAGTAGTAAAAAAGCAGCTTTTCTCAAAGAATGGGGTGCAGAACTTGTACCAGGAAATTTACGTTACCCTGATACACTAGCGGCAGCTTTAGTTGGTGTAACCCAAGTTATTGATGCGTCAACATCTCGTCCTACAGATTCACTGAGTATCAAGCAAGTTGACTGGGAGGGCAAAGTAGCATTAATTCAAGCAGCAAAAGCAGCAGGTGTAGAGCGCTTTATCTTCTTTTCAATTTTGGATGCGGATAAATACCCAGAAGTACCGCTAATGGAAATTAAACGTTGTACAGAACTATTCTTAGCTGAGTCAGGCTTGAATTATACCATCTTGCGGCTAGCTGGTTTTATGCAAGGGTTAATCGGTCAATATGGGATTCCCATTTTGGAAGGACAGCCAGTTTGGGTGACAGGTAATTCTTCTCCTATTGCCTATATGGACACTCAGGACATTGCTAAGTTTGCAATTCGTGCATTGAGTGTGCCCGAAACGGAAAACCAAGCTTTTCCTGTAGTTGGTACTCGTGCATGGAGTGCAGAAGAAATCATCAACCTGTGCGAACGCTTATCTGGAAAAGATGCCAGGGTAACGCGGATGCCAATAAGCTTACTGCGTGCCGTGCGGGGCTTAATGCGGTCTTTTCAGTGGGGATGGAACGTAGCCGACAGGCTAGCGTTTACAGAAGTATTGGCTAGTGGTAAACAGCTAAATGCTTCAATGGATGAAGTATACACAGTTTTTGGCTTAGATCCGCAACAAACCACGACCCTAGAAAGCTATCTCCAAGAGTATTTCAGCCGGATCATGAAGAAGCTCAAAGAGGTAGACTACCAGAAAAATAAAAATAAAAAGCAGAAACCTAAAAAAACTCCTTTTAAACAGTCTTCAAAAGCCAATAGTCAATAGTAATTACGGAAGAAACATTAGTCATGAAACTCTACACTCTGGATATTTGAATCTAGATTAATGACTACATGACCAAAAATGTGTAAGGATTACATAATACAGAGCATCGCCTAAACTTGGATATTTGAGTGTGCCGAAAGCAGGCATTATCTACAATGACGTTAAACCGATAGCGGGTCGTGTCGCTATCGAGTTGAAAGACAAGCTAACCGCAGCCGGTTGGGATGTGTGTATCACATCAAGTATCGGTGGAATATTGGGCTACTCTAATCCAGATAGTCCTGTATGCCACACCCCCATTGACGGTCTAACGCCCCCTGGTTTTGACTCAGATATGGAGTTTGCAGTGGTGTTAGGGGGAGACGGCACTGTTTTAGCAGCGTCTCGTCAGGTAGCCCCCTGTGGTATTCCACTATTAACAGTGAATACCGGTCACATGGGATTTTTGACAGAAACTTTCCTGAATCAATTGCCCCAAGCACTAGAACAGGCAATGAACGGTAAGTATGAAATTGAAGAACGAGCCATGCTCACCGTCAAAGTATTTCGGGGAGATGCAGTACTGTGGGAAGCTCTCTGCTTGAATGAAATGGTACTGCACCGAGAACCTTTGACCTCTATGTGCCATTTTGAAATTGCCATAGGTCGTCATGCACCAGTAGATATTGCTGCGGATGGCGTGATTGTTTCTACGCCTACTGGTTCTACAGCTTACTCATTGAGTGCTGGTGGCCCAGTGGTGACTCCTGGTGTACCTGTTTTACAGCTAGTACCCATTTGTCCCCATTCTCTAGCTTCTAGAGCATTGGTATTTCCAGATACTGAATCGGTGAACATTTATCCAGTCAACATTCCTCGGCTAGTAATGGTGGTGGATGGTAATGGAGGGTGTTATGTTCTACCAGAAGATAGAGTATATATGGAGCGATCGCAATATAGTGTGCGATTTATTCGACTGCAACCGCCTGAGTTTTTCCGAATTTTACGAGAAAAATTAGGTTGGGGTTTACCACATATTGCCAAACCAACTTCGGTAGAATTACCGTAATGATTGGGAATTGGAAATTGGGAATTGTTAAAGAAGCGAGTGAGCAAACAGAAAATTCTTTCCCCTGCTTCCATTCCCCATTCTCTAATTTCCGTCCAGAATTACTGGTATAGGGATGGTATTTGGAGTTAGTTATTAAGATTGCATCGGAGAATTCGGTTGCTGACACCTGAACGTGCTAAAAGATTCTTAGCCGTGCGTCAAATCAGGATTGCTTCATCGTTAAAAACTCGTAATTGCACTTTATAACTTATGTAAAGATTTTCTCTGGAAAATCTTTACAATCCCAAATCCAATATCCCAAATTGTTATGACAGTTGCTCCAAGTCCCTGTGTTTTGGTGATTGAAACCGATGAGAGCCTAGCAAATCAGCTTGCTTGCGATTTGCAAGAAGCTGGCTATGAATCAATATTGGCTCATGATGCGACCAGTGGTTTGCAATACTGTCGCGATCGCCAACCTGCTTTAATTGTTTTAGACCGGATGCTAGCAGGAGAATCAGGACTCTCATTGTGTAAAAATCTGAGAAGCACTGGTATGCGATCGCCTGTGTTGATTTTAATGGCAAGGGATACCGTCGACGATCGTGTAGCTTGTCTAGAAGCAGGGGCGGATGATTACATCCTCAAACCTTACCGCTCAGAAGACTTTTTGAAGTTAATTCGCCTCTACTTAAAACCCGATGTGGATACCACGGAGCAATTGCGCTTTGGGGATCTTATTTTAGACATCGCAAGTCGCCGTGCTATCCACGGCGGCCGAGCAATTGACTTGACAATGAAGGAATTTGAACTATTAAAATTTTTAATGGAACATCCCCGTGAGGTGTTAACCCGCGAACAAATTTTAGAAAATGTTTGGGGTTATGACTTTCTGGGTGAGTCGAATGTCATTGAAGTGTACATCCGCTACCTGCGCCTCAAAATCGAAGATGAAGGTCAAAAGCGCCTAATTCAGACAGTACGCGGCGTAGGGTACGTTTTAAGAGAATCCTAATCTAATAGAGATGGCGAAAGTTTGCCTACCTTAGACAATGAGCTTAAGCCATTGTCTAGTTAATTGAGCCTGAAAACGGCTGTGTATTACCAAATAAATAAAAGCGTGAGCTTTCTAGCTTAAATTCTGTAAAATTGAAATCTAAATTACAAAATCAAAAATAATTATGAATCGTTGGCTAGGTTTATTCTCAATGTTGCTGAGTGTTTTATTGATGGGCTGTTCTGTGCCAACAACGGCTAAACCTCCAACCCCCACGTCTGATTCTAAAACTCCAGCCCCAGCGAGTTTAGGTCAAAAACTACCAATTTCTGCGAAAGCCATTCTTCCTAATGGCACAACTATTCAGCTAGAAGTGGCGAAAACACCACAACAGCAACAAATGGGGTTGATGTATCGACCAGCTTTGCCAGATGACCGAGGAATGCTATTTGGGTTCGCTTCACCACAACCAGTTAGTTTCTGGATGAAAAATGTACCTGTAGCCTTGGATATGGTATTTTTACAGAACGGTGTAGTTAAATATATCCAAGCTGGTGCACCTCCTTGTGCAAGTGAGCCTTGTCCCACTTATGGTCCCAACACACCAATCGATAAGGTAATTGAACTTCGTTCTGGAAGAGCTGCCGAATTGAAGTTGAAAGTGGACGATATTGTCAAAATTGAGTTTTGAGACTTAGATACTTTTCAAGGATGAAGATTTGGATAGTTGCTCTGTTCAGAGCGTATACTACCTAAATCTATGTTTTTTTTGTAAAAAATGTCACGTGTTGTAGCAAAAAGTCATCTGTAGCGC
Organism: Nostoc punctiforme PCC 73102; assembly: GCF_000020025.1. Taxonomy (GTDB): domain Bacteria; phylum Cyanobacteriota; class Cyanobacteriia; order Cyanobacteriales; family Nostocaceae; genus Nostoc; species Nostoc punctiforme. The sequence continues at coordinate 5,224,753 of NC_010628.1, read as the reverse complement.
TACTATTTAAAAACTGTGGTAATAATGTAAAATTCTACTGTCTCCAACCTGAAATCGCGATTTTGAGGTTTGGGTGCAAAAATATTCCCTTCGGCGTAAGTGTAAATAGTCGCCAATAAGAGAGTATAGGTTATGGAATCTTTATTACTACATGTGTAATTAAATAAATTACACAAGTAAACAAGATGGAGCCATTGAATTAAGTAAAAATGCTGCTTGATAATTGAGCAGATGACAAGCCTCTCTTAAAGGCAAATCAAAAAAACTGTGCTGGGGTGTATAGCCAATAACGGCACAGTGACAGATGAAATACTGGTTACTGGCTACCGAGCAATGGTGAACTCATATATGACAATACATTCTGCACAAGGAGGTGAGATTCAAATGTCACCATCAAAATATTCTCGACTGATTCATTTTTTGCAAGAAGATTTGGCAATTTCCACAGCATCGCTAGCGGTTGCACTGCGCCATCGGGAGCAAGATCCAGGTCCTTTGGCAATGATTCTTTGGCAGTATGGTTTGATTACTCTAGAACAGTTAGAACAAATTTATGATTGGCTGGAGACGGCATAATTTATGCCAATTTTTGGGTTTTGGATTAAAAGTCTCTATCAAAAGGCTGTTACTGGAATCTCAAACAATACTATTTATGCAAATCCTGGATCGTACTAAGTTGCCAAAATTAGTATTGTTTGGTGTCAAAGAAGCTGTGTGACTGTCTCCGAAGCAAATAATACTATCTAAGGCAAGTTGGTATCATTTAAGAGAATAAAAGTATGTCACATCAACTCTACCTTGTACAAAGGTTGATATATAGGTTTATTAACTCTGGTGGTTTCTACTTATTTATATACAACAAACCAAAAGAGCGAGTTGATAATTTAACTCGCTCTTTTGGTTTAGTGCTGAGTAATTAGGACTGACTAAATACTTTAACTGCTGCTGCTATACCAGATCCAGGGGTGAAATCTTCGTACCCAAGTTCTGTTAGGGTAACTTCTAAAGATGCTATACAGCTAAGGATATCGCGATCGCTCACAAAGCCCAAGTGACCAATGCGGAAAATCTTATTACTCAAATGGTCTTGACCACCTGCTAGGGCAATATCAAAGCGTTTTTTCATCAATGACCGAATCTTATCCGATTCAATTCCCTGTGGTGCTACAGCCGTAATCGCCGGACTAGCGGAACTATCTGCTGCAAACAGGGGTAAATTCAACCCTTGAATGGCGGCGCGGGTAGCATTTTTCAGCCGTTCATGTCGAGCAAATATTGACTCTAATCCTTCCTCTTTCATGATTCGCAACGTGGTGTGCAGCGCTACGATCAAGTTCACAGGCGGAGTAAATGGAGTTGTGTTTTTGGCTGTGGCTTTGCGATATTTCCCTAAGTCCAAATAATATTTTGGTAGCTTCGCAGTTTTGTAAGCTTCCCAAGCCTTGGGGCTGACAGAGACAAAACCCAATCCCGGCGGAATCATATAACCTTTTTGAGAACCGGAGGCGACGATATCCAAACCCCAAGCATCCACGGGTAGATTGAATGCACCCAAGCTTGTGACGGCATCAACGATAATCAAAGCTTCACCGTGTGCTTTAACGTGGCGGTTGATGCTTTCTAGGTCATTCAACACACCTGTCGAGGTTTCACTGTGGGTAATGATTACAGCTTTAATTTGCTTTTGAGTATCTGCTTGGAGTTTTTCGGCAAATACTGCGGGGTCTAAGGGTTTTCCCCATTCCACCTTAACTTCTTCTACATTCAAACCGTAGGCTTGGCCAACTTCTACCCAGCGTTCGCCAAATTTACCATTAGAGCCAACTAAAATGCGATCGCCTGGAGAGAGAAAATTAATTATTCCAGCTTCTACAGCACCCGTACCACTAACATTCAGTGTCAGCACATCAGTTTGAGTTTGGTGCAACCACTTGAGGTTTTCCGTCACTTCTGCCAAAATGTTGCTAAATTCACTGGTACGGTGTCCAATCGGATGCTTGGCTAATGCCAGTAAAGCAGCTTCTGGCACCGGGGTTGGGCCTGGAATCATTAGCATCAGCTTATCGTTCATGTGTCTATCCTAAAAGTCAAATAAAAGTCAAAATTGTGGGAAATTGGTTTAGTCTGGTAGCAAATTCTAGATATTCATCTACAAATTACACTCAGATCGCCACCAGTCTTGTTGTATATTTTCCAAATTCATAGGAAAAGTATCGTGGAGTTTAATGATCGGTCAGCTTGACCTTTGCAATTTATACGAGACTCCAACTCAAATAAAACCTCTGTTCCAGGCAATTTTACCATACACTTAGACACCAGGTTAAGGCGTGTGCTAGTAGGGGAGTAGCTAAAATAGCGAAGCCTGAAGCGTCCATTTAAGCTCTCATAATTTTAGGCATAGATATTATAAATTCTTAAATCTTCCCCATCATCGGCCTCAGTTGTTTTGATAGAAATATGCGAAATCGATTTGAATATCGTGGAAATCGTCGGTGAAAAATCTGTGTTTTGCTGCAACAAAGGAAGTAACCGCTTACACTATGTGCAAGAGTTAGATGTCATCGTTTGCTAAGAGATAAAAGATACCCAACCAAAAGTTTTCAATCTGCTTGGGTAGAAGATTTGTTCTTCGGTTACCATTCTCTAAAGAATACCTCTATCTATTGAGAAGGTGATGATTTATTGCAGTCTAAATCGCTTTCATGCGGGTAGATAAGCCATCTCAGGCTTGCTTGATGGCGATTTTTCACTGATACTTTCCGGTTTATTTGCTGCCAAACTTGAGATATTTATGCTGTTAATTGCTACATATTTTGAAGGTTTACTCAGAGGCAGGCAATGCCTATGCATACGCTAATCAACTACAAGTTTTTATACTATACTTACAAACTTGCTACAATTGTGCTTAGTTTCGTTAGTTACCATTCATGGTGAGTCGTTTTTAACTAGTGTTCAGTTCATAAACTGTCACTCACCAGATCCCCGGTTTTCTTGTAAAAGAGATATTCTTAGTTAGTGCAAGGAGTGATACCATTTCACCAAATGTTTGTCACAAGTTATCCCCGCAATACTCCCTGATAAGGGGGTGTTGCAGATTTCAAATGTTGCATCAAACAAGTGAGTTGGTATAAGCTTTTACGGGGAAGCGCTTGAGTGAGCAAAACTCTCAAGCGCTTTTTCGTGTATAAATAAAACAATTTAACTCTTTGAACGGTAATACAAATGTTTTTAAATACACATACACCAGAAAAAGAAACTACTGTTACAATACTTCTTGATAGCTTTAGTATTAATGCTTTAATAAATACGATCTAGCACTTCTTTCTTTGTACTATTCTTTGCTGTCATAGTTATAGATATCTTTGAAATCCGCCTGCTTTCAGAATGTCTTTTACTCAGGACATTGGTGGACGCTATCACTTCATGCACAGACTACTCTAAAAACATTTTGCCTCAATGCCCGTGGCAAAATATCCCAAATAGTTTTTGAGCATAAATTACGCTTATTGAATATTTAAAGTTTCTACCTTCTATTAAAATCTTTTAACTGACTGGACGTACCACACGAATTAGTTTTTCTTGCGACGATTCTTCTGCTATTACAGCCTCATTTATTCGTGCTGTAAACTGCGTTTTGGAAGTCTTGAGCAAGTGGTGTAGCTTAGAGGGAATAGACATTTTAGGTTTTCAGTGCATAAGTCCTAAGCATATCTCTTCCCTCTACTTTTAGCTGACTACAAAATTCACTAACTTGCCAGGCACTACAATTACCTTTTTAATCTCTTTGCCTTCGATGTAACGCTGGGCAATTTCTGATTCACGGGCGTATTTCTCCAACGCTGCTTTATCTGCTTGTGCTGGTACTTGAATCGCGCCGCGAGTTTTACCCATAACTTGAATCACTAAAGTGATTTCATCAGCTACTAAAGCAGCAGGGTCAAATGATGGCCAAGTTTGAGTGTGAATTGAATCACTTTCACCCAACAAATGCCACAATTCATCAGCAATATGTGGTGCAAAGGGTGCGATTAATATCACCAAAGTCCGAATACCTTCTGCGTAAATTGGTGAATTTTTGTCAGCATCACTTAGGGCATTACTCAACTTCATCAATTCGGAAATAGCTGTGTTGAATTGATATTCGTCTTCCACATCTTCCGTCACCGCTTGAATAGCCGTGTGAATCGCCCGCCGCAATTCCTTTTCAGCCTTAGTTAAATCAGATTGGGCTTTCTTACGGGATACCCCAGCAGTAATATAATCCGTCACCAAACGCCAAACCCGATTTAAAAAGCGGAATTGTCCTTCCACATCGGCTTCATCCCATTCCAGGTCTTTTTCTGGTGGTGCTTTGAACAAGATGAACATCCTTGCTGTGTCTATACCATATTTGGAAATTACATCTTCTGGCGCGACACCGTTGCCCTTTGATTTAGACATGGTGGCGTAGAGACGTTGCAAAGGTTCGTCTGTCTGAGGGTCGCGGGGGTCAGCAGAATTGACCAGATTAGAAGGAATCCATTTATCTTTACCGCCCTTATTGGGATTTAGGTAAGTTAAACCCTGTACCATCCCTTGAGTTAACAGACGTTGGAAAGGTTCATCAAAGTTCAGTAACCCTCTGTCCCGGAGTACTTTAGTAAAGAACCGCGAATACAACAAATGTAGAATCGCGTGTTCAATCCCACCCACGTACTGATTCACTGGCATCCAGTCGTTTACTTTACTGGAATCGAAAACCTGTTGTTCATTTTTAGCGTCAGGGAAGCGCAAGAAATACCACGAGGAATCAATAAAAGTGTCCATCGTGTCAGTTTCGCGCTTCGCTGGAGTGCCGCAAGTTGGACAAGGCACATTTACCCAGCTTTCCAACTGAGTCAAAGGTGAACCGCAACGTCCAGTAAATTCCACCTCTTCTGGCAACTGGACTGGTAAATCTTTGTCAGGCACTGGCACTATCCCACAGTTGGGACAGTGAATTACAGGTATCGGTGCGCCCCAGTAACGCTGCCGGGAAATTAACCAATCCCGCAAGCGATATTGCACTCGCACTTTACCAAAATCTTGTTTTTCGGCGTATTCAATTATGGCTTGTTTAGCATCTGTGGAAGATATACCAGTAAAAGCCCCAGAATTAATTAAAATTCCTGGTTCAGTGTATGCCTGCTTATAGTCAACTTCAACAAGTTGTGTGATTCCATCAATCTCTGATGTTGGAGTTAAGTCAAAACCTGCAACATCATCTGGGGAAGCGATGACAAAATTAATTGGTAAATCGTAATTTTTAGCAAACTTAAAATCCCGGACATCGTGTGCGGGTACACCCATCACCGCCCCAGTACCATACTCATACAGTACATAGTCAGCAATCCAAATAGGCACTTCTTCCCCTGTAAACGGGTTAATTGCCACACCACCGGTAGGGATACCCCGCTTAGGTTTGTCTTCAGAAGTACGTTCCAACTCACTTTGATTAGAAACCTCTTTAATAAAGACTTCTACCGCCGCTTGTTGTTCTTTTGTGGTAACGCGATTTGTTAAAGGATGTTCTGGTGCTAATACTAAATAACTGACACCATAAACTGTATCTGGGCGCGTGGTATACACAGCGATTTTTTCATCTATCCCAACAATGGGAAATTCTAAATAAGCGCCTGTGGATTTACCAATCCAGTTTGCCTGCATCAATTTGACCCGTTCCGGCCAACCTGTCAACTTATCCAAGTCATTGAGTAATTCTTCGGCGTAGTCGGTAATCTTAAAAAACCACTGCCGCAACAATTTGCGCTCAACTATTGCGCCACTGCGCCAGGAACGTCCTTCGTTATCAACTTGCTCATTTGCTAATACAGTTTGGTCAATGGGGTCCCAGTTTACGGCTGCTTCTTTTTGGTAAGCTAACCCTGCTTGCAAAAACTGCAAGAAAATCCATTGTGTCCACTTGTAATAATCTGGTGAACAAGTAGCTAATTCACATTCCCAATCAATTGATAAACCAAGACGCTGTAATTGCTGCCGCATCTGGGTAATATTCTGATAAGTCCACTTTGCTGGCGGTACACCACGGTCAATAGCGGCATTTTCTGCTGGCAAGCCAAAGGCATCCCAACCCATTGGGTGTATTACCCGATACCCTTGCATTCGCTTGAAGCGGGCAATCACGTCAGTAATGGTATAATTACGGACGTGACCCATGTGTAGGCTGCCCGATGGATAAGGGAACATGGATAAAGCGTAGAATTTTGGCTTGTTGCTAGCTGAAGGTGTTTTATCTAAGCCAAGTTCTAACCATGTTTTCTGCCGTTTTTCCTCAATCGCTGCTGGGTTATATCGGGAATCCACCAAAAAATTCTCCTAATGGGTCTGTCTAGGTTAACCTGTTATGTCAACCTGTTAGGTTAACCTATATTGTAGGTCAACTAATCACAGATTTATATAATTGAGCATCAGTCAAATTGTGCCTGAATGCTAGTGTTTCAGGTATGGCAAGAGTCATTTGATGAAGGTTTAGATGGTTTAATCAAATATAAAATTTTCTGATTTGGTGCGGGTTTTTGTGTACGGCACACTCAAACCAGGTGAAGCTAACTATAAAAAATACTGTGCTGGCAAAGTAGTTGATGTCAAAAAAGCTTTTGTAGAAGGTAAATTGTTTGCTCTGCCAATGGGCTACCCAGCAATGACGCTTGGAAATAGCAAAGTTTACGGGTATTTACTATCTTTTCCCAACCCAAGAATTTTAAATGAGCTAGATGTGCTGGAAAATTACCAGCCCTCTAGACTACCAGCAGAAAACCTCTATAATCGGCAAATTATCGAGGTTTATGAACCACAGTCGCTATCTTTGGGTTTGGCTTTGGTTTATTTAATGGCTCTAGAGCAAGTTGAGCAATTAGGAGGATTCCTCCAACCTGACGGTTGGTGGAGTGGCTGTTGTTTAACCGCAAAGTACAGTTAGGGTCTGTGAACTGTTAACTTTGCGATTAGTTAATGTCTTGTTTGGAGTCGTGGCGTTGTGGCTGTACCGGATAGATTGGATTTTTTGGAGAAGCTACTGCTGCTTTAGGAATTTCAATAACCGGATTATTTAGTCCCACCATCAAAGGGGAAGGTGGAATTATAGACGCTGAGGATGTTTGAATCGGTTCTTTTTGTGGTCGTTGCGCCAGTTGCGGCACATTCAAACCACCAGGTACTAAGCTAGATACTGCACCGATTACGCAGGCAGCAACAGCTGCACCTCCCGCCATCCAGTTTAAACGGGAACGGCGGCGCAAACGTGTGAATACTTGCTGAACTGTTGCTTCTGGTGACTTTTGGGCTGTGGGGATTGGGAGAGTCCGCAAGCCTTGGCGTAGCTTTAACAGTCGCGCATACAAGCATTGAACCGAGGCATCATTTGCCAGCCATTCTTCTACTTGCCTGCGTTCAGGGGCTGTGACTTCACCATCGAGGTAAGCACTCAATAACTCGAAGCGATCGCGCTTCACCATATCCATAAGACCCGTTGATTCATTGGTATGCTTGGCCATTCCATCTGACAAATCTTGAGGAAGTTGCAAAGAAGAACGGTCGTAAAACTGAGAATCAGTAGTCATCTTAACATTATTACCAATTCATACACGGGTAAACTGGGCGGGAATTTCGGTAAAATTAGCCATTTTTCCTTCTTAGGATGGAAGCAATCTACGTCTTTCTGGTAATTCTTAATCTATGCTTAAATTCTGTCATTGGACAGAGGCAAGATACTGTAAATTAGGAATCTAGATAATTCTGCAAGTAAGCTTGCAGTCTGGATCTAGCTCTGGCTATTCTTGACTTCACAGTTCCTAAAGAAACTCCAGTGATTTCAGCAATTTCTTCATAAGCCATGCCCTCGATTTCTCTCAGGACAATGGTTGTACGAAAGACTTCTGGTAAATCCGCGATTGCTTCCCGCAATTGCTCGTAAAATTCTCTAGTTGTCAGTTCTTCTTCAGGTCCGGGAGTATCGCCAGCGATTTCCCAATCCATCTCACCGTCCTCTAACGAGCGGGGAGCATCCAGTGATAAAGGGCTAACAACCCGCTTGCGTTTCCGTAACTCATCGTAAAACAAGTTGGTAGCAATGCGGCTTAACCAGCCCCGAAATTTAGCAGGTTCTTGTAATCGGTTAATATTCCGATACACTCGAATCCAAACTTCTTGAGCTAAATCGGCTCTGTCAGCCCAATCTGGAGCTAGGTGGTACAAAACTCTATCAACTTGACTTTGATAGCGGCGTAATAGTTCTGAAAACGCAACACGATCTGGCCGCAGTCCCGCTTGACAGCGCAAAATTAAATCGTGGTTAGGGAGTTTGTCAACTTGCACTGATGCTTCTGGATACTTTGCATCAACCGTTGACCAGGATACAGTAATCGACTGACTCATAGATCGTACTGGCTCTAAATCATCCCTATCTATTAGACCTGCTAATGGGACAGAAGTTCCATGCTAAGGTGACGGATTTATGACTGGAACACGGAGGCAGACAATTTTGGATACATTTATAGCAATAAGGTGAGCCACTTTTTCCTTATACTGCTCGCATAGTTGCCCTTACACCCATCAACTCAAAAAAGCGCAGCAACATGCACATTTTAGTACTTTTAGCAACTGGGTATATACGCTTGATAAAAATAATTAAATCTGGTTATTAAGGATGAAGAGAAAAATTTTGTAATTCTATCTTCTTGATACCTTTAAAATTCAGGTAATAATTTCTGGGAGTTGGGTTGCTGTGGTTACTATAATGGTGATTTATTTTTTTGATTTTGTTACCAGAATAGTTGCTGATTGTTCTAGTTGTGACCCGTAGATAGCACCAGAGTTATGTTGCTCTGGTACACGAACTTGAAAAAATAAATTGAGGGAAAATGTAATTGTGACTGCTAGCAATAGTTTTTCAAACATGGTTTTTCTCCCACCGACACCACTAATCATTGATTGCTACATTGCAAAAGTTCCGCCAGAAAGTCTAAGTATTGGCTTACAACCCCCAGAACTTTGGAGGAATGAGGTTGGTCACTTGAAGTTTTGCTGCTGGGACAATTTGCATAGTCTTAGTTTGCCCAGAGGTATTGGCAGATTTATAACGGAAATGATAAGTATTGATAAATTTTTGATAATCGGATGATGAACACATCCAATTTCTCGGCTGGATATGTCAGGGATAAACAATAGGCGATGGCAATGGTAAGAAACGAATCTGTAGGACGGATGGTAATGTTGCTCTGTTTTGGCACAGCATTTTTATCTTTAGCTGTCCATTGGCGCATTACTACGGCGGAACGGCAGTCTGATAAGTCTGCATCTACTTCGATGCGGCGAGATTCTACCCTAACCAATCCCAAGGGAAGCCGCTCAGAGGGAGTCTACAAGAATCTGTCACAAGTGAGTTTAGGGGAAATTGCGCTGGGTGCATCTGTGCCACCTGGTGAAGTTGCCCAAGGCTCAAGTGTTCAGAGGGCGGTTACACCAAAGTCCTCTGCTATTAAGCCTCGAACTAAGTCGAAAATAATTAAGAAGAATGTAGCTCAAGCAACGACTCGCAAGGCTTCTATACTCAAATATTCTGCCATTAAGTCTGAAACTAAGTCGAAAATAATTAAGAAGAATGTAGCTAAAGCAACGACTGGCAGGGCTTCTACACCAAAATCTTCTACTGTTAAGCCTCAAACTCAGCCGAAAACAATTAAAAATAATGTAGCTCAAGCAACTGAACTACCAATCAAGATGCAGCTGGTGGCGCAAGCAGAAAGACAAAATCCAGTTACGGATAGTTGGCCAAAAGGTTTATGGTCTAAGGCTTCAGCCCAACAAGCACCATCTGCATCTGATAGGCTGGCAGATCGCAAGACGCAAGTGGTGGTTGATTTAAGCGATCGCCGCACTTATGTATATGCAGGAGATGAGGTAATAGCTAGCTACCCAATCGCTGTAGGTAAGAAGGGTTGGGAAACGCCCACAGGTTCTTTCCAGGTGATCCACATGCGACACTATCCAATCTGGCGTCACCCAATTACAGGCAAAGTATTTCAGGCTGGTACGGATAGTCCCTTGGGAGACAGATGGATTGGTTTTTGGTCAGATGGGCGCAATGAAATTGGCTTTCATGGTACGCCGGATATTGACCTGGTAGGAACGGCTGTATCCCACGGCTGTTTAAGAATGCGTAATTCTGATGTCAGAATGCTTTATGAGCAAGTGAGTATAGGGACAACAGTATTAGTACGTAATTAATTAAGAGTCATTTGTCCTTTGTCATTAGTCATTTTTCCTTTGTAAATGACCAATGACTAATGACTCTTAAAATTATAATTTTTGCTCAAAATTAGGTGCGTATGTCTGAAGTAAGGCACTAACTTGGCGTACAACCTCATTACCCGTGTTTTTGCCCAAGGCTTGCCGTTCTGGGAAGAAATTGGGTCGATCTAGGTAACGATTAATCGCTTCACTTACTTGCTGAGAAATTAATTCTTGCAGTTCTGCTTGAGCCGTTTGGCGCTGGAAGCTAGCACCCTCTTCTGTAGTAGCATACAAAGGTGGTAGTCGATTGAGAGCATAAGCAGCAATATCTCCGACATCTAGAGAACTTTCGCTGGTGGCTTCAATTTCTGCGACTCTGGCGATCGCTTCTGTCAGTACCAATTCTTCCATAACGTTAATGAATTGTTTGCGAGGTACCGCCACTACCTCACCGGTCAATAGCGCTCCCATGAGCCGATCCAGCGCCATATACTCTTCAATTGAGAGTTCCGAGGCGTTATCACAGATTCTACCGACTTCTGCTTCCATTGCTGGTGTCAAATAACCATCCTGGAGAGCTTGTTCTACAATTTTTTCGATACTCATAACACTTATCATCATTTATGTTAGCCAAGCAAGGTAGGGACGGTATCAATCCAATTGATTTTGCTTAATCTTCAGCAAAGAAAACACAAATTATGCACAGACGCGATTAATTCCGCTTCTACTAATTAACAACCTTAGTTCGCCAAGGTGTTGGATCAACAGATTGTCCGTTGACATACAGACCCCAGTGCAAATGTGGCCCCGTGGCAGCACCTGTTGAACCAACTGCGCCAATTACTTGACCAGCTTTTACAAGATCACCTTCTTTAACGTTAATACGACTCAGGTGCATGAAAATACTGGTGACTCCTTGACCGTGGTCAATGCCAACTACGTTACCGTGTATCCGAAACCCTTGGGATACCCTACCTACCAAAGCAACTCGCCCAGGGGCTGGGGCAATTACCGGAGATCCGGCAGCACCAGCGTAGTCAAGACCACGATGATAGTAGTCCTTTGCAAATGTACCATTATAGTAGCGACGTACACCATAGTTTGTACTCATCCGCCCTGCATTTGGCTTCAAAAATACCCCATTCCAATACTTTTCTGGTGTTTGTAGTGCCTTGAAAGCCGCTACACGCTTAAGTTCATATTCTGTGGCATCCACTCCAGCTTTGCCAGGTGGCAAAGTAATACGTTGTACGGGGAATTTGCGATTCAGCACATTCACAACTAAGTTTTGTACTTGACCATCCCCTGCGACCTTAAATGTTCTAGTTCCAGCTTTTTCTAGCGGAGTTGTGGGAACAAAAGCCCGATACTGATTAGGGGCAATTTGAAAAGCTGGGTATGTATTCTTACCAGTCGCTACTGTTGGATTTGTACCATTCTCAGGATTATCTAGACTAATCTCTACCGAGAGTGTATCCCCTAATTTAGGGCTAGTTGGAGTCACCTTTACTTGTAAAGCATCTACAGGCAATGCCAAGGTAATAGGGAGAACAGCAAATATTCCCTTTAACACATTTATTGCAAGGGGATTGGCTGCCAAACTTTTGACATCAAAACCGAGCAACTTCTTGTTTGAACTACTAGCGCTATTCTCAATAATCATAGAGATACAAAAATTCCTTGCTTGTGTTGGAAAATAGACTAGCTTATTTTTACTCGTGTTTCCTCTTTGAAGTAGATGTTTTTGAAACCCTCCAGAGACTTATGGACAGCAGACTTACATCAGGTAGGAAATAAGAGAGAATGATTTGTGACTGTAATTTAGTTAGTTGGTATTAACTTTGTGTATTACTATGTATTACATTAACATTGGTAATGATATTAAAATTTAACTAGATTGAAGCAAAGACTCTATAGTGATTCGCCAGGGTATCATTTATTAGGCAATAAAAGAAACCCATTGTAATTATACCCATTACATAATACTTGAAGAAAATCTTGGAATCAACTGGACACTTGTTCAACTGAACACTCGTACTATATTGTGAAGTTAAAATTAGTGTAAGTAAATGGCGTAACCCATGTAAAGCAAGGGCAAAGTATTACAAATAACCAGATTAGATTTAGGCAAAGCTCGATTTTGTAAGTTATAGAGCATTTAATTTGCAAAAGCAGGTAGGCAAGATGCCTACCCTACAATGATTTTTAGTAAAATATAGATAGTGTGAAATTATAGAATTTTTAATTTATCTAATTCTTAATCACCGTTTATACACTAATAACAGATATAGGAATCCGCTTTTATTTTTTAAGTTACTTGCGTGGGAAGGCAAGAGGCAATAGGGAGGAGGCAAGAAGGCTTTTTGAGTTGTACGAAGTTTTTTCAAAAATCAAATATGAGCGCTATATTATTAGCGTTGATATAAGGTATAAGACAACAGTAATTTTACTTAAAATTTTCTGATTTCGATTTCTGAGCTTGAGGAATGAAAGCTGATTAACTTTAGGTTGAGAGTGTCAATTCTGACTTGAGCTTACCATCTTCCATGTCAACGATGCGATCGGCAATGTCAAGGATGCGGTTGTCATGAGTAACCATCAAGATGGTACAGCTTTGTTCTTTTGCCAGTTTTTGCATAAGATTGACTACATCCCGACCCGATTGACTATCAAGGGCGGCAGTGGGTTCATCTGCTAGGATTATTTGAGGATGACTGACTAAGGCGCGAGCGATCGCTACTCGTTGCTTTTGTCCTCCAGATAGTTTTTCAGGATAGTAATGTAAATGATTTCCTAATCCTACCTGCTCTAACATCTGGGCTGACCTAGCTAGCATATTTTTTAACCCAAGATATTTGTGCAATTCCAAAGCCATTTTGACGTTTTGGAGTGCCGTTAAACTCCCGTGTAAGTTATGTGCTTGGAAAATATAACCGTTATGCCGTCGTGCTTGTACTAATTGTTCAGCACTAGCACCACAAAGTTCTCGCCCCAACACGTGCAAACTACCAGATTGAGCAGAACGCAATCCACCAACTAAGGTTAGCAAGGTAGTCTTTCCAGAACCAGAGGGCCCGGTCATAATAATAATTTCACCGACGTTAATCTCTAAGTTAATGTTAGATAAAACTTGCTTGCGGAGGGAACTGTGACCAAAGTGGTGGTCGAGATTTTTAATAGAGATGACAGATTGACTAGTCATAAATAGCTCGATTACTTGTGACGATCGTCATTGGTCATTTGTCCTTTGTCCTTTGCAAATGACCGATGACAAATGACAAATTTAAAACATATCAGCAGGATCGGTGGCTTGAAGTTTGCGGGTGGCGATCGCACCGGAAATTGTACACATAATGATAGTCAGCACTAATACCTGCAATGCCCGAATCGCAGTCATGTACATGGGTAAATTTGTGGCACTGCGAGTCAGTTGGTAAAGTGCTAAGGACACTCCCAATCCGGGAAAGAAGCCCAGTGCTGCCAATATCAACGATTCTTCAAGCACCACACCCAACAGGTAATAATTGCGATATCCCATTGCTTTAAAGGTGGCGTATTCCCGAACATGGGCATTAACATCGGTGGAAAGGACTTGATAGACGATAATCACGCCGACCACAAAGCCCATTGATACACCCAGGCTGAAAATAAAGCCAATTGGGGAATTTGTTCTCCAAAAGTTGTTCTCAAATTCAATAAATTCGGCGTGGGTTAAGACTTTGACATCATCTCTCAGGTAGGCTTTCAAGCTTGCTGCCACTTTTTTCGGGTCATAGCCTGGTTTTACCTGAATCAAACCTAGACTGATACTACTTGACTGTCGCCCAGAAAATAGCCGCAAAAAGTTCTGATCGCTAGTAATCAGGTTGCCATCAGAACCAAAGGAAGCCCCGACTTGAAATAAGCCACTAATGGTAATTGTGCGCCGTTCTATTTCGGTAGTTAGGGTTTTACCTTGGTCAATTTGAGCGATCGCTTTTTGATAATCTCCTCTTGCACCACGGTCGAACAAAACGGTATCTGGTAGCTTAATTGCCTGCAATTGCTGGTTAACATCCGGTAAGTCAAAGGCTGGCTTATCTGGATTAAACCCGATAACTAACACCCCCGTCTCACGATGTGTTTGAGGATTTCTCCAGATTGTATTATTGAAATACATAGGTTCTGCCGACTTCACCCCTGGTATATCCATTGCTTGGTAAAGTCGTCGACGGGAAAATGTAGACAAGCTTGGCAGGTTACGGGCTTGAGGACTGGTTAAAACAATGTCTGCTTGCAAACTGCGATGTAGTCTCGTATTACTGTCATACAGCGCAGTCTGAAAGCCCAGCTGCATGAACATGAGAAGATCCGCAAAGGCAATACCTGACAATGCCACCAAGAGGCGGCTTTTTTCATGGTTCAGTTGCAGCCATCCTAGAGGGGTTCGCCGTCGCAGTTGTTTGATCAATCCCATAATTAGGTACTGGGTATTGGGTATTGGGTATTGGGGACTGGGTATTAGGGATTGGGATTATTCTTCCCCAGTCACTAGTCCCTAGTCCCCAATCCCTGATTTTTCACAATTCAATTACTGCCTTAACTTGCATATTGGTTAAGCTGCCAGCTTTTCGACTGGAAACTTCATCTAATCGGATATAAACTTCTACTACTCTGTTGTCGATATTGCTGACGGGATCTGTGTTAATGGCATTCTGCCGTCGCACTTGCAAACCTTTGCGATCTACGATTCCCTGCAATTCAATGGGGAGGTAATCGCCAAATATTCGTACTTGTTGCCCTGAATGAACTTTGCCGATATCGCTTTCATAGACTTCGGCTATGACATACATTTGGCTAGTTTGTCCAATATCAGCAATGCCATTATTTGATACTAATTCGCCAGGATGGGTGTGGATCTCAAATACCTGTCCATTTTGAGGCGATCGCACTTCAGCCTGTTTTAGATTGATTTTTCCCAGATTCATGGCTGCTACAGCCCGATTGATTTCTGCTTGGGCAGCTTCTACATCTACTCCTCGTACCTCAGCAATTTCCTCAAGGGTTGCCGTGGCCTGTTTTACCTGTTGCTGGCTAGCTGATTGGGTACGATTTAACTGTGCTTGTGCTTCTTGCAGGCTTTTTTGGGCGGTTTCCAGGTTTAAACGTTTACTATCTCGTTGGGAAGCGGAAATTGCACCCTGTTGATATAGTTGCTGATAACGTTCGTCTTCTGCTTGGGCATTTTGTACTTCGGCTTGGAATCGCTCAATTGTCGCTGCTTGAGTATTAATATCACCTTGGCGTTCTGCTTCTAAGCGAGCGATCGCGGCTTTTTGGGCGGCAATTTCACCACGTTTAGCACCTGCTTGGGTACGGTTTAGGTTTGCCTGTGCTACTTTTACCTGTTCCTGCGCCTCTTTTAATTCTGCCTGCAAGCGATCGCGGCTATTCAAAATTGCAATCAATTGTCCCGCTTTTACCCAATCCCCCTCCTTTACTAACAACTTTTCTACCCGGCTTCCTTCAGCAGATACCGCAGCAGAGAGTTTTATTACCTTTCCCTGTGGTTCAATTCGCCCTAAAGCTGTTACCGTTTTTAACTGTAGCAATTGTGTTGCTGACACTTGTGTTTCTGGATTTGCATAATTTTGCCAGCGTTTTACTATATAAAAACTTATTCCGCCAACCAATAAAGATGCAATTATACCTATAGCAACAGATGGACGCAGAATAGACTTAGGGAATGTTCTGTACCCTAGCTTTGAGTTTCGCACCATAGATTACCTCTTAACTAGTGGCGCAGAAAAAACTAAATAGATTAAGTTTTTATGCTTACTTCTGTTAGTTGTTGTTAATTTATCGATTCAAAGTTCATAAAAAATGAAAATTGTTGACAATTTATCAATCTGCTGCGATTTTATGTATACGATAATAAATCACTCTCCAGTATTAATACCATTTCACTTGAAGGTTGATACAAATAGTCATTAGGAAAGCAGGGAATAGAATTATAGACAAATCATTTGTATCAGTCATTTCGTGAAATGACATAAGAGCTTTATGTTAATGATGAGCTAGTTTTCTTTTTTGAAAGTACTTAGATATAGTAAACGGGTTCCAAATTACGGGTTGTAACAGTGCCAACAATCAGAGGCAGATTAAGCCAAAAATAAATGTTTTTTGTCATGATAAATTAATAATCTTTAATTCCTAAAAAATCTCTTTAGATTTGATATTTTTATAATATTTTGTGATATATTCTCACTATTAAAAGTTATTTTTATAAATTAATTCTGTTAGTGTATCCGCAATTTATTTAGGTGTCATAAGCTTTTATTTAGATACAAGTAAGTGAGCGTAAATAATTGTCGTTGGGATAAGGCAATAGGCAATAGGTATAAGGATTTTAGCCTAGTCCATTTTTCTTTACATAGTTTAGTTTTATTGTGCCAACTTACTTAGCTTCTAAATATCTATCCACATAATAAGGGCGCATAGCTAAGTGTACGCCCCCATAAATAAATGTATTCCACTGAATTGAAATATGTGATTTAGCTCATCGAATTCCTCAAAAACACGATGCCAATCGCACAGAAAGCGAAGCCAGCAATGCTAATTTTCCAGGGTAGAGTTCGGTTAATTTCTCCCATACCCATTGCACCACCAATTTCTCTGGCACTCATGGCAACCACAAACAGAGTCAAGGTCATACCTACTATATAGGCAATTAGTGGCATCATTTCTGCCCCAATAATAGAATCAGCAACAGTGTAACCCTGAAATAAACCAGCACTGATGCCCATCAGAGCAAGTACCACAAAGTTTGGTTGATTTGGCATCATCAGCATAGTACTAAAAACGATGGTAGAAATAGCAATCGCTATTTCTATGCCTGGGAAATTCAGCTGGAATAGATGAATTACAATGCCCAAGATTGCTGCTAAGACAAAATATCCAGCGATCGCAGCGCCACGAACAAACATAGATGACAGTAAGCCAATAGCAACAATCCCCACTAAACAATCTAAGCCAATTACTGGATCTGCCAATCCCCAGAGAAAGCCTTCCCACCAGGTAGTGATGGTATGACTATCTGGTGTTCCACTCCATGAACTCAGTAAGCTAATTAAAATTAAAGCTGCGATCGCTCCAATATGGCGATCCATTAACTTCGAGGTGTAAAATTCCTGTGAAGCACGGAATTCTGATAATTTCCTTTTGAACATCACTATATACCAAATTAGTTTTTTCGGTAATTTATACTACCCACCTATCCCAAAAAACTAACGTGGTAATTACACTACCTTGTACTAGCTTCATGAAGTTATCTAAAGCCACGGTGATTGAAAAGTATAACGGTCTACGTAGGCGCTGCTATAGCCTCTTGTAGAGAACCCGTCACAGACATCGCTACCAATAATTAATTATCAATATTTGATATTAAACACGGTATCTAATAGACCGCAAATGTAGTGGAAAAATAGATCAAAATTTCGTTGTGTCCTGGTATTTTCTCTCAGGTAGAATGCTCACCTTTACTCAATTTAAAACTTCTCTTAATTGAACTATATTCAAAAGAAGACTAATCTAGAAAATATCTTCATTGGAAGAGAGAATGAAACTCATCAAATTGTTGTTACTATTTAGTACTGTTCTCATCTTCTTTGTATGGATTAGTCCACTGCACGCTAGTCCAATAGCACAATTGCCAACTCCTTTAATTCCAGTTGCCCAACGGGAAACAACATCTCTAAAAAATTCCCAGGATGTATTGACTGTTGCAACTTTTAATGTTGAGAACTTAGACCCAAAAGATCGACGTTTTGATGATATTGCCAAAATTATTCAAAATAATTTGAACGCTCCAGATATCATCAGTTTGGTTGAAGTTCAGGATAACAACGGATCAATCAATGATGATGTTGTGAATGCAAACGAGACTTACCAAAAACTGATTGCTGCGCTCGAAAATATCGGTAGTCCAGCATACGATTTTGTGGATATTGCACCCAGTGACGATCGAGATGGTGGAGAACCTGGAGGTAATATCCGTGTCGGTTTATTATTTCGGCCCAGTCGGGTAACTCTAGCAAAACTGCCCAAAAAGGGCGGTTCGTTAGATGCTGTGGCTATTACTCAAGGTGCAAATGACCTTGACCTCTCACTCAACCCAGGTCGGATTGATCCTACCAATAGTGCTTTCGAGGAAAGCCGTAAGCCACTTGCAGCAGAATTTATATTTAACGACCAAAAGCTGTTTATCATTGCTAATCACTTTGTTTCTAAGCTGGGAGGTTCTCCTAGCGATGTTCAACGAGTCAAGCAAGCCGAAATTGTTAATGAATTCGTAGGGCAAATACTAGAAGTTGATCCGCAAGCCAAAGTAATTGTACTGGGTGACTTAAACGATTTACCAGATTCTCTACCTCTAAAAACTTTGAAGGGTAACATTCTTGAGAATCTGACAGATAGTTTACCTGCTAGCGATCGCTTTACTTTCAAATTCAAGGGAAATCCTCAACTCATTGACCATTTGTTGGTTAGTGAAAATCTTTCTCGTGTTGCTCAACCAAAAATTGACATTGTGCATGTCAATGTTGGCTTTAGTAGACCTGTCAGCGACCACGATCCTGTAATTGCAGCGTTTACATTACCTGCTAACCAGTCTACCTCTGACACTATTCCTCCTGTTGTTCAACCTACTCCCACTCCCGTAAGTGATTCGGCAATTATATTGCCTCAATTATCCAAAGTCGCTCTAGTTAAAGAACTTGCTAAGGAGTATACGCCTAGCAAAACCTTGAACTACGATCGCGCAAGAGACGAAATGTTTGGCGTTATTGACAATCAAGCAGGTATTGTGACAGATATCTATGCCAGTTACCAAATTCGTCTAAATGGTAATGGCGATCCTAGTCAGGAAGCTGATAAGTTAGGACTTAATACCGAACACGTTTGGCCGCAAAGTAAAGGGGCTGACAACGGTAATGCCCGAAGCGACCTTCACCATTTATTTCCTGCACGAGAAGATATTAATACTGAGCGAGGAAATAAACCCTTCGATGATATAGCCGACACAAGTACTAAAAAATGGTATCGAAATGATACTGTTCAATCTACAATTCCTACTAGAGCAATTGACGAGTTTAGCGAATCATCATCTGCTAAATTTGAGCCTAGAGAAAAAGTAAAAGGGGATATAGCTAGGGCAATTTTCTACTTTTACACTATTTATCAAAATCAAGCTGAGAAGGTAGACCGAAATTACTTTCAGAATCAGCGTCAGACTTTGTGTAAATGGAATCAGCAAGACCCACCCGATCTTACTGAAATCGAACGCAGTCACGCGATCGCCAAATTTCAAGGTAATGACAATCCATTCGTGCTAGATGTCACATTAGCTGAACGGGCATACTGTAATCCCTAAAGATTTGGGTAGCACAACTGTGCTACCCAACAAACGATAAAATATGCTTTTCGGTCAAAACTTTAATGCAGTAATTCCTCAACTTGATGCTGGCTCCACAAAGTTCTGTATAAACCCTGTTGTTGCAATAGTTCTAAGTGATTGCCTATTTGAACAATTTTTCCCTTTTCCATCACAAAAATTCTGTCAGCCGCAGCCGCCGCAGATAATTGATGGGTAATGAAAATTACTGTTTTGCGTTCAGTACCACTGGAGAGATTTTTGAGGATTTGCGTGGCTGTTTGATTATCCACACTAGAGAGAGCATCATCCAAAATTAACACTGGCGCATTGACCAGCATAGCTCTAGCTAAGGCAGTACGTTGTCGTTGACCACCAGAAAGAGTAATACCGCGTTCACCAACAAGAGTTTCATATTGCTGAGGAAAACTTTTAATTTCTGATTCAATTTTGGCAAGTTTAGCAACAGATTCTATCTGCTCTTGTTCGCTAATTGGATCGCCATAGCGGATATTATTTTTGATTGTAGTGCTAAATAGAAAACTATCTTGAGGAACGTAAGCGATCGCACCTCGTAAATCTGCCAAAGCTATTTTAGTAATATCCAGCCCATCTAAAAACAATTGTCCTGATTCAATATCCAACAAGCGCGGTAAAGCATTCGCCAAAGTGGATTTTCCCGAACCAATTGCCCCAACAATGGCCACGGTTTCTCCAGGAGCAATAGTAAAGTTAACGTTTTCTAAAGCTGGAGTAGTAGAACCAGGGTAACTGTAGCTGAGATTTTTCGCTGTCACTTCCCCTTTAAGTTCAGCTGCTGGTAGATGTATGGCATCGGCTGCATCTTGAATTTTCGGTGTGACAGAGAGAATAGATTCAAGGCGATCTATACTAACTTCACCCCGTTGGTACGCAGTAATTGTGAATCCTAAAAGGGCTGTGGGGAAAACTAGACGCTCTACATAAATTAACAGTGCTAAAAAATCGCCAACCTGAAGCGCTCCAGAAGACATCCGCGCTGTCCCTAGCCAGATAATTACCAACGAACTGATATTAGCTAGTCCACCAATTAGCGGAAAAAGTGTATTTCGGAGTTTTGCCAATTCCAGGTTAGCAGTCAATAGCTGCTGATTTTTCTTGGAGAAGGCTCGACGCTCGTTTGCTTCTTGGGCATAGATTTTAATTAAGGCAATACCACTAATATCCTCCTGGATGAGTTCGCTGATTTCAGAGAGTTGCTCTTGGACTGCTGCTTGTTGTTTGCGTAAGCGATCGCTAAACAGACTCACCAACAAGAGCATAAAAGGGTAAACTGCCAGAGATGCTAGCGTCAGATCCACACTAATCGCTAGCATTACTGGCAGTGTCAGGGCGTAGGCAAACACCGTATTTGCCAAACTCAAAACGGCAAAACCCAATAACCGTTTGATATTGTCCACATCACTGGTAGCCCGATTAATCAAATCGCCAGCAGTATTACTGGCAAAATAAGCCGGCTCCAGCTTGAGTAAGTGTTCAAAAATCCGTTGTTTCAGGTCAAATTCCACCTGACGACCTACCCCAAATAGCCAAATGCGTGATGCCATCCGCATTAGCCACATCGCCGAACTGAGCAAGACAATGATTACTACATAATGTAGTATTTCGTTCCAGTTGAAGGTTGTTGAGAGTTTATCAACACCAGCACGAATCAACCAAGGGATATAAACGCCCAGTGCATTGACAGACAACAAAGCGAGAATGCCTAATGACGCTTCCCGCCAATGGGGTCGTAGATAAGCACTGAGTTTAGCGATTCGTCGAGATTTTGCCATTAAAGCAATTTTGCAACTTTATCATCCTAGATTAACTGCTAGTCCAAGCAGGCAGCTATGTAGAGAGAATATCCCTTGTAAATTAACAAGAAAGAATTCAGGAGTCAGAGTCCCCCAGCAAATTTTGAATTTGGTGGTCTGCAAGACGCTCTCTACGAAACGCTACGCATAGCTTGCTTCGACCTAAGAGTACGAAAACTTGCTCTAACAAGCTAGGCGTAGCATCTTTAAGATTTGCTATGCCGCAGGCTTTACGCTATTAGTGGCGGGTTAAATCCCCCACTAAATAGCGTCGTTCCTCTCTACGAGACGCTGCGCGAACGCTACCTTATCGAGCCTCTTGCATTCTGAATTCTCTATTCTGAATTCTGACTTCTCTCTCACTTTATTACCTTTGAACACGCAAGAACCTGTAAATTTCAACGAGATAACTTTCCCAAGTTCTTGTTGTCAATTGCAACGTTTCCGAATTTGGTACAAAGTCTTCAAGTCGTAAACCGCGTGTGCGAATATCTTGAGGATTTCCTTGTAATAGGTAGGGAGGCACTCTTAGATTATAAGAAATAATGCTATCTCCCTTTACATCTGAGATATTTGCTGTGGTGTTTGGTTGCCCTAATGCCACCAGTGTCCCAGATGTTGGTGCAGCAGATGCTACAGATGTGTCACCTGTCATTGCTAGAGGTGCGCGATAAAGGAAATAGGCGACTGCTGGTGTACTTGCCAAGAGCAAAATCGTCAGTGCCCAACCTATCAAGTATCCTCCTGGTTTTTCTATTCCACCTCCTTTAATTTTTTGAGCAGCCAAAATCATCAGTAAAACAGAGGCCCCCAGAGGCTTGAGTGGAAAAGATAGCATTCTCCACAAAGATGCCACAGCTGGTTCACTGGGGTTAAGGAATGAAAGGGCTACGATTACCAAGATAACGACTAAGATTAATCGCCCTACAAAAGTTCCAGAGGGATAAAATCGCTGGAACAAAGAATATACGATAGTGCCAATCAGCAGCCACAACAGTACCCGGCTTAGCAATAGAAACATAGATTAACTCTCAAATTTTCTGGTGCGGTGAGCCAGTGTGGTGGTAAGACAGTCCACTTGACTAGGGGTTTTCATGCCCCAGGAGGAACTGTCCTGCATGGTTTCCCTGTATAAAACAACTAGTGACTTCTTAGCCGCGACGCTAGAAGCGTCACCCATAAGGGTCAACCTAGAGGTTTCGGGAAATGGATTTATTTTATTGTCAAATTGTAATCGTACTGTTTGACTTAAAATACTTCAAACCTCACACCCAAAGACTACCGTCGTAGTGATTTTAGTTCAAATTTTTAACACTGCGTCTATTATTTATAATTTTCCAGAAGAGTAATGTGGCACCGGTAAACTAAATTAATTGAGTAATCCACTTAAAAGGAAAAACTATGTCGTCTGGAAAGCCTACCATTTTGGTTACGGGGGGAGCTGGATACATTGGTTCTCATACGGTGCTAGCTTTGAAGCAAGCGGGTTATAACGTTGTCATCCTTGATAATCTGGTCTATGGGCATCGTGACCTGGTAGAAAAGATTTTACAGGTAGAACTGGTAGTAGGGGATACAGGCGATCGCGCCTTGCTAGATCACCTATTTAAAACCCGCGATATTGCTGCTGTGATGCACTTTTCTGCCTACGCCTACGTAGGAGAATCAGTAACTGACCCGGCTAAATACTACCGCAATAACGTTGTTGGTACTTTGACCCTGTTAGAAGCGATGCTGACAGCATCTGTAAAGAAATTTGTCTTTTCTTCTACCTGTGCTACCTACGGCGTGCCAGAATTTGTACCGATTCCAGAAAACCATCCCCAAAACCCGATTAATCCTTATGGCGCTACAAAGCTGATGGTAGAGCGGATTCTTTCTGATTTTGATGTTGCTTATGGTTTTCAATCAGTGCGTTTCCGCTATTTTAATGCTGCTGGTGCTAATCCCAATGGCTTACTCGGCGAGGATCACAACCCAGAAACCCATTTGATTCCCTTAGTGCTAATGACAGCTTTAGGCAAACGAAAATCCATCTCAATTTTCGGCACCGATTACCCCACGCCCGATGGTACTTGTATTCGTGATTATATTCATGTTAACGACTTAGCAGATGCCCATATTTTGGGATTGGAATATTTATTAAAAGGTGGCGATAGCGAAGTTTTTAATTTGGGCAATGGTAGCGGCTTCTCCGTCAGAGAAGTAATTGCCGCCGCCGAACAAGTGACAGGAACTTCGATACCAGTAGAAGAACACGATCGCCGTCCCGGAGATCCCCCAATTCTCATTGGCACTAGCGAGAAAGCCAGAACAATCTTAGGCTGGCAACCTCAGTATCCATCCATCGAAGATATTGTCGCTCATGCGTGGCAGTGGCATCAAAAGCGACATAAGTAGGAAAAGGGGAATGGGGAATGGGGAAAGACTTGTTGTAAGTTCTCACTCAAGCCACCTTGTCCTCCTGCCTCCTGCCTCCTGCCTCCTGCCCCCTGCCCCTCTGCTTCTTCCCTACTCCCCACCTCCTCTCATGTTTCGCAATACGACAACTAAGATGCCGATAAATCCGAAGATTGACAGTGCGATCGCCCAAATTGGTAATTTCTGAGATTCACCCTCTACTAAATCACCATTGACATCTCGCTGAATTTGTGTATTTTGTGTAGAACCGCCTGCTACAGTAACTTCAAATTTGAACTTAAAAGGTTTGAATCTTTCCCCAGAGACTGGTTTACCATTTAGTTGCAACTCATAAATACCTGGTTTGGGAAAGATAATTTCTGTACCTGGAATACCTTGATAACGTTCGGCTGCTACAGCTTCTAAGCGTGGTTCTAGCAGTGCAGGCTCTCCGGTTGCATAAGGTTCAGCATAAACAGCCAACCGACAATTACACTGTGCCAAGGGAATCACCTTTCCGCCTCTGCGAGTAACCGCAAACCAGACTTGGGAGGGTTCTCCAGCCCGAGGATTATCATTTGGCTCAATGTGGAGTGTGCCACCAACATCTCCAGCAACTTCCACTTTATGAGCAGATGCAGGGTAAGGATTAGTGACTGATATAACTAAGAAACTCAGGAATAATAAATACTTTATTGTTCCTTGACTCTTCCAAGAAATGCCTTTGAGTAGGTGATGCCTCTGTTTTTGACTCATTGGGATTGAGCCAGAGAACAAGGATAATTTACCGCGATTTTGTTGGGGGGACATAAAACTTTTCTACGGCTAACTTTGACCAAAAAAAACGCGAACGCACTAGTAAGACACTGAGGGTAAAAATTCCCATCAGTACTGCCGCTAAGTTATTTCCCCAAGTTGATTGCAAGGAACCCAGGTAATGGGAACCAATCAACACAGCATGAATAGCACTCAAGAGCAAGGCTGGCACACCCAATAGATGAATCTGTCGCCAACGCTTGCCCAAAGATTTCTGCAACGATTCCCAACTCGTTAAAGCGGCGGGGGACATTAATACTAATGCTACAGCACCCGCAGCCATACCCCACTGAAATTCTGGCGGCATAAAAGAAAAGGCGGCAAAATTCCATTGCAATGAGTGTTCTATCATGTGGAAGGTGTGAACCACAGAAAGCACAAAAGATCCCACCCCCAAGGCGCGGCGATAACGCAATGGTGAAGCCCACAACCCACTAATAGGACGCGCAATTAACGCCAATATTAAGCAGAATAAAGCGGTGTGCCCGGTGTAATCTACCATTGTGTCACCAGTCCGTAGCAGGGTAATGATGCCAATGGTGAGTGTCACCCAACCGCCTAATCGAAATAACTGACTGCGCTTGTCTTTACTTACCAACGATGTGGAGATGCCTACACCTAGCATAGTGGGCAGGGTTCCCAGTCCAAAAGCCAGCATAGTTGCCCCACCCATCCATAAATTGCCAGTTTCAACGGCTTTGATTTGGGCAGCATACAGGAAACCACAGGGCATTAAACCCCAAGTCATCCCCAAAAGTATTGGTGTCCACCATTTAGTTTTAAAGGAAAGCTTAACCATTCCTGTGCTGAGGCGATCGTGTAACTTACCTTGTAATAGAGGATGTAACACGAAAATGCGCGGGAGCAAATCGGGTTTTACTTGCCCTAAGCCAAACCAAATCAGCATCACACCAGTCAGAATTGCCATCCAGTGCCGAAAGTCGCTGCCAATTCCCGCTAGCTGTCCACTTTGCAGCAATACCGAACCTAGCGCCCCAATGCCAGCACCGACTAGAGCATAGCTCAACATCCGCCCCAGGTTTAGCAAAAGATGAAATTTTAATTGTTGTCGCCAAGTGTCTGGCTTTTCTAAGGGTGATGTCCCTTTTCGCTGATGAGACAGGGAAAATGCCACTGTTAAAGGGCCACACATCCCAAAGCAGTGTCCAAAACTCCCCAGGAACCCCAGGATTGAGATCAGCAACAAATCTACCATAAAAAAAGTCCTGAGTTCTGAGTTATGAGTCCTGAGTGTCAGAATAAAGATTTTGAAGAAGTAATAAGAAATTCTTTTCTTCTTTACTCAGTACTCAGCACTCCTCTAGTGCGGCACTTTACGTAAAGTTGCGATCGCTGTCAAAAGACAAACCGTCAAACTTGATATTTACTTTAGGAAAGAAAATGTAAACACTCTAAAACTCCCTACATACGCGTAAATCCTAAACTACCGTCTTTAAAGTATAATATAAGACTAAAACTATTTCTAAAGTTTAGGTTTTTGCGGTTGATTATGCTTGCTGCTTAAGTGCCACATATACCAGAACGGCTGCATCATCTCAGTAAGAGAAGTCTATTTGCAATAGAGTTAAAAATAATTTCATAAATCCTTGCTTATTGCTTAAGCAATTTAACTAAAGTGACCTGACCTAATTAGATAAGGTATATTGAGCTTAGGACAAATAGATTAAAGCCATAATCACTGGCTTTGTTTATCATGGAAACCTTGAGACTTCGTAAGATCAAAAACAAATTGATACCATCTTCTCAAAGTCTAAAATTTAGACATAGTAAGAATGGGGTACTTTTCGTTGTGAAACATTCTCATAATCCTCAAACCACACCTGACAAGTCTGAATTTGAAAAGGCTATGGAAGCTTATCAAAAAGTAAGCAGTAAATATAGGAATGCACTTCGTGAGCTAGCTCAGTGAATGATATTTTTTGGTTGAGTGAGGCAGTCATTAAAGCTATGCACGAAGAACAACTAGCAGAACATGGTGGACTTCCAGGTATAAGAGATAGAAATCTGTTTTTAGCTAGTTTAGATAGACCTAAAAATTTATTTGCTTATGGTGAACCTATACCAACTGTTTTTGAGTTAGCGGCAGCTTTTGCATTTGTAAAAAATCATTCATTTATAGATGGTAATAAAAGGGTAGCTTTCGTTTCGATGGCTACCTTTCTTATATTGAACGGGTATTCTTTAGAAGTGCCAGAAGAAGAAGTTGTATTAATGATAAAAAGACTTTCAACTGATCAAGAGACTCAAGAATCGATAGCAGATTGAATAAAAGAAAATTGTATTAAAATAGACAATTAAGCTGATTGCAAAGTTACTTTGTAGGTTTATCTAAGAATTTAGGGAACCAAAATACTAAACCCTCCTAGCAATCCTGGAAAGTTATACCTGGGGGTTTGCGCTACCCTAAGTCAGGAAGCCAAGGATAAATCACATGAGAAAATGGATTTGGCTGATGCTGTTGATGCTGATGGCATTTGCCGTGGTGGGTAGCATAGACCGGACGTTTTTTGAACAGCGTCCCTCACCAGCAATTGTTGAAGGCATTCCTGTGGAAACGCCGCAAGCACAACTAGAGTTAAAAAAAGTTGATGATACCCTACAAGTGTCTACCGATCAGCTATTAAACCATATCCAAAAGTTAAATTTTCAGCGCTACACAACAACAGAGCGATCGCTCACTCGCACTTATATCACAACTGAACTGAAAAAATTCGGCTGGAAGCCCAAATTGGAAAAGTTCTCTGAGGGTGTAAATATTTTTGCTGAACGTATAGGAACTAACAAAGCCGCTAAAGCAATTCTCGTCGCAGCGCATTACGACACTGTTGCCTTATCCCCCGGTGCTGATGATAACGCTAGTGGTGTAGCTGTAGTGCTAGAAGTTGCGCGGTTGCTTGGTTCTCGTCCCACACCACGGACGTTACAGCTAGCTTTTTTTGACAAAGAAGAAGCAGGACTTTTGGGTAGTCAGGCTTTTGTGAGTCAGACAGCACGCTTGCAAAATTTAGACGGAGCGATCGTTATGGATATGGTTGGTTATGCTTGTTACACTGTTGGTTGTCAGAAATACCCGGCGGGTTTGCCCGTTACGCCACCTAGTGACAAGGGCGACTTTTTGGCAGTGGTTGGTGATATGGAACATTTGCCTTTGCTGAATGCCTTTCCAAGCTCACAGATGCTCCCCTCAAGCGCCCTGAATAAACAGGAATCAAATCTGCCACCAGTCCTAATACTACCAATTCCTTTTAAAGGTTTACTGACACCAGACACTTTACGGAGCGATCATGCACCATTTTGGTATCAGGGTGTGGGTGCGGTGCTAGTGACAGATACAGCAAATTTACGGACTCCGCATTATCATCAACCTAGCGATGTTCCTGCGACTATCGAGAGAGCGTTTTTTACAGGAGCAGCGCAGATTGTGGTCAATGCTACTAGTAACTTGTTAAATAAGAATCAGGTTTTGCAAACTCAACCACCAAGCAGAGGGAATAATTCGTAATTAAATAGGACTTACGCAACAGTACAGGCATTAGGAGCAATAAGCTACTTTACGTCTAAAATCGGGGTTTTGACTATTGTTTGCGTAAGTTCGATTAAAGAACAAATCACTAATTAGACGTAGCGGTAGTGGTATTTGGTTCAGGTAAAGTCAACGTCCAGTTCTGTTTATCATTGATTTGGAAGTACAAACCTTGGAAAATGAGCCGCAAAGCCGTTCGAGTTCTAACAAACTTCTGCACCAAATAAGTTCCTGGTTCAGCAAAGACATCATTAAAGTTTTTTTTATAACCAAATTGTTTTGAACAGTAACTGCCGGCACCTTGGACTGTTACTACAAAAAATGGAGATTCTTTGTATTCATTAGGAATCATAAAGATTCCATATACATGGTGACGACCACGCCACGGCTGAACAATAACCTTAGTAGCATTTACTTGAAATTTTTTAGTTTTTGATACTAAAAGATCCCCGAAATTACAATCAGAATCATTCACAGGCCACCACAGTGTAATAATACTCAAGGAGAGTAGCAAAATTAAAATATAGCGGAGTCTGCGACGCATAAAGCCAAGAAAAATTATTGATGCGGCTAGTAGAATTTAATGAGTAATGATAGTGCAGCTACAGCAGTAAGACTATCGACCTGCAACACCTCTGCAACACCTTCTAAAAGGCAAAGACAAAATATTAAAGGGCTATTTAAAATTTGCTGTCAAAAAAATTGCAGTCACTCAATTTCAAACTTTAATTTCTAGATGACCACATACATAAATCTAGTTGCTCTGGATAAATGATTTTTGATTGTTGCTAACAAAATTTTGACATTGCTGAAACTGAGATAAATGCTGAAACTTTTGTAACGAAGAGAATTTTGTATTTAATAATTCAAAATCCCAAATCTAAAATTTTATGAGAACATCAGCCGGCAAAAAGTGCAAATTGGAGATGCATAGTTTACCGCCGCAGGCATCGCTTCATCTGTTCTACAGTTTCTTTACAGTATTAAACCTAGCGGAGAAACAATCAGACTTTTGTGGCTGTTAACACTGATTCATGCTCAAATTTTTTAGCTGTAATGAATTCTACAATTCGTTACTTTTGATGAGCTTTGATTGCTTTGAGCAGATTGGGGCGATTTCTACCGAGTTCAGAGAAAAATCTGCTTTGATTTCTGGGCGATTAAAGGGGTAGTCAAATACACAAATATTCGTTATATTCCCCTAAGTAGCAGTTGGTATAAATATTTATGGGAAGAAGTTGGAGAAGTCTTAAGACAGTTGCAGGTTTCTTTAGTGCAATTGTACTTACACAGTTTGGGGTAAATACTTCGGCTATTGCGGCTGAAACCGTTGTTGTGCGTTTGGGTTTATTTACAGAATCCATCTCACTTACTGAGTTGCAAAACGCTGCCAAAACAGGAGAATTGCCTAGGAGCTTGCAGTCTTACGCTAAAGGATTATCTGAACAACAACGCCGCTTCCTATTAGGGGCACTAGGTATGAATATACCGATGAACGTTGTCACCATTAATAAGTTGCTTAATACTCAGATTGGCACAACTATTCTCAATGACTTCGCTACAGCCTTAGCCCGAAAGGACAATGCTGGGGTACAAGCACTGAGAGGAGGATTGGTATTAGGCTCTACTGCGCCAGGGGGTCTTTCTATATTGAGTTTTATCGCGGCTTATCCGAGTAAACGCTTAGAAATTGATTTACCAAAAGCTTTCATAGTTGCAGGGAATTTGAATACAGCTTTTTGGCGCACGCAGCAATTTATGGTAGCTATTGCTCCCCGACTCGACTCGACAACATCGCAGATTGCTTTCCCTTTTGATCCCAGCCAACCAGGAACGGCTCAAGTAAAAATACTCAACTTAAGCCTGAATGATCAAAAGCGCCAACGCAAAATTCCAGTTGA
Organism: Nostoc punctiforme PCC 73102; assembly: GCF_000020025.1. Lineage (GTDB taxonomy): Bacteria > Cyanobacteriota > Cyanobacteriia > Cyanobacteriales > Nostocaceae > Nostoc > Nostoc punctiforme. The sequence goes on along the minus strand of NC_010628.1, from coordinate 5,194,579 downwards.
TATTTACTGGTCAAATGATGCAACTGCCAATAAACCCTTAATTGTCTTCTCTCACGGCTTAGGATCAGTCCGCACGGACTTGCGTTACCTGGCAGAACATTTAGCATCTCACGGTTATGTAGTAGCTGCTTTAGAACATCCTGGTAGTAATGAGGATAATATTAATTCTGCATTACAAGGCAAAACCAGACCTGTGAAGCCTCAAGAGTTTTTAAATCGCCCTCAAGATGTTAGTTTTGTTCTCGATGAATTAGAAAAGCTCAACCAAACGACTAATCATCCCCTACAAGGGAAACTTGCGACCATGAACGCGATGGTTGTTGGTTATTCTTTTGGTGGTAGTACAGCTTTAGCACTTGCGGGAGGGGAGTTACAACTAGAACGGCTCAAACAACGCTGCAAAAAGAACTTGGCTATCTTAAGTCTAGGAGAAGCTATGCAGTGCATCGCCCAAGAACTGCCAGAAAATACCTATCAATTACGGGATACAAGAATAAAACAGGCGATCGCTCTCAATCCTACAACTTCTCTGATTTTTGGCGAAACTGGGTTAACTAAGGTGCAAGTTCCTACTCTAGTGTTAGCAGGTTCCGCAGATAAAACCACCCCAGCTTTAACTGAACAGATTGTGGGATTTGACAAAATTCCATCCCCCAAATGGCTAGTTGGTATAGTTGGGGGTACTCATCTGAGTGTAAAAGACCCCAGTAAGACTATGGATCAAATCGGACAACCAAATACACCCATTAGTGGCGGTGAAGTTGTAGGCGAACAAGCAGCAGATATTCGCAAGTACCTTAAAGCTATAACTTTAGCGTTTGCTGCACAGATGACTCCAGAAGCTAAAAACTACGCTATCTTTCTGACATCAGATTATGCCCAGTTTGCTTCGACTAAAGCATTTCCATTTCGCCTAATTACGCAGATTCCTTCTAATGCTATGCCAGTGGTGAAAGAATTTGGTGATAAATAAGGAACTGGCAATTAAACAAATATTTAATTCTGTAAGGGAGGCAGTTACTACAACCTTGGTTCCCAAACTTGTAGTAACTGGCCTTGTCTTAGTAGAAAGGACAGCATCATATCGATCTATTTAGTCTGCTGCAGTTAATTATACAAATTATCTCTAGATTGTACTGAATAATTCTTAAATGCTCTTTTCCTTTGCGTCCTTCTCGGGGAGATATAGCGCGTTGGCGCAAGCCTCTCGTATAAATGGGGTTCATTTAAATTAAGCGCATCTTCATGAAGAATAGCGGAACTTACGCATTCACAGGAAAGACCAAATATAGATCAATACGCTTCAGTTAGCGTCAAAAAGCATAAATTGTGTAAAGCCGATTCATGTAGATATAAAGCGGTTACTCTACGGGTTCTCCAATGGAGTACCCACAGGATATTGCCCCTACAGCACAGGTCTATTTACCATCAGAAAATGATTAATAAAAATCCGATATGGCATATTTCTGCTGATACAGAACATGATTCCTCTGTACAGTGCGTAAATCCTATATAAGTATATTATAGCACTCAATATTATTCCTTCTTTAGTGAAGACACCAGGGAAAAACGGCAAAAACAACTATTTAGACAGAAGTTTGTTTGTATAAAATTGTACTACATTGATGTTAAGCTGTTAAATCAGAACTAAAGTTTTACAGTAAAAATAACTATTTGGATATAAACTTTATAATATCTTTGTTGAAAATCATGGAAGCTTAAAAGTGTAAAAAAGTAGGAGAATGCTACTGGATAATACATTATGTATGTCTCTCAGCTCAAATGCCAAAAAGCAATAATCATAACTTGCTTTGTGTGAAAATATCTTTATGTATTGATTGGTGTAATTTTTTTGAGTTACAAAAATGCCTTAGCATTTTTATCTACTACAAGCTATAAATGAACCAAAAAGAAAAAGATCAAGGCTTGTTTTGTTTAGTTAGATAATAGTTAGTTTCAAGCACACAATTTGGATTCAGATTTCAGAAATTCCTTCTATTTCATTAAGCTGATGCAACTATATACAATTCTTGAAATCGAACAACTCCAGGAATACGAAGACCGTCCTTACTTACTTGAAACTATAGAGTGGGTGAAAAGTTTTTTAGCAAGACCTCATCCTAAGTTAGGAAGACCCGGCGCAGTTTGCCCTTTTGTACCTCACTCTCTCAAGTCAAACAGTATTCGTCTAGCAGTTATTCGTACCAAATATTTGTATCCAGAACAACTAGAAGAGATTGTTGGAAGCTATAAAGACATCTTTCTGAAAATGGAAGTTAAAGAGCAGGAATTAGCAATAAACAAAGCTTTTTTACTTATTTTTCCTGATGTCCATATAGAAGATGCTTGTAAATTAATAGATAGTGTCCAACAAAAACTTAAACCTTTGTTTGTTGAATCAGGACTGATGATAGGAGAATTTCATAAACGTAATGAAACTCCTGGTATGCACAATCCAGACTTTCGTCCACTTCGTAGCCCTATACCCTTATTGGCTATACGGTTTATGGTTGAAGCTGACCTCCCCTTTCTTCTGAGTCCGGTCGATCCACGCTTACGTATTAGATATTTGGAAGCTTATTTAAAGTGTTTTGATCATAAATTTACGGATGAAACAAAGTTTAAAAATGCTCATCAAGCATTGGCTTTAGCCAAGGAGCAACTTAAACAAGGAAATCTGGTGCATTAGTCAAAATTCAGAATTATGAATACTCTATCCATGAACAAATAGAAATTTCTAAATGGAAGGTGTGTTGCACTGTTGCTAACACACCCTGCTGGCGTGGCAAGGCTAAAATGTTGTATTAGATTTTGTAGGTTGGTGTCGAAACAATACTTCTCGGTTAAGCATTATTAACTCGGAATCGGGTTTGGGGGAAAGGGTAAAGGGTAAGGGTTAAAGGTTTTCAAATCCTTCACCGACCTGTTTTATTCCATCATCACTAACTGTTCCGTAAATAATTTTTTGTGTCATATTTTTCTTGATTTTCTCATCTGGAAATTTCTCTGTATAGTATACCTGCCAAAGTGTATCAATGCGTTTAGGGCACACTAACCCATTCTGTTGTGTTTGTGAATAGGTCAGGATTTGCAGCAATTGGTACATGGAGCGATCGCAGTTCAGCTTGAGTTTAGCGAACAAAAAGATTCCCGAACCTATACCCCACAAAAAAGAATTAATTATCTCAAAGCCTTATCTAATCAATACTTGGGTTATTGAGTACATGATTAAGACATATTAATAGATGCGCTATTTCAGATGAGATATTCATATATGCAGTATTTATTTAAAGTTCACTGAAAAGCGCATAAGAAACTGCTTGCTTGGCAATGCCTAGCTGACTCTGGCTATTTTTAATTCTTCTATTTACGTGTTCTGATAATGCAGTTGAGAGACGGGGACAAAAATCATATTATGAACAAAACATTTGCAACCATTGATGGAAATGAAGCTGTCGCCCGTGTTGCTTACAAACTAAATGAAGTAATTGCCATTTATCCCATTACCCCCTCTTCAGCAATGGGTGAATGGGCAGATGCTTGGTCAGCAGAAGGTCGTCCCAACCTCTGGGGTACTATTCCCAGTGTCGTGCAGATGCAAAGCGAAGGGGGAGCAGCTGGTGCTGTGCATGGGGCATTGCAAACAGGTTCCCTGAGTACCACCTTTACGGCATCTCAGGGATTATTGTTGATGATCCCCAACTTCTACAAAATTGCTGGTGAATTGACTAGTGCTGTGGTTCATGTTGCCGCGCGTTCCTTGGCTACCCACGCTTTATCAATTTTTGGCGACCATAGTGATGTGATGGCAGCTCGTGCTACTGGTTTTGCCCTGCTGTGTTCCGCTTCGGTGCAGGAAAGTCAAGATTTTGCTCTCATCGCCCATGCTGCGACTTTAGAGACGCGAGTCTCGTTTATGCACTTCTTTGACGGCTTCCGTACTTCTCATGAAGTGCAGAAAGTTAAACTGCTTGCAGATAATGATTTGCGATCGCTCATCCACGATCATCTCATACTCGCCCACCGCAGCCGTGCCCTCACCCCAGATCGTCCAGTCTTACGAGGTACAGCCCAAAACCCCGATGTCTACTTCCAAGGACGGGAAGGCGCTAACCCTTACTACAACGCCTGTCCAGAAATTATCCAGCGAATCATGGATCAATTTGGAGAACGCACGGGGAGGCATTACCAAATCTATGAATATTACGGCGCTAACGATGCCGATCGCGTTATTGTTCTTATGGGTTCAGGTTGTGAAACCGTCCATGAAACGGTAGATTACCTTAACGCCCGTGGGGAAAAACTGGGTGTAGTGAAAGTGCGACTTTACCGCCCCTTTGATGTCCAAAGGTTTGTTGCAGTATTACCAAATAGCGTAAAAGCGATCGCAGTTCTCGACCGCACCAAAGAAGCAGGTAGCGCCGGAGAACCTTTGTATTTGGATGTTGTGGCTACTATCCATGAGGCGTGGGGAGATAAGAGAGGAGGGGGGGCAGGGGGACCAGGGGGAGCAGGGGAGGCAGGAGGAGAAAATACTTTCTCATACCCTAAAATTATTGGTGGTCGTTACGGTCTTTCTTCAAAAGAATTTACGCCGGCGATGGTGAAGGGCATTTTTGATAACCTTGCCGAAGTTAAACCGAAGAACCACTTTACTATTGGGATTAATGACGACGTTAGTCATACTTCCTTGAGCTTTGACCCTAACTTTTCTACAGAATCGGATAACGTTGTCAGGGCAATGTTCTATGGGTTGGGTTCAGATGGGACTGTTGGGGCTAACAAAAACTCTATCAAGATTATTGGTGAAGAAACCGATAATTACGCCCAAGGCTACTTTGTCTACGATTCCAAGAAATCTGGCTCAATGACCGTTTCTCATCTGCGCTTTGGTAAAGAGCCAATTCGCTCCACCTACTTGATTGACCAAGCCAACTTTATTGGTTGTCATCATTGGGGATTTCTAGAACGCATAGATATTTTGAAGGCTGCTATTCCTGGGGCGACCTTGCTGCTTAACAGTCCATACAATGCAGATAACGTCTGGGAGAATTTGCCGTTGAAGGTACAGCAGCAAATTATCGATAAGCATTTGAAGTTATACGTAATCAATGCTAGCCAGGTTGCCCGTGAAAGTGGCATGGGTGGAAGAATTAACACTATTATGCAGGTCTGTTTCTTTGCCTTAGCCGGAGTCTTGCCGCAAGAAGAAGCGATCGCTAAAATCAAACAAGCGATTGAGAAGACTTATGGTAAAAAGGGCGTAGAAGTTGTCCGCATGAACTTGCAAGCTGTAGATAACACATTAGGCAACTTGCATAAAGTAGATGTCCCACAGACAATCAAAAATCAACAATCCACAATCAACAACCCAAGATTGCTAGACTCTGCTCCCGAATTTGTCCGGGAAGTTCTGGGCAAAATCATGGTGTGGGAAGGTGATGATTTACCTGTTAGCACACTACCTGTTGATGGCACATTCCCTGTAGGTACTGCCAAGTGGGAAAAACGTAACGTTGCCGAAGAGATACCTGTGTGGGAGCCGGATGTCTGCGTTCAGTGTGGTAAGTGCGTCATGGTTTGTCCCCACAGTGCTATCCGCGCCAAAGCTTATCAAGCTGATGAGTTAGTCAATGCACCAGAAACCTTTAAGTCAACTGGTGCAAAAGATAAAGACTTTGCCAATCAAAAATTTACCATTCAGGTAGCCCCAGAAGATTGCACCGGATGTACGATTTGTGTAAATATTTGCCCTGCTAAAGATAAATCTGAGCCATTGCGGAAAGCGATTAACATGGCGCAGCAGTTGCCTTTACAAGAGCAAGAGCGGAAAAACTGGGATTTCTTCTTGAGTTTACCTAATCCTGACAGGCGATCGCTAAAATTAAACCAGATTCGCCAACAACAACTGCAAGAACCTTTATTTGAATTCTCTGGTGCTTGTGCAGGTTGTGGTGAAACACCTTATTTAAAATTATTAACACAATTGTTTGGCGATCGCGCCGTCATCGCCAATGCAACAGGTTGTTCTTCAATCTATGGTGGAAATCTCCCTACAACTCCTTGGACAACAAATGCCCAAGGACGCGGCCCCGCGTGGTCAAATAATTTATTTGAAGATAACGCCGAATTCGGTTTTGGCTTCCGTCTCTCCCTCGACAAACAAGCTGAGTTTGCAGCGGAATTGTTGCAACAGTTGGGAAGTGAAATAGATGAAAACCTTGTCTATTCCATCCTCAAAGCTGAACAAAAATCTGAGGCTGACATTTGGGAACAGCGCGAAAGAATAGAACTTTTGCAGCAGAAGTTAGATGAAATCGTAACTTTCGACCCCAATCGTTCGACTGAGCGACTTGCCTTGAGCGGAGCCGAGGTAAGCCGAAGTCTAAAATCCAAAATCCAAAATCTCAAATCCCTTGCTAATTACTTGGTGAGAAAAAGCGTCTGGATTGTTGGCGGTGATGGTTGGGCTTATGACATTGACTTTGGCGGCATCGATCATGTAATTGCCAGTGGTCGAAATGTGAACATCCTAGTAATGGATACAGAAGTGTATTCTAATACAGGCGGTCAATCTTCTAAAGCTACGCCACGAGCCGCAGTTGCTAAATATGCCGCCAGTGGAAAGCCTGCACCGAAAAAAGACTTAGGGATGATTGCCATGACCTACGGAAATGTCTACGTAGCGAGTGTAGCCCTTGGTGCTAGAGATGAACATACTCTCAAAGCATTTTTGGAAGCAGAAGCCTATGATGGGCCATCAATAATTATTGCTTACAGTCATTGCATCGCCCACGGCATCAACATGACCACAGGGATGAATCATCAAAAAACTCTGGTAGAATCAGGTCGTTGGTTGCTGTATCGGCATAATCCAGAGTTGCTTAACCAGGGTAAAAATCCTTTGCAATTGGATATGCGATCGCCTACGCAATCTGTAGAACATTCGATGTATCAAGAAAATCGCTTCAAAATGCTCACCAAGAGCAAACCCGACGTTGCCAAGCATTTGTTACAACAAGCGCAAGCTGAGGTAAATGCCCGTTGGCAGATGTATCAATATTTAGCAAAGCGTGATATTCCCACAGCTTGAATAAGAGGCAAGGGGCAGGGGGAAGGGAGCAGAGGGAATAGGGGACTCGATCGAACTCTTGGAGAGGCTGTGCCAAAGATAAAGCTCTGTTACCACTTCGCTAGTAAAAGTAATTTCCTCCTTCCCCCTGCTCCCTGCCCCCTGCCTACCTACGCTTACGCACTCACCAGAAAGTATCGATCAATTTCTGCTGTAAGGATTTCAAAGTCCACAGGCTTAGTCAAATGGCATTTGAAACCAGATTTAAGCGCAAGCTCCTTATCTTCCTGTCCACCGTAGCCGGTGAGTGCAATCAGAATTGAGCGAGTAAATTTAGAGTCTTTACTCAGTTCCTGTGCAACGGCGAATCCATCCATTTCGGGTAGTCCAATGTCACAAATAATCACATGAGGCTCCAACTCCCTTGCTGTTTCTACCCCTGAAATTCCATTCTTGGCAATGGAAACTTCATGCCCGAAATGCTCAAGTACTGCTTTTAATGTTGTAGCGGAATCGTCATTATCTTCAATCACTAAAATCTTCAACGATTTTTTAGCCGCCTCCATAGTCTCCAGATCGTTGTCCAAGGTTGTAATCTCTTCGCATACAGGGAGAGTAACTTTGAATTCTGCCCCCAAATTGATCCCTCTACTTGAGGCTTCAACATTACCACCATGAAGTTCGACGAGACTTTTTACTACCGAAAGTCCCAAACCTAGCCCGCCTCTCGAACGGTCTAAACTGCGATCGGCCTGGGTAAACGGCTCGAAGAGTTCTGGTAAGATTGTCGGTTCTATCCCTATACCTGAGTCTCTTACAGATAAAGCTGCTAAACTGCCTGAGCCATTTTCACCTGGAATATATAAGAGATCCACCCAGATCGTCCCATCTGGTTTTGAAAACTTTAAGGCGTTATCAAGAAGGTTCCCAAAGATTTGAAAGAATCGCGTTGGGTCAACATAAGCCCATACGGGCGTGTTTGGCAAGTCTTCTACTACGTTAAGGTTCGATCTCTTTATTGCTTGTGCATGGTCATTGAGACTTTGGCGAACCAATTCTACTAGATTAACCTTCTCAAGGTTTAATGAAATCTTCCCGTAAGTGATGGACGATACATCGAGTAACTCATCGATTAATTTCGAGAGGTGCTTAATCTGGTGCTGCATCATTAAAACTGTTTCTCCAACTGCGCCAGTCTCGCCCAGTTTCAACTTGAGAAGCTGAACCCCGTTCGAGATGGGGGCAACAGGATTCCTCAACTCGTGAGCTAGCATCGCAATGAATTTGTCTTTCAGGGCGTTTTGGTTCGTAAGTTTCTGGAAAAGTTGAACGTTTGCGATCGCCACTGCTGTAGTGTCGGTCAAAATCTCAAGCAGTTCTATTTCTTCAGAGGTCGCTAGGTGTGTTCTACTCCAGTAGGCTCCGATCGCACCCAGTGGATCGGCAATCCGTATGGGAACCATCACTAAACTCTTAACAAAAGTTACTTTATAGGCATTAATAGGAATTCGAGCATCCTGGTAAATGTCCTCAATCACAGCTGCTTGCTTATTGAGCATTGCCCAACCGGAGATGCAAGATTTGAGCGGAAAACGCATACCTTTCCAAAGTGGCCCGATGGCGTTTTCATCAACATAGTGGCAACATTCACCATCCCGCAGTACAAAAGTTACTCCATCAGCATTGGTGAGATCCCTAGCAGCCAAACGCACAATCTCAATAATTTCCTCAATAGTCCGCACACAAGCCAAATCTTTCACGACCAAAAGCAGCCGATTATAAGACGAAATGCTATAGCTCTGATGTAAATTCTGTTCTTGAGAAATGGAGATGTCTAATATATTTTTCATAAATAACTCCGAACAAAAGGGATGTCTGGATAAACACTCAGGTAAAGCGGGTAGGTTTCAACAGACACCTACTCTTAATCGTAATCTTAACTTTGATGTCAATAGTACGAGATATCGCCGTATTTTGCGTTCTGTTTTTTACAGGTATAAATATACTCCATTAAGCAAATATGCTTAGTTGACCAAAGGAGCTAATGCAACTTGTGGTGTTTAATAAGACTGGGGGAACGTGGCTAGTAAAATCGCTATTGAGGCGTACCAGAATGGAAAATGCGGGCATTAATTCCTCAACACAGACAAATTATTTGGCAATTGACAGATAATACTCAAATCGCTCCCGGAGTTGTTCAACCGTTAGATTCTGAGTCCAGTACTCCACTAGGGCGTGACCAAATGCCCAGGCATTGCGATCGGGTGAAGTGGAATTTTCTAGCAGTAGCGGCCAGAGGGATAGCAATTCAAAGTTGAGCGGGTTAGGGTTAGCTATATTCAAAAGCGAGAAAAGCTCATATCCCATTTGGAGTTTGCCAATCACAATCGGTAACTGTTCCACGGGAATTTGTTCTGCCAGCATATATGCTAGCGCTGGAGATCCGGTTGAGAGCGTAGAAACAAACTGGAGGACGGGACTTTTGAGCAATGCCGTTAGTCCTTGAGTTGTCGCCATCTGGAAGGTGTAGTGGTCGATGATTTTGGCAGCAGCGACGGTACGGGCTTCAAGGTTACGCAAAAATCGGGCGAGACGGAGTTGCTTGGTAGGTGCGATCGCATCTACTAATCCCAGTGAAAGCGTATCCACTCCCCAGGCAACTCGACCTGTTTTGCTGTCACCTGTAACCAGGGGTAGAACTAGATTACAGAATTTTCCCAGCAATTTGGCGCGATACTCAGTAGCTTCTCGAATGGCAATTTCTTTTGGGCGATCGCCCCATTCCCAATCATAAGGCGGTTGCCATTCGCGGATGGGACGCAGCCGATCTACTTGAGTGACGATCGCGATCGCAGGTAAATCCGCAACTTCTGCTTTGATGTCTTGCAGAAAGTCTACATCCATTTGCAGAGCAGGATCGAGGGCAGGGGTGACTAACAGCAGCAAATCTGCATCGATAGCATAATCAAGCACCAGGTTTCGCAGATCGGCATGGTTGACTTGTTCGTAGCCAGGTGTGTCCAAAAGCGTCAAGGTTTCACCACTTTGAGTTTGCCATTGATAATTTTGAATGCGATCCGTACTGGGCAAAACATCAACGGCCGCTAAATCTGCCTGAAATAGCGTGTTAATCAGGCTACTTTTTCCTGAACCTGTGCGCCCCACCAGCAGAATATTCACGGGTTTTTGCTCAACTACCTCGGCTGGTTGAGCTTGAGTCAGTATTTCTCGCAGTGTTTGGGTTTTTGCCTTGGATAAAGTTGGTGTGGATACTACGGTTGCTGAAACTGGTAATTTGCTACGTCCATAGAGGGCGATCGCCTGCCGACACAAGTTTTTCAGGGCAGCTTCCCGAAATAGCTGGTTCAAATTCCCCAATAATTGTTGAGTTGCTTGGTTACTAGAACCCTGACTGGCTTGTTTTGCCACCGCCGCCACCGGATTTAAAAGCCACTGTGCCCAATTCCAAGCTTTCCAAAATTTTCGAGCCGATGGTTCCAACTTTCGGTAGACTTCATATCCTTGGTATGCTTGTCCAACCGTTACCTGATTAAGAACAGGGGATAATTTTTGCATCCACTGATCCATATCATCCACCGTTCCCCGAATCAGCCCGTAAGCCTGGGGGACGTAAATGTTCAGCAGGGGATATTGAATTTGAGGATTGTAGATATGAGCGATCGCTACGACCAAATCCTGGCATCGCGTCCAAAAAGTTTGCCAGTCTTCCCAAATCGGGCGATCGCTTTGTGACGCTTGCAGAATCTCTTGGAGTGCGGCTTCTGCAAGCTTTGTGACATCGCTTCCTGCTGGTGGTCTAACTGTATCCTCTGCTGCCGATTCTAATTCTTCTTGAACTTGAGCTAATACAGCTTCCACTTGGTTAACAGCTGGTTGAGTCCATTTGACTAGCAGCCAACGCCAACCAACGAATAAAAGGGTAAACACACCCCAAATCCAACTAATACCCCACGCATGAATTTGCGAACCAGCGGCTACCAGTAAAAAAATAATGATAAACGCGATCGGGATTGCCAAAACCACCCACTGCCACGGTTTTAATCGCACCATTGCCCCATACCTGCTTTGGTTAGACTGCTTATATTCCTATTGTCGATCTAAATCTGGTGGTGAGTTCTGCATTAATGAGTGTATTAAAGTGTAGTAATAGCTTACACTGGCTGCAAGTTTATGTGATTTGTTGTGGTAGAAGTGGAGATTTGCTTACCTTTAAGATAATATTTACGTGAATAAATCACAAAAAACTGACTTGTGGGCGTTAAATTATGCTTGTAGATTTTACAGTCGAAAACTACCGCTCAATTAAAGAACCTGTAACCCTAAGTGCGGTTGCTCAAAAACAAAGCGATCGTCAGACAAGCCAAAGCAGCAAACGTAAACGGGTAAAGTCAGATCATGAAATTGCACCTGGATATCATGTTGAAGGGTGGGACATTGAACTTTTACCTGTTCTTGCAATTTTTGGAGCTAATGCTTCAGGCAAGAGTAATGTTATCCAAGCTCTGGATTATCTACTAATCATGATGGCTTATGGCACACAACAAGCAGTTGCATTCCAGAGAATTTTAAAACATGTAAAACTAGATCCTTTCAAGTTAGATAGCATCTCTGCTCAAAAACCTACAAGATTTGAATTAAGAACTTTGTTAGATAATAATATTTATACTTATTCCCTAGTAATCAATCAAAATCATATAATCTCAGAAAAGTTAGATTATGCTTTAAACACAACTAAGCGGACTCGTCGTTTATTTAATCGTCAATGGGATGAAATTAGTAAAAAATTTATCTGGAAAACTGGGGACGATTTTGCTGGCTCCCATAATCAACTCCAGGATAATATTAGAGAAAATGATTTATTTATTAGTACATTAGTAAAACTAAAGGTAGATGTAATTGAGTCTTTTTTACGCTGGTTAAAAGCTCGCTGGCTTGGAATTAATTTGGGAAATGAAAAGTACGATACTACCTCGATTACATTACTGCAAGGTACTGATAATCCCATAGTAAATGAAATTTTTGAAGAAGCATTGAAAATTGTACTAAAATTTGACACAGGATTGTCAAGAATCGATATGGTAAAGAAACATGATGATCCAAGTGACTACAATATATATGCTATACATAATACCCATGACGGTAATTTAGTGGCTTGGCTTTTTGATGAAGAATCTCTTGGAACTCAACGCTTATTTAGTTTAGCATTTCGGATAGTACTAGCTCTTAAAATAGGAGGATTGACAATTGTCGACGAATTAGGCACAAACATTCATCCTAATATTGTAAGAAGTATTATCAGAAGATTTCAAAATCCTAAAACAAATCCCAAACGCGCTCAATTTATTTTAACTAGTCACGATAATACATTACAAAGAAATAACTTATTGCGCCGCGATCAAATTTGGTTTACACAAAAGCGAGATGATCAAAGCACTGAGTTGTATCCTTTGACTGATTTCCATGTGCGAAATGATTTGGCAATTGATAAAGCTTATTTAGATGGTCGTTTTGGAGCCGTTCCGTTTCTCCCATCTGAAGAGGAAATGATTTTACAGGGTGATGAGCAGTGCCAAGAAAGTTAAATCGTCGCCCACCTAGCAGGAATATTGCTCAGAAAATACTAATTGCTTGTGAAGGAAGTAAAACAGAACCAATTTATTTCAATAGTATCCGCAATGAATTACGTTCATCAACTTTAGATATTATTGTATTGCCTCATCAAAACAAAACTGATCCACGTAGCATTGTTGAAAGACTCATCGAAGAACGACAGCAGAGAAAAGATAACCAGCAGTGGAGTAAAGAAGATGAGGCTTGGGCTGTTTTTGATGGAGATGAGCATATTGAAAAGAGTCTGGAAAATTGGCAAAGTGCAATAAATCGGGCTACAAGCCAAAAGATTAATCTCGCAATTACAAATCCTTGTTTTGAACTCTGGTATCTAATTCACTTTCAAGACCATTTTGCACAAATCAATCGTGATAGGTTAGTTAATTTACTCGGCAAGCATATACCCAACTATGACAAATCAATGTGCTTATATCCAAAACCCTTGAAATCATTAACTGAACAAGCAATTCAACGTGCTGAAAAGATGGCAAAGCAGATAGAACGGAATGAATTATCTGAGCATTCAAATCCCTGCTGTAGTGGCTTGCCTAAACTGATTAGTAGTTTATTAAGCTTAGAAAATAGTTAGAAAAATTTATCTGCATTACATGATTGTACAGAATAAACGCTAGTTAAATTCAGCTAAAAAAACTAAAATTAATAGGCTTATGATAAATCTTGTTTGAATTGAATCACAATCTAGATAAAATGTTCCCGCTTTTGATCAAAATATTTTTTGTTTTCGATGAAGCTTACTTCACAAACTTGGGAATAATAAACTGTGCCTGAGAAAAATTTTAAATAAATCTCAACGCATTAGGTGTGTTTTTATCGGCGCTTCAAGGAGCAAGTTGTTAATGAAAGTAAGTTCATCAGGGATTAAGCTAGGTGGTGCAATTCTTAGCGGAAGTTGTTTAGCAGCAATGACGATCGCTTTAAGTGGAGCAAGTGCTTTCGCCGCTCAATTCATTACAATTGAAAGCACTGGCACATTATCAGGAACAATCGAACTTCCCAGAAATAATCCCAATTTCAATAACAGTATTACTCGTATTGATACGGATGACACTGGAACTTATTACCGGAACTTAGGTACTAACAATAATCCTAATTATGTTCCTGTATACCAGTCAGACTATTTACAGGTAGAAACACGCTCTGATGGAAGTCTGCATTACTTTGTTGACTTTAAAGGTATTCCCTTTGTCTCGTTCGATGGTGTTCTCACATCGCCGGTTCTCTCTGGTGGTCAGTTAACACCCTATAAATACCAAGGACAATTAGCTGGAACCAAATTTCAAGGAGTAGTTCAGGATGAATTTAATTTCATAAAAGCCTTATACAGTGGTACTGTCACCGATCCAGACACCGGAAAGCAGTATCAGGGCACTTTTGAAGTAAGTGGATATGGAGTGCGATATAGCGATCGCAATGGTAACTCAACTCCCACAGTTTTTGATTTCCAGTCTGATATCCCAGGTTCGCCAACAGTAACATCCTTGAACATCACTAACGCTACCCTGGCGAATTTAAGAATCAAAGTACCTATTGATGAAACTTCTATTCCAGAACCAGCTAGCGTTCTCGGCACCTTTTTGGTAGCTGGTTTTGGTATGGTTTTGAAAAGAAAAAAACACATCTGCTCTAAGAAGATATTTTGAAAGTATTGTATGACTAAGAGTGATTACTACACAAAGCTGAGTCCATCTCCTGAAATAACCAAAACCAAGGTTTTTCTAACTTATAGAGTTGGGTAAGTAAGGTTTCATGTAGCTGTGACTTAATAGTTGCCCAGGTGAGTAATAAATTAAACTTTAAAAACATCTTCATAGAAGAAGATGTTTTTAAGATGAGAAGTTGTAAGTTTTATAATCACATAGGATAGTTTTAAAAACGAGCCGAACTAGCAGAAGTCCGGCTGAATTTAATCAATCAATCATCTATACGCAGTAGCTTGCGGTAAAACGGTTGTGAGAAATCGGTCAAGCGATGGCGTTTATAGTTGTCCATAACTTCAATTAAAAAATTAATAAACTCGAAACTGGCCATCATAAGTTCGTAACTCAAGTCAGCATTTCCATCAAACTGAATTCGGCAACGAGTTAAGTCTGAGGGTAAAGTAGCAACATTCCAAGATGCGACAAAGGGGACATGTTCGCTAGCTTCTATCTTCCGGTGTCCCTCCAAAACCCCTTTTTGATAAAGACTGATGGCATAGGGTAAAAAATTGCGCTTAGTGCCTTGGACGTAAGGTAAGTAAACACTGGCTTGTTGTTGATTAGCAGGCTGGAGTTGCTCAATAGACATGGTTAAATATTCCTCAAGTTAGCTGGCAACTAGGGATATTAGTGGATATTAGTAGTGTTCCCAAAAGATGTGTCTAAAGAACACAGTAGAAAGAGAGAGTGGGGAGCAGGGCAATACTTTTCGGTTAAACCCAATAATCTCTCTTTTGGTCTGGGGAAAGGTTAAAGGGGAAAGGGAAATTCAAACCCTTTCCCTTTCCCCTTTCCCCCTTAACCGAAAAGTATTGGGCAGCAGGTGGCATTGGGAATCCCTTCCCTGCGGGACGCTACGCGAACGGCTTCTCTACGAGACGCTACGCGTTAAGCGAAGCTATGCCGTAGGCTTTACGCTCAGGGCAAGTGGGAATTGGGCATGAAAAAGAGACAAGGAAGAGGGGGAAGACTTGTTCAATAATTTCCCCTTGTCCCACTATTCCCCGCCCCTCTGCCTCTTTTCATGCTCCATAAATGAAGTTACTGCTAAGAAATATTAAAATTTCGGTTACAATAAGGCTGCATTAACTTTGATTGCAGATGGGCGCAATAACACAACATGAAAAACCCACACTATAAAGTTGTGGATGTTATTATTGCTGTTTCTCCCAACAACAAGCTGCTGTCACCTTGGTATCACTTTGCCTAAACCGGAGTTCTCATTAGAGAAAGTCCGGCTCTACATGCTTCCTGCCCAAGTGGGTATCACAGGAATCAAGCCTCTGTTTAAGAGTAGTAAACGTGGTTAATGCTAAGTAATTACCCAGAGTGACAGTGACAATAAAAGTAGTCCCGGTGGCTTTTGGCTTAGGGATAGCGGGTATTGCAGTTTGCCCATTCCGATAAAAATCGGGAAAAGTAGCTTAGGGATATTTGTCCGTAAAATTACTAACTGTAGACAAATACTGGTTTTTGAATCAAGCAACCTAACCTATGCCAGCGAATTCCTGGCCCGAAGAAGATTCTTATCAAGAGCTTGATCCGCTCAACTCCTTGTTATCTGACCTATCAGTAGATGAGGAGTTAGTGTTAGAGACAGATCCTGTGTCTCTACCATCCCGGTTTCAAGGTCGTAGAGGCAAAGCAGCTCTAGTCTTGACTATCGTCTGGAGTGGCACGATCGCTCTACATTTAGTTTCTTGGGCTTCCATATTTATTCTAGGACTGACCACCATTCTAGGATTTCATGCCTTGGTGGTCGTGTTTACTAAATCCCGTCGCTATCCAAAAGAAATACAGGGAGATTTGCCCTTTGTATCTGTATTAGTGGCTGCGAAAAATGAAGAGGCAGTAATTGCAAAATTAGTCAAAAATCTTTGTAATCTGGAATATCCAGGTGGGCAGTATGAAGTATGGATTATTGACGATCGCAGCAGTGATAGCACGCCACATTTATTAGCAGAACTAGAGCAGAAATACGATCAACTGAAAGTATTAAGGCGTTCAGCAGAAGCTAGTGGCGGCAAATCAGGGGCGTTGAATCAGGTGTTGCCTCTAACAAAGGGCGGCATCATAGCAGTATTTGATGCTGATGCTCAAGTGACACCAGATTTGCTGCAACAGGTAATACCTTTATTTCAGAGGGAAAAGGTGGGGGCGGTGCAGGTGCGAAAAGCGATCGCCAACGCCAAAGACAACTTTTGGACTAAGGGGCAAATGGCCGAAATGGCACTTGATACCTGGTTTCAGCAACAGCGCACTGCCCTTGGTGGTATTGGCGAACTGCGGGGTAATGGTCAATTTGTCCGGCGTTCAGCCTTGGAAAGCTGTGGTGGCTGGAATGAGGAAACTATTACCGATGATTTGGATTTGACAATCCGCTTGCATTTGGATAAGTGGGATATTGAGTGTGTTTTCCATCCAGCAGTGCAAGAAGAAGGTGTGACAAATGCGATCGCACTCTGGCATCAGCGTAACCGGTGGGCAGAAGGCGGTTATCAACGCTATCTGGATTATTGGGATTTAATTCTCAAAAACCGTATGGGAACGCGCAAAAGCTGGGATTTGCTGATTTTTATGCTGATTATGTATATCTTACCTACAGCAGCAGTACCAGATTTGTTAATGGCGATCGCGCGTCATCGTCCACCAATGTTAAGTCCCATTACAGGCTTGTCCATTTCTATGTCGATGGTAGGGATGTACACAGGTCTAACGCGCATACGTCAAGATCAGAAATTCTCACTTTCTACATATCTTACGATGCTAGTGCAAACCCTACGTGGCAGTTTATATATGTTGCACTGGTTAGTCGTCATGAGCAGTACTACTGCCCGGATGTCAGTAAGACCAAAGCGGCTAAAATGGGTGAAAACCTTGCATACGGGGCATGTGGAATAGCCCCTTTGGGGAATTAAAAATTAAAAATTAAAAATGCAAAATTACCAAAAATAATTTTGCATTTTTTTATTCATCATCAACTTCCGATTCCTCTACCCATTCAGGTGTAGCTATGGAATCGGAGAATTCTGTTGAATCCTCAGTAAAACGGATAATTTGTCCGTTGAAGAATTCTGCTAGACGTTGAGCTGCGATCGCTACTTCATCAATTTCCCAATCAGGTGCGGGTGTTCGCTGTGGCGGTGGAGGCAAAGTTTGCGCCCCATTTCTATTTGCCCCATTTCTATTTGCCCCGTTTCCATTTACTCCATTTCCATTTACTCCATTTCCATTTGCTCCATTTCCATTTGCTCCATTTCCATTTTTTGCTAGCGGCTCGGTTCTTAGTGGCGCTGGCGTTGCTGGCTGTGGTACTAGCGCTGGAGGCGAAATTTGCTGGTTGTAACTAGGAGTAGCTGGTTGCTGAACGCGACTAGAGTCTTTTGGCGGAGGATTTTTTTTAGCTGAAGTGGAGTTTGAAGAAATTCCTTTTTCTATATTTATCTGGATTTCACGCTGGAAAGTCTGCTGGAAAGCTGCCGTAATCATCGGTAGATAAGATTTACCCTTGTCATACCATGCCTGTTTGATAGCAATTCGAGCCATAACACCGTCGAACTCTATAAGTTGGCTCATTTGACGCAGCATTTCTTGCCTTGATTTTGGCTGGAGGTTAGCAAGCACCTGTTGCCAAACCTGAGTTAAATCATATTGTGCTTCTCCAACAACTTCTGAAGTTACTGCTTCAACGATCGCAGATGGTACAGGAACAGCAACAGGTTCTGGGGTTGGTGGTGAAACTGAGTTTGCAGCAGAATTGTGATTTTTTTGCTGTTCAACTGCGCCAGATGAAGTGACAGGCTGATTTTGGGCAATCGCTACATGATGGTTTGTGGTAACAGAGCCTTGTCGAAGTGTAGAATTATGATTTGTTTGCGGTTCCGCTACCGGTAAAGAAGAGACTGCATGATTTTGGGTAACTGCTGGAGGATAGCTTGGAGATACAGCAGGTGGGATAACTCGCGGCGCGATATTTGGGGCTTGTGGTTGAATATTCGTCGTTGCACTAGGTAACAATCCTAGTAATGTTACTTCCAACCATAAACGCGGCTGAGTACTGTTTTTAATTTGCACTTCAGCTTTTCGCAGGTGTTCCTGTCCTGCCAAAATCATGGTCATATCGAAGTATTGAGCAAACTCAACCAACGCCGTCCAGGTTTGCTGAGTACAAGCAACCAAATCGTGGCGGTTGGGTGCTGTTTTGGCTATGAGTAAATCGCGGTAGAAAGCGGCGAGATTTTGCAGAAAAGTTAGGGGTTCTCGACCACGATCGAGAATTTTGTGGGTACTGTCAAGAACTGCTTCGGGTTTATCTTGAGCGATCGCATTTAGAAGTCCCAGCAAGTCCTGTTCGCTTACCGTCCCGACCAAATCCCAAACTCTATCTGGTGTCACAACACCTGCTAACAAACCCAATTGATCGAGCAAGCTTTCGGCATCTCGCAACCCTCCCTGAGAAAGTTGGGCTACCAGGGTTACAGCTTCGGGTGAAATATGAATATTTTCTTTAGAGGCGATCGCACTTAAATGCTTAACCATCGCCTCTAATTGAATACGTCTAAAATCAAACCTTTGACAGCGCGAAATAATCGTTGGTAACACCCGTTGCGGGTCTGTTGTCGCCAATACAAAAACTACGTGTCTCGGTGGCTCTTCTAGGGTCTTAAGTAGCGCATTGAATGCCTGGGTACTGAGCATGTGACATTCATCGATTACATAAACCTTGTAACGACACTGCACAGGAGCAAACTGGGCTTTTTCAATCAACTCACGGATATTATCGACACCAGTGTTACTAGCAGCATCGATTTCAATTACATCTAAGGCGTAACCCTTGGTGATTCCTTGACAAACATCACACACGCCGCAGGGTTCAGCAGTGGGGCGATCGCTTTTGAGACAATTGAGAGATTTAGCTAAAATCCGGGCACTAGAAGTTTTCCCCGTACCTCTTGGCCCAGTGAATAAATAGGCGGGGGCGATTTTGGATGTGCCGATCGCATTCGTGAGGGTGGTAGCGATCGCCTCTTGTCCCACGAGTTCAGCAAAACTTTTGGGGCGATATTTATGGTGCAGGGGTTCGTAAGACATGGAAAAATAGACTTCAATGCCTTTCAACGTTAATTAGTAGCACCGAGTCGAGTTTGGGATTCAATTATTTTAAACTCTCGTACCTGCTTTCTTCATCGATGTTGCTATAGCGCTTACACTCAACTAATGCCGTCAATTTTGGCACTCAGGAAAGCAAACAACCAGATCATAATTTTTTACTATGATTTCAACATCAATGTATCGGAATTATAGCATAGCATTTAGTACATTTGTTCTTGTCAAGAGTCGGAAGTTAGGAAAAAAGAACTAATGACAAATGACAAAGAACTAACGTCATAGTCCAGTGCGATCGCTACAATTTTATAAATAAGCAAAACTCGATGGTGCAGCAGATGCTCAAGCGGCTATTTCAATGGCTCAAAAAGCTTTTTCAGAGCTTGTTCGGTGGAAAACAGAATGTCTCAAAATCTAGAGGGAATATCCCAAAAGAACCAGCACCACCCCTAAGCGATACGGATTTGGAATTTCTCTTCACCGAGCTGTTGCAAGGAGTACATCAAGCACGAGGGGAAGCCTGGGCGCAAAAGTGGCTGCATAATATTGAACATCGGATTACAACTGAAGATTGGGTTCAGTGGTTAGGGCGCTTTGGTGAAAAATTGCTAGCATCACCGACACCGAATAATGAAATAGCTGCACGGCTAGTACAACTAGGTGAGTTGGACATTGGAGAAATTGGAGATGTTGCCTATAGTATTGGAATGCAGTTATTGACACGCAATCAAGGCGAACCAATTTGGGAATATGAAGGGCCAGATGCTTTTAGCACGACTTTACAATCTGAGCCAACCGCTCCCATATCAGAGTCAGCAGATGCGCCAGAGAATCCCCCAGAGGGAGAATATCAAACTGTCACCCTAGAAGAGTTGTTTGTAATGTTGCAGGAGGATGAAAACTTACGCCAGCAGATTGCCCAACAGCTTGCCGTTGAGACAGACGATCCACAAGTGCTTGTCCAGGCATTGATAAATCAATTGTATCCTGCTGGTCAATCGACTACAGAGCAAACAGAAAATTAGTCGAATCGGGAATTGTAACGTTGTAATGCTTTACTCTTGAATTTTGGTATATTTTTTGCTAACCTGCGACGGAAGCGCTGTCCTAATCTAATGGATTTTTACGTAATTGATGATTTTTTTAACACAACGATGGCTACAATCTAGAAAAACAAAATCCAATAGTGTGGCAGATGCTCAGGCGGATATCGCAGTCGCTTAAAAGGCTTTTAAAGCGCCTCATTGAAAGTAAGCAGGCTAGTTCTCTCAAGGGTGCAAGAGGACACAATCTGGTGGAGATACTACCAGAACTAACCAATGCGGATCTGGAACAATTGTTTATCCAATTGTTAGAAGGCGTGCATCAAGCACGAGGACGACAGTGGGCATTGAGGTATCTGCAACGGGTCGAAAATCGAATTCCGGCTGAACGCTGGATAGATTGGTTGGTGACGTTTGGCGAAAGCTTGCTAGCTTCACCTGCGCCGAATCCTCTTTTAGCATCACAGATGGTGCAATTGGGGGAACTTGGTGTTGGCAGAATTGGAGATGTTGCTTATGACATTGGCATCCGAATGATGCAAAACTCACCTACACAGATAGAGGATGAGGAGAATTATCCAGAAGCGGGCTTAGAAATTACTCCTGAACAATATGGGGTAGAAATCGCTCCTGGGGAAGAACTGATCGGCAATTTAGGCGAGCAGTTATGGGAGTATGATGAGCCAGATGTCATAGAAACTACTCCTGGGGAAGAACTGATCCGTAATTTAGGCGAGCAGTTATGGGAGTATGATGAGCCAGATGTCGTAGAAATCACTCCTGGGGAAGAACTAATCCGCAATTTAGGCGAGCAGTTATGGGAGTATGATGAGCCAGATGTTGTAGAAATCACAACCGATGAAGAAATTATCCCAATTTCGCCTGGGCAAGAGCTAATTCGTAGCTTAGGTGAGCAGTTATGGGAATATAATGTGCCAGATGTTGAACCAATCACGCCAGCATCTGAAAATGTCTCTTTTGAGGAAACATTCACCGAAAATTTAGAGGAACTGGTATTGGAGTATGAAAGGGAAGAAGCCCAAACCACAATACCCGCAAATCTCCCTCTCCCCGCAAAGGAAGATTCAATCACCTCATTAGCCCAACTGAGGTTCGATGATGAAGAAGTTGTTCAAAGTACAACAGGAGTAAATCTCCTTTCTACTAGGCCAAGAAGTGAATTAACAACTTCTTCTCCCTCAGTGGAAAACTGGGATAGCGCTTTGACAAATTTAGAGCCAAATGTAGCTAATACATTAGATGAGTTGTGGGTGAAATTGGATCAGAGTACCAATTTAGTCCAGCAGCTTGCTTCTAACTTGGCAGTTCAAAGCAGTAATTCTCCTGGTATTATTGAGCGACATAGCAATAATCCGATTACTAACGCTCAAGGATGGTTTTACCAAGGTCTAAGCCAAGCGAAAACAGGTGATTTGTTAGGCGCGATCGCATCTTACGATCGAGCTATTGAACTTCAACCTGAATTCTCAGAGTATTGGTTTAATCGAGGCTTGATACTGTTCCATTTAGAACGTTTTGAAGAAGCGATCGCATCTTACGAAACCGCCATAGAACTAAAACCCGACTTCTACAAAGCTTGGTACAACCGGGGTGGAACTCTCGGGGAATTAGGATATTTTGAAGAAGCGATCGCTTCTTTTGACAAAGCCATAGAAGTCAAGCCAGACTACCAAGAAGCTTGGTCTAGCAAGGGTTTGGCGCTACTGAAGTTAGGTTGGCTACCAGAAGCTATTTATAGTTACGATCAAGCGCTGCATTTGGAACCAGAAGACCAGGAAAACTGGTATCACCGAGGGATAGCCCTAGCTGTAGGCGAACAATTTGCAGAGGCGATTATATCCTACGACAAAGCCCTAGAAATTAACCCAGAGTACCACGAAGTTTGGATAGACCGGGGTGTAGTGCTGTTTAATCTAGGAAGGTGGTCAGAAGCGATCGCCTCCTGGGATAAAGCCCTTTCAGTTCAAGCCGACTTCTACTTAGCTTGGTACAACCGAGGTATAGCATTAGACAACTTAGGTCGTCGCCAAGAAGCGATCGCTTCCTATCGCCAAGCGATCGCCATCAAACCTGACTTCCACTTAGCTTGGTATAATCAGGCAGTAGCGCTGTTTTATTTAGAACAATTTGCCGAAGCGATCGCTTGTTATGATAACGCTTTGGAAATTAAACAAGATTATTGGGAAGCTTGGATTGGTCGGGGAACTGCGATCGGTAATTTAGTAAATTCTGACGCATTGCTGAATTTGTCGAGTAATATAACGGCGGCAAATCCCGCCCTACAACAGGGCGGCTACGAAGGAAAATTAGCCAGCTACGAAGAAGGGTTAAAACATCTGCGGACAGATACCCACCCAGAAGGTTGGGGTAGATTGCATCTGGCGATCGCTAATACTTATTACGACCAAGGCAAGAAACATCCCAATCCCCGCGATTATTGGCGCAAAGCTGCATCTGAGTACCATCAGGCGTTGTTAACGCTGACACTAGAATATTTTCCCCTGTTCCACCTTGAGGTTTTGCAATCTCTAAGCAAAGTACTGATGGGTTTGGGACAAACAACACAAGTTCAAGAATTGCTACAACGCGGTACAGATTTATTGCGACAATTGCTGAGTGAAGAGACTCGCTCAGACGAAAGTAAAAAACAGCTAGCTTTGAAATTTGCAGGCTTTGATCAATTGGCAGTTGATTTAGCAGTAGAGTCTGGTGATTTAGTTGAAGCTTGGGAAATTGCCGAACAGGGCAAAAATGCTTGTTTAAACTGGCTACTTTCTGGCTGGAATAATAATTTTTACTCGCCCCATTATGGCGCAATTCAACAACTATTTAATCCCACAACAGCAATTATTTACTGGCATATTAGTCCAGTCGCCCTACATACTTTCATTCTCAAAGACCAAGCGCCATCACCGATTCTCCTGTTTACACCCATGCAAGATGCTGGGGCAATACCTTTAGGAGAAGACGCTATTCGTCTCAATGAATTGCCGCTACCTGAAGCAGTGCAACGCCTAATTGAATTTGAAAATTGGCTAGAAGATTGGCATCAACAATACCAAGAATATCGCACCACAGCCC
Organism: Nostoc punctiforme PCC 73102; assembly: GCF_000020025.1. Classification (GTDB taxonomy): domain Bacteria; phylum Cyanobacteriota; class Cyanobacteriia; order Cyanobacteriales; family Nostocaceae; genus Nostoc; species Nostoc punctiforme. Next base: position 5,170,907 of record NC_010628.1, on the reverse strand, counting down.
AAGACAAAGAAAGTAAAAGCCAGCATTCTTGGCGAGTGGATATGGAACAGAAGCTAGTGCAGTTGTATGGCATCTTGAATATTTCCACAATTGCCCAGGAACTCGAAGGCATCACCCAACTGGTTTTAATTCCTCACCGCGACTTGTACAGATTGCCCATTCATACGCTTTTTCATCTTTCTTCCCCATCCCAAGAAGAGTTGCCGAATGTGGAGTCCAATTTCACCGTCACCTATCTACCTAGTGCCCAAATAGGTTTATCAATAAGAACTGAAGATATTTGGCAATGGCAAAATCAGTTATTGCTCAGTGTTGAACATCCTGAAAGTGCAGGTTATCCTCCACTAAAATTTGCCAAACTCGAATCTGAAGTTGTGAGCCAGATGTTCAATAATATCCAACGAATTCAGGGAGCAGAAGCTACAAAAAATATTGTTGAAAATGCCTTGTTTGATAATTACAATATTTTTCATTTTACAGGTCATGTCACTAATAATTTAGCTGAACCCAAAAAGTCAGAATTAGCATTAGCAGGTGAAGAAAAACTGACTCTAGATGAAATTTATCAACAAAATCTATCAACTTACAACCTGATTACTCTCTCTGCGTGTGAAAATTTAAGTATTAACAACCACACTATCAGCAGTGAATATGTGAGTTTAGCCAGTAGTTTTGTAAGTCAGGGTGTGCCTCATATAGTTAGTACTCTCTGGAGTGTAGAATCTTCAGCTAGTGCCTTGGTAATGATAGAATTTTATCGGAGATTACAGCTTAATAAATCAGCAGTTACTGCCTTAGCGGAAGCAACACGGTGGCTGAAAGAACTAACTGCTGGAGAACTGACAAAATGGTATGAAGATATTTTGAATAATCTGCATCCTGAAGAATTACGGATTCAAACTTATTTAGCGACGCAACTATATAGAAATAGTAAAATGGCATCAGATAAAAATCTTTATAATCATCCTTACTACTGGGCAGCATTTACAATTACGGGTAAGCCTAATTAATACTTTGGGGTAGGGACAATTCATGAATTACCCCTACCTCAAAATGTTTATAAACCTTTTAATTAAGCTTAATCTAACTCCCTGCGTCCTTCCAATGCCCTTGCCAGGGTCACTTCGTCGGCGTATTCCAAATCACCACCTACAGGCAAACCAAAGGCAATCCGCGTCACCTTGGTAAATGGTTTCAGTAGCTGACCTATATATAGTGTTGTTGTTTCCCCTTCTACGCTGGGACTAATTGCCAGAATCACTTCTTGAGGCTTTTGTTGATTCACCCGTCGCTGCAAAGCCAGTATATTCAACTGTTCTGGCCCAATTCCATCAATTGGAGAAATCACCCCACCCAAAACGTGATATTTGCCTTTGTATTCGCGGGTTTTTTCCAGCGCAATTACATCGCGGGGATCTGCTACGACACAGATAGTATTGTTGTCACGGTTGGCATTGCGACAGATTTCACAAACAGGTTCAGCAGATAAGTGAAAGCAAACAGAACACAAGCCTATCTGTTTTTTGGCTTCAATTAAAGCTTGTGCCAAAGCTTCTACTTCTGCTTCTGGACGCTTCAAAATATGCAAAGCCAGTCTTTGGGCAGATTTAGGGCCAACTCCCGGCAGGCGTTGCAATTGCTCAATTAACCGTGCTAAAGGGCGTGCGTAAACCGTTGTCTTATCTCCAGAATGTTTTACCTTAACTATGATGACATTTTTCAGGTACTTCCATCTGTCTGGTATGGCGTTTATTATGGAAGCTTTTGAGCCTATCAAGTTGGCGAGGTTAACTGTAAGATGCGATCGCTTACTTACAGACATTTTTAGGTAATTATACCACGCGCTAGGTGCAATTCATGAATTGCACCTAGGACAGATCTAGTTCAAATAGATGAAAACCGCTTTCATCAATGTAAAATTTAGTCTGCAATTTAGCATAGTTGGTGGATACACGCACATACAAATATTTATGTGTATATTTTTATTTACATCTGAATAATTTTTATTTATTGGGGTGATAGCTATTTTGTAGAAGTGGCTCATATTCAACAAAACAATACGTTTAATTTTAGACAATTAATCTAGCAATGACACCTTAGCGTAGCGAGGCTAAGTCCAGCCGAATTAAATTTTGCGTCTTCCGAAATAGGCTATTTCAGAGTTGTATTTAAAATGTGTAACCTCAATTAATTCAAACAAAATAGATGAATTGTTGATTGAGTATTCTCAGGAATTTGTTTTAGAAAGAACACTTGTACTTACTTTGATCGGTATGATTAGTCTGCAATATTCAGCCAATTTATTCAGATAATCATCCAAAAAATAGATTATTACATCTTCTAAGTTGCACGAATCTAACAAACAAGCACGATTTTATACATTAATCTATCTCCTATGATTGCCCTAACAAAGACATTAGTAAAAACAGTAGCAGAACCAGAACAGCTAGAGAATATTGATTTACTTAACTCGAAGCGAGCTAATTTTTTACAAGAAGTAATTGAGGGCTTAGAAGACGGTATATTAATTTTAAGCCCAACGGGTGAAGTAGTACATAGTAATGCGTCTGCTAATCGCCTTTGTTGCCAATTCAATCAAGATAATTTCAACCCGAATTTTGTACCGCCAGCTATCTGGAATCTTTGTGAATCTTTACTCAGTAGCCAGTATTTGTTTTCTGATAAACTTCTGATTTTGTCGGATGAAATTGTACTTGATAAGTCAAATATTTTTCGGATTAGGGTGAGACTGCTAGATTTAGATGGGTTTGAAGTGCCTTGCTTATTAGTTACCATAGAAAATCAATATGAGTCTGTAAAAAATGTAGCACTCACTGAAGTTAAAAAATTTGACCTCACGCCACGAGAAGCTGAAATTTGGTTTCTCTATAGAAGCAACTACAGCTACAAAGAAATTGCTATGAAGCTTTACATCACCATAAACACTGTGAAGAAGCACATGAAAAATATTCACACTAAACGACAAGCAAACCTTTCTGATAATTGAATAATAGGATGGTAATAAAAATTTATTCGTAAATACAAGAGATTATTACTTATTAACCTATTATCGACAAACAAGGATTTTATGAATCAATCTTTGATTGTTTTTTAGATAAAAAATACCAGCCCTCGCTTTCATAACAAGGGTAGTTTTTTAACCGCGATCCTCTCTTATTTTAAGGTTGATGCAAATTTTAACTACGGAGAATCAGGAGTTTTTTGCAGACGCAGTAAGGTATTATAAACCTGCTGTTTTAAAAGATCGTTATTTTGTAGTTCTATTGTGATTTTGTTAAACTGATCGATGCTCAAACCATTATCTTGGACAATTTTTTGAGAGTTATTACAGTAATTTACTGCGATATCTTGAGCCTTTCTAGGAAGACCATTTATGCTGTTAGAATCGTTACAAACAATTTTAGGAACTTCTCCATTGCCAATAAGGTTTTTAATGGTTTCAAAAGCCTTTTGGCGTGCTGGTTCCATTGCTAGCACTGCTTGAGCGTAGCTGTCAATTTGAGTATTGTTAGCTATTGGTGATGGAGTTTGACCATAAGCTTTTGAATTAACTGAAAAAGCGTTAGAAATGACACTCGTAGTAGCGATCGCGCCGAAAAAGAATGATTGGCAAAGGATTCGCTTTCGGCTGGATCGGGAAAGAAAATTGGAAATTTTATTCATATAGTGTGTGACACAAAACTACATCAGGGATATTATAAGGACTTTGAATTATTTTCGGAGTTGGAAGTTCCAGCAACTGTTCAGTACATCAAGTTTTTATATTTGATTGTCAACTTCCTTGGCATACTTGACAAAGTTCGATGACTTTAGTCTGAAAGGTTGACATTTCTGATGCTCCTTGCTTAAGGCTCACTTCTAACTCCAATAGTAGAGGTAAGCATGAGATTAACTGTTGCACAGAAAGCAGTTTGATTTCTTGCTGTAAGAAGTAGATCCGCTTGGGATTACCGATATCAGCAGCAATAGCTATCGCTTGTTGGTTGCGCTCACCACTTTCTATCATAATCTTGACCCATAGCCAGGTGCGAAATTGTCCAATCAGTGTGGCCACTATCCGTAATCCCGGTTCGGAAGCATTGATCATATCTGCCAAGGTTGTCAAAGCTTTCGCTGTATCTCCTATTCTGATTGCTGCTGCTAATTGTAAACTATTTTGAGTAGTATTTCTTACTAGCTTTGTAACGGTATCTACGTCTAAAGGCTTATTGCTACCGTAGGCATATAACCGTAATTTCTCTATTTCATTGTAGAGCAATCGCGTATCATTTCCGACGGATTCTGCCAACAGTTGGGCAGTATTGGCAGTGAGTTTTACGCCCACAGTCTGGGCTACTTGATTAACAGATTGCACTAGTAATTCGGTTTTCCAAGGAGGGATGAGGGGAAATTCTCGGAATTCGGTAGCAAATTGTTTTAACAATTTCGTGGATTTGAGGCGTTCATCTGGCTTGTTGCGGCTGCTGAGTAATAAAAATGAGTTTTCGGGAATGACAGATAGCGATCGCACTAGTTCCGCTAAGACATTCTCTGGACAGTGCTGATACAGGGTTGTATTTATCAGCCATACCAAGCGTCCACCCGCGCCAAAAGTAGGTGTCATCACCTGATTTAACGCCTGGATAGCAGCATCAGCTTGATCCGGGGTGAATGCAGTGTAATTAAAACTTATCCAATTGGGATCGAGAACGTGATCGCGCAAAACAGCGATCGCCTTTTCCATCGCAAAATCATCTTCACCCCAGTAAACATAGATTGGCATAGATAAACCTCATTGGGCATGGGGAATGGCTCATTGGGGAAGAATGCTTAAAACTCCTAACTGCTAACTCCCTCAGCCCCAAAAACTAAATACTTTTAAAATCATTCTCTTATTCGGGGTAATTTTCCCTAAAATCTATCAAGTGAGAGCGTGAGGCTATGAAGATTGGACGACAACTATCAAACTTACTTAAATCGGTTAGCACGACTGACGCTGCCAGAAGCCTACAGATCCCAAGCCCAGCATATTCAGGAATCTTCTAAATTTCAGCCAAATTCTGGCTTGAGAGAAGCAGCGTCTTTTCCTGGGTATACGCTAATTACACCGCCTGCGGCAGAAGAAGAATCAGAAAATTCTGCTTTCTATGCCAAATTACAGACTTACCAACAGGAACTTTTGCAGTTGCCTGTAAACCGTAATTTGATTATACCTGTACCTCCTGCTAGCTTCCATGTAACTTTAGCGGATTTAATTTGGGATCATGCTTACCTTGATGCCCGCGAAAAGAATCCTAAATTTGACGAGGAGTTACCCTCTTGTTTAGCCGAAATGTTTCAGCAATATCAACAATTGATGACAAATAGGAGTCATCCGATTAAATGGCAAATGCTGGGACTGATACTGATGCCAAGAGCTATAGCTGTTTGTTTAGTACCTCAAGATGAAAGCTGCTATGAGGAAATTATTAAGTTCCGCCGAACAATTTATCAAAATCCCAAGTTGATTGCCTTGGGTATTGAGCAGCATTATCATTTCACTGCCCATGTTACATTAGCCTATTTTGGGGAGGTTTCATCTGACTTAGATCGCACAAGTTTCAGCACAAAGCTTTCGGAATTGAATGAAAAATGGCTGTTTAATTTGCCAGAATTTTCGATCAATCGTGTCGAATTGCGAAAATTTGACAACATGACACACTATTATCGTGAACCAGATTGGCCGATTTTAGATTTTTAAGTCATTAATCAGTAGTTAGTAGCCAGTAGTTTCCACTTACTGGCAACTAACTACTGATTATGATTTTGTCTTTTAGATAAACTTAACTTTTTGTCAATGCTGTAAATAAAATCTCTCGCCTAAAATTTAGGTTCTTGATATACGAGATAAACAGCTTCTAAAAATACATCAGGTGTAACAGCTTCTGGCAAGTTTTCTAAATTAATAATAGCTACTACTTGCTCGGCTAACTTTAGAGATAGTGAGGCTCTTGCCTTTAATGACATTGCAGCCCGTCGCTGCAAATATTCACGAATAACTGCAAAATCATCGGGCAATAATTTCGATAAATCGGCGATTTGGATTAACTGTTCATGAAGTTCCTTTGCCTGTTCTGAAATTGTCAATGTCGCCGATGCGATGGGTATTTCAGCTTGAATTACAATTGTACCGGCAGCCAAATCACCTAAACGCTTTTCACGACTACCCAACATAATTAAAAAAGCGCCAATAAATAAAATCTCATCAAAGGGTCGCAATAGGGCACGGAGAGTTGCTTGTTGTAACCCAATGAGCCTGCCATCATCTCGAACTACGCGAATTTTAGCAACCCGTTTACCAGGGGTTTGCCCAAACCATAAGGTTTCAAAAAATACAAAATAGCTGATGTAAATTACAAAGGTAATAATGAAGAAAATTGCTAACAACCAAATGTCTAAATTTGGTAAACTCGTAAAAAAGTCTTCAAGAAAATTTACCAGCTGCGTTGAAAAGACAGTCCAGGTAAAGACAAACAGAAGCAAAGTTATACCCAACACTGCATAGTCAATCAGCAGCGCTAAAGCTCGATTACCAATTCCCGCTAAAGTAAATTCCAACTCTACACTTTCTGGAGTCTGGAATGTGATGCGATTAAAAAAGCGCATATTTTAACCAATTGAAAATTAATAGAGTTGAATTAAGACCTTGGTTAACGAAAATCTTGTGTAGGAGGTTGCCGTAACTGCAAACCTAGACCCTCACGCCGAGTCCGCAAATCCAAGTATAAAACAGCTTTTAGTGCTTGCCAGAATGGCATTATCAAAACTCCACCTACTAAGCTGCCAATCACAGAAATAAAATACACAATTCCGTAGATGACAGTACCTGGCTCAAGCTTGATGAGGAATAAGCTAGGTATATAGTTTAATACAAACACTAATGGCAGTGTAACGAAAAAAGCAACTAAAACAACGCCCTGAATGCGAAGTACTGAGGCTTTAGTTAATTCCCAACTTCTAGCAACACTTTCGCCACCATTAATATTTTCTTCAACTGCTAGCGGTACCTCAGCTACTATCCAACGAGAGTAGAACCAGGTTAGTCCCAACAGTAAAATAATTACCATTAAAATTATTGTCAATGTGGTTGTGACTATAACACCCGCAGTACCTAATATCCCTCCCAATAACGCTACCAGCAAAGCAGACAGAATACCACCTGCGATCGCCAATCCTAAATAAACTAGCAGCAAAGATACTCCTACCTGAAAACCAACTCTTAAAAATGACCACAGACGCGGATTAACATGGCTGCTGGCGGCTTGGACACTTTCAGGTTGGTAAATCAATTCTCTAAAAGCCAAGCGTGAAATTAGTCCAGAGATGGCTGCATATTTTGCCCAGCCATAAATCGGAACGATAACCCACAAGTGAGCGATCGCAGCCAGTTTCAGATAAGTCTTAAGATGAGAACGATACAATCGCACCGCAGCACTGACAACATTTCCTACACTCAGTGGTTGTATCTGGCCGGAAGATCCAAAATTTTCAGACATAATGGCAAATTTCCCTTGAAACTACGGAGATGAATTTGAGGCTATCTTAAGCTAAGTTAAACTCAGTGTTCCCAAAATTCATGAATATTCAACGTTGGATTGCGCGACGAGAACCAAATTGGCAACGTCTGGATGCCTTATTAAAGCAGATAGAAAAAAGAGGGCTAAAGTCTCTACGGGCAGCAGAAATTAGAGAATTAGCGAGTTTATATCGTTCAGTAGCGGCAGATTTGGCTCGTGCCCGTACCCAGCAAATCGGCAATACTTTGATACAAAGTTTACAATCTTTAACAACTCGTGCCTATACGCAGATTTACCAAGGTTCGCGGCGACAGGAATGGCAAGCAATCCTAGAATTTTACAAATGGGGATTACCAGATGTAGTCCAGAAAACATTTGCATATATTGCTGTAGCCACGGCACTATTCCTAATAGGGGCACTAGTGGCTTGGTGGTATTCTTGGCAAAACCCCAGCTTTATGGCTTTGATCGTACCTGAAAGTTTGATTACCAAGGTGCGAGACGATCATAAATTATGGATGGGGTCAATTGTCGGTGTTGAACCTCTGGCATCCAGCAGTATCACGATCAACAATTTGTCCGTTTCTTTTGGTGCTGTTGCTGGTGGTATCACCGTCGGGCTATATACAGCCTATTTGATGATTTTTAATGGCTTATTAATTGGTGCTGTTGGCACTTTGGTTGGTCAAAATAATCTGGCTTATCCTTTTTGGGCTTTTGTATTTCCACATGGTTCCTTGGAATTACCCGCAATCTTTTTTGCTGGGGGTTCAGGATTTTTATTAGCAAGAGCAATTTTATTTCCTGGTAAATATCGCCGTGGAGATGCACTGAAATTTTATGGTTCTCAGGCGGTGCAGCTAGTATTTGGCATTGTACCAATGTTGATAATTGCTGGTACGATCGAAGGCTTTTTTTCACCTAATCCGAGCATACCTGATGCAATTAAATATTTAGCAGGAATGGGGTTGTTTATACTTTTGGTAATGTATTGTAGCCGCAAGCAAACATAAAATAATTTAGATGTTGGCTGATTGGGAGATTGAAAAAATTTTATAATAAGGTAAATATTAACTATATCAAAAACTCCTCATAAGTTGAAGCTAGGATAATCATGGTACAAATATCAAATAAAAGATTGACTCTAGAAGAGTTTCTCGCACTACCAGAAACTAAACCGTACTGTGAATACATTGACGGTCAAATTGTTCCAAAACCTATGCCTCAAAGAAAACATAGTACTATTCAAGGAGAACTCTGTCCCGCAATCAATTCTGTTATCAAAATCCAAAAAATGGGTTGGGCTTTTCCAGAATTGCGTTGCACTTTTGCAGGACGTTCTATAGTTCCCGATGTCGCTGTATTTTCTTGGGCAAGGCTTCCCGTAGATGAAAATGGTGATATTGCCAATACATTTACTGTAGCACCCGACTGGATAATCGAAATTCTCTCACCCGAACAAAGCCATACAAAAGTTACAAAAAAAATCTTACACGCTCTCAATCATGGAACTCAAATGGGTTGGTTAATTGATCCTGATGAGCGATTCATTGCTGCTTATCCTGCGGGACAACAACCTTTACCTTTTGAGGAAATTGAGTCTGTTTTACCAGTGCCAGAATTTTGTCAGGGGTTACAGTTGAAGGTAGGTGATATTTTTGGATGGTTAAAGGTGACTGCGTAACAAATATTTTGTTCAAGCCTATCTAATATTATTGCACTGAAAATATGCCAAAACGCATCATTACCGAACTAACTGATAAACACAGATTTTTATTCATTTTCTAGCAAAGTTATATTTTTTAAGTTTAGTGATTTACTCATTTTTAATTATTTAAATTGGATTTAAGTTTTTATTGGGATCTTTTTCCTAACTAATCCCATCAATCAAATATCAACAAGTAAAAAATATTTTAAATTAGGATTTAAACGCATCTTAATTTTTTATTTATCAATTGTTAAAGAAAACTTAACCATAATAAATGTAACTTGATTAAGGCTGGAATTACAGCAGGAAGATATTCCTTTAATCAGAGGTAATATGATTTTTTCGACCACCACCTTGAATCGTGTCATTGCTACTTCATTGGTGACAACTTCTGTTGCACTTAGTCCATTTTTTGGTGCGATCGCACAAGCTGAAACTCTCAATGGTGCAGGAGCAACTTTTCCGGCTCCGCTTTACGAACGGTATGCTCGTGAAGTGAAGAAGAAATATCCAGACTTGAAAATTAACTATCAAGCAATTGGTAGTGGCGGCGGTATTCGTCAAGTCACCGCTGGAACCGTTGACTTTGGTGGTAGTGATGCTGCAATGAAAGATGATGAAATCAGTAAAGTCAAGAACGGTGTAATCTTAGTACCTACAGCAGGTGGTGCCGTTTCTGTTGTTTATAATCTTCCAGGTGTTAACGATCTCAAGTTGTCCCGTAAGACACTACCAGAAATTTTCTCAGGTCAAATTACCAAATGGGATGACGCAAAAATTAAAGCTGATAATCCCGGTGTCAATCTACCAAGTCAAGCAATTAAATTTGTTGTTCGCGCTGATGGTAGCGGTACAACTTTCATTTTCACTAACCACTTAAGTGCTACCAGCGGTTATTTTAAAGGCAGAGTTGGAGCTAACACTGCTCCAAAATGGAATCTGCCAAACGTCCTGAAAGGCAAAGGCAATCCAGGCGTAGCTGCTATAGTATCTCGTACTCCTGGTTCTATTGGTTATGTAGAATATGCCTACGCCGTCAAAAACAATCTGAAATCAGCACTAGTACAAAATAAGAAAGGAGAATTTGTTGCTCCTTCTTTAGAGTCTGCAAATGCAGCTTTGTCAACTGTCACTTTTCCAGACAATTACCGTGTTTTTGTAGGAGAACCAGCACAAGGTTATCCGATCGTTGGCCTTACTTGGATGATGGTTTACAAACAGTATGCTAATGCTGCTAAAGCTGATGCAATTAAGAAATGGATTAATTGGGTATTGAAGGACGGTCAACAGTATAACGATGACCTCAACTACACCAAAATTCCATCTGATGTAGCAAATCGGGTGCTTCAAACAGTGAATAGCTCTGTCAAACCTTAATTTGCAATCTTTAGGACTTACGTAGAAAATATCCCCCAACCCACTTAAAAAGGGGGATTTTAAAATTCTCCCTTAAAAAGAGGGAATAGGGGAATTATCTTAATAATCTTCTCTCCTACTAGAGTAAGTTAATAACTCGTTCTAGTAGCAATAAAAATCTATTTTATTGATTTGTAATGGAAAATTCATCAGATGATTCAAATCTAGGCGATGAAAGTTTCAATCTAACAGGTATCAGTGGCGCAAATTTCTGGTTTGACCAAGGTTTTACACGGCTGGTATACTTTTTTGCCGTGATTACTGTTGCAGTACTATTTTTGATGAGTTCGGTAATTTTCTCAGAAGCTTTACCAGCTATCAAGCAGTTTGGACTGGGATTTTTGTGGGGAAAAGATTGGGATACAGGTAATCAGATTTTTGGTGCATTACCCTATATTTATGGAACTTTGGTAAGTAGTGCGATCGCTATTTTATTTGCTGTCCCGGTGGGAATGGCAGTAGCCTTAGTCACGAGTGAAAATTTCTTACCGACATCGCTGCGAACCATCCTAGCATTTGTTGTGGAATTAATTGCAGCAATTCCCAGTGTAATTATTGGTCTATGGGCGATTTTTGTCTTTATTCCAGTTCTAGAACCTCTACAAAAGTGGCTAGCTAACACTTTTAAATGGATACCACTGTTTAATACAGAAGATCCTTCTGGGACTAATATGTTGACTGCTGGAGTTATTCTAGCCATCATGATTTTGCCCACAATGGCAGCAATTAGCCGTGATGTCTTAATGGCTATCCCTAAAGAATTACGTAGTGCATCTATGGCTTTGGGTGGCACTCGTTGGGAAACAATTTTTCGAGTCTTGCTACCATCGGGATTTTCTGGAATTGTGAGTGCAGCCATGCTTGCTTTGGGACGTGCTTTGGGTGAAACAATGGCTGTCACTATGGTGATTGGCAACTCTGCTCAAATCAGCGCTTCTTTACTCGATCCAGCTTATACAATTCCCTCTGTATTAGCTAATGAATTTGCTGAAGCTGAACCGGGATTGCATATAGGTGCTTTAAGCTATTTGGGATTGATTTTGTTTGGGTTGACTCTAGCTGTAAATATTGGGGCTATGCTATTGGTGAAGTGGGTTGGTAGGAAAAATAAATGATACTTTATCAGCAACTTAGCAAGACATTTATCAATCAAAATTTATAAAATTTATGAGTGGTTACATCCAGTCAGAAACGGATGAATCTTTGGTGGCAGAATTATGCAGTCCTCTGCCAACGAAGCGATTAATATTTACATACGCAATGAATGCGATCGCTTTTGGTTTTACAGGTCTAGCACTCATTCCTTTATTATCAATTTTATGGGAAATTTTCATCCGGGGAATATCTGGACTCAAATCTGAAATGTTTGTCAAAGCAGTGATTGATAATGGCTTTGGCAATGCCATCCTCGGAACCATAATTATGGTGATAATTGGTGCTATTTTAAGCATTCCCACAGGGATTATGACAGGAATTTTCTTAGCAGAATTTGGACAAAGCAACACAATTGCTAGTTTTGTTCGTTTTATCACCAGCATTCTTACAGGTGTGCCTTCAATTGTTGTAGGTGTATTCGCTTATGGCGTAATAGTTCTAGTAACTAAAGGATTTAGTGCGATCGCAGGTGGTTTTGCTTTAGCTGTGATTATGCTACCTGTGATTATACTGACAACAGAAGAATCCTTAAAACTGATTCCTGCATCTCAACGCCTCGCCTCTGCTGCTTTAGGTGGAACTCGCTTCCAAACTACTTTTCGCATTGTCGTCACTACTGCAATCCCCGGAATTACTACAGGTATTTTATTAGCTGTAGCTCGTGCTGCTGGTGAAACAGCACCCTTAATTTTTACCGCTTTATTTAGTCTAGATTGGTCAGAAGGATTGTTAAGTCCAACAGCTTCTTTACCAGTATTGATTTTTAACCTCTACAACGACCCCGACCCAGAAAAAAGCCAATTGGTATGGACTACTTCTATAGTTTTACTCGGCTTAATTTTATCTGTCAGCATTATTTCGCGCTTAGTTATTAGACAGAGAAGAATAAAATGATCAGAATACAGAATTCAGAAGTCAGATGTAATAATTCATTCATAGATGATTCCGATTGACTACTAATTTAAGACAATTAAATACTAATAGTAGAAAATTCAAATATATTTGATTGTTTTCTATTACTATTATATAATTTCGTCTTAATTCTGACTCCTGAATTCTGTTTTTATAATTTTTATTTCGCACCTTAATCAAGCATGAGTAACCTAATTCCAGCTATCAAAGTTAAAAATATCAGCTTTTACTATGGCGCAACAAAAGCAATCGAAAAGGTATCAATAGATATTTATCAAAAACAAGTAACCGCAATTATTGGCCCTAGTGGCTGTGGTAAATCTACCTTCATCAAAATTCTTAATCGAATTAGCGAATTAGAAGGGCCTGTAAAAGTTGAAGGAGATGTAGAATTTTTTGGTCAAAATATTTACGATTCTCGTGTCAACATCAACCGATTACGCCGCCAAATTGGTATGGTGTTTCAAAAACCGAATCCTTTTCCGATAAGCATTTACGAAAATGTTGCCTACGGTATGAGAATAGCAGGTAGGAATTCAAAATTAGAATTAGATGAAATTGTTGAATCTGCCCTTAAAAGTGCTGCTCTTTGGGATGAAGTAAAAGATAAGCTCGATAAATCAGCTTTAGGGCTTTCTGGTGGTCAGCAACAAAGATTGTGTATTGCTCGCGCTTTAGCAGTCAAGCCGAAAGTTTTGCTGATGGATGAGCCTTGCTCGGCTCTTGACCCCATTGCCACCATGAAAGTTGAGGAACTCCTTCATAGCTTACAGTCTGAGTTGACAATTGCGATCGTTACCCACAATATGCAACAAGCCGCCCGCGTTTCTGATTTTACGGCTTTCTTTAGCACCGACGAAAGTCGCATTGGTCAAATGATTGAATTTGGCGCTACAGAGCAAATCTTTAACAATCCACTAGACCCTCGCACCCGCGACTACATTTCAGGGCGTTTCGGTTAAGGTATGTTCTAGCGTGACTTATTGATTTTTGTCGGACTATCTCGCGCTAGAAGATACTCATAAAATGTAGTTTAAAAAAGTTACTACTTTATTTTGATAAATAAACTAACTCCTCACTATACATGAAGGGTATGTGATATTGAGATAGAACTCATATTTGATTTCTGAAAAACTCTGTACTACTCAAAAAGCCTTATTTCCTATTGCCCCTTGCCAACCCACACAAATAAGTATGGCTACGCCACGCTGCGCGAACAAAAATCAAAGCGGATTTTTATATAGCTATTTTAAATCGAACGAGACCAAATCTTTTTTCATAACAAAGGATGATACCTTAATTAAGGGGGAAAAGATAGGTATAAAAAGTCTATAAAAGATAATTTTTGGAACACAGTCTTAATATGAATATTTGATAACAGTTTATCTGCTGGATGGCTACAGCATAACTACGTAATTTCCATGTATATCTCCTTTTAGGAGTAACATAGTGAAACAGCTGTGCTGATTTGTACTGTTTTACTTAGTTAAGTTTTGTTTTACACGTTTTGGCAATATGAGTAAACTAATTCCAGCCATCAGAGTCAAAAACTTCAGCTTCTCTTACGACACTCAAAAGATAGTTGAAGGCGTGTCAATGGATATTTACCAAAACCAAATCACGGCAATTATTGGTTCTAGCGGTTGTGGCAAATCTACTTTTATTAAATCCTTAAATCGCATGAGTGAATTAGAAGGAGAAGTGAAGGTTGAAGGAAAAGTAGAATTTTTTGGCCAGAGTATTTATGAGCGTCGGGTCAATATCAATCGCTTACGTCGCCAAGTTAGTATGGTTTTTCCCAAGCCAAATCTTTTTCCTATGAGTGTTTACGATAATGTTGCTTATGGAGTGAAATTAATTGGATGGCATCCGAAAGTAGAATTAGATGGGATTGTTGAATCTGCCATCAAAGCTGCTGAACTTTGGGATGAAGTGAAAAATAAGTTGCACAAGTCTGCTTTAGAACTTTCTGGTGGTCAACAACAAAGATTATGTATTGCTCGGGCTTTAGCAGTCAAACCAAATGTTTTGTTGATGGATGAGCCTTGTTCAGGTCTTGATCCTGCTGCTAGCATGAAAATTGAGCATTTGATCCATAACTTGCGCTCTGAGTTAACAATTGTGATTGTTACTCACAATATGCATCAAGTTACTCGCCTATCGGATTTTACGGCTTTCTTTCATAGCAATGAAAATCGTATTACTCAAATGGTTGAATTTGGTACTACAAATAAAATTTTTACTAATCCCGTAGATTCTCGCACCCGTGACTACGTTTTCGCCCGCGTCAGTTGAAGCGTTTCTTAAAATCTAACTATTCAGAGGGCTATGACATAGTGCAGGCGGAAATTAAGGTTGAATTTAATTTCTGCTTACTTTGAGTTTTTCTTGTGTTGGGCAATGCAAACTGACATTGACAGTCTTTTTTTATACTATATACTTAAAGGAAAGTATCTGCCTAGACCACCTGAATCATAAGATGAAATGTCCTCGGTGCGAATCTACTTCATGTCGTCAAAATGGTTGTCGGAATGACAAGCAGAATTACCTCTGCAAAAATTGTGGTCAACAATTCCTTGAGCCTGTATTTCCTCATTCCCTGAAAGGTGAGTTGCTTGCTAACAGCAACGGACAGACTAAAGTATCTATGGCTGTAACCACAGAAGTTTTTTTAGTCAAAAACTTACCAGAAGAAAAAATTCCAGAGAAAAATCTTAACTCTTTCAGTTTTAAATTATCTGAAGAAGTGCTACAAAATATATTATCATCTGATTGCCTAGAATCTGCTGCATTTAGTAAATTTTTTCTTGAAATTCAGCAATCAAACGAAATTAAATCTAAGTTAGAAACAGGAATATCTCTTCTACTTTTGGATGCAGAAAACCTAAAGTTAGATATTAATTCAGAATTATTTTTAGCTAGTGTCTGCAAGTATCCTCTCCAAGTTAAAATGGCATTTGCTAACTGGAGAAATCCAAGTACTGGAAAGCAAGATATTGAACTATATAACCGTGGTTATCAACTTGTCCATGTGCCTGGAGGTAAGGACGGTGCTGATGCAAAAATGATCGCATTTGGTGCTTGTGTCTTACGCTCTTATCCAACAGTTAAAGAAATCTTGGTTTGTTCTGGTGATGGAATTTTAAACCATCTTTGTAACGAACTCCAAAATCAAGGATTGATTGTCTATTGGGTACGTAGACAAGGACAAAATTTGCATATAGAAAACCGGAATACTGGCAAATTAACAGATTATTCTTTGCCAATGGCAACAGAAGTTCCATCTTTTGAAAAAGTGGTTGATACAATTCAAGATTTAATTAAAACGGAACAGGAATCAATCAATGCTCGATTAGACAGTTTAGTGGCTGTTGCAACTTCATTTCAAGAAAAATGCGAGATAAATATTAAACATAATCCAAAGCAGCCAGAAATTGAGAAACTACTCCCTGTTTTAGATAGCTCTGTTACAGAATGTAATCAAGAAACAAAACAAGATAATTTTGCGAAAGTCCCTAATAAAAAAGTATTAGATAAAATACTATTAAAAATTATTAAAGATATACAAAACAAGTCGCCTAAAACTAAATTATGTGTGCCTAAACTAGGTTCAGAATTACACAAAATAGCCGGAGAATCTCCTAATTCAATTATAAAAAAATTAAAGTTGGGTTCTAGTTTTCTTAAATATTTACAATCATCTCCCACATTTACATTAGAAGCGAGTGGCAAGGAATATGAGGTAACAGCACTATTGCGTGAGTAGATGCTTTCTGGATGTTTACGTACAACCTGAGCCTGTAATTCAGTATTATGTAAAAAGATGTAAAGAAATATAAATATTGCAATGCAGGATAAAGTTGTCGTTATTGTCGGTGCTACTGGTGGTATTGGTTCAGCTTTAACACATAAACTTGCGCCCACCGGAGTCAGGTTGGTGTTGGCTGCGAGGGATGCAGCTCGTTTAACAACACTGGCTACTGATTTACCAGGGGAAGTTTTGACCGTTCCCACTGATATTACTGACCCCCAACAAGTAGATATTTTGATAGAAAAGACCATCGCTAAGTTTGGTCAAATCGATATTTTAGTGAATGCAGCCGGTATAGGTATACTCAAGCCTTACAACAGCCTGGAACCTACTGATTTAGACAAGATGCTAGATGTCAACTTAAAAGGCAGCTTTTATACTACCCAGGCGGCTGCTGAAGAGATGCAAAAGCGCAAGTCTGGTCACATCTGTAATGTGGTAGGAATTCTCGGCAAGCATTCGATGGGGATGGCAGCAGCTTATTCTGCTTCTAAGTTTGGTGTTGTTGGTTTTAGCAAGTGCATGGCAGAGGAACTTAAGCGTTTTGGTATCAAGTTCACGCTATTCTACTTTGGTGGGGTAGATTCTCCTTTCTGGGATAATGTCAACCTAAAAGTAGACCGGAAAAAAATGCTCAGTCCTGAAACTGCTGCCAATGCTATTTTCTTTGCCCTTTCTGCCGAACCGCAAGCTGTGCCAATGGAAATTAATATTCAACCTGATAGTCATCTGTTCTTTTAAAGTAGGAGTACGTATATATAATTCTTGCTTAGGTCAGAAGTGAAAATCTAGCAAAAGAGGCAAAATTCACAGATATATAAGCTGTTATGCTGGATTTTCAATATCTATGAAAATTGATCGCGTTCATTTCTATGTAGAAGATGCCAAAATTTGGCGGGATTGGTTTGTACACCATCTTGGTTTTCAATCAGTAGCCGATCGCAACAGTTCGTTTCACACTTGTACAGAAGTGGTGAAAAGTGGTGCTGTCTGCTTTTTTCTATCTTCACCACTGTTACCCACAAGTCCAGTAGCAGAGTTTTTGCGTAAATATCCACCTGGTGTGGCAGATGTCGCTTTTGCTGTGGAAGATGTAGAAGCTGCGATCGCACAAGCTCAAAAACATGGTGCTACAATCTTACAACCCATTCAGGAACGCCAGATAGGTACGGCATTTCTCAAGTGTGGCAAAATTGCCGCCTGGGGTGGACTTACTCATACATTAATAGAAAGGTCATCAGTGATTTGTCCGTCGTCATCTGTAACTAACACAAATGACAAAGGACAAATGACAAATGACAACACTTTTACCGCCATCGATCACATTGTGTTAAACGTGGCAGTTGGTGAATTGGATCGTGCTGTCGCTTGGTACGAAAATATCTTAGATTTTCAACCCCAGCAAGCATTTAAAATTAAAACCAATCGTTCTGCTTTACACAGCCAGGTGATGGTTTCGCATAACGGCAGCGTCCAACTGCCAATTAATGAACCAGCTTCCAAAAATTCCCAAATTCAGGAATTTTTAGATGTCAATCGGGGGCCAGGTATTCAACATATTGCCTTACGGACAACTAATCTGGTGAGTGCGATCGCTAAATTTCGTGCCAGTGGTTTACCTTTGCTCTCAGTTCCCCAAACCTACTATTCACAGCTAAAACAGCGTTCAGGACTCACGCTATCACCTCTAGAACTAGAAGCAATCGCTCAACAGGAAATTCTTGTGGACTGGCAAGAATATACTCCCGTAGGGACACAACAAACTGCACCCCTACTACTGCAAATTTTCACCCAGCCTATTTTTGAACAGCCGACATTTTTCTTTGAGTTTATTGAACGCCGTTTCCAAGCTCAAGGTTTTGGTGAAGGTAACTTTCGTGCCTTATTTGAAGCCATTGAAAGCGAACAAATCAAACGTGGTACCCTGCAATAATGCCTGAGTACAAAATATCAATTGAAATTCAGCTAGACTTGATACCCTCAAAAAATAGCCATACATCTGAGATAATTTTAATAAAAATTAACTTTTTCCGCCGATGCTAAGACTTATTACTGACTTCGACGGCCCAATTATTGATGTTTCCGAACGGTACTACCGTGTTTATCAATTCTGCTTAGAGAAAACTCGTCGCCCAGATCAAGTAGTGCAAGAACTTCCGAAAGCGGAATTTTGGCAGTTAAAGCGATCGCGCGTTCCCGAAAAACAAATTGCCTTCAATTCAGGGTTAGACGAAGCCCAAGCCCAAGAATTTGCCCAGTTGCGGCGGCAAACTGTGCATACAGAAGCTTATTTCAACTATGACACTCTCGCGCCTGGTGCTGTGGATGCACTGTTAAAAATTCAAGAAGCGGGAATTGATTTGGCAGTTATGACGATGCGCCGAGTTCGAGAACTAGATTATGCTTTTAAAAAATACGATTTAGGGAGATTTTTCCCAGAAAATCGTTGTTATTGCTTGAGTAACGACTACGTTAAAACTCGTGATATTGAAGATAAGCCCTTGTTAATGGCTAGGGCATTAAAAGAACTGCCCCCGGCTGCTGATACCTGGATGGTGGGAGATACGGAAGCCGATATCACCGCAGCTAAAAATTATGATATTAAGGTGATGGCTGTGGAATCTGGTATCCGCGATCGCACCCAATTGGAACTTTACCACCCCGACTTAATCGTTAAAGATTTCAGCACTGCTGTAGATTTAGTCTTAAAACCTAAACACCTTGTCTAGAAAGCCTCTGTAGCTCTAACAGATTGAATTAATCGTACAAATTAAAGCAGGAGTCAGAATACATATTCTGACTCCTAACTCTATATCTTTGAGAAGAACACACATAAACCATGTATTCTTTATAGAAACTTGCCTACAAGCTAGTGGTTTACCGTAGAAAACTACTAACCAACCACAACAATATAAACGTTACGACAGTAGAGAATTGATTCGTTCCCAGATTGGTGAATGATGATATTTGTGGTAAGAGCCAGCTAGCAACTAGTCCCCCAGCGATTAAGCCAATGATTAAACTTATCAGGGTAAACAAAACTGCTCGGCCAAATTTGCCTTCCTTGCGATTGAGGAAGTAAATACTGGTGCCTACCCCAACCACCAATGCTAACTGCAAAACCTGCTCGCCTCCCTCTGGATAAAACAAGCTGATAGAACTCAAACCAAGAAACCAAGCTCCTGGTAAAAGTATATCCGCAGGTGTTGGCTGATCCAGCATCCGTTGCAGCCATGCAGGTGACTGATCACGAGGTGTTGGACTTTCTTTAGGAGGTGATTGCACTCGCAACTCTGGAAACCGGATGCGCTCAGGAACTTTAATTTTACCTTCCTGGCGCATCCGTAAGCGATCCATTAAAATCGCATCGTAAGCCGCTTCAATTACTTCTAAATGCTTTGCATCGCCACTATGTTGCTCGAATAGGCGATTACGAGCATCCTGAATTTCATCGAAGCTAGCCTCTTCTGATACCCCAAGTTTTTCGTAGGGATTTTGATCGCTCATGGGAGTTTGTTACTTCAGCCTCAGTCAGCGGCAGTCTTTTGTCGAATAAAAAACAGTTTTAGGTTTTGTTTTAATCGAAACTAAAGTCTCGACCTACTTTTATGCCCTACCAGGATAGTAGCACGGGTTAGTTTGATTGACTTTGTAATTTCAACTATAGTCACTTTAACATATCGCTATAACTCCGTGTATACCCTCATGTCGTTGCTTAATTCTGGCTTTAATCTAGAATTTGAACGGAGAGTACCTAAAATCCAGAGTTTTTATGAAAAAATCAACTTTACTGCTTTCAATTTGGCAAAATTACTGTGCCCTAATAAAATTTTTTTAATTATACTGAATAATCGCTTGTGGTATATATCCGCATATCGATTTAAAATTGAAACGTTTTAAGTTGCCATCTAACTAGAACTATTACGGCTAAAGTCAGAGCGCCTATCTACTGTGGCTAAAAGAAGTTTCGCGTTTTCATCGCCCACATTTCTGATTACAGTATTTATTTGTGAACGATCGGGATTCCCATACCGTAGCCATGTAGATTCTTAGTTAGTCCCAAAGTGGTAACTGCGTTTTTACGCAACCCTCTTGTTAATCTTACGAATTTTTGTGCAAAGTAATGGTCATGGCTCCTGCCAAGATTCTTGTAGTTGACGACGATCCTGCGGTTCGGAATTTAATCCAACGCTTTTTGATTAAACAGAACTATCAGGTGGAGGCTGCCGAAGATGGAAAGACAGCCTTAGCTCTATTTGAGCAATTTAACCCTGATTTGGTGATTCTAGACGTGAATCTACCAGATGTAACGGGGTTTAACCTTTGCCAAGAGATGCAAAGTCGTAATGGTGTTTTTGTTCTGATGTTGACTAGCCGTGCTGACGAAGCTGACAAAATTCGCGGCTTTGCCAAAGGTGCTGACGACTATCTCACCAAGCCTTTTGGGTTGGGAGAGCTAGAAGTCAGAGTCGGAGCGATTTTGAGACGGCAGCGAGTGATAACTACTGCCGAGCAGAAACGCTTGGTATTTGAAAAACTGATGATTGATCCGGTGCGACGGGAGGTAGCACTTAATAACCAAGCAGTACCCTTAACTGCGCTGGAATTTGACTTGTTGCATTTTTTAGCGAGTCATCCAGGTCGAGTTTGGCGACGGGCAGAACTAATCCAAGAGGTGTGGGACTATGAATATGTCGGCGACCAACGGGTTGTAGATGTACATATTGGTCAAATTCGCAAGAAGATTGAAATTGATGCTAGTCAGCCAGCATTAATTCAAACTGTACGTGGCGTAGGGTATAAGTTTGAATCTCCTGCTCACCCCCAACATTTGGAAGCCAAGTCCTGAGTCTATAGTCTAGAGTTTTTTAACTCTTGACTGTTGACTCTTGGGGTAGTTATTAGTGAATTTCTTTAGCTTTAGTAAAAGACAAATTTAGACAATCAAACATACATAGATATTGCTCAAATACTGACCAGACAGTTATTTGAAATATCGGTTTATCCGTTTCAGACAGTGGACAGTAAAGAAAGTCCGCTGGAAAATATTTCTTTGGATCTGACTGTTTTGGCAGATATGTGCTTAGGTAAAGTTTTTAGGGGCGCATAGCTTGTCAATTTAACCTGAAATCGGCGCTGTAGAAACCGCATCTACACGGGACTTTACCTGCCTTTGCAGGTTTCAAAACAAGGAGCTTAAGCCCCTTGTTTTTTCTTGCCCAGGCTCTAAGTTGATACTAATGTAAAAATACGTATACGCAGTAGGAGCAATTCATAAGTTGCCCTTGCTGCGTATAGTTTTGAGCAAGTTATAGAGCAGAATCTACTGATCCTTTTGTAATATTGCCCCGATATGCTTAATCGCTATTAGATCAAATCCCATTTATGGGGCACGGTTTGCCGTGCCCACATTTAGAGTATGAGCGAGAATAATGCCCGTACCTATGGGGTATCTAATAGATTAGCTGTTGCGGGTGAATCGATGCTGGGCGTTTCTACTGAGGAGTGGTGGAATAAAGTTTCCAGATAAACTCGGGCAGCCCGGCGATCGCTATCCCCATTTTGGAGTAAAAACAATGATAGTGCCGCCGTCAATACCCTATTTTCATCCCAATCAGGATGGGTTTCTAAGTAGTTTTTTAAGGATTCGTGGAGTGTTTCGGGAATTTCTGTAAAGATGCTAACCGTTGATTTCATGAGATTTTCCTCCTATGAGGATAATCAAGAGGGACAAGTTGCTTGCGGTGAAGCGGCTTATGGCTTCCTCACCACTCTTTTGCCAGCCCGACAATCTACGCCCGCATCTCAGGTAATATATTTTACACATTTGATGCCAACGGTTGAACGAATTACAAAAGCAAGCCGAATCATTGTGCGCCAAGAGGGGGTGGGTTTGTCAATGCTGCGAAATGTTAAAAACGATTGTATAAAAAATAAATACAAACGAAATAATAGGCTCAAATGCCTATTATTTGTTACTTTACTTTATAAAAACTCAGTCCTTGAAGTTATTCGCCACTGTTAATTAACAATCCCCAGTCAGAGGGTAAGAAGCCCATTAGTTCGTAGCGAACCTGTGGAAAACTGCTAAAATCCCTGTGGAAACCCTGTGGAATGAGTGAGAAAAATAGCAGCCAATGATAAGAATTACAAAAATGTCACCAAACTATGACATCTAAACTCATGAAATTAGCTTCTCAATCTCAGCTATCATCGTGGCTGCCCTCAATACATCCTCAAGTCTGGATTTTTGCAATAGGTAGATTTCTCTCGGAAGTTGGAACTGGCTGTACCCTGTTTTACGCCCCCATCTTTTTTGTGAATGAAGTTGGTTTATCTGCAACCAGTGTTGGGGTAGCCTTGGGTAGCGCCTCGATTTCCGGCATTGTAGGGAGGATTGTAGGTGGTTCTTTGGCTGATTCTGAACACTGGGGCCGTCGCCGCACTTTGTTGCTAGCGACGGCGATTTCAGCAATTGCTTCTTTGGTTTTAGCTGCAACCAATGATTTTACTATTTTGGTAATTGGTAGCTTGATTAGCGGTTTAGGTATAGGTTTCTATTGGCCGGCGGCTGAAGCTGTTGTTGCTGACGCTAGCCAGATTGACAATCGCCGCGAAACTTTTGCGATCGCACGACTGGCTGATAATCTTGGGTTAGCGATCGGAATTGCGCTTGCTGGGTTTTTAATAGCGGTAATTGGGAGTTATCGATGGCTATTTGTCATTGATGCCATCTCTTTTCTGATGTTTTTTGGGGTTGTCTATGTGGGAATTAGTAAAACCGAACAACAGCAAATGGGGGAATCTGAAAAGACGGCACATTTTGCTTCTTGGATGGCAGTATTAAGCGTAGATGCGAAGCAGCTTGTCGCCAGACATCGCCGTTTCCTGGTCTACATCGCAGTTAATATATTCTTTACAATCTATATTTCTCAAATCCATAGCACCCTTCCACTTTACTTGAAAAACTTTGTTGTCAAAAGTACTACCGAAGGATTTGCTCAAACTACTATTAGCGTTCTATTTGCTTGGCATCTGGTGCTAGCTATCATTTTTCAGTTGCCTGTCACCAGTTTCTTGAAGCGTTGTTCTCACACACTGGCACTCACTGTTTCCGCCATTCTTTGGGGAGTTGGTTTTGGACTCATTTGGGTAAGCGGTACTGCCCCATCTTATAATTTAGCTTGGGTAGCATTGGCATTGGGAGTATTTGCAGTTGCAATTGTTTCTTATACTCCATCTGCCGCCTCTTTAGTGACTGAGTTAGCCCCGGAAAATCAACGTGGCGTTTATTTCTCCGTCAATGCCGTGTGCTGGGCTATTGGGTCTTTTATTGGTCATCCTTTGGGTGGATGGGCATTAGATCAACCGCCAATTATTACCAATACTTTCTGGCTAGGATTCCCCTTGAGTGTGCTGATTGTGGTGGTGATTTTACAGTATCTCAATCGGATTTTGCCTGAGTAGAACCGACTCTATTGACGACGTTCTTGCAACTTACGATACACAGATTTCAAATCAACTTGATGATGAGCTAAGGCAACCAAGGTATGATATAGCAAATCAGCCACTTCACCTGCGATCGCATCTGCTTCATCATCCTTAAAAGCCATTACCACCTCGGCGGTTTCCTCACCGATCTTTTTCAAAATTTTGTTATCGCCACCTGCGAATAACTTACAGGTATAAGAACTTTCAGTAGGATTGTCGCGGCGATCGCATATTATTTGAAATAATTGCGACAACGCATCCCCTGGTGGTGAAACAATATTCCCTTCTATTTGGTGAAAGCAACTGCGTTCTCCAGTATGGCAAGCAATGTCTCCTAATTGCTCTACACCTATGAGCAAGGCATCACTATCACAGTCATAACGAATACTTTGCACTTTTTGAATATGTCCAGAAGTCGCACCCTTGTGCCATAATTCTTGCCGGGAACGGCTCCAAAACCAAGTTTCTTCAGTTTCTAAAGTTTTTTGTAACGACTCCTGATTCATCCACGCCATCATTAGGACAGTACCATCCAAATAATCTTGGACAATTGCAGGCACTAAACCCCGTTCATCGTAGCGAATTTTTTCAACAGGGATGGCGTAATGTAGCGATCGCAAATCGTTAGAAGACATACCAGCTAGTTTGCTCTAATGAGAATAACTTATGATTTACGATACCATTCTGAATAGAGCAACTGGTATGTTTTTTTGAATTTAACTATCTTATCTAGCTCTAAACAAGAGCATTGTGTTCCATTGCAGACTGCATTTTTACAGCACTTAAAGCAACTTTATGAGCTTTTGATGCCTCACCATACCAATGGATGGCCGAGTTAAAAGCTGCTCGGTAAAGATCCTGGTATGCTTCAGATAATCGAGTTTGAATATCTAGAGGCAAGTCTTTGTTGGACTTGTATAACATATTGTTATTTTTTTGGTTCAGTTAATTCTATAGGATAGAAATTCTAAGCAATTTTTAACCCTATCCTGAGATAGAGCTTTTTATTGTCCACTGTTAGGAGAGAACCTTGGTAAATACCACAATTAAAACAACAAAATCACAAGAGGTCTTCGCCGCTGCTCAAAACCTCATGCCCGGAGGAGTCAGTTCTCCAGTTCGTGCCTTTAAATCTGTAGGTGGACAACCCATCGTTTTTGATCGTGTTAAAGGCGCATATATTTGGGATGTAGATGGCAACCAATATATAGACTATGTAGGTACTTGGGGCCCAGCTATTTGCGGTCATGCTCATCCAGAAGTCATTGCAGCGTTGCATGAAGCTTTAGAAAAAGGCACCAGTTTCGGCGCTCCTTCAACCCTAGAAAATGTTTTGGCAGAAATGGTCATTGATGCCGTTCCCAGCATCGAAATGGTCAGATTTGTTAACTCTGGAACTGAAGCCTGTATGGGAGTTTTGCGGCTGATGCGGGCTTTCACCAACCGAGACAAAATCATCAAGTTTGAAGGCTGTTACCACGGACACGCCGATACCTTTCTCGTGAAGGCAGGTTCTGGTGTTGCCACACTTGGCTTACCAGACTCACCAGGAGTTCCGAAAGCGGCAACTAGCACTACTCTAACCGCACCTTACAATGACCTAGAATCTGTCAAAGCCTTGTTTGAAGAAAACCGCGACGAGATTGCTGGCGTTATTCTTGAACCAGTTGTTGGTAATGCTGGATTTATTGCACCCGACGCAGGTTTCTTAGAAGGATTACGGGAACTCACTCACGAGTATGGAGCCTTATTGGTATTTGACGAAGTGATGACAGGCTTCCGCATTGCTTACGGTGGCGCTCAAGAAAAATTTGGCGTTACCCCCGATTTAACAACCTTGGGCAAAGTTATTGGTGGTGGTTTGCCAGTAGGAGCTTATGGCGGTCGCCGAGATATTATGTCAATGGTTGCCCCTGCTGGCCCCGTATATCAAGCTGGAACTCTTTCTGGTAATCCCTTGGCGATGACTGCTGGTATTAAGACTTTAGAATTGCTGCAAAAACCAGGTACTTACGATTATCTTGAGCGGATCACTAAAAAGCTAGCAGATGGTTTGCTGCAAATTGCTAAAGAAACTGGTCATACAGCTTGCGGCGGTCAAATCAGCGCGATGTTTGGTTTATTCTTTACCTCTGGCCCAGTTCATAACTACGAAGATGCGAAAAAGTCTGATACAGCCAAATTCGGACGCTTCCATCGGGGTATGTTAGAACGTGGTGTTTACCTAGCACCTTCTCAATTTGAAGCTGGGTTTACGTCTTTTGCTCACACTGAAGAAGACATTGATCAAACTTTAGCAATAGCACGGGATGTAATGTCTAGTCTGTAAGTTGTTAAGGGATTCCCAAATAAAAAAGTATCCAGTTACCTCTTGTGGGTGGGGATATTGTCTACCATTTTGCGGGGTAGATAATCTTGCCCACCCCACAAAAATGAATCCTTACTTTGATACCCGCGTTTTGCTCTCTTACTCACTCAGCATTCAACAGTGCTGAATCTAAAGCCTTATTTGCAGAACCTTCAGCAAGCCAATGCTGTTGATCCATCTTGTGTAGTAGGGGATCAAAGAAATTTGTTAACGTGTCTGTACTGTAACGTTATCACTCAAATAAGGTCACACCTTTGTCATAATTTCGCAATGGCTTCGTCAATGCGATATGCAATATTTAAATTATATTAAGTATATTCATGTTAACAAGGTAAAATTAATTGCCTTTTATAGTTATCTAAATTCCCCCCATATCTCGTAGTCTACGAAAACTAAGGCACAAGAAGGCTCTCACCTGGCTGGTGAGGGTTTTGTTTATAGATATTTAGATATCCGTAGAGTAAGGCATTTTTTCGGAGTCAGGGTTAGAGCTAACTTTAAAAGATATTAATAATCATGCTGTAGTTTGCATGACAATGCTTATAAGAGTGTAAAAACTACCAGAAATATTGTGAAAAAAATGGTTCTACCCTTGAAGGAGCTATGAAGTGGAGGACAATAAGTCATTTTTTGGTGTACAAAAAATATTAATAGCGTTGCTTGTCTTGAGTACCACCACGATGATGTTTATCAAGTCAAGATCATCTGAGGCCCAAAGTACAGAAAATATAAATGTAAACAATCTACCAGCCAAAGTTGGGGCCCAACAGCAGATTGAAGAATTAAAAGCAACGATGCTTAAAATTTGGCAGCAACAAGCACAAATAAAGGGCCTTTCCTATGGTGTGCCACCAAGCTTTCAAGGAGCAATAGTTGGTGCGGCAAAACTTACTCCCCAACAGAAAGTAATTGCTCTCACCTTTGATGATGGGCCATGGCCTGAAAGTACCGCCCAGGTACTAGATATTCTCAAACAAAATCAAATCAAAGGGACATTTTTTGTCATTGGGCAGAATGTAAAAAATTATCCAGGCTTACTGAAGCGAGAAATTGCTGAAGGTCACGTAATTGGTAATCATACTTGGCACCATTGGTATCAATTTTTGAATCCACAAGCAGCCGCTTATGAAATTGACCACACAGCAGACCAGATTTATCAAGTGACAGGGATTAAAACGAATCTATTTCGACCACCAGGGGGAATCATGCACAATGGAGTGGCTGATTACGCTAAAAATAGCAAATATGCCATTATCCTTTGGTCATCTGACTCTGTAGATTACTCACGTCCTGCTGTACCAAAGTTAATTAATAATGTGTTCAGAAGAGCCAAGCCAGGTGGCATTGTGTTGATGCATGATGGTGGTGGTAATCGCTCTAAAACTGTACAAGCTTTACCAGAAATTATTGCCAACTTTCGGAAACAGGGCTATAGCTTTGTTACTATCCCTGAACTTTTAGAAATGCAAGATCAAGACCAAAAGCTGATTGCAAACCAAAAGCAAAACCATTAGGTGGAGTTGCCAATTTAGCTCACCGTTATTACAATACAAAAAACCGTCCAAAATTAACATTGAACGGAATGTTTATGTATTAATACTTTATTCTTACCTAATTCTGTTACTGATTGTACTAATACCTACAAGCTACAAGTCAGGAGGCAAAATTACCTGATCGATTGCGTGGATCACACCGTTACTGGCTGTGATATCTGGTTGTGTAACCTTAGCATCATTGACAGTTACACCAGTGGAAGGATCAACCTTAACGTTGATTGCGCCACCTTCAAGGCTTTTAACTTCACCAGATTTTAAATCAGTGGACAACACCTTACCAGGTACTACATGGTAAGTTAAAATCTTGAGCAATACTTCCTTGTTAGCTGGGTTTAACAATTCTTGCAAAGCATCTGCTGGCAACTTAGCAAAAGCGGCATCAGTGGGTGCAAAAATAGTTAAGTTATCTTTGCCTTGCAAAGCTCCAGTCAACCCTGCTGCTTTCAAAGCCTTGGTTAAGGTTGTAAAAGAAGCGTTTGACTCTGCCAACGCTAATAGGTTTTTGCCTTGATTGTCACTTGCCCCTGGGCCTGGTGGAGTTGTAGTAGGTTTCTCTCCGGGTTGAGTTCCCGGGGTAGTACCTGGTGTGGCGGGTTTTGGTTCAATAGGTGTAGCGCTACCACCACGGTTATAAGGAGGCTCGTTGAAAATACTGGGTCTGGGATTTGTTACACTACCTTTCTGCGCTACTTGTTTGCGCTTGGTATTGCCCTTTTGTGTTTCGGAAGCAGCCTCAGTAGGTGTGTATTGAGCGTTTACTTGAAGGCGTTGACCCTTGTTATAGGGGGCTTCGTTGAAAATACTGGGGTTAGGATTTAATACCTCTTTGGCTTCAGATGGTAAAGTAATGAGAAGGCTTAAACTAGTGAATCCTGCTATGCCTGCCAACGTGGTCAGAAATTTGCTGTTATTTGTCTTCATAAATTTTGTTTGTCTTTTTGTCCATACATTACATAAAGATTTATAACATTTTGCTATGCACAAAATCTAACCAAAGAGGGAAGTAAAATTTTTCCTCAGAAGACTTTTTGCTAGCAAAGTAAAATATATAACCTCGGATCAAGCTGATCGGTATGAAATATATCTATCACATATTTTATGTAATGAGTATATTTTCTCTGTCACGCTGATAAAGAGTTAAAAAACCTCACTTGGTGTAGCCTCAACTCTAAAAGAGTGTGAAAGTTTTACATATCCAAGGTTTCGGTCACAATAAACTGTGAAAAAAACTGTACTAAAAAGCCAATCTATATATAAATTTGTACGTAACTTTACAAGTTTAAAAAATACTGAATCCCATATAGGGCAAGGCTATATATCTGAATTAAGCATTAATTATTCAGCCAAACCACAGATAATTTAGTTTAACAGTGAGGGAAATTAAATCAACTGCTGAATATTTGCAACTGAGCGGTTAAGTTTATTTATGTATCCCGAAATAAATTATTTAATTATTTTATATTTGAATCGGAAAATAATAATTTTGAAATTGATGATTTTGCCAAAAACTAGACATGAGTTCAATCATAATTCCAGTTAGATCGGACAAAAAGCAACAAAAGCAACTAAATGTAAAGAAAAATTACTTTAACTAAAGATACAATTGTAAAGTTTAAGAAGTTGACCAGTTATTAAGTATACGATATGCTGGAATTATACCAATGGGAACTATCTCAATACTCAGAAAAAGTGCGCCTAATTCTAGATTTTAAAGGACTAGATTACCGCAAAATAGAAGTTACGCCTGGGATTGGACAAGTAGAACTGTTCCGGCTGACTGGTCAGAAACAAGTCCCAGTATTAAAGGATCGTAATAAATATATTGCGGATTCTACGGAAATAGCTAAGTATTTAGACTTAGAGTATCCCGATCGCCCCATAATACCCCAAGATCCCAAAAAACGGGGTTTAACTTTATTGATAGAAGAATGGGCGGATGAATCTATAGGTATCAAAGGTAGGAAAGCGCTATTTGCAGCTGTAAGTCAAGATCAAAATTTCCGCAAGTCTTTATTACCCACCTCAACACCAGATATATTTAAAAGTCTGGTTGGAGGAGTACCTACTGACTTACTGACAGTGTTGGGTTTTGGGGTAGGTTATAGTCCAGATGTGATCCAGTCAGCGATCGCATCTTTAAAACAAGACTTGGAAGCTCTAACGTTATTATTGGCAGATAGTCCTTATTTAACTGGAGATGAGCCGACTTTAGCTGACTTGTCAGTGGCTGGCTTATCGATATTACTCAAGTTCCCTCCTGGACCCTATCTGGATTTACCAGCTTCTATTAGAGGAAAAGGATTGCCAATCTTTTCAGAGAATATAGATTATGAACCATTCTTTACCTGGCGCGATCGCATTTACGCTCAATTCCGTAAACCATTAATCAGTACCACCTCAGCCGCAGGGGGTGCGCCAACTTCGATTCAGATTGATTAGGGCATTGGGCATGGGACATTGAGTTATTCCCTCACACTCCATAACTCTTGTACAGACGCGATTAATCGCGTCTCTCTGCCGATTTTGGATTTTGGATTGAAGGAAAAATCTAAAATCTAAAATCTAAAATTGAATGACTATTAAGATATCGCATCAACAATCATGTAATTAACTAGATGAATTCGGGACAGCCATTAGGTTCGGTTATTCAAGGTTCTCTAACTGAAGGTTTAGAAGTACGATTGCATCCTGACATTTCTGTGGAAGATATGCGGGTTGGTAAGTTTCTTGTTGTGCAAGGGATGCGATCGCGCTTTTTTTGTATGCTTACAGATGTAGCATTGGGAGCTGCTAATGCACGAATTATTGCTAATCCCCCCAGTTGGGAAGACACTTTTTTACGAGATGTTTTAGCTGGAAGTGGTACTTATGGTACTATCAACCTCGCGCCGATGTTGATGTTCACTCCCGAAGTGGAAGAATCTTTCTCCCCAACAAACGGCAAATCGGCAAATCCCTTCATCCCATCAGTAACGGGTTTGGCTTCCTTTGTGCCACAAACCAGCACGACGATGGAATTGTTGCCTGTTAAAACTATTCCTAGCCACTTTAGTCAAGTTTACGAAGCCAGTGTTGACGATTTTCGCCGCGTGTTTGGTTGGGAAGATGACCCCCAAAGGCGAAATTTTTCCATTGGGAAACCTTTGGATATGGATGTGCCTGTTTGTATCGATTTAAACCGCTTCGTGGAACGGAGTAATGGGGTTTTTGGGAAATCTGGTACTGGTAAATCCTTTCTGACGCGACTACTTTTAGCAGGCGTTATCCGTAAAAGTGCAGCAGTAAATTTGATTTTTGATATGCACTCTGAGTATGGCTGGGAAGCCGTCGCAGAAGGAAAGAACGTCAATACAGTTAAGGGATTAAAGCAACTTTTTCCAAGTAAGGTAGAAGTTTATACACTCGATCCCGAATCGACAAAGCGTCGGGGTGTGCGTGATGCTCAAGAACTGTATTTGAGTTACGAGCAAATAGAAGTTGAAGATATTAAGTTATGTAGCCGAGATTTAGGACTCTCTGACGCAGCCCTAGATAATGCCAATATTCTATATAGTGAGTTTGGCAAGTCTTGGATTGTCCAACTGCTGAACATGACTAATGAAGAAATCGAGATGTTCTGCGACGAGAAGCGCGGACACAAAGGCTCGATTATGGCATTGCAGCGCAAACTCTTGCGGATGGACAGCTTGAAGTATATGCGAGCAGTCTGCCCCCAGAATTACATTAGTAAAATTGTGCAATGTCTGGAATCTGGGAAGAATGTTGTGATAGAATTTGGTTCCCAGTCTAATATGCTCTCTTATATGTTGGTGACGAACATGATCACCCGACGTATCCACGAGCATTACGTCAAAAAAGCAGATAAATTCCTGCAAAGCAAAAACCCTTGCGATCGCCCCACGCCGTTGATGATTACCATTGAAGAGGCACACCGTTTTCTTGACCCGGCTATCGTACAAAGCACTATCTTTGGGACTATTGCCCGTGAGTTGCGGAAGTATTTTGTCACACTTTTGGTAGTTGATCAACGTCCATCAGGCATAGATAATGAAGTTATGTCCCAGATTGGAACTCGCATTACCGCTTTACTTAATGACGAAAAAGACATTGACGCGATTTTTACGGGTGTATCTGGTGGTAGCGGACTGCGATCGGTATTGGCAAAGTTAGACTCTAAGCAACAAGCTTTAATTTTAGGTCATGCCGTTCCCATGCCCGTAGTAGTACGTACCCGTCCTTACGACGCAACTTTTTACGAAGAAATTGGTGAGCCAGCCTGGGAAGAAAAACCTGACGCGGAAGTATTCGCTGCTGCTGAACTCGCCAAAGCTGACCTGGGATTTTAAATAGTTATTTGTCATTGGTCATTTGTCCTACCCTACGGGAAGTCACTGATTAATCTACATCAAGATTAATCCGTTACCGACCAATGCCCAATTCCCAATTCGTAACATCCCTCCATCCTCACAAGAAATTAAGTTCGGTTATCCGGCTACTTTTTGGCAACAGAAGAGGGGTTTTTGGGGTCACTATAGATATAGTCAGTAATTTCAAGGAAGCCTAAATTTTTTTCCAAACGACTAATTTTGGATTATAATTGAAAGTTTTATCTTAAGATACTTTACTATCTGCCTGATTTATCGTAATATAAAACCAAGTGGAACTCATACCGACTTCGGATTTACTCCTTGCTCTCAGTAACTACCTAAAGTAAGAATTCTCAAAAATAACCAGTGTGCTAATAAGAGATTGAAAATTTAGGGAAGTAGGGGAACCTATCTTAGGGGCTTAACGTCTTAAAAACGTCTATATCAATTGAGAATTGTTTTTAGTAGCTCCTAATATTTCATGATAGATTTACTACCTTTATCCATCCATTTTAGTAAGAAAACATACATTTTATTTACGGAGTAGAGGACAACGCACCAATGCCTACTGTCAATACCCAAACGGAAAATCTCAACACCAGATTCACGGCTGATATGGTGCGAACCTATCTGCGAGAAATTGGCCGTGTACCACTGCTAACCCGTGAACAAGAGATTGTATATGGGAAGCAGGTTCAACAAATGATGACGCTCATCGATGCCAAAGAGGTTTTGGCGAAGAAACTGCACCGCGAACCGGATATGTCAGAGTGGGCTGACGTGGTTCAACAATCGGAAACTGAAGTACAACAAACAGTAGCTCAAGGTAAGCGGGCAAAGCAAAAAATGATCGAAGCGAATTTGCGCTTGGTCGTTGCTATTGCAAAAAAATACCAAAAGCGAAATATGGAATTTCTGGATTTAATTCAGGAAGGAACACTAGGATTAGAGCGGGGTGTGGAGAAATTTGACCCAATGAGGGGTTATAAGTTTTCGACTTACGCTTACTGGTGGATTCGCCAAGCTATTACCCGCGCGATCGCTCAACAAGGACGTACTATCCGGTTGCCGATTCACATTACCGAAAAACTGAACAAAATCAAGAAAGTACAGCGTGAGTTGGCTCAAACCTTGGGGCGATCGCCCACTCCAGCCGAAATTGCCAAAGAACTGGAACTAGAACCTGCTCAGATCCGCGAGTACCTGAATATGGCGCGTCAACCAGTGTCTTTGGACGTTAAAGTTGGCGATAACCAAGATACTGAGTTGCAAGAAATGCTCGAAGATAGCGGGCCATCACCAGAGTATTACACCAACCAGGAATTCTTACGCCAAGATTTGAACAACCTGCTAGCAGAACTAACCCCGCAACAGCGAGAAGTTTTAGCTCTACGCTTTGGTTTAGAAGATGGTAACGAAATGTCATTGGCGAAAGTGGGTGAGAGATTGAATCTCAGCCGAGAACGTGTCCGCCAGTTAGAGCATCAAGCTTTAGCTCATCTGCGTCGCCGTCGCGCCAATGTCCAAGAATACGTTGCTAGTTAAAGATGGAGACGCGAAATCCCGCGTCTCTGGAGCATGATGCGCCTCCTGAATTCAGGGGGCGATTTTTTTATGCTGATAGCCAGGAAAAATATTTTGATCTGAGGCTGTATTTCTACGGCGACAAATCCGAGAAAATACTAACAGTATTTTTATTTATTAAAAAGTAAAAAAACAAGGTAATACAAAACCCATGTTGATTGAAAGGATCTAATTTCTGATTAACTTCACCAAATGAGATGAATCTATTGGATAAAAAATAACTCAAACTATATTAAGTAATGTAAAGTTAATTAAATTGCTTTGTAGTAAAGGGTTTAGTCCTATTTTACAGGCTCAAGCCCTCTCTTCTCTACGAGAAGCTTGTCTGCGACACGCTCCGCGAACGCCAACGAGACGCTGCGCGAACACTAAAAACCTTTAATTGTTTACGCCGTTCTACTTCCCCTAACTGGTGGTAATCTAAGATTGTTGGGCTAGATTAAATAAAAACTTTAGTTTTTGACAGTTTTCTTTTTTGGACAATAGTAATATAAGTCGTTAACAAAGTCTTTCACAATTAAGACTTGGTTATAGTTTAAGTAAGTTCTAAAGAACTTAGTTGATTTTTTAACAGGAGAAGTAGGGTGCTTAACAACCTATATCAGTTCTTATCTCCCCGCCAGTGGGGAATTTCCCTAGCGGGCTTAGGCTTACTTCTCGGTTTGGGCTTTATAGGCAAGCAGACTCAAGTCGTACCGATTACAGATTCTTCATTATCATCGGCTCAGGTTCAGAAAACCAAAACCTCCGAAAACTCTCTTTTGTCGCAGTTAAGAAAAGTTAGAGAGCAAAGAAGTCAGTTGAGAGCATCTGCTGGAGAGAGAGGGATTTTTGTACATCAGAGCGGAAAAACACTCCCTACAACCACAGCGCTGGTTCCAGATTCTCAGGGAGCTACAAAAGGTGCAGAAGGTTTACCAAAAGTGAATTTTCCTGTCAAGGATGGGGTTTATCTCTATGGTCAATCGCCAAAATCAAACCAGCTTGGTCAAGGTTACATCATATTTCAAAAGCAGCAGGATAAGATAACTGGTGCATTGTATATGCCCCAATCAGAATTTAATTGTTTTCAAGGTACGCTCAACAAGTCAGGAGAGTTGGCAATGACGGTCAATAGTTCGTCAAATGAAGCCAGTACTCCTCGGTCAAATCAGGTAGCTGCAAACAGTCAACTACCTAAAGTCAGTGAAGATGAGTTCAGCAGTTATCCTTACTCAGTGGCTCTGCAAGACTTTTATCAATTAAATTCCATCACAGCTAGCGATCGCCGCACGTTGCAAATGTGCAAATAATCGTTAAGTTAATACTCAATTCCTGGTTGCGCTTTCACGCCTTGATCGCGGAAAGGGTGCTTAATTAAGGTCATTTCGGTTACGAGGTCAGCACGCTCAATTAAACCTGCTGGTGCGCCTCTGCCTGTGAGAATAACGTGCTTGTTAGCTGGTTTTTGCGCCAAACCCGCCAAAACGTCCTCTAATGGTAAGTAAGCCATTTTGAGGGCGATATTAATTTCGTCCAACAACACCAGATGAAAGTCTGGGTTGCGAATATATTCTAATGATTTTTCCCAGGCGGCACTAGCTTTGTCAAGATCGCGATCGCGGTCTTGAGTTTCCCAAGTGAAGCCTTCGCCCATTGCGTGAAATTCTATCTGGTCTTCCCAATAGCTGAAAACCCTTTTTTCTGAAGGTTCCCAGCTTCCCTTGATGAATTGGACGATCGCTACTTTATAGCCGTGACCTAGCGATCGTAACACCATCCCCAAA
Organism: Nostoc punctiforme PCC 73102; assembly: GCF_000020025.1. Lineage (GTDB taxonomy): Bacteria > Cyanobacteriota > Cyanobacteriia > Cyanobacteriales > Nostocaceae > Nostoc > Nostoc punctiforme. The sequence continues at coordinate 5,135,217 of NC_010628.1, read as the reverse complement.
GCCGCAGTGGTTTTACCTTTACCATTACCAGTATTTACAATAATTAACCCTTTTTCTGGTACAGCTTCTGCTATGCGCTTGTCTTGTACTTCTTTGCGTCGCTGCATTTTTTTGCGGTACTGTTCATCAGTTAGAGATGAAGACATTACCTCATCAATTAAGCGCCCAATTTCTTGATCTTGGTTTAATTCTTGTGGTGTATCGTTTTTCATTAAGCTTGTCTAGAAATAACTGTTAAAAGTGTTGGCAATGAACCAAAATATTTTTACTTATCCAATTTCACTTAAATTACTTGATTGGAAATGTCCAGTAAGTTTTTATGTGAAATATTAATAATATGTTAGCTTTATTGATGATTTGCAGACAAGTGTAAATATATATGATACACAAACTGAACTTATAATTTGAGTTTACTATTACTGTTTTAAATAATTTAATATGTTCATTAAAGCATTTTAACAATAAAAATTTATTATTATCTCCTTTAGTAAAATCATGAGTTAGATGTTTTAAGTGTCAGGAGCTATGATGTCTAATATCAGAAGCATTTATGGATGTTGTTGTTTCCATTTTTCCCATAAAGGCTGCGTATCCTCTGGTTGCCCATCATAGTTGAGCAATTGATCTGAAATTATCACCCATGACTGGGCACTGCGTGTCCAAATATTACCTACTGGCTGTAACCAACTTGTATCATCTAAGGTTCCAGCTTTGACATTGATAGTATCGGTTTTATAAGTCCGTTCATGAAACAATCGCGTTCCGCAGTCGCCACAGAATAGGTTATTTACTTCACGTCCGTTATCATTTTTCCGAGTCCAAGCTTTCGGTTTTCCCTGAACAATTACAACAGAATCTCGTAGTACTGTAAGAGACATACCAAAAGCACTAGACGATTGTTTCTGACACTCCTTGCAGTGGCATAGATAAAGAGTTAAAGGTTGGGCATGAATTTCATAACGAATCTGTCTACATTGACAACCTCCAGTATATGGAATCACAAGTTTTATCTCCTGACATTTTTTGTTACTTTATTAGACGTTGCTGATTATGGTATGAAAACGATTGTGCTTTGTAGTGAAAATCCTTGTAGAGACGTAAAATTTTACGTCTCTACATCCAAAATTCATACCTCGATTCAGCAACGCCCTTTATTGTAACTAAAACTATCTCAATCTTAAAGCGGGTTTTAGTAGACACAAACAGAAGACTTCTGAACACAATTCTCTGTGCTTCCCTAAATCCTCTTCATCCTATTCATCATCCTCACTCCAATACTGTTGAGGTGCATTTCCGTGAACTTCTAAAATTTTTGGTTTTTTGATTTTGTTATCAGGTGGATTAATTGCTTCTAACTGCACATCAAATTTCCAGCTATCACCAAAATCATAAAGATAGGTCATTTTACCACCTGGTTCTAGAGACACATCACCAATCTGCACTTGGTCGGCAAATGGGGGTGTTTCCATATAGGCATGACCGATTTTTATGATGCGACCAAAATAGTCTTTATAACTAAACTCGTACAAGTGATCGTAATCAAAGTCAAAAGCATCAAGAATTGTCTCTGCTAGCCAGCTTAATGGTTTTTTGGCTGGTATGGCAATGCGTCGCCAAGCTTTAGAAATAGACACTTTAAAAATATAAATCCCGTCAGTAAAGCCTTGCTTGGAAACCAGTAAATTATGCTCCCATTCTGGAAAAAATGGTTGAAAATGTGACTGCAACTTTCCAAAAGTTACATTAACCTCATCCTGTAATTCTCCTCGTATACCTAGTGGAAATAGTAGTTGCAACATAGCATCTCCAAAAGGCAAGCGTTGTAAACTTGTAATGCGCCACCCTTTGCCTTCTGTTGGCTTGCCATGTTTAATAGATAACAATCCAAATAACTCTAACAGGGCAAAATTATGCAGACCAGGATAATAACTAATATCGTGTTGGTGTTCATATTTAGGGGATTTTAAACCTTTATCTGGGACGCGGGGCCAAAGTTGAATACATCTAAATAAATTCCCAAATGAATCTTGATGTTCACCTAAGATTTCATTATTTCCCCAAATCAACCAGGCTTCTAATAAATTGAAATAGCGTTCTGTTAAATTCAGGTTTGACCATGATTGCAAAGTTGCTGCGTCTAAAACTAAAATCTGCTTCTTCCCTTGGGATCTAATTTGGGCTATCCCAGAACTACGTAATAACAGGTATAGTCCATTAATGTAGGGGTATGATTTCTGTACGGGGCGCTTGAGTTTAATTTCAATTGGGTGACTTAAGCAAGAATTCAATTCTGATAGTACTTTCAGTGGTAGAAGATTATTAACACTACTAACTTCCACTCCATTCGGTTGTAATGAATCTATCAGAGTTTGAAAATCACGCAGAATTGTACCGGGTTGATTTTCATCAATACTGAGTTCTTGCAGAAGTGTTTGTTGTGACTCTGTTAGGGAAGGTAGTTCAGGATTGAGTGTGCGTTCTAGCCGCGCAAATAAATCTTCCATAAATAAAAATTATAAATTCTCAATTCACGATTTAACCTTCTGTGTAATCTTGTTCTGTTTATACTATGACTACCGAAATTATCCTAATAAACCTTAACTCTATAAGTGTCATAGTAGGTGTATCAAGACCGTAAGCTTAATGAGATGTGAATGATAATATTTTCACCTTCTAGTTGACAATGCCAGGAGTTTGATATGAATAGTAACACTCGTCTACAGATGATTTTAGCTGATACACCTATTGATACAGTATTACCTGCGATCGCTCAACTAAATCTACCTAACTGGTGGTTAGCCGGTGGTGCAGTCCGAAACACTGTTTGGTCTTCGATTTTTGGCAATGACTGTGGGTTAGGTATTAAAGATTTTGATATTGCATTCTTTGATATAGAAGGAAATCGTTCTCAAGAACTAGCAGCAAAGGCGACTCTCACAGAACAATTTCCTCATGACGAGTTTGATGTCAAAAATCAAGCCAGTTTTGCTCGTTGGCGGCTTGGTAGCAGACCTTACACTAGTACAGAAGATGCCATCACAGAGTGGCTGCACACTGCTACTGCTGTCGGAGTTCGACTAAATACACAAGGCCAATGGCAATTTTTCACTCCCTACGGATTAGATGACCTGTTTGATGGCATTATTCGACCTACGCCAGCACATACTCATAATGTAGATGCCCACAATAAGGCATCTGGATTCTTGCAGAAGTGTCCTAATCTACGTTTGGCGTAAAAGTTAGAGTAGCTTTTCCGTTACAAGGGAATAATCGCGTTTCAATTTATAACCCTTGAATACGGAATCACAATGTTAATAATTTTCTACCACTGGGAATAATTAAAGTAGAACCCCTTTTATGACAAGACGGGGGGTAGTACTAATTTTGTAAGTTTATAGGCAAAAATCAATGCCAAATCGTACTGGATACCCAATCAACTCAACTCTCCACGAAGGAATCCAAACAATTATTTATCAAACACAAATGCCAAAAACGCAACAGCGAGTTATCCTCAAGTTGCTTAAAAATGAATATCCTACCCTTGAAGCCTTTACTCGCCTGAAAAATGAGTATCAAATTCAGCAAGGTTTAGAACATCCCAACATAGTTAAAGCCATTAGTCTAGAAACCTTTGCTAATCGTGTGGGACTGTTGTTAGAAGACTTTGGTGGTCAATCTTTAGCCCAAATTCTTCAGACAGAAAAACTTGACTTAATTAACCATTTAAATATTGCTATTCAACTGACTAAAGCTCTAGATTATTTACATAAACACCAGATTATTCATAAAGATATCAAGCCTAGCAACATAATTGTTAACTCCCAGACAGGTATTGTTAAACTCACTGACTTTGGTATAGCCACCCGCCTCAATAAGGAAAATCCCCAATTTAATAATCCTAACTGCGTTGAAGGCACACTTGCCTACATGTCTCCTGAACAAACGGGGAGAATGAATCGTATTCTTGATTATCGCACTGACTTTTATTCTCTTGGCGTGACTTTATATGAAATGCTCACCGAGAAAACACCATTTTTTAGTCAAGATCCCTTAGAACTAGTTTATAGCCATATTGCTGTTCAACCGATAAATCCACAGTTATTAAATCCAACAATTCCTAACGCCATCTCAGAAATTGTGCTGAAGTTGATGGCGAAAAATGCTGAAGACAGATATCAAAGTACTACAGGATTATTAGCAGACTTAGAGTTATGTCTTAACCAGTTTAAATCTCAGGGTATAATTACTGATTTTGTTCCAGGTCGTTTAGATGTCTTAAGCCAGCTATTAATTCCTCAAAAATTATATGGTCGTGAAAGCCAAGTTAATGAACTGCTAGCTGCATTTGAACGCGTTACATCTGGAACTAGTGAGATGATGCTAGTTTCTGGTTATTCAGGTATTGGTAAATCAGTTTTAGTTAACGAAGTTAATAAACCCATTACTCGCAGACAAGGTTACTTTATTTCTGGTAAATTTGACCAATTAAAACGAAATATACCTTATGCTTCTTTAATTCAAGCTTTTGCTTATTTAATGCGGTATTTACTGACAGAGAATAATGAAAAAATAGAAAGCTGGCGTGAAAAAATATTATCAGCTTTAGGAACAAATGGTAAAGTTATTACTGACGTAATTCCAGAAGTAGAATTAATTATTGGTATACAGCCAGACGTTGCCCAAATTGGTGCAACAGAATCACAAAACCGCTTCAATCGAGTTTTTAAAGAATTTATCCAAGTTTTTACCCAAAAACAACACCCCTTAGTCATATTTTTAGATGATTTGCAATGGGCAGATTCAGCCACATTGAATCTAATTCAACTACTTGTAACTGATACTGACAGCAAACATCTATTATTCATTGGTGCATATAGAGATAATGAAGTTAATACAGCATATCCTTTAATTCAAATAATAGAAGAAATTAAGAATACTGGCACAGTTGTTAATAATATTATATTGCAACCTTTAAATTTAGAGAATGTGACTCAGCTAGTTGCAGAAACTTTACAAGAAGCAGATGTTAATCGTGATTCCGAATACAGCACTTTTAGCAATAGAACTATCCAACTAGCTGAATTAGTTTCTAATAAAACAGGTGGAAATCCATTTTTTCTCACACAACTTATTCAGGCACTTCATCAAGAAAAACTTTTGAAGTTTGACTTTATTAAGGCTCAATGGCAATGGAATTTAAAGGATATTCAAGCAATTGGAATTACCGACAAAAACGTAGTTGAGCTAGTTGCCAGTCGAGTTGAGAAACTACCAAAATCTACCCAAGATGTTTTAAAATTAGCAGCTTGTGTGGGTGACAGATTTAGTCTTGATGTTTTATCGATAGTCAATGAAAAATCAGCTTCTTTGACAGCCAATGATTTACACTCAGCTTTGCAAGCGGGATTAATTCTACCTTTAAGTGAAGCTTACCGTATTCCTTTAGTTTTTAATCAAGAAGAAGCGGTTAATTTAAATTTCGACACTTCACGAGTTGGTTACAAGTTCTTACATGATAGAGTACAACAAGCAGCATATTCGCTGATCCCAGAAGAACTCAAGAAATCTACTCACTTAAAAATTGGACAATTGCTTCTACAAAATATTCCAAAAGAGGAAATAGAAGCTAATATTTTTGATATAGTTAATCAGTTGAATGTAGGTATTGTTAACCTAATAGAACAATTTGATAAAACTGAATTGGCACGATTAAACTTAATTGCAGGCCGAAAAGCTAAAGCTTCTACAGCTTATGAAGCTGCGCTTAAGTACTTTACAAATGGGATAGAACTTTTAAGTATAGACGCTTGGCAAACTGAATATACCTTAACCATAGGACTATATGAAGGAGCCGCAGAAGCAGCCTATCTGGGCGGTAATTTTGAGCAGATGCAGCAATGGGCTGAGGTGGTGCAGCAAGAAGCCAAAATTCTTCTAGATAAAGTGAAAGTCTATGAAGTACAGATTATCGCTTCTATCATTCAAAGCAAACAACTGGAAGCCATTCAGATAGCAGTATCAATTCTAAAATTGTTAGGAATAAGTTTTCCAGATGAACCGACATCAACTGATATTCAGCAGGGGATGGATGAAATTGCTGTTTCTTTGAAAGGTAAAGCCATAGCAGATTTAATTAACTTACCATTAATGTCTGATCCTAACAAGATTGCAGCTATGAGAATCTTAATGGGAGTTCTTCCTGCGGCTTTTCAAACGGCTCCTGCAATGATGCCAATTATTGTCTGTAAAATGGTCAATTTGTCCTTAAACTATGGCAATACGGCTGTATCCGGGTATGGTTATAGTCTTTATGGCTTACTTCTTTGTGGAGTTCAAGGAGAAATTAATTCTGGCTATGAATTTGGTAAATTAGCTTCTAGTTTGGTGTCACAATTTAATGCTGAAGAACTCAAAGCTAAGATTCTGACGGTTGTTAGCGCTCATGTTATGCACTGGAAAGAGCATGTTAGGGAGACATTAACATCATCAATGTCTGGATATGCTAGTGGTCTAGAAACTGGAGATTTAGAATATGCTGGCTATTGTGGTTACATTTATCCCTATCATTCATTTTGGCTAGGTAAGGAACTTTGGGTTCTAGAAAAAGAACTGATAGCTTACTGTGATTCGCTGAAGAAAATCAAGCAACAAGTAGCTTTCACTTGGAACTCAGTATATTTGCAAACAGTCCTGAACTTGAAAGGAAGTTTTGAAAATGTAGACTGTTTAATTGGCCAAGCTTACGACGAGCAAAGTATGCTGCCAATTCATCAGCAAGTAAATGATCTTTACACAATTAATCATTTATTTGTCAATAAACTAATGCTCTCTTACATATTTGGGGAGTATTTTAAAGCTGTAGAAAATGCTGCGATCGCAGAAAAATCTTTAGGTGGTGTCACAGGGCTGTTTGTTGTTCCACTGTTCTATTTTTACGATTCTTTAGCACACTTGGCTATACATCATACTGCTAAAGAGTCGGAGAGGCAAGCTATTCTAGAAAAAGTCCAAGCTAACCAGCAAAAAATGGAACTCTGGGCTACTCACGCTCCCACGAATCACTTACATAGATTTTATCTCGTGGAGGCAGAACGGTATCGGATTTTGGGTCAAAAGCTCGAAGCAATGGACTACTATGAAAATTCTATTGCCAAATCTCAAGAGAATGGTTTTCTCCAAGAAGAAGCTTTAGGCTATGAGTTAGCAGGAAAATTTTATCAATCTCTAGGTAAAGAGTTAATTCATCAAACCTATATCACTAAAGCTTATTATGCCTATATTCGTTGGGGTGCGATCGCTAAAGTTAAATACTTAGAATCGAAGTATGCTTTTCTAGTAGGACAAACTACTACTGTAGAAATTACTACTTCCAAAATAGATACAATTCATCTCACCACTACCACAACTAGTAATAGTAGTAGTTTAAGCGATTTTTTAGACTTTAATACATTCATCAAGTTTTCGCAAGCGATTACCAATGAAATTGTTTTAGAGAATTTGTTGAGCAAGCTAATCAAAATTTTACTAGAAAATGCTGCGGCTCAAAAAGCAGTACTACTCCTACTTAAAGATAATCAACTATATATCGAAGCTTCTGGAAATGCTATCGACAATGTAGCAATAGTTTTACACTCTATTCCTGTTGAGACCTATCAAGATTTACCACTCTCTGTGATTAATTACGTTTTTCGCACCCAGCAATATCTTGTATTGAATGATGCAATAATTACAGAACCATTTAACCTTGATATTTATATTCAGGAATCTAAAATAAAATCAATCTTTTGCTTGCCCATAATTTACCAATCACAGCTTACAGGAATTATTTATTTAGAAAATCAGTTGTCATCAGGAGCTTTTGTTACAGAGAGAATAGAGGTATTAAAAGTCTTGGTTTCTCAAATGGCTATTGCCATACAAAATGCCCGCTTGTACACAAGAGAACAAGACAAATCTAGAGAATTAGAACAGTCAATCAAAGATTTACAAGAGGCACAATTACAACTTATTCAAAGTGAAAAAATGTCTTCTTTGGGAAATTTAGTTGCAGGCGTAGCACATGAAATCAACAATCCAGTTGGTTTTATTACAGGTAGTATCGCCCAAGCAAAAGATACTGTTCATGATTTAATAGACTATCTGCAACTATACCGAGAAAAGTTCCCGAATCCTGGTGCTGAGATTGAAGAAAAAGCCGAAGAAATAGATATAGATTTCCTGCTAAAAGATTTACCCAAAATGATTGATGGTATGACGGTAGGAACACAGCGCATTCGCAATATTAGTACTTCTCTCCGTACTTTTTCACGCGCCGATACTACCTCTAAAGTATTAGCTAATATCCATGAAGGTATTGATAGTACTTTGTTGATTTTACAGCATCGTTTGAAAGCCGATCATAACCGTCCAGCGATTCAAGTCATTAAGGAGTATGGAAATATTCCATTAGTGAAATGCTATTTAGGACAATTAAATCAGGTATTTATGAATATTATTGCAAATGCAATTGATGCTTTAGAAGAAGCAAATATCGGCCGTAGTTTTATGGAAGTTCAAGAAAACTATCCAAATATTATTACTATCTTAACCAAGATAGAAGAGAATAATAATCTGATAATTAAGATTCAAGATAATGCTAAAGGAATGTCAGAAGAAGTTAAAGCTTGTATCTTTGAAAATCTATTTACAACCAAATGCGTAGGAAAAGGTACGGGATTAGGATTATCTATTAGTCGCCAAATTATAATAGAAAATCATGGTGGAAGTTTGATTTGTGAATCAGTTTTGGGACAAGGAACAGGATTTATAATTTCTATTCCCGTTCTGGGATAATAATCTCTCATGATAGAGATAGATTAGCAAAGCTATAGCAACCGATACTCGAATTATTTGATAATTCGGGTATTTTGTTTGTCAGGAATAATTCATTACATCCTATTTTTAAAGCTTGCTAAAGTAAAGGTTATCTTGCTGTTAAAAACTATGCAACTGGTAACATCATTACTTAACCAAATCAATACAAAATTAGTCTAATTTGGCACTTAAAACTTTACGTAGTGCCTGCTATCATAATAACTAATTGTATACATCAAATCTTGTACTATCTTTCTCATTTACTAACTGATATAAAAATAAACTCTAACTAAATATGCAAGAACTTTAGTCTAGTTTTTATCAGCTAACATATCAGCCGTAAATTGAGTTTACAGGAAGTTATAAGATGCGAAAATTGTAAAAATTAAGGTGGTTATACTGTGGAAAAAAGAAGAGAAGGTGGGCGAATAGTTCCAAAGGCCATCTCGTTTTTGTTCAATCAGATTACATTGATTGTCCTTGCAGTTATTCTTGTGCTGTTTATTGGAGGTAGGTTTGAATTAGCAAGTGCAACTCAACCTAACGCAGAATTAGAAATTCAAAAACTAACATCCTGTTACGCACTGGGAACTGATGCTATTGGTAGAGGAAATCTCCTTGAGGGAAAAAATATTTATCGGGATTGTTTTACTCAAGATGCAGTCCTGACTGCCATTTTTCCTGATGGGACAACTCAAACAAATTATGGGACAGATGCTTGGGCAGATTTTGTCTATTCAGTATTCCAAGGAAATGGTTATACAGCTACCCAACATTTGATGGGTACGATCAACATTTCAATTGAGAATAATAAAGCAATGATGACCTCTTATCTCCATGCGACTCACAAGCGTTCGGAAACTAGCATTGATGTTGCCAATGGCACCTATGAAGATCAAGTTGTCAACATAAATGGGCGCTGGAAAATTCGTAAACGTACTCTCAAACTCATCGATTTCTTGAATCTTAGTTCACCGACAGTTAATTCCTCAAATGCTAATGCCCGAAGCAGTAATTCCTCAGCTACATTTGTAAGACCAAAAATGTCTGGTTTCAATAAATAATTTTTTACAGCGATAAGGCAAAAATAAAAAGTAAAAAGTACCTTTACTTTTTACTTTTTATTCTGTTTGATGTATGAGTAAAGAAGTTCGCGATCGCTCCGAGGATCTATAATTAAGCATGGACTATTACCGCCACTTCGATTACTTACAATAACGACAGTAATGCCAGATTTTGGACAAACTCCTAAACAACTGGTACTAACTACCCGAAATTCACCCCATAATCCATCAAATTTTAAACGAGATTTTAACCAATTCTCTAGGTCTTCGGAAGCTGTTGAGCTTTTGCTAGTTGGATGAAAACTATTTGAGCGCTCGTTTCCACATTGTGAACACACAAGCACCAAACCAGACTCCCATCGGGGAGGAACACTGGGAATAGAAGTTTCTAAAGGGCGAGAATTTATTAAGGGCAATGTCTGCTGAAAATTGGATGCAAACCTCTTGAAGATACGTTGCAGCAATCTTTTAATCCGTTGGATCAGTTTTTTCATGGTTGAACCTTAGTTCAAGGGAGGAAGAGGTTTGTTGAACAGAATAGTGGAAATTTCCCGTTTAGTCTGTTCTAGTAGATCATTAAATAATCAGCGTTTCTGAGCAATTTGCTGCAAGTATGCAATTAGCTGTTCTCCTGCGGTGTCAATGTGTCGTTTCAGTAACCTGACAGCAGTTTTTGTATCCTGCTTTTGACAAGCATCTAAGAGTTGATAGTGTTCTTTTTGCGATCGCTCTTGGTAATCCATCTGCGTTAATTGTACGCGAACATAGCGATCGCAATTAACGTGTAAAGTTTTAATCATCCCCAACAACCGGGGACGTTCAGCAGTGGCGTACAGCGTCGCATGAAATTCCCAGTTAAGTTTTGCTAACATACCTGCATCAGTTGCTTGATCTGTCGCTTCCAGAATCACAGCAGCTTTTTCTATATCCGTTTCCCTGAACTTGGGTATTGCTAATTGCATCGCTTTCACTTCCAAAGCGCTGCGAATTTCACAAATTTCTTGCGCCTCTTGTGCTGTCAACACCGATACGATCGCACCACGATTTAGATGCAGTGTCACCAATCCTTCTGCTTCTAGCTGCTTGAGCGCTTCACGCACGGGAATACGACTAACTCCAAACTGAGTGGCGATTTCATCCTGTCTTAGAGATTGTCCTTCCTGAAAAATGCCCCGCAGAATCGCTTCCCGCAAAGCATCGGCAATTAAATCTGGGGTACTGCGTTGTTGTTGCAGCACATTGGCTGCTAAGTCATTTAAGTTCATATTGGATATTGTATACAAAATTAAAAAATTGTATACAATATCCAAAGTAAGTTTTTAAACATCCCTTCAATACCACGGGAGACAGTTATGAGCATCACATCTCAACCAGACCGAGTTATCATCTTCGACACCACGCTACGGGATGGCGAACAGTCACCGGGCGCAACCCTCAATGTAGAAGAAAAGCTGGCGATCGCTCATCAACTAGCTCTCCTTGGTGTCGATGTGATTGAAGCAGGTTTTGCCGTTGCTAGTCCGGGAGATTTTCAAGCTGTTAAAACCATTGCTGAACAAGTTGGAATACCTGGTGGACCAATCATTTGCAGTTTAGCTAGAGCCATTCGCCAGGATATTCACGCCGCCGCCGAAGCCTTGAAGGGAGCGGCTCGTCCCAGAATCCACACGATGATTTCTACCTCTGATATTCACCTGAAATATCAGTTGAAAAAGTCTCGCAGCGAAGTATTAGCGATCGCATCAGAAATGGTTGCTTATGCTAAGTCGTTTGTAGACGATGTAGAATTTTCACCAATGGATGCCAGCCGCACTGAACCAGAGTTCCTGTATGAAGTTTTGGAGGCGGCGATCGCAGCAGGTGCAACTACAATCAACATTCCTGATACCGTTGGTTACTGCACACCCAAGGAAATCGGAACTCTAATTCAAGGAATTCGAGAACATGTTCCTAATATCGATGGGGTGATTCTTTCGATTCACACTCAAAATGATTTGGGTTTGGCGACAGCTAACGCTTTGGCAGCAATTGAATATGGTGTGCGTCAGGTGGAATGTACGATTAATGGTATTGGAGAACGGGCTGGAAATGCAGCATTAGAAGAGATTGTGATGGCGTTGCAAGTTCGCAAACCATTTTTCAATCCTTACTTTGGTCGTCCGGTTGATGCTGATACACCTCTGACTAATATTAAGACTCAGGAGATTTATAAAACCTCATCCTTGGTTTCCCAATTAACTGGGATGCTGATTCAGCCCAATAAGGCGATCGTGGGAGCAAACGCTTTCGCCCATGAGTCTGGTATTCACCAAGATGGGATTATCAAGCATCGCCAGACTTATGAAATTATGGAAGCTGCTGCGATCGGTTTGCCAGAAAATCGTATTGTTTTGGGCAAGCACTCTGGACGAAATGCTTTTCGTACCAGGCTCAAGGAATTGGGGTTTGAATTGAACGAGGCGGACTTGAATAAAGCCTTCAATCGATTCAAAGATGTCGCCGATAAGAAAAAAGAAATCTCAGATTGGGATTTAGAAGCGATCGTTCGAGATGAAACGCAGATTCAAGTAGAAAGTGGCTTCCAAATCGAACACGTTCAGGTAATTTGTGGTGACTGCACTTGCCCAACTGCAACCATTACAATTGTTACCCCCGATGGTAAAATCCTCACAGATGCGAGTGTAGGCACTGGCCCAGTGGATGCGGTGTATCAAGCAATCAATCGATTGGTGCAGATTCCCAATCAACTAATTGAATTTTCCGTCCAATCTGTGACTGGAGGGATTGATGCACTAGGAACAGTTACAGTTCGCTTGAAACATCAAGAGCGGATATTCTCTGGACAAGCATCTGATACTGATATCGTGGTAGCAGCAGCTTACGCCCATATCAACGCCTTGAATCGTCTTTATCGTTACTTGCAAACTGAGAAATCCGAGTTTCATGAGATAAACTCTGCTGTTGTCTCTGGGTAGATTCAAATGCATTGTTGAATACAGGTATGAATCATGTAGAGACGTAAAATTTTACGTCTCTACATGGTTTTGACTTGCACAACTAAGGTGACTCAAACACGCCCATTGCCCCAAGCTGAATCGTCAGTATTTCCACATCAGTGTTGGCATCACTTGACAGCAAAACGCTTTAATAGTATATTAGTACTACTAAAATACTTGCGTGTTGCATAAAACTTTAAACACCCGACTACGCCAACAAGAGAGTACAAAATAAATGAAGCTATCTAAAGTAGACTTGAGCAGTTTAGTCGCGATCGCTCACTCTGGTGGATATTTGCAGTTGTTGCTAGATCGAGGTGACGAACTAGAGTTTTTGGAAATTCCAGCGCCAGTACAAGCTTATGAAGGATTGCAAGAACTGAACGAGGCGATTGCCGAAACGACTGCACTACCTTTTGAAGAAGAACCAATTGTCATGCTACCAGTTGTCTCATCAATGGCGATCGCTGTAGGATACGATCGCAACGAACAAATTTTGCAAGTTGAGTTTCAAAGTGGATCTGTTTATCAGTACTTAGGCGTAGACGAGGATACCTGGGAAGATTTACATTCCTCTGACTCAGTTGGCAGCTTTTTCAATCAAGAGATTAAAGGTAGATATGACTGCGATCGCCTAGATAACGATGATAATACATTTCTTTACATACATTAAATTATTCTTGCCCACTTACTCATGAAAAGATAATTTTAACCCTTGATTAGTTTCATAATGGGTAATATAATTATCGATCTAAAAAATTCTCGTTTTGCTCAAAAGCATTAGCAAGAGCAACTAAACATACATCAGCAGTGCTTTGTTCAGGGAAAATAGAAAAAGCCCACACAATATTAACTTGACACAGTTATGACAACTACACTTACCTCTCGTGTTAAACCAAGAGATGAAGATAGTTTTACCATTAGCTTTGCACCATTGTCTCTCGAAGAGATTTACACTAAGTCTGACGATCCAGCTAACGGTGCCTTAGTTTTGATGAGTGGAATGGTTCGCAATCAAACCGACGGGAAACCAGTGGTTGCCTTGGAGTATCAAGCTTATGAACCAATGGCATTGCAGATATTTTATCAAATTGCTGCTGATATTCGTTTATCTACATCTGATGTAAATCGAGTAGCAATTCATCATCGCATCGGACGTTTACAAGTTGGAGAAATTAGCGTTTTAGTAGCAGTGGGTTGCCCTCATCGGAGTGAGGCGTTTGAAGCTTGCCAGTATGCTATTGATACCCTCAAGCACAATGCACCTATATGGAAGAAAGAACATTGGGAAGATGGTTCTAGTCGCTGGGTAAGTATTGGTGCTTGCGAACAGTTAGCAGAAAATTGTTCTTAGAGCAATTCTGTATGAAGATGGACGCAATAAACTCCCCGTAGTAACCCTTTCAAGGCGACTGCAAAAATCTCTTCTTTTTCTCTGTGTCGCGCCAGTGGCTCCCCAACGCACTGGCTTTTCTGTGCCTCTGTGGTTTAAAAGTGAATTTATTTAACTATTCCAGGCACAGATAACACAGAGATAAGAAGTTAGAAAAGGGATTTTAAGGGGAAAATTCGCTTTTTGCGGCGATCGCCAAGCAGCAAACTTAAGAAAATGTAGCAAGCGATCGCTTATTGAACTCCAGAATGGGTATTTTCTTGTTCAGCCATTCTTAATGCAATATCTAACAAATTGCTTGAAACTCCAATTAAACTCTTAAACAATATTTATATTTGCAAAACAACAATTTTTGTTGCATTTGTTTACAAAAAAAACATTCCTCTATTGAGGTTTGTAAATAATTTGTATTTCCCCAAGGAATATTCCTTTAGACTGATCTTTAACTGAATAATGTGGGAATAAACACAAATGCATTCGTTAAATATATTTTGTCACGAATTTGTAGTTGCTGTTTCCTTTGTAGCTTGCATTGTTGGACTGGTGTTACTGTGGGACAGTAAGCAACAAAAAAGTGACGTGGAAGAAACAGAAGTGATTCTGTTTAGAATGAGCTTTACTTATTGGCTAGTTTACTGTTTAGCTTTTGGCATAGAGAAAATGATTTTACCCGAATGGGAATCTGTAGTTATGACTTTGAAAATAACTACCGCTCTGTCATATTTCTTAACTTTTTCGTGCATTGTTAGTCTGCCACTACACAAATTTGCAGTCCACCGTGTTGAAGAATAGACATTGGGCATGGGGAACGATCAAGATTTCATTGCGATCGCTAATGCCGTTTCCAGTTCTGACTGCGCCAAAGGAGTTAAAATAAACACTTCTTGTACCGTCTTCCCCTGCCGTGCGATTACTTTATAGCCACCGCGAATCGGTACCGAGACACGCAGTTGCATTTTTGGACAATGACCTCTTGCCCGCCCAATCACTCCTGGCGTTACCGTTTGGATACCATCCTGCTGACAAAGACGTTCTAAAATTGGGATAAGACCAGAAAGGTGTGTCGAGTGATTCCAAACCAGTCTGGCAGCTTTTTGTGTTCGCGTAGCGTCTCGTAGAGAAGCCGCCCGGAGGGAATCTGCGGTGGGTTTGCCCATAATAATTAAGCTGCTTCTAGAGGTGCCATTGTCAAACCTGCTCGGCGCAGCTGCTGGTGATAAAGTTCCGCAGGTTCTTGAGGTCCGACCCAAACGATCGCTTGACCTTCATAGTGTACCTGATTAGTCAGATCCCACGCGCGATCGCCACTCATTCCCGGAATATATTTCATCAAACATTCAGCCACATGTTGGAATGTATTAAAATCATCATTTAATACAATCACTTTGTAATTCGGATAAGTCTTACGGGTAACTTGACTAGACCGTTCAGGAGTTATAGTTGGTGCTGTGGTCATCCCGTAAACATCTGCTGAAAGGTTCCTAACCATAGAACAATTGGTCAATAAGATTTTACAAAACTACAAGTAACTAGTTTAGTCCATTGTCACTTGTCCATTGTCATTTGTCCTTTGTCCTTTGTTTTAACAAATGACCAATGACAAATGACCAATAACTATCTACCGCCAATTATCCCAGTTTTCGTTAAAAATGGATGTATCGGGGAAAGCGGTGGGGTTGCCATTTTGTTGCAAAAGCCGTTTGAGAGCTTCGAGTTGTGGCTCTTGTTTGGGTAAATCATCGACTAGTTGGTAGGGTGCGATCGCATTTTTGATGGCAAAACTAGCAACAGTTCCTGCAGCTGCGCCAGACGACCATTCAAAGGAATGGACTCGATAGGCAGCAGCAGCAATATGACTAGTAGCAATGCTTTTGCCACCTACCAGCAAATTATCAATTTTCTGAGGAATCATAGCCCTCAGAGCAATTTGGAAGGGATAAGCTTGGCCAGCACCACGCCTTTCACCTGGACGTTCTGTGTTACCAGGGGCTTCTGGGGGACTATTCACCATACAAGGATGGAAGTCTATAGCGTAGTGACCAATACCCACAGCATCGGGGAAGATGGTAGAACGAGTCCGTCGCATTGCTTTGTCTGGTGGGACTTTACCTTCAATTACTGATATTGCTTCCAAACCTGCAACTGCTGCTCGTAGCCTCCGATACATATCTTCTGGCAGAGTCTTGGAGTAATACTGATCGTTGTAATCTCGGCGAGAAATATCAATTTCCCAAATACCAAAGCCACCAGATTGTCCCCAACTGGGGCGGCCAATGATGCGCCGTGCCTCGCGCATATAGGGATATTTCGATAAGCCATGCACTGTTCCCATTGGCGAATTTAAACCCGAAACAAAGCGGTTATTGCTTTGCTGCTGCTTAACACCCTCCCCCAGTTTGGAATCTGTAGTCCCAGCTACTAACCAGTAATAGAAAGAGAGGGCATTTTCCTCAGCTTTGCGGAGGGTTTCTGTCCTCAATCCTCCCATCCAGCCACCTGGGTTTAACTGTCCAGTACTTTGTAACTGTTGGCGACTGTAAATTAGGTTATCTTGGGCTGTTCCAGGGCGGTAATCGTTACCCCAAGTCCAGTTTTGCATGGAGATGTCCCCTAGTGTAGGAGCGGTAAAACTTACACCTCCGAATTTTGCTGGTTTCCCTTTGGTTGGACTCCAAATGCGACGATAAGTGAAAACTAAATCAAAGTTAGCCAGTCGGGTTAATTCATAGCTAAAATATGGTGCATATTGTAAATAGAAGGGGGGCATTGCCTGGGGTTGCGGTTCCTTAGTTGCCTCCATTGCAAAGGTGTAGGTAAATCCTTGAGGGCAATAAGGGTCGTTATTGGTGCTAGAAGCAGAAGGTTCTAGGTAAGAACGGGCATCAATACCTAATCGGTAGGGAACATCAGCAAGGGCAATAATTTCTCCAGTTTCGCTCGCGTCTACGACGTACCATTTAGGAGCATCCCCTTTCGCTTCCTTGGGGAGAAAACGGAGAATAGTTTTAGTAAATCGAGATGAGTTTTCGTAACTATAAGAATCTTCAATACTTTGAGATAAAGTAAAAGTGTTGAGAGGTGGTGCGCCTTTTGGTGGTTGATGTTGGATAGCGATCGCACTATTAATTATTTTGCCATCAGCAGCAATTTCCAAATCCTTAATTACTGTGTTGGGAAACCATTGCAACTTCCCTTTACCCTGCTTTTCGGCATCTTTGAGCATATCGGTCAAAATGGCGTGAGCATCGCGGGGAAGAAAGCAGGATTCACTTACCCAACAGTCACCGGGGTTAAGTTTACCGTATTTACGCCCAATGCGGTTTCGCAATTCCAGGTAGCCACGAGAATAGAATTTTAGGGCACGCTGAGTTGGGCGTTCGTCTAACGCAGATGTCCCTTGAGAAGAAATTTGTCCTCCCAGCCAGTCAGTAATTTCCGTGAGGCAAACCGTTCGTCCTGCTAGCAAACCTTCGTAAGCTGTGGCGACACCAGATAGTCCACCACCCACAACTAAAATCTCGCAGTTCACACTTTTATCTGGGGTTCTCGGTAATGTAGCGATCGCCTTTGGCGTTGGCGCAGCCATCGCGGGATCAAATGCAGCTAAGGTAGATATTAAATTGAAACCGATCAGCGATATTAAGCTATAAGCTACTTTGTGTCTGTGCTTCATGGTTAAAAAACCGCTCCAAATCCTGTGTCACCTTGTAGAAGGTAGCATCCAGGAAATGATCATCACAAGTTTATCAGAGTAAATATATTTAAATACAAGTTTTATACCTAAAATACTGTGTATGTAGGCTAGATTTACCCTGAAGTTATTAAAGCTGAGTTAAAGTGATGATTGCTGAGTACTTTTTTCCTCATCTATGACACAACGGCAGACACAACTATAGGACTCATATTTGAATTCTGAAAACTTCAGTACAACTCACAGAGGCTCCTTAACTGTTGCCTCTTGCCTCCTAATACGGTTCGGTTAAGACCAAAAAATAAAAATGTATAGCTGAAACTGTGCTGATTATGATCTATTTTTCTTTAATTAAAAACTGCTCTTGCTAAAAGTAGACAAGAGCAGTTTTTAATCGCAAAGCCCAAAACAAGAATTTAGGCATCTTCAAGTTCAAATTGAGCCACCGTAACGGCGTTAAAAGCGAATGCCAAAACTAATGGCATCGGCGACTGAAACCAAAAGGTAAAAAGAACAGCTATGATTGTGCCAATCACTGCGGACATCGACCACAATCTTTCTTCAAAGGTCAATCCCTTCTCAGCTTTAATCCCTCTGAGAACATTAACTGGGATTGGTTCTGGCATTACCCCACCCGGAGGGAAAGCCCAGAAGTTGTTACGTCGCTCAACAAATAAATCTGTCCAGCCATTTTCTTGGCACCATGCCTCAATCCATTGAAGTGAGTAATGATTCATCATCGGGTTTGGGAGTTCGGTTTGTGGAAGTTGTGTACTCGGTGAATGTAAACTCTTAGAGATTCCTGAAGAACTAACTAATCGCTATAAAATTAACGCTAATTATCCAATTTTTAAGCTTTGTTAAGCACTGGGAACGCTTATAATTACGCTCAAACCTTGCTTTCACTAATTAAAAGATTAGCAGTTGATGGGGGCTGTTTAATTTAAAAGACAATAAACTTTACTTGGAAAGTTGTAAGTCAAGAATTGTAAATAAGTTGGTGAGTATTACTGCTTAATAAAACTCTTTATATCCTGAAATTTAAATCTAAAAATGAATAATTGTGAACAAATCAACAAGTGTTAGGCATCATCTGTTGTAGATATTGTTTTATCCAGCAAAAATATTCCTTTAGAGTTAGAGATTTTAAATTCTCTCATCATTAAGAGTGATATTATGCTCCCCTTCTATGTTTTGCGAAAGCTTGCTTGATGTGACAAGTAATTTATACTCAATCATTGCGATCGCTATTTCGTAATTATCATCCTGCTTTAGTGCGAACGCTCGTAGATTGCCTTTCTCTACCCAAAGTCGCAGGCATAATTTTGCTCAAAGTGAGAAGCTTATGCCCTTTTTGCGTTACAAAATATTAAGCAAGGGAAATACACATCCCCCAAATCCAGTAGCAAGGCTGCGAGTCTCAATTAGAATTAGCCAGTCTTGCTAATATTCAAATGCGGTAAGCTTAAATGCAGCGATTAGACACCAAATTGACTCTCGATATGTTTTGGCGGCAAGGGTTGGCGTTCCTTCTTGCAATTATTATCTGGTGCGTGGCTGATCCCGTGCTGGCAGTAGACTGGACTCATCCACTGTCATTTAGTAATGCAGAGTTGTCAAGACGTGATTTTTCTGGTGACAGTTTGCAAGCTGCGGAGTTTTCTAACGCCAATATGGAACTGGCTAACTTTTCAAACGCTGATTTGCGGGGAGCAGTTATGAGTGCTTCGGTGATGACAAAAGCAAATCTCCACGGAGCAGATTTAACGAATGCAATGGTCGATCAGGTAAACTTGACTAAGGCCGATTTGAGTGATGCAATTTTCAAAGAAGCTCTTTTGCTCCGTGCCATATTTAATGATGTGAATATAGACGGTGCAGATTTTACAGATGCAATTTTGGATCGGGCACAAATCAAAGAACTGTGTAGAAAAGCCAGTGGTGTGAATTCCAAAACAGGTGTGCAAACTCGTGAATCTCTAGGATGTCAATGAAACGTGTTGGTGTAATTGGTGGTGGACAACTTGCCTGGATGATGGCGGATGCAGCACAGAAGCTAGGAGTAGAATTAGTAGTACAAACTCCTAGCGAACACGACCCGGCCGTGTCAATCGCTCAGGAAACTGTCTTCGCACCAGTTGATGACGCAAGTGCTACAGAAATATTAGCTCAAAAATGCGATGTCATCACCTTTGAAAATGAATTTGTTAATCTACAAGCTTTATCTCTTTTAGCACAGCAAGGCGTTTGTTTCCGTCCCAGCTTAGAAGCTTTAGCTCCACTTTTAGATAAATATCATCAGCGTTGCTATTTACGCGATTTGAGCTTACCAGTTCCTCAGTTTTTCGCCCTTGACGAGGTGGAAAATCTCCAATCAAAAATAGAATATCTAGGTTTTCCAGCAGTCCTCAAAGCCCGCCGCCACGGTTATGATGGTCAGGGTACTTTCATAATTCCAGATTTTGGTACTTTAGAGCAAAAGCTAAGTTATGGAACTATAACAAAACCTTTAAATGAATCATTTTTCTTGTTAGAAGAATTTGTCCCTTTTGAAAGAGAACTAGCAATAATTGCAGCGCGTTCTGTGGAGGGAGAAATTGTAACTTACCCAGTAGTGGAAACCCAACAAGAACAACAAGTCTGTCGGCGGGTAATTGCGCCTGCTGATATTACACCCAATCAAGTAGCAGAAATAGAAGCGATCGCACATACTCTATTAAATAGCCTAAAAGTAGTCGGAATTTTTGGAATTGAGCTATTTCTCAGCGCTGATGGCAAAGTGCTGGTAAATGAAATTGCGCCTCGTACCCACAATTCTGGGCATTTTTCTATTGACGCTTGTGAAACTTCTCAATTTGAACAGCACCTCAGAGCAGTTTGTGGTTTACCTTTAGGGAATCCAGCTTTGCAGTGCGCTGGCGCTGTAATGGTCAACCTACTGGGGTATGAAAATTCTCACAGCGACTACCAAAGCCAGCGTCAACAAATAGCGGAGATTCCCCAGGCGCACCTTCACTGGTATGGGAAGACAGAATCACGTCCTGGGCGGAAGTTAGGGCATGTTACCGTTTTACTGGATAATCAGAATAGAGAATCGGCAAATGCCATCGCCCACACCATAGAATCTATCTGGTATCCCAGGTAAATTAAGCAGAAACTTTAGATGTTGAACACACAACATCTTTTGAAAAGCTATAATGAGTGAGTTGCACTACGACGTTGGTGACTGCCATCAAGTTTTTTGATCTATGCCTTTAATGACAAGGGAGTCAACTGTTCTCGTGGCAGTATACCGGGCATGTACCCGGAAACTTTAAACGAGGAATTTAGGTTCCCACCTGGATAAACCCAGGTCATAAACTTAGGTAAAACGGCGTCGCGGTGAACTTAAAATTATTAGCTCCCAAAATCAGTTAGAATTTGGGAGCTTTAATTATTTAAATGATTATTACTTGTAGTAAAAACCAGAAATCCTAAACTAACGTGATTCATGTTTAGTTGAGTACTTATTAAACTTGAATAATTCCACTCCGCTTGTAGAGATGTATAACGTATAACTGTTACGTCTCTACATTCATTTTTGGAGATATATTTTTAACATCTCTTGCCAGGCCGTTCAATGCAATTGGTTATCGATTCCTTTCACATCATGAAATTAATTCCTTCTACCATCTCAAAATGAGTGAACTGATAGTAAATATTGCCATGTTTTTGGGAAAACTAAATAGTGAAGTCTCAAGAATTAAGCCGTATGGTCAGCATTCCCGGATATCACGTTAGCAAAGAACTCTACAATGGTTCTCGAACCTTGGTTTATCGTGCTAATCGAGAAAATGACCAAAAATCTGTGGTGATTAAGCTGATGAAAACTGTTTATCCCAGTTTCATTGAATTGATACAGTTTCGGAACCAGTTCACCATCGCCAAAAACTTAAATCTACCTGGAATCATTCAAACATACAGCCTGGAACCCTATCAGAATGGCTATGTGTTAGTGATGGAAGACTTTGGGGGAATTTCTCTCAAAGATTATTTGACCTCTGTAGAGACACGATATATTGTGTCTCTACAAGAGTTTTTACAAGTAGCGATCGCACTGTGCAATATATTAGATATTCTAATTCGCCATCGGGTCATTCACAAAGATATTAAACCCGCCAATATTTTAATTAATCCACACACTAAAGAAGTTAAGTTAATAGACTTTAGTATTGCATCTCTGTTGCCACGGGAAACTCAAATCTTGATGAGTCCTAATGTGCTAGAAGGAACACTTGGCTATTTATCACCAGAGCAAACTGGACGAATGAATCGGGGAATTGACTACCGGACTGATTTTTATTCTCTAGGTGTAACTTTTTACGAGTTATTAACAGGGCAATTACCATTTAAATCACACGATCCGATGGAATTGGTACATTGTCATATTGCAAAACTTCCGCCTTTAGTACATGAGATTAATCCGCAAATTGCGCCTGTACTCTCATCCATTGTGAATAAACTGATGGCGAAAAATGCCGAAGACCGCTATCAGAGCGCATTTGGGTTGCAATATGATTTAGAAAATTGTTTGGCTCAACTCAAAGAAACGGGAAAAATTGCAAGCTTCCCAATTGCCCAACGGGATGTGTGCGATCGCTTTATTATCCCAGAAAAACTCTATGGTCGTGAGCCTGAAGTTGAAACTCTTCTCAAAGCCTTTGACCGCGTTACCAACAATCAGACGGAACTAATGCTGGTGGCTGGTTTTTCTGGTATTGGGAAAACGGCTTTGGTCAACGAGGTTCACAAACCCATTGTCCGACAGAGGGGTTACTTCATCAAAGGCAAATTTGACCAATTTAATCGTAATATTCCTTTCTCTGCTTTTGTACAGGCATTTCGAGACTTAATGGGACAATTGCTGAGTGAAAGTGATGTCCAATTGTCAACTTGGAAAAATAAAGTTTTACAAGTGCTGGGCGATCAGGGGCAAGTTATTCTTGAAGTAATTCCAGAACTCGAACAAATTATTGGTCAACAACCACCTGCAACGGAACTCTCACCAAGTGCAGCCCAGAATCGCTTTAATTTACTCTTTCAAAAATTCATTCAAGTATTCACCACAAAAGAACATCCACTAGTAATTTTCCTTGATGATTTGCAGTGGGCTGATTCTGCATCACTCAAATTGATGCAGCTGCTGATGAACGAGTCAGGAAGTGGAGCTTTACTTTTAATTGGAGCTTATCGAGATAATGAAGTATCTACCGCGCATCCGTTAATGTTGACTTTAGCGGATATTCGCAAAGCCAATGCTACGATTCATACTATTGCTTTAGCTCCGTTAAATAAAGCTAGTTTAAATCAATTGATGGTTGATACCTTTAGTTGTTCAAGTGAAATTGCCCAACCTCTAACGCAACTCGTCTATCAAAAAACTCAAGGCAATCCATTTTTTGCAACGCAATTTCTCAAAGCATTATATGAAGATGGACTGATTACTTTTAATTTTACTCAAAGTTGCTGGCAATGTGATATTGCTGCTGTGAAAGCACTTGCTCTGACCGATGATGTGGTAGAGTTCGTAGCGCTACAGTTGCAGAAGTTGCCAACAGCAACGCAAAATGTGTTGAAATTAGCCGCATGTATTGGCAACCAGTTTGATTTGCTAACCTTAGCAATTGTTTCTGAACAATCGGAAATTGAAACGGCAGCGTCTTTATGGAAAGCTTTACAAGAAAGGTTAGTTTTACCTACTAGTGAAGTTTATAAATTTTTTCAAGATAGTGGGCATGATTGTAACTCAAATCCTCTAAATTCCAATTTACAAGTCCCTATCTACAAATTTTTACACGATCGCGTGCAGCAAGCTGCCTATTTGCTAATTCCAGATAAAGAGAAACAATTTACCCATCTTAAAGTTGGCCAATTACTCTTGCAAAATACCTCTGAGTCTCAGCAAGAGGAGCGAATTTTTGAGATTGTAAGTCAGTTGAATTGTGGAATATCGCTAATCACCCAGCCAAGTGAACGTCAACAATTAGCTCAGTTAAATTTGAATGCTGGTCGAAAAGCGAAAGAAGCTACTGCTTATGGTGCAG
Source organism: Nostoc punctiforme PCC 73102 (assembly GCF_000020025.1). Lineage (GTDB taxonomy): Bacteria > Cyanobacteriota > Cyanobacteriia > Cyanobacteriales > Nostocaceae > Nostoc > Nostoc punctiforme. The sequence continues at coordinate 5,111,137 of NC_010628.1, read as the reverse complement.
CAATTCATTATCTCAAGTCGGGAATACAATTGCTGACAATTAATAGTTGGAAAATCGCCTATGAACTGACTCGAAGTTTATACGAAGAAGCTGCCGAAGCTACCTTTCTCAACAATGAATTTGAGCAGATGGAATCTCTTATCCAGGTTGTCATGGAAGAAACAACCACCTTACTGGATAGGGTAAAAGTTTATGAAGTGGAACTCCAAGCCGATCAGGTGCGGAATCAATCATTCAAAGCGATCGCAACTGGGCGTGAACTTCTGGCTCAACTTGGGGTAACATTACCTGAATCAGTAACACGTCCAGACATTCAGCAATATGTAGTCAATACGCTCTCTACTTTGGCAGCCAGAAGTATTGAGGGCTTAGTTGATTTGCCATTGATGGACGATACCAAAGCTTTGGTTGCTTTGCGGATTATGGCTAGCATTGCTCCCGCCATCCACCAGGCTGCGCCTTATCTGTTCCCAATTATTGCCTGCGAAGAGGTGAATTTATCTCTTAAATACGGCAATGCACCACTTTCTGCACCAGGATATGCAGATTTTGGAATTGTACTTAATATTTGTAACCAAATCGAGTCAGGCTACGAATTTGGCCAGCTAGCTTTAATGCTTGTAGATAGATTTAAAGCAAAATCTGTTCAAAGTATGACTCTATTTAAGGTAAGTGCATTGAATCAATTTAATAAACAACATGTTCGCACCTCAATTAGTTTATTACAGGAATCCCATACTCTTGGATTAGAAACAGGCGATTTTTTTCATGTGCTGGCATCGATGATTTTCAAGCTATTCTATGTCTATTTAAGTGGCACAGAAGTTTTGGAAGTCTTGCTAGCAGATATCAAAGCTTACGAGTCTAATTTCGCCCAAAATCAGCGCTTATTAAATTGGTCGAATATAATCTGTCAGAGCATTAACAATTTAACCGAATCTAGCGATAATCCAGAGCGCTTCATTGGTGAAGATTATCAAGATGAACAACTATTATCTGCGCTCATTAAAGAAAATGACGAATTAACACTTCATGTATTTTTCCTAAGTAAATTAACGCTTAGTTATTTGTTTGAGAATTTTCCGGCGGCAGTTGAAAATGGAAATCAGGGAGAGCAATACCTTAACGGTGGCGCAGGAATGTTATCTGTGCCTGTCTTCTACTACTACGATTCTTTATCTCGGCTTGCTGTCTATCCAACGGCGGAACCATCTCAACAAGAACAATTACTCTTAAAGGTTGGCGAAAATCAGGAAAAATTGCAGTTTCGAGCCAAATTTGCACCGATGAATTTCCAGCACAAATTTGATTTGGTGGAAGCAGAACGCTATCGGGTTCTGGGCGACAAGTTGGCAGCAATAGAATTATACGATCGCGCCATAACTCTAGCGAAAGCAAACCAATATATCCAAGAAGAAGCTTTGAGCAATGAGCTAGCTGCCAAGTTCTACCTCGACTGGGGCAAAGAAAAAATCGCCCAAGTTTATATGCAAGAAGCTTATTACTGTTATGCTCGTTGGGGCGCTAAAACCAAAACGGAGGATTTAGAAAAACGCTATCCTCAACTTCTGGCTCCCATCTTACAAGGGCAGCATCATCAGTTACAACTGAGTTCAACCATTGATGGCTCGTCATTCCCACATCAAACCATTCACACAAATCTTTCTAGCAGCAGTATTTCTGAAGCCCTCGATTTTGCCACCATCTTTAAAGCCGCACAAGTTCTCTCCAGTGAAATTCAATTAGAGCAATTGCTCGCTACTCTTTTGCAAGTGGTAATGGAAAATGCTGGAGCGAAAAAAGCTGCCCTACTTGTACTCGAACAGGGCAACTTAGTGGTTAAAGCTGTAGCCACCATCAATGAAGGGGTGACTCTAGTATCTGTACCATTGTCAAGCAGCCAAAACATTCCGATCGCATTGGTAAACTATGTCAAACACAGCTTAAAAACTGTGGTGCTGGATAATGCAACAGTAAAAAACGATTTTATTACTGACCAATATTTGATGCAGCAACAACCCAAAAGTGTGTTGTGTACGCCGATTTTGCGTCATGGCCAATTAATCGGGTTACTATATCTGGAAAATAAGTTGACGATTGGCGCATTTACAAGCGATCGCACCGAAGTTATCCAACTGCTATGCGCTCAAGCCGCCATCTCTCTAGAAAATGCCCGTCTTTATCAAGAATCTCAAAATTATGCCCAACAGTTAGAGCGATCGCTACAAGAACTAGAGCATACCCAATTACAAATGGTGCAAAATGAAAAAATGGCAACCTTGGGTAATTTGGTTGCTGGGGTGGCACATGAAATTAATAATCCCATTGGATTTTTGAAAGGCAGCCTTAACAATGCCGAAGAGTATATTCAAGACTTACTCGCCCATATCCAATGCTACCAACAACATCATCCCACTTCTGCGATCGCAGTCATTGAGCATGGCGAAGAAATTGACCTAGAATTCTTGACTCAAGACTTACCAAAACTCGTAAGCTCAATGAAGGTGGCAAGCGAACGGATTAAAGACATTAGCATTAGTCTTCGCACTTTCTCCAGAGCCGATACAACCGAAAAAGTTGCTTGTAATCTCCATGAAGGGATTGAGAGTACGCTGTTGATTTTGAAGTATCGCCTCAAAGCTAACGAAAAACGTCCAGCAATTGAAGTTATCACCGAATACGGTAAATTGCCACTAGTTAAGTGCTTTTTAGGACAATTAAATCAAGTATTTATGAACATCCTCGCTAATGCAATTGATGCCTTAGATACATCCAGTGAGGGGCTTTCTTTTGCCCAAGCGCAAGCCAATCATCACCAAATACTGATTAACACCGAAGTATCCAGTGACCAAAGCAAGGTGGCAATTCGCATCAAAGATAACGGTCAGGGGATGCCAGAGGAGATTAAAGCAAGGATCTTTGACCACCTGTTTACAACAAAAGAGGTTGGAAAGGGGACAGGATTAGGATTAGCGATCGCTCGTCAAATTGTCGAGGAAACCCATAATGGGCGGTTGAGGTGCAATTCTGTGCTTGGTGAAGGAACAGAATTTGTCATTGAGATTCCGGTGTTTTAACTACAGTGTTTTGCAAGTACATGAGGTACATCCCCCTCCCCAACCCTGCTCTTGGTAAAGGGCTACGATGTACACACAAGTCGGAAATAGTAGTCTGTCAAGGAATTAAATTCTTTGTAGAGACGGCGATTTATCGCGTCTCTGTAATATTGCGATTTTCCTCTCAATGCATAACGCTTTTAATTTTTCGGTAATCTGGAGGACAGTAATAGCACAATTTTACTAAATCTGTATAACTTGATTCTAAATGAGGTATCGTTCAGAGTTAAGATTACACAATTGCGTTGAATTGTGGTTAAAGCTACAAAAATTGTTAAAACAACTAACTAATACCGTATTTCCAGCCTCAGTCTTCCGACTAGAGAGTGGTTTAACTTTTATTCATCAAGAGATTCCCACTACTCCTGTAGTTGTGGCTGATGTTTGGGTGCGTGCTGGAGCAAGCCTAGAGCCAAAACCGTGGTTTGGGATGGCGCACTTTTTAGAACACATGATTTTTAAAGGTACGGCAACGCTTCCCCCTGGAATGTTCGATTCCAAAGTTGAAAACTGGGGTGGCGTAAGCAATGCGGCGACAAGCTATGATTATGCTAATTATTCACTCACCACAGCTGCCCCTTATTTAAAAGATACTTTGCCCTATTTGGGCGAACTACTGCTCAATGCGGCAATTCCAGAAGATGAATTTAGCCGCGAACGGGACGTGGTGCTAGAGGAAATTCGCTCTTGTCAGGACGATTCCGACTGGATAGGATTTCAAGCTCTGATTCAAAGCATCTATCCACATCACCCTTACGGGCGTTCGGTGTTGGGTACTGAGCAAGAACTGATGCAGCAGTCTCCAGAAGCAATGCGCTGTTTTCACCATGCCCACTATCAGCCGGAAAATATGACAGTGGTAATTGCCGGAGGTATAGCCCAGCAACCAGCTTGGGAATTAGTAAATCGTTCATTTAGTGATTTTGCCGAACGCTCGAATTGTCCGCAGTTTGAGAAAGTGACAAAGCCAGTAATAACAGGAATTCACCGTCAAGAACTGTGTTTACCACGCATAGAACAAGCACGATTGTTGATGGCGTGGTTGGTACCAGGAGTAGAAGAAATCCGCACTAGCTATGGTCTAGATTTATTGTCAGTGTTATTGGCAGAAGGGCGGACTTCGCGTTTAGTGCGTGATTTGCGAGAAGACTTGCAATTGGTACAAGGAATTTATAGTAGTTTTTCTCTACAACGGGAATCAAGTTTATTTACAATTACTGCCTGGTTAGAACCAGAAAATTTAGAAGAAGTTGAGTCTTTAATTTGCGCTCATTTGGATAATTTGCAGACTGAAGGAATTAGCGAACAAGAACTTGCTCGTACACGCAGGTTGCTATGTAATGAGTATGCGTTTTCTACCGAAACACCAAATCAACTGACAGGGCTTTATGGATATTACAATACCATCGCCCAAGCTGAATTAGCTGTGACATATCCACAGCAGATTCAGTCTTTTGATGCTCAAGAACTACAAAAATTAGCTAAACAATATCTCTCACCGCAGAACTATGCGGTTACTGTACTTAAACCCTGTTAGTTATTGGGAATTGGGAACTTGTACTAAGCGCAGTCGTAAAGCCTGCGGTATAGCTACGCTTAGGGCGCAGCCTCTCGTAGAGAAGTATTGGGAATTGGGAATGGGGCATTAGTTTTTGACAAAGGACAAAGGACAAATGACAAATGACAAAGGACAAATGACAACCTTGCTGCAAAAATCACCTATCCATCGCACCGTATTGAATAATGGCATTGTCGTGCTGGCGGCAGAAAACCCTGCTGCGGATATTATTGCAGCGCGGATCTTTGTGCGTGCCGGTAGTTGTAACGAAAACCGGGAGCAAGCAGGGTTGGCGCATTTGCTATCAGCAGTAATGACAAAGGGATGCGATGGACTTTCTAGCTTAGAAATTGCTGAAAAAGTCGAGTCTGTAGGAGCAAGTTTGAGTGCGGATGCTGGTACTGATTATTTTTTGCTATCTTTCAAGACGGTAACATTAGATTTTGCGGAAATTTTAGCATTGGCAGGGCGGATTTTGCGATCGCCTACTTTTCCCGAAACTCAAGTGGAACTAGAACGGCGTTTAGCACTCCAAGATATTCGTTCGCAAAAAGAGCAACCTTTCAATGTCGCCTTTGAACAAATGCGGCAGGTAATGTACCAAAATCATCCCTACTCTATGTCAGTACTGGGAGATGAAACCAGTATGAGTAGCTTAACTCGTGCGGATTTGGTAGAGTATCATCAAACTTATTTCCGCCCAGATAATGTAGTAATTAGCATTGCTGGGAGAGTCACATCTACAGACGCAGCAGCGTTGGTGGAAGAAGTTTTTGCTGATTGGCAAGCGCCAGCCCAAGCACTGCCAATACTGAATTTACCTGAGATTAAAGTGGAACCGCAGGTAAAGGTTAAGCCAGTACAGACACAACAATCAATCGTGATGCTTGGTTATTTAGGAACATCGGTCAATTCTGTTGACTACGCCGCCCTGAAGTTGTTGTGTACCTACTTGGGAAATGGGCTTTCTAGTCGCTTGTTTGTCGAATTGCGCGAAAAACGCGGTTTAGCTTATGAAGTATCTGCTTTTTACTCCACAAGGCTATTTCCAGCCTCATTTGTAGTTTACATGGGTACAGCACCGGAAAATACCAGCATTGCCCTAGAAGGACTGCGTACAGAAGTAGATTTATTGTCTACCACTGAAGTATCTGAAAGCGCCCTGCAAGCTGCGAAAAATAAGATTCTGGGACAGTACGCCTTGGGTAAACAAACAAATGGGCAAATTGCTCAGATATATGGCTGGTATGAAATTTTGGGCTTAGGAATTGATTTTGATACCAAGTTTCAAGAATTGATTGCGGCGGTGAGTGCCAAGGATGCGATCGCTGCTGCAAGTAAGTATTTAAAATCACCTTATTTGTCTTTAGTTGGTCAAGAAGAAGCAATTAACCGAGCGATCGCGTAATTAAAACTTGTAACGTCTCTCAGAGAAGACATCGTAAATAGAGCAGCTGTTTTTTAGACCAAGCGGCTGTACCATTAGCATGAGAATATTCTGGGAGTAAATTCCATGCAAAGCAGCCTGACAGCAAGTATTTTGAGTTACTTAAAATTACTAGACCCCACTGTAAATCGCTGTGGAATGGAAAAACGGCAAAAAAGTTGGTGGACAAAGAGGTCTAAATCTTTCTCAGCCATTGAAATACTCTTGTTATCCGCAATGCCTCTGCTTATTGCCTCAACGCCTTTAGTATCAATAGCAGCGCCACAAAAAATTGCCCAAATAAATCCTGGAGATAGCATCAGTCGGCCTAACCTCAAAGTTGGTAGCCAAGGCGAACGCGTATCTGAACTTCAGGCAGCTCTGAAACTTTTGGGTTTTTACTCTGGTGCAGTAGATGGTATTTATAGTGAGAATACGGCCAGTGCTGTTGCCCGTTTTAAACAAGCAGCTGGTTTAAATCCAGATGGCGTTGTTGATGCCAGCACTTGGCAAAGACTTTTCCCTAATCAACCAGTAGCAGCATCAACTATCCCTTCATCCCAGCCAAGATTTAACTCAGCTACGAATTTTCCTGTTCCAACCCAGGCTAGCAGCCTCACCAACGTTGCAAATCCTAACCCCAACCCCCCAAGACAAGCTGTAACACAAGTCGCGACTAGCCCTGAGCCAAGACCTACTACCCCAAAAAAAGCTGCAACACAAGTTGCAACTAGCTCTGAGCCAAGACCTGCTACCCCAAAAAAAGCTACAACACAAGTTGCGACTAGCCCTGAGCCAAGGCCTGCTACCCCAAGAAAAGCTACAACTTCAAGCACACAAAAAACGCCAAATCGTACTACATCAACTGCTAGAACTCAGTCAGCTACACGGACTGGGCAAACTACTCGAACTCAGAAAAACACACCTACTCAGCGAACTCCTGGTATTCAATACACCTCCGAAGGATTGCCAATTTTACGTATAGGGTTACGTGGTTCTGAAGTTGTTAAGTTGCAACAACAACTGAAAAAGCTTGGTTTCTTGAAAGGCGATGCCGATGGAGACTTTGGTGAGACAACCGAGACTGCTGTGAAAGCAGCACAAAAGCGCTATGGTTTAGAAGCTGATGGTGTAGTTGGTGGCTCTACCTGGGAGGTTCTTTTGCAGCGTTAGCCTTACTAGGGGGCATAGCCAGCGTCTCTTTTGCTTTGTAACCAAAGTTACAGGCAAGATGCTCCGAAGTTCTGGTAACTTATTTCTTTTTTGGAAGTTCCCAAGGTACAGAGGCAATACTTTTCGGTTAAACCCAATAATCTCTCTTTTGGTCTGGGGAAAGGTTAAAGGGCAATAGGGAAAGGGTTTGAATTTCTCTTTCCCTTTCCCCTTTCCCCCAAAACCCGAAAAGTATTGGGTACAGAGGTTTTTCAACTTCAATAAACCTCTGTAGGGGTTTTGCGCTTCACAGCATTTTTTTATCAAAACAGAATTCAGGAGTCAGGATGGGCTAAACGTCCCGCTACCGCTAACAGGATTTAGTTGGGTATTGTGACTGAAAAAGGGATGCTTCGGAGTGTAAAGCCTGTGGCATAGCAACTCTTAGAGAGTATCTTGATTCTGACCGGAGCTTTCGGAGTCTCCGGCTCCGCTCCCGTTAGCGTACTCTTACGGAGAAGCAAGCTACACGCATCGTCTCGTAAAGAAGCGGGGCGTAGCCCATTCTAACTTCTGAATTCTTCTTTATGAATTTAATCCGGTACATCCTGCAATACGATAAAGATACACCGATTAGAAATATCTTTCTATGCCAGGACAGAAAAATTACATTACTTTTGGGCTGACAAAAGATAATGGCAACTTTATGAGTCAAGCAGAAAGACACCTGATAGTGTTACAAATCACGACTGGCAACAGTGAAATTAATTAAACTTACTGCTAATTCCTCTAAAAAAACTTATGCAACACTTTTTATTAACTTGGCTCGGTACTGCGGTGGCGTTATTTATTACTGCTAATATCGTTCCGGGATTCTTTATCAAGAATTTTGTGGTTGCCTTAGTTGCTGCCCTGGTTATTGGTTTGGTTAACGCATTTATTAGACCAATTTTGCAAATTTTGACCTTTCCGATTACCTTGCTCACCTTTGGTCTATTTACATTGGTAATCAATGCTTTAACACTTTGGTTGGCAAGTGCCTTAACCCCTGGTTCTGGTTTTGAGATTCAGGGCTTTTTACCTGCTTTGTTAGGTTCAATCGTGCTAGCTATTGTTTCTAGCATAATTAACTATTTGTTGAGAGTTGTTGACTAGAAAAATTAGTTAATTTTTGTAATACTCATAATATTTGAGGCTTGGGCAACAGCTAACGTTACAGCTCCTGGTTGCCCTTGTAGCTGGAAAATTTGTTTAGGAACTAAGAGTCTCACTCCCAATGCTTCTGTGCTGCCAAAGGGGGAAGCAGTTAACAACGAGGCTTGAGTTGCTGCAAGAATAGCAGCTGCCTCTGCTACGCTAGGTGTACCTACTTTGTGGTCAGTAATTGTGGCAGGGTTGGGGACACAGACAGAACGAAGGATTTGGCCAGAAAAGGTTTTTAGGGGGAAATTGCGTAGGTGGCAAAGTTCTATTAAACCAACTTCCGAGGCTTTAGTGTTAATGGTAGCAACCCCTGCGATCGCACTTTGAAAAAGTTGATTTTCTCGAAAGGCTTCCTCAATAGCCCAATCAATCAATTGCCGTGAGGTTCCCCGCTTACAACCGATTCCTACCCAGAAAACCTGTTGCACTTGGTGTATTTCCTTAATTCAATTCTTCAAGGTTTGGTGTTGGCTTATAGGAAGCGATCGCACTTTGGCGATCGCTCCCCCCAATTATCGAAAAACGCAAACTTTCCCTACATTAAATATCCCATTTTTTCAAGTAGAAGCTTTCACCGCCGCTTCTGCTTGGGAATGCAATAATAAACCGTATTCCAAGCCCTCCACCACCGCTTGATAGGAAGCCTCCAAAATATTGGTGGAAACCCCTACCGTCGTCCAGCGCTGACGACCATTGCCGGATTCTACCAACACACGAGTTTTTGCCGCAGTCCCCGTATGTCCGTTGAGAATTCGCACTTTGTAATCTGTCAAATCAAAGGTAGCTATTTGGGGATAAAAATTCACCAAAGCCTTGCGTAAAGCAGCATCCAAAGCTGCAACGGGGCCGTTACCTTCCGCCGCCTCCAGAATATTTTTGCCGTCAACAGCGATTTTGACTGTAGCTAGGGCGTTACTAGTTTCTTTTCCCTCAACCAAGTCACAGTGGACTTGAAAACCTTTGACTTCAAAAAACTTCTGGCGACCTCCCAAAGCTTCGTGCATCAGTAGTGCAAAACTGGCCTCTGCTGCTTCAAATTGAAATCCTTCACTCTCCAAATCTTTGAGACGCTGGAGAATTTCCTTGGCTTCTGCCTTGAGTTGATCGAGGTCAATCCCAAAACTGCGGGCTTTGGCTAGAACATTGCTAAGTCCAGACTGTTCAGAAATCACAATGCGGCGATGATTCCCGACTTGTTCCGGCTGAATGTGTTCGTAAGTCAGGGGATTACGTTCTACAGCTGATACATGAATACCACCCTTGTGGGCAAAAGCCGAAAGTCCCACAAAGGGAGCGTGTTCATCTGGCGCGAGGTTGACCACTTCACTAACAAAACGACTAGCTTCTGTAAGTTGTGTTAGCTGGTCTTCTGTGATACAACTGTAACCCAGCTTCAGTTGTAAATTGGGAATTAACGAACAGAGGTTAGCATTACCGCAACGTTCACCGTAACCATTAATTGTGCCCTGTACCATCTTTGCCCCTGCCATCACGGCGGCTATTGCGTTAGCGACCGCCATTTCTGAATCGTTATGAGTGTGAATTCCAATTTGGGGAATTATCCTTTGTCCGTTGTCCTTCGTCATTGTTTCTTGACAAGTGACAAATGACAAATGACTACTGACATCTTGTACAATTTGCCCAATTTCATGAGGTAAAGTGCCGCCATTGGTATCACAGAGGACTAGCCATTCAGCACCAGATGCGATCGCAGCCTCTAATGTTTGTAAAGCATAATCTGGATTGTGCTTATAACCATCAAACCAATGTTCGGCATCGTAGATAATGCGACGACCTTGAGAACGGAGGTACTCAATGGTGTCACGAATCATCGCCAAATTTTCTTCTAGTGTCGTTTTGAGGCTAGTTGTGACATGTAAATCCCAAGACTTACCAAAAATCGTTACCCAGCGAGTTCCCGCAGCCAAAATATCCTGTAACATCGGTTCGGTTGCGGCAGTGGAGTTGGGCCGTCGAGTCGAACAAAAAGCCACAATTTCAGCTTGTTTTAGCGGATCTTCTTGGAGTTGCCAGAAAAATTGTACATCCTTGGGATTAGCACCAGGCCAACCGCCTTCAATGAAGGGAACTCCCAGTTGATCGAGTCTCTTGGCAATGCGTAACTTATCTTCTATCGATACAGATAGCCCCTCGCGCTGAGTGCCATCCCGTAATGTAGTGTCATAGAGCCAAAGTTGAGGTGAGGAATTTGTGGTCATAAAACTGGGACCGACGAGACAACTTTCGAGGCAATGTGTCAATATACAACAAAAAGCCAGTTTGGCAATTTAAAAATGCCTAAAGTACTAGCTGAAGGTAAAACAATTCAGTGCGTAAGCGGAAGCAATCTCCGAACAATTTTGCTGCAAAATGGTATTCACCTCTACAATGACGGTGCTAAGGTAATAAACTGTCGGGGCATTGGCAGTTGCGGAACCTGTGCGGTTAAGGTAGAGGGCGAAGTATCAGCAGCGAATTGGCGCGATCGAGCCCGGCGTTCGCTTCCTCCCCATTCTCCTAAAACAGACTTGCGTTTAGCCTGCCAAACTCAGGTTTTAGGCGATGTGAAAGTGACAAAGTTTGATGGATTTTGGGGACAAGGTTCTCGAATAGTGTGGACACCAAAAGGTTAAAAAGGAGTAAGACAAGATGGGTAGATGGACACCCCTAATTTTAATGGCTGGAGGTTTGGCCATTCTGCTTGGTACATTACTAGGCATCAATTTTCCTATGGGTGTGCAAAGCGCTAACGCTCCCAGTGGTAAAGCAGCAAAAGTTCTGCCAGCTAATATCAATGTTAATAGCAGTGCTGGCAGCAAAAATGAAGAAACTGCAACGGAAGGAAACGAAACAACTGAAACAAGCGAAACAAACGAAAACAGACGCGGTATTGTAGCCCCAAGACCTGACAACAGAAGCAGTGTTGCTCAGAATCCTTCTGATGACTCAACATCACCTGCTGACAGTACAACAGACGGCAGTACAGATAGTTCCGAAAACACGCCATCTACCGATTCCAATCAAGGCAACGAACCAATTCGCGCCTTGTGGTAACGATATATCCGTCTTTAGTTACGAGTTATAAGTTATAAGTTATGAGTTAATTAGTTATGAGTTATTAGTTATGTACTAATGATAAATGGCTAATGATAAATGACTAATACTTCGGCTGCGCTCAGTACAAGTGACTAATGACTAGTGAGATCGTAATTATTGGTGGCGGCGTTATTGGTTTAGCGATCGCTATTGAGCTAAAAATGCGCGGGACAAACGTCACCGTGCTTTGTCGTGACTTTCAAGCTGCCGCTACCCACGCCGCCGCCGGGATGTTAGCACCAGACGCGGAAAACATCACTAATGAGGCAATGCGTTCATTGTGTTGGCGATCGCGTGCTTTATATCCCGACTGGACAACTAAACTAGAAGAACTAACTGGTTTAAATACTGGCTACCGTGCCTGTGGTATTCTCGCACCCGTCTTTGAAGAGGCGGTGGGGCAGGGGAGCAGGGAGCAGGGAGCAGGGAGCAGAGGGAAAGGACAAAATTTCTCTCCTCTGCACCCTTCCCACTGCCCCCCTGCCTCTTCCCCCGCTTACTGGTTAAATAAAGAAGCAATTCATCAATATCAGCCAGGATTGGGAGCAGAGGTCGTTGGTGGCTGGTGGTATCCTGAAGATGCACAAGTTGATAATAAGGCTTTAGCCCACGTATTGCGGACTGCGGCTGAGTGTGTTGGTGTTGAACTCAAAGACGGTATTACAGTAGAAGCATTTTTACAGCAGCAAGGACAAGTGGTTGGCGTGCAAACCAATGTTGGGATAATTCGCGCCGCGCATTATGTTTTAGCTTCAGGTGCTTGGTCAAATGAGTTATTGCCGCTACCCGTGCGTCCCAGAAAAGGACAAATGCTGAGTGTAGGAATACCAGAGTTTGCGCCGGACTTGCCTTTGAAGCGGGTTTTGTTTGGGCAGAATATTTACATCGTACCAAGACGCGATCGCCTGATTATCGGGGCAACAAGCGAAGACGTTGGCTTCACCCCCAACAATACCCCAGACGGCATTCAAAAATTATTACAAGCTGCCATCCGGCTGTATCCCCAATTAAAGGATTATCCGATCCAAGAGTTCTGGTGGGGATTTCGCCCAGCCACCCCCGATGAGTTACCCATTCTTGGTACTAGCCACTGTCAAAATTTAACCCTTGCTACAGGTCATTACCGTAACGGGATTCTACTTACACCCATAACAGCCACATTGATTGCCGATTTAATCTTAGAACAAAAGCCCGATCCTCTTCCTCTACTTGCTGATTTTCACTATTCGCGCTTCCAATCCCAGCCATCTACCTCCACCCAAATGCTGACTCATTCTGCCAACTTCTCCAACGGTAATCGTCCTGCTATATCCTCCCTCCCAATTCAAGACTCGCCGCTAATTATTGCTGGCAAAACCTTCCAATCCCGCTTGATGACGGGAACTGGTAAGTATCGCAGCATAGAAGAAATGCAACAAAGCGTTGCCGCCAGTGATTGCCAGATTGTCACTGTGGCTGTACGACGGGTACAAACCAAGGCCCCCGGACATGAAGGTTTAGCCGAAGCCTTAGATTGGACAAAAATTTGGATGTTGCCCAATACCGCAGGTTGCCAAACTGCTGAAGAGGCAATTCGGGTGGCGCGTTTGGGGCGAGAAATGGCGAAATTGTTAGGGCAGGAAGATAATAACTTTATTAAGTTAGAAGTAATACCTGACCTTAAGTATTTACTCCCAGATCCAATTGGGACGCTGCAAGCCGCAGAACAACTAGTTAAAGAAGGTTTTGCAGTGTTGCCCTATATTAACGCTGACCCTATGTTAGCCAAGCGTTTAGAAGAAGTAGGTTGTGCGACGGTAATGCCGTTGGCATCGCCAATTGGTTCCGGACAAGGGCTAAAAACAACCGCCAACATCCAAATCATCATCGAAAATGCGAATGTACCAGTGGTGGTAGATGCTGGTATTGGTTCACCCTCAGAAGCTGCTCAAGCAATGGAATTGGGAGCAGATGCTTTATTGATTAATAGTGCGATCGCTCTTTCTCCAAACCCAGCAGCAATGGCTCGTGCCATGAATTTAGCAGCAGTCGCCGGTCGTCTAGCATACCTTGCTGGCAGGATGCCGATCAAAGATTACGCCAGTCCTAGTTCACCTCTCACCGGGACGATTACTAATTAGGGAATGGGGAATGGGGAGCAAGGAAGAGGAGTTTTTCCCCTTAGCAAGAGCAGCACCCCGCCCCTCTGCCTCTTTTAAATGCCCAATTCCAATTCCCAATAATGTAACGATTTGTCTAGCAGTTTCAGAGCGGATTTAGCATTTATGTAACATTAAATGAAGTATCAAGATAAAGGAATTAATTCATGCCCTATACCAATGAAGAAGGCGGCCTTCTGAATAATTTTGCTCGGGAACCAAAGGTTTATCAAGCAGAACCTCCCACAGAAGGGCAAAAACGAACTTATCTCATACTAGGAATTGCCGCTACAGCTTTGGTTGTCGGCTTGATTCTAGTCGCCTTCTTCGTTTCTAAGAGCAGTTAATCATAAAATATTTTCAGAAAACTTAATCTTCTTTGTGGTTTTTCAGGTTCCGATTTTAAGAGGGACCTGCTTTTTTATTTTTTGTTAAAATTGAAAAAGCCATTTAAGTATATAATTATACTTTTTATGCCTTTCAGACATGAAGGCTGGATTTATTCTAAGCAGCACAACATCTACTTAAAAATAATTTTTATTACAGCAGTTTACAAATAAGTGAGCTATAAAATACAGGACTCAAAATCACATATCAAGAATTTCTGCCTCCTATCCCCTGCTTCAAAATCCGTAACTTTGTACTTCATACAAAAGAAAACTGCTGTATGACTTTAGCCCACTTGGATACATCCAAAATGTTGATATGTACTGTGTTTTGGCTTTTTAGCCGCTATGAGCGTGAATGATACTGCACACAACAATAATTCTATTTGGAATCGGCAAGTATACCACCGCCTGAAACTTGCCCTAAGCCTTGGCTTACGACGACAACTTTTTTTAGCAATATGTGATAATTTACACCTGAGAAATCAAGTAGCAGCCCGCTTGCATTCTACATTGGCTTATCCTGTTGGACAGGTGCTATATCAGTCATCAAATGCCCAAGAAAATAGCACTCCAGCTTATCCGCGATTAGTCACATTGCGTTTAAATTTAAACGAACCCAATCCCATAGTTCAGATAAATCAATGGTTAGCTAATTATCCACCACCAATTGTTGGAGCATCAAAAGATACCCCTGGAAGACCTTTTCCAGTACCAGCATTTCAGATTGTAGGCGTGGAACATCTTACCAAGGAAACAGTAGCAACACAGCGTTTATTTTTACACTATCTCCGCTTAAGTGAGCAATATTTTTCTACACAAGAATCTAGTCGATTCCTAGAATCTAACTTACTGTTGTGGATACCGCGTCCTTGGTTATCTGCCATTAAGCAATCAGCACCACAGTTTTGGCGTTGCCGGACTGGTGTATTTGTGTTTGCTGGAGAACCCACACCCGCGACTCAAAATGCAGGCTATCCAGAACGTTTTTCACATTCTAGAAACTTGGATTTACGGAATATTGAGCAGTCGATTATAGATGAATCAGTTAACCAAGCAGAACTCAGAACCGCAGCCTCCGAGCTCAAGTTTGAGAATAATTCCAATTTCCCAGCAGAGGTACAAGGGAATGGCATACACAAAACCCAGGAATCTACTAGTAGGTCTGGTAGTGGTAATAATAATCAATCGCTGTTGTCTTTATCTTATGTTAGTAGCGAGTTAACAGAGCTAGTAATTGCAACAATTAACGCAAGTAGTGATAAAAATGCTGAAAATTATTTACAACCGCAGCAGATTTTATTGGAGATTGAAGAATTACACGAAAAGCAAGCTTCAGGGGATGTACTGGCAGAAGCTTATTATCGCTTGGGCACTTTATACCGCCTTCGCATTGAGCAAGGAGAGTCAACCCTAGAAAACCTGATGGTGGCAATTATTGCCTATCAGGAGGCTATTAGCTATGACGAAAGCTCACCACAACTTCCAGATATCTTGAATGATTTGGGTACACTCTACTGGATGCTATACCGTACACCACCCAATTCTGAGGAGGGACAAACTTATATAGAGCAGGCAATAGAATTTTATCAGTTGGCGTTAAAGATGATTTCACCGCAGACGCATCGGGAAACTTACGCTCGTGTGCAAAATAATTTGGGGACGGCTTATGGAGATTTAGCTCGTTTTTCTCACCCATCTGAAAATTGGCAGCAGGCAGTATTAGCTTACAACGAAGCACTCAGCTACCGTACAGCTGATATGGATTCATTAAAGTATGCAGCTTGCCAGAATAATTTGGGTACTGCTTACTGGCATCTAGGGCAATACAACCAACCGATTGTGCATTTAAAGAAAGCGATCGCAGCTTACAACGAAGCACTCATATACTACAATCCCGAACAGGAACCGCTCAAGTATGGGATGATTCAAAACAACATCGGCACTGCCTGTTGGAATCTAGCACAATACGAGCAACCTGCCCAAAATCTCCAGCTAGCGATTAATGTCTATAGCAAAGCTCTTAAGTATCGCACTCCAGCAAATGTTCCCAGCGCCTGCGCCGCTACACAAAATAATCTAGGTACTGCCTACTGGCACTTAGCAAACCTTTCTCAGACAACTAAAGAGGCACGTCAAAAGTATTTGCAACTATGTATCAGCGCTTATGAAGAAGCTATAGCTTTGGCTCACTCACTTAGCGGTACTCCTTTAAGCTTTGATTTGCTTGCCTCTTATAATAACTTGGCACTAGCACATTATCAGCTAGTAATAGATAAGTCGTTTAATGGTGACAAAGCAACACATTCTCAACACTTAGAAGTAGCTTTAGACTACCATTTGCAAGCCTTAAACGGATTGAGCAAACAATCAGAGGCTTATCAAACAACCTTCACTTATGTGGTGAAAACTATTCGCGCTTTTCATAATGAATTAGGGATACAGGGGCAAACTCTAGCTTTATCTAAAGTTCCTAGTCAGTTGTTGCCAGAGATTTTGTCAAAGTTATAAGGTATTCAGAATTAACTTGATATCAACCTGACAATTACTCAGAGATCAAGTAAGGTTCTCTGGCCAATATAGAAGATACTTTGCTATTACCGATCGCAGAGATTAAACAGCGTCAGCAGCAATCTTAAATACACACATAGCAGATAGTTGATTTTTCAGTCCCATAGGTAAATCATTCGTTAAGAAAACGAAAATATTTCCCAATTCCTAGTAAATAAATCTAGAATAGAAGTAAGAGTTCACAGTTAGCCTATCCCCTCTATTTAATGGCTTAGATATGTGGACATAAGTAATAAAAAAATACTTAGGAACAAAATGATACTCGTTTACGTCGCTTAAATATCTTGCCTCTGATTTGAGTGAGGCACATTAGCAGGATACTAATTCTGAGGTGTGATCGCGATCGCACAGGCTCCCATAATAATAAGTACTTTTATCTTCGGAATACGCTTATAGACAGGTTTAAAAACAGTCAGAAACAAACTCAGTAAATCACCGTCATTAAATACATCACACACACAAAGGAAAACTCTCTTATGGCTCACTCACATCAATGGAAATCTAGAACTGCTGCACTAATGGCAATAGCCGTTACCGCAAGCGTCGCTAGCCCCCTATTAAGCTTGGCTCCTGCCAATGCACAATATAGAATTGGGCAAGACAGAAATACTCAATATGGAAATGTTACCATTCCTTCTGGGGTTGCTTTTCCTGTCACCTACGAGAAAGAGACTATTACTATTGCTCCTGGGGAAAGTAAATCTATAACCTTGAGAATAGCCAATGACATTATCGACAGAAATAGAAATGTCTTAATTCCTGCTGGAACTAAAGTAAATGGACGGCTAGAATCTGTTGACTTAGATAATTATTCAAGAAATACAGATGACAACCAAGGAAAAGGCGTGCGGTTTGTCGCTCAAGAATTAGAATTTTCTAATGGTCAGCGTCAGTCGATTAATGCAACTTCTCGGACATACACCACAACTCAAAAAGTTTCACAAGGTCCTAGCACTGGTCAGGTTTTAACTGATGCAGCTATTGGTGGAGGTGCTGGTCTTTTAGGTTCACTAATTACTGGTAACAACAGAATTGATGATTTAAAACCTGTTATTGGTGCGGCTGCGGGTGCAGGTGCAAGTGTCCTATTACGGAAAAAAGAAGCAAATGTGTTTGTCATCAGACCCGCACAAGATTTAAGGCTCACACTGAATTCTAATTTGAATTTAGTACCACGCTCACGATACTAGATTTAACTCTATTCAAGTCGTGACTTTAATCACCCCTCATAGGCGATCGCCACTTTAACTAGAGTGTGCGATCGCCTTCATCTTTAGACCTAAAAAATTCTATTTAATAGCAACTATCATATCTCTATACCGTCTTCATCACCATCGATATTTATTGGAATACTTATTGAAGTATGCTATTGAAGGAAAGAGCTAGGAAAGTCATCTATATTTTATTCTCTATCTAAAAGAGTATTTAAAATTACCTAATAACCTGATATTTTTTGTCAAGTAGTGTATAAAAGAGCATTTTCTTATGGTAAGTAAAGGTTTAATTTTAAGCACATCTCTTGCAATTCCCGTGGTGTTAATTCTTTTGACTCAGGGAGAAAAGATAAAAGTATCTTTAGTTGAAAACGCCCCTCATGTATCGACTAACAACGAAATTAGCCTATCCAGCAACAAGCTAATTAGCGCGAATTCAACACCGAAAACATACTATGTTAGTGGTAATGGAAACGACAAAAATAACGGACTTTCTACTTCATCCGCATTTAGGACAATTCAGAAGGCAGCAGACCTTACCAACCCTGGTGATACAGTATTGGTTATGAATGGAGTCTACAAAAATGTAGCCAAAGCTTTGAGTGCAGTAAGTATTAAACGTTCTGGAACTGCAAATGCATGGATTAGGTATAAAGCATATCCTGGGCATTTCCCAAAAATTCAGCACAATACATGGAACGGTATTCTGATTTCAAGTGGAGCTTCATATATTGAGATCAACGGGCTGGAGGTTATAGGGAATAATGCCAATATAACTCTTGATTATGCGATGAGTGAGAAGAATAACAGACAAAACCCACTCACGAGTGGAAACTGCATCAACGTCGATGGACGAACCAATGGTCATGTTCATCACATCCGCATTCTGAATAATAAAGTGCATGACTGTGGAGGAACAGGTATTTCAGCGATGCAATCAGACTATGTGACAGTAGATAATAACGTAGTTTTCAATAATGCCTGGTACGGTGTTTATGGTTCTAGTGGTATTTCAATGTTAAATAATTGGAATTCTGACAAAAACCAGGGATACAAGATGTTTGTTACCAACAATAAGACTTACAACAATCGTATGTATATCCCTTGGATTGCAGTTGGAAAGATCACAGATGGAAATGGTATTATTATTGATACTACAAGAAACGACCAGAATAACTCAAAATTGGGTGCATATCAAGGACGCACTTTAGTTAAAAACAATCTTACATTTAATAATGGTGGCTCAGGTATTCATACATTTTTAAGCGAGCATGTTGATATTGTAAATAACACTGCTGTTTTAAATAATCAAAGCCCCGAAATTGATGGTGGGCAAATATTTGCTAATGTATCATCTGATGTCAGGATTTTAAACAATATTCTCTATGCTTACCCTGGCAAAGAGGTTAATAGCAATAATAAAAATAAAAATGTTGTTTATGATTATAATATATACCTTAATAGTTCTAAGGTAAGTGTTAAAGGACCTCACGATATTGTTGCAGACTCACAGATTTTAAAAAAGTATCCCACTCTCGAAAAAATATCTAACGATTGGATATCGCGGCTAGATAAACAAAATCCACCAACGCGGACTTATGTAGAATCTAACTCCGCAGGTTTGCTTTGTGAGTCAGTGACTTATAGTTTCCAAGGGAAACCCACCCAAGTAGGATGCTCCCCGCTATCTTTAGCTCAAATTGCTTTTTCTGATGTTTCATCTAACTATTGGGCGGCACAATTTATTCAACAATTGTCACAGCGAGGCGTAATTGCTGGATTTCCTGATGGTAGGTTCCGCCCTGAAGAACCCGTGACACGCGCTCAATTTGCCGCTATGGTCAACAAAGCTTTCCCTAAATCACAGCAGAGACAGGCGATCAATTTTGCTGACGTGCCTAGCAACTATTGGGCATACAGTGCAATTGGGCAAGCCTATACCATTGGTTTTTTATCTGGATATCCCGGTAATCGTTTTCAACCTAACCAGGCTATTCCCCGCCAGCAGGTTTTGGTTTCCCTCGCCAACGGTCTGGGATATACTTCTGGTGGCAATACCGAAAACACTCTGAAATATTTCAACGATGCCTCTAACATCGCTAGCTATGCCCGTAGACCGATCGCAGCTGCAACCCAAAAGCAAATCGTCGTGAATTATCCTAATGTCAAGTCCCTGAATCCAACCGCAACCGCTACTCGCGCTCAGGTAGCAGCTTTTATCTACCAAGCATTGGTTAGTTCTAACCAAGCCTCAGCAATTAACTCGCCTTATGTCGTGTCAAACCCCAGCAATTAACTGCCTAATCAACAATTATCCATGTCTATAATCATTGCTGGAGAACGTAGTGGGGTGGGCAAGACAACTGTCACGCTTACCCTTTTAGCATCTTTACGTCGTCGCGATCGCTTGGTGCAATCTTTCAAGGTAGGCCCAGACTACATCGATCCGATGTTTCATCAACACGTAACTGGTCGTCCTTGTCGCAACTTAGACCCAGTGTTGACTTCAGAAACCTACGTTCAGCAATGTTTTGCCCGTCATAGTCAACTGACTGAATATTCCCTAGTAGAAGGGGTAATGGGATTATTTGATGGAATTTCGTCATTAGTCATTAGTCCTTTGTCATTTGCAGAAGACAAAGGACTAATGACTAATGACAAAGGACAAATTACTGACTTTGCAAGTACGGCACACATTGCACGGCTTTTAGATTTACCTGTGGTGTTGGTGATTGATTGCAGTCGCTTGTCTGGTTCTGTAGCTGCGATCGCTCACGGCTACCAATCTTTTGACCCCCGAATTAAAATAGCTGGGGTAGTATTAAATCGCGTGGGAAGCGATCGCCACCTCTCTCTCCTCAAAGATGCCCTAAAACCCTTACAATTACCTATTCTCGGCGTGTTGCGCCGTCAAGATAACATCACAATTCCCGATCGCCATTTGGGTTTAGTACCCACAGCAGAACTTCCCGAACTCAATGCTTTAATCGATCGCCTCGCCGATTTAGGAGATACCTGCTTCGATTGGCAAAACTTATTACCCCTGTTAAAATCACAACCTCTTCCTCATCCCCCTAATCCGCCTCATTCCCCCTCCTCCATCAGAATTGCAGTTGCCCGCGATCGCGCTTTTAATTTTTATTACCAAGACAATCTCGATTTGCTGCAACAGCTTGGTGCAGAACTTGTTTTCTGGAGTCCCTTAGAAGCTGCTGCAATACCAAAAGATGTCCAGGGAATGTATTTTGGGGGAGGTTTCCCAGAAGTTTTTGCCCAGCAACTAGCAGAAAATACCAGCGTTCGTGATGGAGTGAAAACAGCAATTCTAGAAGGAATGCCTGCGATCGCTGAATGTGGAGGATTAATGTATTTATGTGAGCAAATTATCGATTTTGAGGGTAAATCTTGGGCGATGACGGGAGTTTTACCGACATCTGCTGTCATGGGTGCGCGTTTAACTCTGGGCTATCGTCGTGCAGTAGCTTTGCAAGATAATCTGTTAGTGAAGGCAGGTACAACTGTTCACGGACATGAATTTCATCGTTCTCATTTAACCTTAACTCCCACTAAGCCGCTATTTGAAACTTCTCGCTACGATTGTGATGAAAATATGGGATGCGAGGGATGGGGTTTTCCTGCAAATGTTCATGCTTCTTATGTTCATCTGCATTGGGGGAGAAGTGTAGAAATTCCCCAACAGTTTCTTAAAGAATGTAGAACTTATAAGTAGGTCGGCGCAATTAAAGCTAACTGGCTAAGGCTGTCATTTGTCATTAGTAAGGATTTTAAGCCTATTTAACGTGAGTTCGACGGAGTGAATTGACTGTGGTAGGAGGTTTTGGGTTTAATTCAACGTGAGTTCGATAAATTCATATCGTCATTTAACTTACGAATTAGACGGGATAACTCCCGAATGATATTCACCGCAATTTCAGGAGTTTCTTCGATCGCATCATACAATTGCTCTTGCGTCAGTTCCAAAAATTCGCAAGGTTCCAAAGTTGTTGCAGAGGCAGAACGAGGTTGAGTATCAAATACTGCCATTTCACCAAAGTATTTTCCCTGTTCCACCTCTGCAAGCATTTTATTGCCGATGTGGACTTTAACCCGGCCTGACACGACAATATAAAGCGATCGCCCTTCTTCTCCTTGGCGAAAGATGGTGTAATTAGCTGGAAATGACAGTTCGTTCATCACTGAAGTGAGCCGCACAATAAAATCATCCCGCAATTCCTTAAAAATCGGGACTCGCCGGACAAATAATAAACGGTCAACACTGGTTAGCATAATTACAAGTTAAACATAAAACATTACTGTAAATTTTAAACCCGAAGGCAGAGCGCAATTAGTCATATTAACCGATGTTGAACGCTAGCCGCCAAGAATATCTCAAACTTTAGCCTGTCTTTGATAAAGGAGGCAGGGGGACAAGGGAAACAAGGGAAACAAGGGAGAATTATTGAATAAATCTCTCCACTTATCTCCCTTGCCCCTCTGCCCTCTTGCCTCTTGTTCAATAGGAGCGATGCCTACGGCGGTAAACTACGCTCTTAAACTTCTCCGATACTAACTCAGTATGAAACGCAACCAACTGCCAGTCTGTTTTGTTAAAAACCTTGCCAGCCCCGCTAAAGCAACACCTATAAAATAGACTGTTTATCAATCACCTTTATTTATCGTTTTAAAAAACAAGAGTATTTGCTCTTATTGGGTTGCAAGCCATAATATTGACTTCATGAGCTCCCAAGGTACCTTGCTGAGAAAAAAATCACCAATTTGATTAGAGGCAATCGCCTGTAAAAACTGGGGAACTGGCTGATGACTAGCGAACCTCAATCGGTTGTCGTTAGGTAAAACAGTCGCGAAATCTCCTTATCTACCCTCACCGCGAGGTGCAGAGAAGGACTAGGACATAACAGCATTGAATTATCGTGAGCAACAATTATGAGTTGGCTAATTAGTACATTAATTATTGGAATCTCTGTCGCTTTTGCCACCACCTTTGACGACAATTTATATTTGACAGCTTTTTTCGGAAAAGTCAATCGCAGCTTTCGTCCTAAGCATATTATTATCGGTGAATTTTTGGGATTTACTACCTTAGTATGCGCTAGTCTCCCTGGTTTCTTCGGTGGTCTTCTGATTCCTAGCACCTGGATTGGATTACTAGGTTTGCTTCCCATTGCTATTGGTATCAGTAATTTCATGAGTCGAGAAGAGGAAGGAGAGACAGTGCAAGCTGTGTCAGTTGAGTTAAAGTCTCCTGTCAAATCTGAACGCCAGAATAAATCATTATTAGCAACCATCCGCGATCCTCAAACCTACCGCGTTTCTGCTGTCACCATTGCCAATGGAGGAAACAACATTGGGATCTATGTGCCTTTGTTTGCTAGTAGCAATCTTCCAAGTTTGAGTGTAATTTTGTGTGTTTGTTATTTCAGTATTGGAGTGTGGTGTTTCCTGTCTTACAACCTGACTCGTAATCCTCTGATGACTCCCGTTTTAACCCGCTTCGGCCGAAAAGTCTTCCCATTTGTCTTAATTTACCTGGGACTATCTATCTTAATTAAGAGTGAATCATATCGACTGTTACCTAATCTGGCAATGCTTTCTAATTAGGCATTACACCCGAACTGAAAACTGTTTACCTGGGAATGCCATGTCTACGATGGTCACTGACTTGTACTGAGTGCAGTCGAAGCAGCTTTGTCGTACCACTTCATAAAAGCAAGCTACGCGCAGCGTCTCGTCGAGAAGTGCAGGCTACGCCTACGCAGATGGGTGCTATTCCCTGACATAACCAAACAATTACCCAATCGTTTCCCATCCAAAAAAGATTTTTTTAATCACTTGAATTTATCAACTTGAATCAAAATAATATTTGATCTTATCAATCAATTTATCTAAAGTGAGAATAAAGCACATTATTGATGGCTCTTATAAAAGCAAACCCACTACTACGAATAATGATAGGAAGGAACTCATGAATGAATCAAATTCCAAAAAGTTAACTCGGTGGATCGTAACAGCAGTATTTCTGGTACTTGTAGCAGGATTTTCGCTCCTTGACCAGCAAGCAGTTAAAGCTCAAACATTAACAACATCCATACCTACTGAGTCTGAACTAGCTCCAGTCACATCTCCCGTTACACCGCCAATGGAGTCTGTAACTTCCCCAGTCATACCTCCGGTTACATCGCCAATGGAATCTGTAACTTCCCCAGTTATACCTCCAGCTGTATCTGTAGCAACAAATGTTAGACATTTATTACAAACCAATGAATGTGTCGGATGTAACTTAACTGGAGCAATGCTTAAGGATGCAAACCTGCAAGCGGCAAACTTGGAGGGTGCTAACTTACAAAATGCAGACTTAGAAAGGGCTAACCTACAGCAAACAAACTTACAAGGGGCAAACTTTCAAGGAGCAGATTTAGGTAAGGTAAACCTTTTGGGAGCAAACCTTTTAGGAGCAAACCTATTTGATGCAGACTTAGAAAAAGCCAACCTGTTGGGAGCAAATCTGCAAATGGCTAACCTACAGGGCGCAGACTTGGAAAAGACAAATCTCACAAATGCAAACATCCAGGGGGTTAACCTGATGGGGGTTGATTTGGAAGATGCGATCAGACCTGAAGGATTCACTGTTCAGTGATTAAACTGAAGTTCTGAGTGTAAATTTAATAAAACCCTCAAAAGCCTGATTCAGTAATGAATACAGGCTTTTATTTTTAAACGTGAGTTCGATGGGATTTTTTCTACTGACAAGATACCGTTACGTGGGCTTTTTTACTTTTCAGACATCTTCTAAAGATGCTTCAACCTAATAGTAAATTAAATATACTTGTTTACAGATGGAATGATTCTCACTATATACCTGACTTTTAACGCTCCTAGAAAAACTAGTTATTATCAAATAATTTCAGGTTAACAAGTTTGTAATGAGTAGTAAATTTTCTAATTTCACCTACTATATCCGTTGTAATAACCTAGAATTAATAGAACAAGCTTTGACCCACATTCTTGAGCAAGAAGGCTGTCGGCGTATCCCTTTACCGATCCTTCCTGACGATGATATTGAAAAACTGCGTGGTAAACCTTGGCTATTATGTAACGAATTGTGGATAATTGGATTGTTTGTTGGATCATTCGGATGGACGATTGTCAAAGTATTGCCGGAGCAATTAATATGCCGTCGGGCTAGAGATGCTGATCGTCCCCGATTATCTCAATTAGCAATGCATATTAGTAGTGATGCTTTTTATATCGGTTGCAGCGAAGTAGAAAATATTCTTATGGAAACCGATGCCAAAGGTAGTATTTTCACCTCTGGTGACGTTGATGATTTATCAGGAAAAGATAAATTTTTTGAGGAGTCAATTAATCTCGTAGAGCGTATCCAGTCGTTAGAACATCTTAAGCTGATGTACTCAACCGCCTGTATTGTTCACAGCCTTCAAGGAATTTCAAGAATCTCAGAAAATCACAGCATTTTTCTCTCACCAGAGACATAAAAGAGCGTTAGTTTATCGTGCCTATACTCAGCAAGAACAGCTAGAAGCAGATGAGGCGCGACTATTGTACTTCCAACCTACCCAGTAATTGCAAAAGTTTGATTTTTAGCCATTGGCCCTTGACTCTTGTAGTAAAAGATATGTGTGCCAGTTTCGTAAGTCTTGAACTATTTCCATCAAGAAATATTCTACGCTGTTTGATTTGCTTCCAACCAGTTAAGTAAATCCTCAAGGGTTGTAAAATCCAATAAAGCCTCGCCAAGTGCTTCTAATTGCTCTATGGAAAGAGTTTGAATGCCCCCCCGAACCTCTTGTGGTAACTCTCCTACCCGTTTTTTTAGTAGCCGTAGGACGAGTGTTTGTCCTTGTTCCTGTTTTCCGCGCTCGTAACCAATGCGTTCACCTGTGGTAATGTAGCTCATAGTCAGCTCCTGCTCAAATTGCTTAAACTCTTGCCAAAATTCTGCTTCTAAGGCTTTTGGTAAAATCATAACCCAATCAATAAATCGGTAAAGGTTACGAATATCTTTTTCTTGCAATCCTAATTCATACAATCGGCGAATCAAGCTAAATTTCCAAGCTTTCCGTTCTCCCGGCTTTTTATTTGTTTGCTGTGTCTTCAAATGTGCCATTACTACAGTTGCAAATGGATTGTCGCTAGCTTCTAATTCTGTCCAACGATTTTGATAATCCAGCAGCTTGATGGTTCCAAATTCAAAGTTAAGTCTGGTATTGGGATAATTATAACTATATTGATTGGGTCGCCATGTCGGATCGGTATCGCACAAAATTGCCAAACTCACGGCAGGTTTAGCAAATCTGTCAAAAATTCGCAGGTTGTAGGAAAACATTCTTTCTGCAAAAGAATCTTCTGATTTCGCTTGAATTTCTACATGGATTAATAGCCAAGTTTCTTGCCCTTGAATTTGCCAGACTTTAACTAATTTATCTGCATATCTCCTACCAAGTTCTGCTTCGCGGGCAATTTGTTGAAATTCCTTGTCGAGAAATTCGTGGGGACGTTCCCAATTAATTAGTTCTGCTGTTTGGGGAAAGAAAAATTGCATTGCTTGGGGAAAGTAAGCTTCTAAAATTTCTTTCCACGGGCTATCATTATCTGCTCTTCCCAGTTCCTCGGTCATCAGTTGATTGTTATACCATCTAGTAATCCTAAATCATTTGTGAACGACAAGATCCCCAACTTCTCTAAGAGGTTGTTTGAAAAGTATTTTGCTGTAACTTTAAGCACTTTTAGATCCCCCCTAACTCCCCTTAAAAAGGGTGGAACCGGAATCAAAGTCCCCCTTTCTAAGGGGGACTTAGGAGGATCTAGAACTTTTGATACTGACAAGAGAACTTTTCAAACATCCTCTAAGAAGTTGGGGATCTTAGGCTAGCAATTTTCATCAATATAGAAGGGATTTGCCCGAAAATAGCAGTCGATCTCACGTTTTTAAAGGTTTGTACCCATGTAATTTTCGGAATTTGCGATCGCCACAATAGTAGATAAAGGCACCTCGGCAAAATACTGTTGCTGAAATTGTTCTTCTCGCACAGCAGCTAAAAATCTTGCCACTGCTGCATCAGCAAAGTTTTCTGCACTATCAGTTGGATGCCAGGTAAATTGTAAATAATTGTCTTGTCGTTTGACTGTGAACCCTAAAGATTTTAAAGCTTTGATGCCTACAAGTAAGGTTTGGTCACTGATACCGATTTTCTCTAAAAGTTGGACGCGGGTAACTGGTTGATTTGTGCGACTGAGATATTTGGCAATTCCCACAAGAGTCAGCCAAATCTGATGGGGTGGTTGGTGCTTGGGTTTAGACCAAGCGATCGCTAATTGTTGTTGATTTTCATGTGAAGATGCAGAGCCGCTTATCGTTAGACATCGCCGCAACCATACACGTAAATTATCCCAACTCGTGGGGCAATCTTCAAGAATCAACGCTGTTAGCGAGGCGTTTAGCCCGTCTTGAGTTGTGTTAGCCGTAGCCTGTTGTGAGTGTTCTTGATTCCGTAAGTCTAAGATGAGTGGTGTTAGCGATAGTGGGGCGTTTAGCCCATTCCGAGTGTTAAGTGCTGAGTTAACACTGGGACGCACGGCAATTAATCTGATTTCATAACGTTTTTTAAAGGTGTTGTAGTCTAATTCAGCTATGCAATCACACCTTCCTATGGGTAATTCATCTTTGTAATGTCCCCACCATAAGCCAGGAAAAGCACTTCTGCCGGAATCATCCCGAATATCAAACTCAGTTTTAATGTACTGTACCTTTTTTCCTTGCCAATCCTGCTGATTGCGATGCCAAGCATTTTCAAACCAGCAGTTTTGAATTAGCAACTTCGGAACAGGATTACCCATTCCACAAGGTTCTAGCACTTTCAGTTCCAAAAATAACTCTTTCCCCAAGTCTGCTACTGTTACCGTCAAGTCTGCTTGCACAGTTGGCGTTAGGGTTGTGCTACCTAAAGATTGCCGTAACTGCTGATTAATTGCTGCTGTAAATAAAGGAATATTCTCCACCAACAAACTCAAACCAGCTGCAAAGGGATGTCCGCCAAAACGATGTAACAAATGTGCTTGGTCTTTCACCAGTTGGTATAAATCTACCGAATTCACCGAACGGGCAGAACCACGGGCGAGGGGAGCAGGGAGTAGGGAGTATGGAGTAAGGGCGAAATCTTCTTCCCCTGCTAGTTCTGTACTTAACAAAATCGTGGGGCGACCTGTTTCTTGTGCGACCTGTCCAGCAACTAAACCCAATACACCCGCAGGCCATTGGGCATCTTCTAGGACGATGACGCTGGTGGTTGATAAATCTAATTGAGTAAGTTTTTGTGCTACTTGCGCTTGTACATCTTTTTGTAAAGATTTGCGCCTGGTGTTTGCGAGTTCTGTAACTTCGGCTAATTCGTTACAACGTTTGACATCTCGACTGGTTAATAATTCAACGCAAAAACTAGCATCACCTTGGATGCGGCTGACGGCGTTAATTCTTGGCCCCAAACCAAAGGAAATATCTGTGGGGCGATCGCCACTTTTCTGGCACAATTCTAATAATCGCCCCACCCCCGGACGACGACGCGCTGTTGGTGGCTGTTTAAAATCTTCTTGTAGTCGTTGAATTCCCAACTGCGCCAAATAACGACAATCTCCACTTAACTGCACTAAGTCGGCAATTAATCCTACTGCTACTAAATCTAATAAATCCTCTAACGGATGTTTGGCAACATTAGGCAGACTTTGATATAACGCTTCCACCAACTTGTAAGCTACCGCTACCCCAGAAAGATTAAACAGCTGATGTTCCCTTGAAAAATAGCGGGGATTGATAATTGCTGCGACGGGTGGGCGTTCAGTTGGTAAAGTATGATGGTCTGTAACTATTACATCTATGCCTAGCTGTTTAGCGTAGATAATTTCCTCAATATTTGTGCTGCCAGTATCGCAAGTAACAATTAATTTGCAACCTTGTTTTGCTAAGTTATCAATACCTTGATTATTGAGACCGTGAGATTCTTTCAGGCGATTGGGAATATAGTAAATTAACTGAGTATTCTGTTTAAAAAATTGCCCTAATCCATCCCAAAGTACAGATGTAGCGGTAATCCCATCAGCATCAAAGTCTCCCCAGATGGCAATTTTTTCTTTGGCGTTATATGCTTGTTGCAACCGGGCGATCGCTAACTGCATTTCCTGCCCAAACTCAAAGGGACTCGCTGGTTGATAATCTTTATAGTTAATAAAAGCTGTTAATTGTTGATTATCTTTAATTCCCCGTTGCCACAACAATTGTGCTGCATATATTCCACTTGATAGGGGTGTATGCTGTTTCACCGCTTGGATGAACCACTCTAGGGGTTGTTCGGTTGCTGTTATAGTCCACTGCTGTTGTTCTGCCATTATTAAATTGGGGATTAATCCTCAGTTGTTTGAGATTCATTCACTAGGGGATTGAGAATTACTTCATTAGCGACACTATCAGCTTTACGGGCGCGAATTGCCGGACGCGATCGCTTGTAACCGGCTCTTTCAGCTTTTTGGTGTTCGTAATCAATTAATCTGCCATAATATTCATGCTTGCTTAAATTCATCGACAAGAAAATATGCTGGCGAGTATTACCAAAACCTTTGCGGTTAAAAAACTTTAAGGCTGAAGTGTTGGTGGGATCGGTATCTACCAGCATAAACCGCGCCCCATCTTCAATCATTCGGGCGACGACTTTATCCACCAACTTGTCTGCTACTCCCCGACGCTGATACTTCGGACTAACTCCCAACCATAAAATGTATCCATAAGTCCAGGATGCTTTGGTGATGATAGTTCCCAAAATAAATCCGGCTAATTCTCCGTCTGTTTCAGCCACAAGACAGTATTCTGGATCGGTGTTGTAAAGTCCAATCACCTCCCATTCATCCCAGGTGCGGTATAAATAAGGATATAAATCGCTGGTAAATAACCCTTCTCCCAAGTGGTAAACAGGAGCAATGTCATCAATTCCTAATTCGCGGACATAAATGGCTTCAGTTTCGTCAAAAGTTGACATAAATTTAGAAGTTGTGATTTTTTTATATCCCTATTGGACTTGACAAACATCCTTTAATGTATGGAGTTGAGTAAGACTTCTTGAATGCTGTCAAAATTGGGCAATGAGTCTTTCACTGCTTCTTCAGTAACTTGTGTGCGTAGTTTACCGCCGTAGGCATCGCACCGTTTGGCAAACTGACAATAATCACAGGTTTTACTACCATCCACCACTTGAGGAAACTGCTGGTTATTTTGGTAATCTTCCAGCCAATTAGTTAACTGGCTTAACAGTTGATTAAGTTTCTTTGCTATTTTTGTGTGTTGAACAGTATTGTAATTAAATTTAATATTTTGCGGCTTACCCTCAGATTGGACAAACCAGTAAGTCATGGAAATATTTTCTGGCAAATAATCGCTAGTTTCAGCCAATACATAGAGATAAAGCCGTGTTTGCCAGTTGGATTCTAACTCGCGTTTATTGGGTGGTTTAGGATAAGTTTTCCAGTCGAGAATTTGCGCTTGTTGGTTATCTGCAATCAATAAATCATAGACAACCGTCAGCAAATAATCTTGAACTTGCAGGGTGCGGTAGTGTTCACTCTCACGGAAAGTTTGATTATCAGATGCAGCCGTTAAAATTTCTGGGGCTGCATCGGTAAAAGCTAGCATCCAGCTTTGCAGTTTAGCATCTGCTTGCAAAAAACTATCAATTGGCAAACCCATTTCTCGCTGCTGCATTAGCAAGTGAAAACGACTACCCAAAGTTTGCCGTTCTTCTTGTTCTGGGTTTGAGGGCGAATTGAGTTTTTCTAAATAGGTATGTTGAAATTTACGCGGACAAGCTTCTAGTAAGTTGAGTTGTCCTTGAGACAGTCGCAGTAGTTGAGTAGGAGTTAACAGCATTCTTCTATTTTAGAAGTTAAAAGGGCAAATGACCTCAGCCCTGGCTCTAAGTTGACATCCAAACAATAACTTTTATGTTCTCATATCTGTTATTTCAACTCGTCATCATCTGCCTCATCTTGGTGATTAGAATGTCTCGTTTTTCCTTGGAACTTGATGGAGCCATAGCTATTTTAACGATGTCAAAATATGCTGGTTGATTAGCTTTGTTGACAATTGCCAAAGAGATTTATCCCGCCACTAAGATGACTAAGATCGGCGAAAGTACATTTCCCCCAGAGCCGTTGTTGTTAGTCTATAGGATTAGCAAGACAGCCAACCCCGACAGTTATGGTGGAAATGCCTACGAAGGTGGTCTTTATATTTGCAGAGCATGAAAAATTAAGCTCTTAGCTGAATTACCAAAGCAATCTGGATATTAAGCGCGAGTTAGTTTGTCTACACAAATTGCTAGATGATATTGTGCGTCCCTTGCCCAAAAGGGAAGTACTGGAAGCACTAAAATCACTACGTAGGCGATCGCTAATTGAACAAAGAACTGCGCTTTTCACTCTCCAGCCTGTGGTGGATGGAATACATGACTGACCAATTAATTGAACAGGTTTGTCACGAAATTACTACTGGCGAGATTAAGCTATTTATGAGCCATGCTTTAATGGAAACGACGTGCCTAAAAACACTGCGTAGGCGTAGCCCGTCGTAGACATTGCCAAAACCCTACGAAGGAATGAATATCACCGGCGTGACGGGGTTAACCGCAGCGCAGTTAGTAAAGCTGAAAGCTTTAGGGGCAGTGGAAGATCCAGAGTAAAAATAAAAGGTAAAAGAATGAATTTTGCCTTTTCCTTCATCCTTTTACCTTTTTTATGTACCTGATGCTTATTTCATGTTAGCCCTTGCGTCCTTCACTGCGGCAAAGAAAAATAATCCGGTGAGTGGAATGCTCAATGCGAGGATAATCGCCGTGACTTGGAAACCCAAATCTGGCTGTCCGTAACTGAGTTCAAAAATTGAACCGACAGCTGCGATCGCACTTACACAAGAACCACCCAGAAATAAACTGCTTTTTGGAGTTAAATACACTACTAGCCCCCTATGCTATTGGTTTCACCGCTTGATACGAGAAGCCATTCTTAGATAGCTCCTGGGCTAAAGTCAAGGAATTTTCTACACGGTCTACAAATACCACGCCGTTGAGGTGATCCATCTCGTGCTGAATACAGCGTCCTAAAAGGTCATTAGCCTTTAATGTTCGAGGACGACCATATTCGTCTTTATAGGCTATCTCCACGACTTCGGGACGCTTTACGTCTAGATATACGTTAGGAATGCTTAAGCATCCTTCTTCGGCAACAGAGATGTCGCGGCTGACCTGTTTAATGGTGGGGTTAATCAAGACCAAAGGGGGATTAGCTGCGTTCTCTGGTTCCAGATCGATGACTATTAGTTGTTTGTGAATTCCCACTTGGGGGGCAGCCAAACCAATGCCATCTTTGCTGTACATAGTTTGCAGCATTTCCCGCACCATCTGGCGAAGTTCGTCATCTACTTTAGAAATCCGTTTTGCAGCTTGACGCAGCACGCGATCGCCTAAATAATGAAGCTCCAAAGGTGGATTTTTTAACTTTTTTTTCTCTACAGCAATTTCAGAAGGCATGAGTCTCAATGGCTAGATGGTGAAAATTCTTACTATTTTCATTCTATCAAGTTGAGGAATGGGGAGTGGGGAATTGGGTATCGGGAGTGCTGAATGATGAATGATGAATTATAAATTACGAATTACGAATTATTGACTGGGGTGATGTGTGTTTAAATCTTTTACGAAACTAGACTATCTGCTTAAAGAAACTTTCCTCGGTTTACTGCGGGGAGGTTGGATGAATTGGGCAGCAGTAAGTACTGTGACAGTATTACTGTTTTTATTTGGTTTGAGTTTGCAAACCTCTTGGCAAGTCGAAAAACTACTCTATCAGTTCGGTAGTCAGCTAGAAGTATCAGTTTATCTTGAACCGGATACGCGGGCCGAAAACATTGAGCCACTGATTGCAAAAATGCCAGAGGTCGCGGCGATGCAAACCATTACCAAAGACCAAGCTTGGACTAAGTTAGTTAAGGAAATGAGAATTTCTGATATTGAGGGCGCTACGCAGCAGCTAGGTGAGAATCCCTTGGTTGACGAGATGAAGGTGAAAGCGCGTAATTCTCAAGTTGTACCAACTTTAGCAACGCAACTGGCTAAGTTGCCCGGAGTTGAGACGGTGGAGTATATCGATGAAGCAGTTAAACGCATTGCCCAGTTGCACCGAGGTCTGAACTGGATTACTTTAACAATTACAATTATTCTGACCCTAACTGCGATCGCAGTGACTACAACCACAATTCGGTTGATTGTGATGGCGCGACGGCAAGAAATTGAAATTATGCAACTGGTGGGAGCAACTTCAGCTTGGATTTACCTGCCGTTTATTTTACAAGGAATTGCTTTTGGTTTAGTTGGTGGTGCGATCGCTTGGAGTTTCATCTCTGTGATTCAACAGTTTCTTGGTAAATTGCTAGCCAATCAACCTGAGTTTATTCAAGTTATTAGCAATGGTGTGCAACTCACTCCAGCCCAAGTTTTACTATTACCCTTGATTCTCTTGAGTTTCGGTGCAGCTGTAGGATTAATGGGAAGCTTATTTGCTGTCCGAAGTTTTGCTAAAGCTTAGGGGTTAGGGGTTGGGCATTGGTTATGTACAAATGACCAATGACAAATGACAAAGGACAAATCTTTATGAAATCACAATGGGAATGTTTTCTGCAAAATCTTGGTGTATGGGAAGGTTCATTTAGCAATTTTTCTCCCGAAGGTACACTTCTGAACGATACTTCTAGCCGTCTTTGCCTAGAAGGTTTGAACAATAACCAGACAGTACGCCTAACTCTGAGCCGTTCGGGAAAGGATGATGTAATCAGAGAATTTAGGTCTGTGGGAGGGGGTCTGCTATTTTTTGAAAATGGTTCATTTTCTGAAGGTTTAATCCAGCTAGGGCCATTTTCCGAATTTGGTGGAGAACTCGCTTTTGTTCATGAAAATCGCCGCTTACGTCTGGTACAACTGTTTGATAGAAATGGTCATCTAAATGGACTAACTCTCATTCGAGAACATCTAGCTGGAACCCCGGTAGCAGAACGTCCCCTTTTGCAGATAAATGACTTGTTAGGAGAATGGCGAGGACAAGCAGTGACAATCTATCGAGATTTGCGTCCGCCTGATATTTACTCTACAACTTTGAAAATACAACTTGATGATGCTGGGCGATTAATGCAAAGTACTTCTTTTGGGGAACGCACAATTACCTCAACTGCTACTATCAAAGGTTCTATCGTTCTCTTTGATCAAGATCCAGAAAAACAGGTACAAGTATTATTGTTACCTGATGGCGCTTCTGCAACTTCTCCTCTAAAGGTACAATTACGTCAACCCTTATTTCTGGAAGCGGGTTGGTTAATCCAGTCAGACCTGCGCCAGAGGATGATTCGCAGCTATAACGACAAAGGCGAATGGGTTAGTCTGACATTAGTTACTGAAGAAAGGGTGTAAAATTTTTTAGCTCCAAGAAACTTTAAACTACGTTACGGTGCAGTAGGTTTGTTAAATTGCGATCGCTTTTGTTAGCCTGCATTGTTAATCTCCTCTGATTTCGACTAACGCTTCTCCAGATTGCAAAAGCTCTAATGCTTCTAGCAATGTTGAATTCAGAATCTCTTTCAATCGGTCATTTGACGTATTGCCACACGTCAACCAGATAATTTGTGGCAGTGTTCCAAGACGATCAACTAAGTCAAGCTTTGTCACTGTCTTTGGTCATGAGAATGACTTCTGTAGCCCTTGCTGCTTCGAAAATCTCAGGATCTTCGGCATCTCTCAACCCAAGATCACGCAAAGCTAATGCTGTTATGCCGAATGTGATGGTGATCCAAGTTGCAATTGCAGGTGACAGATGTGCATCTACCCAGATTATTATGCAACCAAAACGGGATGATTGAGCTTACGTGAAGCGTACACAAGTGCTGCTTTTAGATCATCCGCTTCCAAATCGGGCATTTCTTCTAGGATTTGTTCGGCACTCAGTCCAGCCGCAAACAAGTCGAGTACATCTGATACCCGAATTCTCATGCCCCGGATACAGGGACGACCACCACACTGTTTGGGATTAATTGTAATTCTTCCAAGTAAGTCTGACATAGGGTTTCACTCGGAGATAGTCTTTAACCCAGTATATGTAAGGTAGACGCTTATTATACATCATTTCTAACTTTAACGTGATACTCATTTCTAACTTTAACGTGATACTCATTTCTAACTTTAACGTGATACTTCTCCACTTTGTGAGCATCAAGAAAACGGAGCGATCGCTTCATTACTCATCTGCTAACCACTTTTCATAGTTGCAACTTATCAGCTTTTGCTTGACGGAATCAATGACCTCATTTGAAAAACTCGTCATTGACCCAACTCGATAGACATCATTTAGGAGAATATGGTAATCTTTTCCCGCATATTCAGCAACCACTTGAGCTAAACTGCGATCAGACATATTTGTGTAGAGTATTGACAGCAAAGGCAAATATCCCCGATCGTCAATGCCTTGGGGAAAACCACACTGAATCAACTGATAAGTACTTGCTAAATGGGCTGGGATTATCTTCTACATAATTCAGCTACCTGTTAATGAAAAGGGGAGATGAAGATAGACATTAAAATCAACCCCTTAAGCACTGGCTGCGCGAACAGCTTTCGCATCCGCTGTCATAGTTACAATACCCATTTGGTTGCCTGTTCCTAGAATGATTATATCGTTAGCATCCAGGTTCCGAGTCTGTCTTAATTTTTAGGCTGCTGCTGAAGGATTGTCTGGAACAACCGTAACTC
Source organism: Nostoc punctiforme PCC 73102 (assembly GCF_000020025.1). Lineage (GTDB taxonomy): Bacteria > Cyanobacteriota > Cyanobacteriia > Cyanobacteriales > Nostocaceae > Nostoc > Nostoc punctiforme. Next base: position 5,075,416 of record NC_010628.1, on the reverse strand, counting down.
TTTGCAAAAAACGATTTGCTCTTGTCTGTTCTAGGCTACCTGCTGAGTACTGCACAATATTTACGAATTCATTAAATGCAGTTTGTGCTATTACCATTTGCTTGTTGACAAACCCTTGTAATTCATAGCGAACAGGAGAACCTTCGACAATAAATGCAACTGCGGTATTAGTATCTAAATTAATCACGTTTTATGTGAACCAAAAATCACAGTGCCTATATTTTGGTGTGATGTGATTTTCCCATAAGTGCTTGTGCAATTTAACGAAATTATCGCTAAATAATGGATATTGACCACTCTATCACCTGTAATAGCGGAAGTGGTTAAAATTGTGAGTAAAACAAGATGTTGGGTTTCCTAGCGTCAACCTAACCTACAATATCAGCGATCGCACTAAGCAACTGAGGAACACCACAATCTTTTTCACCAAGGTTAATAGCTTTAAAAAGCTACCTCACTAGGTCAGAAAATGCTATAGACCTTTCTCATTTTTGATTTTCGTCAGCATCTGCTCTTATTGACGCTTATTTATTAGTAGATTGACCAAAAAAGTAACCTAATTTTATCAGAAATGCATTATTGAAAATATCTGGAATTGTAGTTTTTGTAAAAATAGAACCTACTTGAGCTAAAATAATTATAAGTAGTAAAATTCCGCCTATAATCGTCGATGCAGATTCTCGTTCTAAGAGAGAAAACCAAACCTTTGTTTTCCTCTCAAAAAGTTCTACATTGAGTCTTGCTAATTCTGTTTGTGTTTTTGTACGTTCATTATTTTGCTCTAGTTCAACTTCTCGTGTTTGTTCTCTTAAGCCTTGAGATTCATTCTTTAAATCCTTTACTTCTTTTTCAAGATTTCTCTTAATTTCTTCATCTTCTACATGATTAATTAAATCTTGTATGGTTTTAATTTTCTCATTAGATGAAAGAAGTCTAATCCTTTCTAAAATTAGTTTTTTTCTTTCCAAAAGAAGAGGCAAAATACCTATTTCAAATAGTGCATCTGATTTAGATTGGGTGATATAAACTGTACCTGTTGCTGCACTTATAGAAAATCCTAGAGTACCAAAAGATTCCGGATGTTTAATAGCCTCATTAATAGAATCAAGATTTTGTCTTAACTCTTGTAAAGACTGAGCTTCTATTTTTGTTTTTTCAAACCCCATCTCTATTAACTGAGGTTCAAAATAGTCTTGAGCTTGAGTAGCAATACGTTTTCGGACTGCTTCAAAGTTATATGCTGATTTCTGATCTGTTGGTGGGAATGCCATGTTTTGTCTGTTTTTATAGCAATCTGACAATTTAAGTCAAGTATTATTTTTACACAATATAGAAAAGCTATGTTAATAAGCTTGTCATTCTTTATACTAAGTTACAAGCACGTTGCAAGGCTTGCTCAAGTAAAACTTGATATCCTTCATCCTTAACCCGATAAGCGCCAAACCTCTCCAAATGCGGATTCATCATTTGGGCATCGAAAAACACAAATTTCCTCTGACGCAATCTTTCCACCAATTTAACCATCGCTACCTTAGAGCCTTCAGGAATGCGGTAAAACATCGATTCGCCAATGAAAGCCCCACCAATCACAATCCCTAAAATTCCTCCAGCTAATTCGTCACCCTGCCAAGTTTCAAAACTAAAAGCATAACCACTTTGGTAAAGTAGCCAGTAAATCTTTTCCAATTCCGGTGAAATCCAAGTTGTCTCTCTGTCGGCACACCCAGCCACCACAGCTTGGAAGTCCCGATTAATCGCCACAGTAAACCGTTCTTGATTGAGAACACGCTGTAAAGACTTGGGGTAGCGAAACCGTTCATCCAAAGGAATAAAAGTTCGATCGCGACTTCCGTACCAACTCAGGCGATCGCGCTCATCAGCCATGAGAAAATAGCCTTGTGCATAGCCCTCAACAATTGCGGCGATATCATATTGCATAAATAAATATAAAAAAACACTAGAGAAACGCAATTTGATGTTAACAGTCAACCTCAGCGTTCCTCTGCGTTTCCCTCCGCGTCCCTCTGTGTTTAAAAAAGATGACTCAACCAATTCCACCCATTACCCTACCACCACCTGAAAACCCACTGCTCGAAGGTGAATGGTTACGAGAGCGCTTACAACGGTGGCTAGATACAGAATTTATCCCCGAAGCAGTAAACCAAAATATTGCCCAACGAGCCGCACAGATTTTTGTGCGTCAACGGATGGAAGGAGAAAACGACCTTGGTTCTCTGGTAATTGCCATTGTCACAGAGATGCAGTCTTATGATTTTTCCAATAGCTTTTATGGAGAGTTTGCGATCGCCAACGCCGTCAGCGATCTACTCTTAGAAAGTCTGGGAATTGATAAGTGTTGTGGTCAATAATATTTTGTCATTTGTCCTTTGTCATTAGTCTTTTGTTATTTACCAATGACCCTTCGGGTGACGCTCCTGCGTCGCTACCGCTTCGCTAACACCAGCTGCTCATGGGGGAAACCCCCAAGACCGCACTGGCTCACCAATGACTAATGACTAATGACTCTTAACTACCAACTAGACTTAACAACTCCAGGCAAAAGACCTTCATGCGCCCATTCTCGTAGCACGTTCCGAGAGAGTCCAAAATCGCGATAAACTCCTCTAGAACGGCCAGTCAACCAGCAACGATTGCGGTGGCGGGTGGGCGCACTATTCCGGGGTAGCTGTTGAATTTTCCGGTGGATTTCTAGCTTATCCAAAGGAGATGCTGCACTTCTGAACTCTTCTAAGAGAGCTTCCCGCTTGTCAGCATACTTTTCTATCAACCTGGTGCGCTTTTTCTCGCGCTCAATCATGCTCTTTTTAGCCATATATTCTCTAACTTATTTAAAGACACCGTTTTCCATTCTACATTCTCTCCATCAATTCTGGCGTTACTTGTGTCGCTTACCCTACAACCATTGGCTTATTGGCTACAGGGCATAAATCAGCAAGCTCACACGCAACACAAACGGGAGAGCGGGCTTTACAAATAGCACGACCGTGATAAATCAACCGAATTGACCAATTTTCCCAATCAGACTGAGGCAATAAACCCATTAAATCTTGCTCAATCCGAACGGGGTCTTTTGCTTCAGTTAAACCCAAACGTTGGCACAGGCGCTTGACGTGAGTATCTACTGTCACGCCAGCATTAATGCCATAAGCATGAGCCAAAACTACATTTGCTGTTTTGCGCGCCACCCCAGGAAGCTTTAACAACTGTTCCATTTGGTTGGGGACAACAGAGTTAAATTCAGTAACAATCATCCGACAGGCGGCTTGAATGTTTTTAGCTTTATTGCGATAAAACCCTGTGGAACGCACCAAACTTTCTAATTCTACTAAGTCAGCGATCGCTAAACTCTGAGCATCAGGAAACTTACCAAATAAAGCTGGTGTCACCTTATTTACCCGCTCATCAGTACACTGAGCAGAGAGAATCGTTGCCACCAACAATTGTACTGGCGTTGAGTAGTTCAAAGAGCAAGTAGCATCTGGATAAAGACGCTTCAGACGAGCTAAAATTTCTAGCGATCGCTTCTTTTTAGATAACGATTTGCGGGTAGTAATCACTGGAATAATTTTTGTACCCACTCCAATTGGCTAGTTAATTGAGTAGTTTCTTTGACGATCAGAAAAATTCCTAACCCTAAAAGTAACACCAAGCCAGTTTGCATTACACCTTCTTGAATCCGGGACGGTACAGGCTTACCGCGTAAACCTTCAATCAGCAAAAAAGCGAGTTGTCCGCCATCCAAAGCTGGCAAAGGCAAAATATTGATAATAGCCAAGTTAATGCTGATAATTGCCGCAAAAGACAACAGATTTACGCTATTATCTTCAGCTAATTTTGCACCTATTTTGACAATATTAACTGGCCCAGAAACTTGTCCAGCAGTTTGTTGAAAATTGGTAATCAACTGCCCAAAACCGCTCAGTGTACCAACAAATAATTGTTGAAACCTGTTAGCAGCAAGACCAAAAATTTCAAAAGGACTATTCGGGCGGCGATAAACTGCGGTAGCATTTGGACTAAGTGCCACACCAACTACACCTTTGCCATCAGCTCCCAGTTTTGGCGTTAATTTCAGGGTTTGTTGTTGTTTTTCACGCTGAATTTTCAGTTCAATTTGCTGATTGGGATGAGTTTGAATTTCTTTAGTCAGCAAAGGAGTTGATTTATCAGAAGCCGGGAGTTCTTGACCATTAACAGCTAGAATAATATCTCCTTCCCGAATTCCTGCTTGATAGGCAACAGATTCTTGATTAACAGGCTGTACAATGACACCAGCTTGATAGTTTAATTCTTTGGGAATACCAACGATACCCAATTGCAGAACCAGCACCAAATAGGCAAATATTAAATTTGCAATCACTCCAGCACTGATGACAATCGCCCGATCTAAAACTGGACGGTTACGCAGCAGATTTGGGTCATTGGGTGGAATATCGCTATCGGGGTCATCATCGGGAAACCCCACAAAGCCGCCCAAGGGAAAAGCGCGGACAGCATATTCGGTTTGTGAACCTTGGTACTTCAAAAGAACTGGGCCAAAACCCAAAGAAAAACGGTTAACGAGAATGCCTTGAGAACGGGCTGCAACAAAATGTCCCAACTCGTGTACCAAGATCAAAACAGCCAAGACTGCGATCGCTGCTAAAACTGACATAGAGTAAATTAGTGAAAATAATTAAGCTATAGTTATCTCCATTCTAATTGGGCATTGGGTATTGGGTATTAGTCATTGGTCATTGGTCACTTGTACTGAGCGTATCGCTAAAGCGAAAGCTCCGCTAACGCGCAGCGTCTCCGTTAGGAGAAGCCGAAGTATTGGTCATTGGTCATTGGTAAATAACAAAGGACATAGACGCGCTAGCGGCTTCCCGCAGGGTAGGACAAATGACTAATGACAAATTATAAAACTTCACGCCCCAAATAAGGTTGCAGCGCTTCTGGTATCTTCACTGTCCCATCAGGTTGTTGATAATTCTCCAAAATTGCAGCCATAGTCCTTCCCACCGCCAAACCCGAACCATTGAGGGTATGTACGAACTGAGTTCCTTTTTTCCCCGCCTCTTTGAAGCGAATATCAGCCCGTCTTGCTTGGAAATCTATAGTATTGGAACAGCTAGAAATTTCGCGGTATTTGCCAGAAGAGGGCAACCAAACCTCTAAATCATAAGTTTTGGTAGAGGCAAATCCCAAATCTCCAGTACTTAAATTTACTACTCGATAAGGCAACCGCAACGCCTGTAAAATCGCTTCTGCATTCCCCACCAATTTCTCCAGTTCATCAAAAGACGTACTAGGTTCAACAAATTTCACCATTTCCACCTTGTTGAACTGATGCAGGCGAATTAACCCCCGCATATCGCGCCCATAGCTACCAGCTTCGCGGCGAAAACAGGGAGTAAAAGCGCAGTGGTAAATAGGCAAATCTTCAGCAGCGAGAATTTCACCCCGGTAGAGATTTGTAACTGGAACTTCCGCCGTCGGAATCAGCCATAAATCATCATCCGCACATTTAAAGCTTTCTTCAGCAAACTTGGGTAACTGACCGGTCGCCGTCAAAGACTCGGTATTAACTAACAGAGGCGGACTAACTTCCAGGTACCCAGCTTGAGTATGGAGAGTCAGCATAAATTGAATTAATGCCCTTTCCAATGCCGCACCAGCGCCTACCAAAGCCACAAAGCGGCTTTGGGCAACTTTTACAGCCCGTTCAACATTGAGAATACCTAGCTTTTCGCCTATTTCCCAGTGAGGGAGAATATTTGGATTTTGGGGAATATACTCATCACCCCAACGGCGCACTTCTACGTTATCTTCCTCATTCTTCCCAAGGGGTGTAGAGTCGCTTGGTAAGTTGGGAAGTGCCAACACAAGTTGAGCAATTTGAGCTTTGAGGTCTTTTTCCTGGGGTTCCAGTTCGCTCAACGTTGCTTTGACAGAGTTACCTTCATCGCGCAAAGCTTGAATTTCTGGATCTTGAGAATTAATCCCAGATTTAATCTTCTGCCCGACAATTTTACCGATTTCGTTGCTCCGAGCTTGGAGTTGACTGCGTGTCCCCTCTAGTTCTCGTTGTTGCCGATCTAACTGTAGAATCGGTTCAATGTCGTATTTACCACTACGACTATTCAATCGTTCTTGAACTAATTGCGGATTTTCCCGTATTTGCTTAATATCCAGCACAGATTTTTCTCAGTTTCTAGCCTAAAATCTTTCTGTCAATACAGTTAACACATTAAGCATTTAGCATATAGTAATTTTGGTTTGCTGTGACTGGAAAAACAAAGTTTATTGCAAAAATTCAGCCTCAATCTCTGAATCAAGATTTTTCCCTAGCATCACTGCCAGGGCTAAGAAACCATATATTGCATTTAACCAATCATGAACTCGTATCTTGAGTCACTCTTGTTTCAGTAACCTGAGCAAGACTTTGACCATTACCATTATTGTTATCAGCCGCTGCAAACGTCCTTTGAGTGATACTTTGTGGTTCCTTATCGTCTCTGGTTTGTCCAGGTGAAGGCAACCAGTATGCAAGCACACTTGATAAACCACCCCAGTAAAGGGCAACATTCTTATCGTCCCCTGGCGAGCCAAGCTTGAAAATGCATAGCCCCAATACGATGCTACTAAAGAAAACCTGTACGCCAAATCTCCATGCGTCTTGATTAAATTTATAGGCTGGTTGATTTCTCCTGGTGTCAAATTGATTTTTCATAGTCTTCAAACTTAAAAAAAAGGTATACATCATCCCTGTTTTAGTTTTGGCATCACTTGTTAGTACAGCTTGGCGGAATTCTTAATGACACCCGTACCCCTACGGTGATATTGCTATGCGTAGTGTACCCTCTCCCGACTCGCTAAGGTAATTGGTAATTCCTATACTGCAAGCGTTTCATTGATTTGAAATGGATAGTTCATTTACGCAATGCTGTACTATCAGGATGTTTTTCAAGGATTATGTAGTTGTCTTCACACGCAGTTTTGCCCGTTTCGGAAAAGTATGATAATTTTCTTTTGACTCTTGAAAACTCAGCATAGGCGAAATGCCCGCCCCGCTACCGCTAATAGAACTCATACTAAGGTCGGTTAATACGATTGAGTAGCCAAAGTGACGCTATAAGCCCTGCAAAATGTGCTGATACAGTGTTGGTATTTGCTTGTACGACAAGCATATCTAGACCGCTAATAATACGGGTAGGGTCAAAAAATTGTGTAGTTATAGCTTGAGGAGATATCGATCTTGCTACCAGTGTACCAACGATCGCTTGCGCGCCTAAAAGAGTCACCAGTGTTCCGCCTAAATTTACCCACAGCCCTAAGCGTAATACTTGCACAGTCTCACTTTTGCGAGGGCGGTTGCTAGGATTGGAGGATTCCAATTGCTTGCCAATTCTAGTGTAACGATAAGCTAAATAAATACCTCCACCTAAAACAACCAGTCCACAAATTGCTAAAAATACGCCAAAGCCAGTCCCAGGATTATTACTAGGACTACCAGTTCTTTGATTAAAGATGGCGAACAGCAACACAATTATGCTAGAAACAACGCCTAGTACTAGCTGAATCCAGAAGCTAATCCAACCTGTAAGGCGAAAGGTTTGGGCAATAGCCCGCAGAGAAGATGATGGAGCATCGGGAGTCTGTGACATATATAGAAAATTGCCAATGTGCCGGGCACTTTCAAAGGACACAAAAACACAAAGATAAAAGTTTAATCTAAGGAAGCCTTAGCTCAAAAGTTCGGAGAACACGGAGAACTGTTTTGAGAGGTATCCCACTCTACGTCTCTATCTCTCCGAGAACACCAATTCAGTCAGGACTTACGTAAATAATGGCCGAAAAGAAGGATTTTCAAGTAGGGCAATTCATAAATTGTCCCTACAGCAACTAGTTTTGCGTAAGTCCTATCAGTAAAGAATCATCTCTCCCCAACCTCTTATCTTTTAGTCAAGGAGGCTGGGGATTAGGTTTTTGATTACTGAATCGATGCTCTAGTCTTTGCGTCTTCTTTGATAAATTTACTATCACATTTACCAAATGCGACAAGAGATTCTCTTGTCCAGTAAATCAGTAATGCGTACTACTTAAGTGTGTCCACCACCGTAGCAGCTTTAAACCACATATATCCCATAGCTTAAATTCTGATGATTTGCATTGGGAAAATCACTGTAAAACAAAGTGTTTATTAAGTTTTACAGACAAAATTGCATTTTACCTGTAAAATTTCTTCGATGGCATTTTATTGCTTAAGCACTTCTAACTACCTTGGCATTACTTAATACCAAGACAGTCAGAAACCTCACGCCTAAAAGCTGAGGCTTGGCATTTGCCCTAATCTGACCAAGACTAAGTACCTTCTGTACTAAGTTAATTTGCTACTCTCTGTTAGCTCCTCACCACACCATATCAAGCTTGGCTTAGGGTACATTTCTTTGTGTCCCTAAAACTTGCAACTCTTCCCACGACTTCACAAGCGTGGATAATCGTTTGGTATTTACGCAATGGATATCTAGTCTAAGTAGCATTATATATATTACTCATTTGGCAGTAGCACTGTATACTGACTACAAGGATTGTAGACCTTACCATAAGGCATTTTTTTAGCCATTCACTAACCATGAAACTTGAGGATATATATCAATTCTTTGAGAATCCTCCGCCAACTTACCTTTGTCAGGAAGTAGCAGTTTGTTACATACTGTCTGTTTTATTACAAGGTGAATCCTACGGAACCGAGTTGATTGAGCAATTAGAAACTGAATATCCAACCTATAGGCTTTCGGATACTGTGCTTTATAGTGCAATCAAATTTCTGGAAGACCAAAAGGCAATCACTGGATATTGGAAGAAACTGGAAGGACGAGGACGACCCAGGCGGATGTACCAAGTTTCTCCAGAATGGCAAGTTCAAGCGCAAGATTTAGCTTTGCAATGGCTTAACTACATTAATAGGAGGACAAAGTAACGAATAATTGATAATGAATAAGTCTCCTCCAGTCAAACAATAACAATCAGTTATGGATACTGCTATTCTGCCATCTACGTTCCTGCTAACCTTGTTGTTATCGGTTGGGCTGTTTTTCTTTATTCGTGCCTCGACTAAAGACCGCATACAAACAGTACAACTGGTATCTGAACAAGACGAAGCTGCTTTAATGTCTCAATTAAAAGAGTATTTTCGCTCCCGGTCTTACCAAGTGGCAGAGGTAGACCGAGAACAGAACAAAGTGACTTTTGAAGGGAATGTTCGCCCCAGTTGGTTTTTAGCTATATTTTTAACTCTGCTGGCAGCGACTGGGATTGTTTGTCTCTCACTAGTCGTATACCTGCTTTTTCCTAACCTCAGTCCCATTGTTTTGGCTATGGTACTGCTGTCGCCTTTAAGTGGCCTGTTTTATTGGAAAAAATCTGGAAGACTTGAGAAGGTGTCACTCAAAGTAGAAACAACTCAGAGTGAACAAACCTCCTCAAGTAAGATCACTGTAGTTGCCCATCGAGATGAACTCAGTGAGTTACAGAGAACTCTACAGCTCAAGGCTGGTGAATAATTGTTGGTTTTTTTAACTATGATATGCAGACTTCTGACCTGATCTAATCTTTAGGCAATGAAAAGTAAAAAGGAGGAAATCAAGACTTCTGCTTTGTCAATTCTCCCCACGATATAAGTCGTGGGGAGAAATTTAAATTAATTAACTTAAATTCGTTGACAGAGCTTGGTTAACAATTCACGGCATAAGAGCGCAACTTCACTAGCGCTTTTGGAGGCGCTTGGCTTTATACCCACTCCCTTCCATATCATGACACTAGTATCAACCCATGCAATCTAGCGTGCTTTGAGACTAGTTTATTTTCCAACTACCTGGACTAGCCTTACTGGCAAATCAGCTCCAAACTAAAAAAAAATTAAATTTTGCATAAACTTAGCTATTTTGCCAGTTAATGAATAGTCAGGAGCCACACTCAATGTGTAAGATGACCATTTATGGTTCACCGGCTAGCTAAAGCAAGAGGTTCTTGACCAGGCGAAGGTTCTAATACCCTCAAGCTCGGAAACAAGAAATGGTTTTCTTCTACGTATTGAGCACCAAACAGTCCCTTTTCTGCCCAGAAATAACGATCTGTTGTGTGTTCATTTCGCTTTACGAGTAGCAACGCAGGTGGCAAAATCCCTTCAGCTTGAATGAATCTTCTCGCTGCTGTCACAGGTTTTTCTTCGCCACTTTCGATGCTATATTGAGGCACGTGTTCCAAAATCCGCCGTCCTTCTTGACGACGGCGACTTTTCCTTTTGCGTCTCCTTGCCAACCTATTGTCCTCCTCTTTCAAGCTATAGATTGTAGTGTTAGCTACAAAATCCGTCGTCATTATATAAGTTCTAGTTCAAAATATCAATAGTTTTTAACCTTTTCATGCAAGAAAGTTAACATCTTTGAAAATATATAAAACGAAATTACCTAAGAAAATAATTCCTTGGTACAAACCATCACTAAGAAGATTTTAGTTAAGCTTTATTGAATGAGTGAGGTAAATATTAAGTATCCTCTCTTATCATCATGCCTCAAAATCTGTCATCTTGAGCAAGAGCTAAAAAATGTTAATGTCTGCCAGTTCCGATTTTATTGCTCTGTGTCGAGAGCAAATAGCGCTGCTAACCCAAGGGCTGGGAGCAACTTTAAGTATTGTGTACCTGACACAAGAATTGGTAGAGACTCCTTCTGGTGAGGCCAAACTGATTCCTGTGGTAATTTATCCAGAAACAGCATTATTACCGCCAGGGGACGAGACTGCTGAGGCGACAGTACACAAGGAACTTCAAGTTGGAAATGTGTTTATATTACCCAACGATCGCAGAAGGTTATTGACAGCAGGATCGGAATCTCCAACCTCGTCACAGGAATCTGAGGCATCTCAACCCCATTTAAAAGAGGAATACCTCTTTAGTGGCAACCAAATTGTTTTACCTCTGGTTTATGAGGGTGTGATGATGGGGTTACTGGTGACGGGTAGGCAAGACCGGGCATGGAATGGGCATGAGGAAAGTCAGATTCAACAGATAGCCCAAACATTAGCGATCGCTTGCATTTTAGATCAACGCCGTGCATGGTTTGAGCAGCAGTTGCGTGAGCAACAAATTCTCCAAGAAAAACAGCGAGATTTGCTAGATAACCTGTTGCATCAGTTTCGTAACCCATTAACAGCATTGCGGACTTTTGGGAAACTGCTATTGAAGCGGCTGCGCCCAGGAGATAGCAACCGGGATGTGGCTAATAGTATTGTGCGAGAAAGCGATCGCCTCCAAGAATTGCTACAACAATTCGATCAAGTAATAGACTTGACAGAGACAGATTTAGCACCACTACATCTACCCGAACATGAAGTGTTTGTGGAAGCAACTATCCAAAAAGACGCTAAACCGCCGCTATTATTGCCGGGAACAGGAGATAAAGCAGTTGACTGCTCGTTAGCAGATATATTAGAACCATTATTAATATCAGCCAAAGCGATCGCCCAAGAGCGAAAGCTAAAACTAATAACTGAAATTCAAGAAAATTCACCCCTAGTACGTGCCAATATCAAAGCATTACGAGAAGTTTTAACTAACATCATCGATAATGCTTTGAAATATACTCCCACTGGTGGCAAAATTTTGATTCAGGCGGGGCAAGAAAAAGCTAATTTTCAGGGAATTGCGATCAGTGACAACGGGCCTGGCATTCCACCCGAAGATTTAGAACATCTGGGAGAACGGCATTATCGGGGTGTACAAGCGCAAACAGAAATCCCTGGCACAGGTTTAGGGTTAGCGATCGCTAAACAATTAATAGAGCAAATGCAGGGCAAAATCGAGGTTTTCAGCCCTGCAATCAACTCTAAGCTAACTTCACCCAATGCGCCGGGGACTACTTTTATTATTTGGTTGCCGGAAGTTCAAAATTAGTCATTTGTCCTACCCTGCGGGAAGCCGCTAGCGCGTCTATGTTCTTTGTCATTTGTAAAGACTAATGACCAATGACCAATGACTATCTGAGTGAAACCAACAAGTTTTGATTGATGGTCATTTGTAAATCGGTATTTGGGTCAATTGCCACTAAGTCAACACTATTCTTACCGAAAAACAGACCAACCAATGCACCGATACCAGCGCCACCCAAGACTTCTTCTGTGGCGATGGCGCGATCGCCAGTTACAGCAGATACCGCAGTTGCTGCACCTGCGCCCAATACAGTATCCTTGATAATTGAACCAATACTAGTACCCTTCTTGACAGTTTCAGTTTTGGTAATCACTTCAGAAGTAGCGTTAAGTTGATACTCCTGACCATTGGTCAAAACCAGTTTCTCGGCAACGAATTGAGAACCGCCTGTAGCAGGCTTGAGTTGACCAATTACTTGACTACCAGCCGGAATCACTATAGATCCGTCTTGTGTTACTACGTTTTGGGATACTGTTAACGTCAAAGGCGCTGTCTCATCCTTTGTAACCAGAATTTTTTCTGCCTTGTCATACTTCACAGGAATAGCAGTCCCTTGAGGAATTGTGACTGATACAGGCGTTGGGGTAGTAGACCCGACAGCCACGACATAAGGCGAGTTAATTGCTGAAGCTTGGTTAGAACTAACCAGTGCTTGGTAGATAAAAGCTGCTACTTGGGCGCGAGTAGCGGTTGCAGTTGGATTTAGGAACTTCACATTAGGATAGTTCACGACGATTTGCTTTTCAGTTGCGGCTGCGATCGGGCTACGGGCATAGCTAGCGATGTTAGAGGCATCGTTGAAGTATTGCAAAGTACTTTCGGTATTGCCGATGGGACTATATTCCAGACCGTTAGCGAGGGAAACTAAAACCTGTTGGCGAGGAATAGCTTGGTTCGGCTCAAAGCGATTACCGGGATATCCAGATAAGAAACCAATGGTATAAGCTTGCTGAATGGCACTTGATGCCCAATAATTGCTGGGCACGTCAGCAAAGTTGATTGGCGATCGTTGCTGTGATTTTTGGAAAGCTTTGTTGACCATAGCGGCAAATTGAGCGCGTGTCACTGCTTCTTCAGGACGGAAACTACCATCAGGAAATCCGGCAATTACACCACGCTGTGACAATTGTTGAATAAATGGTGCCGCCCAATAATTAGATGAAACATCAGAAAAAGTAGTTTGAGCTAAAGATGGAGAAGCTATAATCAAAGGAGCTACAGTGCCGGCTGTGACGCTCAAAGCCATGAGTGCAGCTGTTCCAGATTGCAAACGATTAAAAGTAAACATTAATTTTTAACTCCAGTAGAATTATTTTTATTACTGTTAATTAATGAGACACTTACTAAAGTATTAGGTTCCCTTTAATTTCTATTTTTTGTAAAAAACATTACTTTTGTCATATAGTCAAATTAGATAGTCAAATTAAGGAAAAGCCTGCCAACATTGCTAGCAATAGATAATAGTGTAATCAGCCTCTTACCAATTAGAGGATGTTTTAAAAGTCCTCTGATTGGTATCAAAAGATTTAGAATCCTCTAAATTCACTTTAAAAAGGGGGACTTTGACTTTGGTTGTCCCTTTAAAAAGGCAGGATAGTTTGAATACGGTTCGGTTAAAGGGTAAAGGGAAAAGGTTTTGAATACATCTTTTCCCCTTTCCCCTTTACCCGGACCACAAGGAAAGTGAAAAATGCTTATCCGAACCGTATTGAGGGTGGTTTTATACGAAGAAAGAAAAATTGTGATCCGGCTTTTTACCCCAATACAGTTCAGATAAAACCAAAACACTTGTAGAGACGGCGATTTATCACGTCTCAAAACCCACGATTTTGTACAAGTGGCGCTTAACCCAAGCGTATTGCCTTATATCTCAATACGCTTGGGTTAAAGGTTATTGGTATAGTTAATTGGTCTTTCAAGACGCGATAAATCGCGTCTCTATATGAGCGATAGATCGCGTTTCTAGATGAGGGTTTTGGGCTTATCTGAACTGTATTGCTTTTTACCCCGCCTCCATTCCTCTCTCCAAAACGGCTACGGTGTATACACAAGTCGTTAAAACCCGACAAGTATTTGGACAGGGTGAGATTTTTGAGGATTTTTGGGAATCGGATAATTTGTCTGTACACTGTAGCCTCAAAACAAACAGAGGCTTTGAAACCCAGTTTTAGTTTTTTACTGCTTTTATGAAACCGCCCTGCTTCCCGACGCGGGAAGCAGAGTAGGAGGTTAGGTCTAAGTTAATTCGCCAATTTGAAAATATTCGCTGTCACTCCCAGACTTTCTTCAAAAAGGGACTCACGACCCCAGCGTTGCACCTGCTGACTCAGTAATGCTTCGGCTTTTTGTTCTGAAAGTGAAGTTACCTGTTGAAACAGACCGGCAGATTGGGCACCACCATGTGTTTCCATCCGCATACAACCACCAGTTTCCGAGCAGATAACTGTACCACAGTCTGCCTGGGGATTTGTGGAACTGAGACGCAAGGCAATCAAGTCACCAATAATATCGCCCACATCCGCAACGGGAACTCCTGCTAACTCCGCTTCTACTTGTCGTTGATCTTGAGAAATAAAATGGATGCGAGTGATATCATAATCACCGCTTTCCTTTTGATAAGAAACTGGTTGCCATTCCAATCGACTTGCCAGCCAACCCAAAAACAGCAAAGCTTGGGCGGGATTGCCTTTTTCGTAATCAATCGTCACGCGGTCAATTTCTCTGAGGGCGGCACGACGCTTAGGCGAATCGTAGGCTTCAGCTGTCAATTCCTGCCATGATGCGAGGCGACGCCAGTTCAAATCCGCTAAAGGTACACCAGCTTCTACCAACTCTTCTAGGCGGAGTAAATCACTTTCTGGCTCGTTAAAGTTGCAAGAATCGACAATGACATTATTGCAGATTGCTGCTAGGCGTTTGAATAGACCGTTGTTAGGGTCTGGTGTCGCCTTCCACCAGAGAAACTTCGGCAAACCGCCAATCAACAATGCTGGAATCATACCACCGATACGTTCTAAGGCAGCAGCAGTTCCACTCAGAGTAATGTATTCGCAGCAGATAAGTGTGCTTGACGATTGCTTTTGGATGGGGCAATAGGCAGAAACTTGAGCCTTAACCCCTTCATCTTCGCCAGTAATAGGAAATAGGGCAATGATGCGGCAGGGGTTGCGGAGAGCGATTTCATCGGCAATTCTGGGGCTACCGCTATTTAACCCAGCAATAGCATGTTCTCCTCCAGTCCCACCTCGCTGACCTTTAGCGAATTCTTCTCGTAATATAGTCAGAGTTTCTTGTGTTGCTGTTCCGGTTTCTGGCAGTTTATGTTTCTTTTGCACTTCCCGTAATGCTGCTGCCATTTGCGGCCCTAAAATCCCATCAATTGGGCCGTTGTAAAATCCTAAAGCAGCCAACAAATACTGAGTTTCTTCTGGTTCGTAGACTACTAAAGTAAATGTTGTTGCTCTAGTAGCACTGGGAAGTCCACCGTCCTCGCCAGTTATGCCATAGCTTTGCCAAATTTGATTCAGTTCTGCATCTATTTCGTTAAGCGAAATATCTTTCGGTGCCTGGAGGGAAAAAATTGTAGAAGTTTGGAGAGCCATAGGAAGTTTTGGATTTGAGATTTTGGATTTTGTCATTTGTCATTCGTCATTTGTTTTTACTAGTGACTAACGACTTATGACTAATGACTAATATTTAGAGTCTGCGCCAGCGACGGCCATCCTGGTTAATTAAGAGTTCTGCTTGTTCTGGCTCCCAAGTCCCGGCTTCGTACTGGGGAATAGTAGTAGGATCGGCGGGTGCATCCCAAACGGAAAGGGCTGGTGTCACTACTTGCCAAGCTGCTTCTACTTCATCTGCACGTGTGAACAATGTTTGATCGCCCATCATACAATCAAGGAATAAGCGATCGTAGGCATCGGATGTTGCTTGGATGCCAAAGGAACCATAACTAAAGTCCATATCAACGGAACGGGTGCGGAATTCTGCCCCCGGCATTTTGACATCAAAACGCAGGGAAATACCTTCATTTGGCTGAATCCGCATCGTCAAAATATTGGCGTTTGTCTGTTGAGCGGCAGATTGGAACATCCGAGATGGAACTTCGCGGAAGTGAATTGCAATTTCACTCACTTTTTTCGGCATCCGCTTTCCAGTCCGCAAGTAGAAAGGAACACCTTTCCAGCGCCAGTTATCCACCAAAAACTTCATCGCTACATAAGTGGGTGTGGTGGAGTTGGGGTCAACGCCTGGTTCTGTGCGATATCCTGGCACTGCTTGACCTTTCATCCAGCCAGCACTGTATTGCCCACGGACTGCTGACCGCGACAGATTGTGAACATCAGCTAAACGAGTAGCTTGGAGTACCTTCACTTTTTCTGTGCGGATGCTGTCGGCATCCATTGCGTTGGGTGCTTCCATCGCCGTTAAGCAGTAAAGTTGCATGAGGTGATTTTGCAACATATCCCGCAGTGCGCCGGCGCTTTCATAGTAGCCAGCCCGGTCTTCTACGCCCACGGTTTCTGCTACGGTAATTTGCACGTGGTCAACGAATTGACGATTCCACAAGGGTTCAAAAATCGCATTGGCAAAGCGGAACACCAGCAAATTCTGGACTGTTTCTTTACCCAAGTAGTGGTCAATACGATATACTTGATGCTCTTTGCAATATTTCTGTACCACTTGGTTAAGGCTTTGGGCAGAAGCCAAGTCCCGACCAAAGGGTTTTTCAATTACTAGACGATGTTTGTAGGGATCTTCTAGCATCCCGCCGCTTCCTAGCTGCTTAATTGCTTCGGGAAAGAATGAAGGGGCAACCGATAGGTAGAACATGCGATTGCCTCGCGTGCCCCGTTTTTCGTCTAATTCACTCAGTAAGGTTTTTAGTTTCTGGTAGCTTTCAGGGTTGTCTATATCTCCAGGACTGTAGAAGAGACCTTGAGAGAAGTCTTGCCAGAGTTCCCCTAAATCGACATCAGGATGTGCCTCTTCCATGCCCTTCTGCATTTGTTCGCGGAAGTATTCATGGCTCCATTCTCGACGTGCTACGCCAACAATAGTAGTTTCTGGTGGAATGCGCCGTTCTCGCCGCAATTTGTAAAGTGCTGGCACTAGTTTGCGCCAGGTGAGATCACCAGAAGCGCCAAAGATAACTATAATCTGGGGTTCAGGCATCCCTTGTTGTTGCAGACCAACGCGCAAGGGATTTTCTAGCAGACTAACCATAGGAATTTTGGATTTTGGATTTTGGATTTTGGATTAGGTATGGGGAATGGGGAATTGAGAATTGGAAATTGGGAATTGGGAATTGGGAATTGGGTTGTTTTCTTTATCCCCCTGCTCCCTGCTCCCCTGCCCCCCTTCCTTTTCTCCACTCCCCAATACCCAGTCCCTACACTGGTGACAATACCTTGATCTTGTCTTCTAAAGAGTTCATCAAGGACTGGAAGGGCTGGATGAACTTGTCAATACCTTCAACTAACAGTTCATCCATTACGGTATCGAGATCGATGTTGATGTCGGGATCTTTGAGGTTTTCGATCAGCGTGTAAGCATTATTCACGTCTGTTTCTAAGCGATCGCTCACGTTACAATGATCGGCACAAGCTTTAATGGTCGCTGGTGGGACGGTGTTAACGGTATCAGGGCCTACCAACTCTTCGATATACATCACGTCGTTGTAGTTGGGGTCTTTGGTGCTGGTACTAGCCCAAAGTAGCCGTTGAACTGTGGCCCCTTTTGCTACCAACTCTTGCCAACGCTCACTTCTAATGATTTTCTTGTATTCTTGGTAAGCTAGCTTGGCGTTTGCGATCGCTACTTTTCCTTTCACAGCTTTTAGCTTTGCTTCCACGGCAATATCATCAACGCCTTTTTTCAACTTAGCATCTATTTTGGCATCAATGTTGCTATCGATCCGGCTGAGGAAGAAGCTAGCGACTGAAGCAATTCTACTGATGTCTTTACCTTCAGCCAGCCGTTTTTCTAAGCCCCGAACATAAGCCCAAGCTGTGTTTACGTAGCTTTCCACAGAAAATAGCAACGTAATATTAACATTCATTCCCTCGGCTATTACTTGCTCTACTGCTGGCAAACCAGGTTCTGTACCGGGAATTTTAATCATCAGATTTTCCCGACCAATTTCTTGGAAATAGCGCCGAGCTTCGCTTATTGTTGCTTCCGTATCATGGGCGATGGTTGGCGGTACTTCGATACTCACATAACCATCTAGTCTATTCGAGGCTTCATAAACAGGGCGTAAAATATCACAAGCGTTACGGATATCTGCAAAAACTAGGGATTCGTAAATTTTGTATATCGGTAAGCCAGCGCGAACTCCGGCTTCTATATCAGCATCATAAATGGCATTGCCCGCGATCGCTTTTTCAAAGATAGCTGGGTTAGAAGTAATCCCAGATATACCTTGATTTTCAACCATGTCTTTGAGTTCACCTGATTGAATAATGTCACGGGTCAAATTATCCATCCAGATACTTTGACCGTATTGCTTAATTTCTAGTAGATGATTGGTAGACATAGCTAGTTTATTTCACTCCTGTATAGTGATGTTTCTAAGTGAAGTTAGCAAAACGCATTGATACTTACTTTTGAATTGTGGCGTTGCCAATCACTTATCGCATCGGCCAGCTGAGATAATCCTTAATTGATCTTCTGATCTTCAAAAAGCGCTATTTTGCATCCCCAATCCTAAATCACCATGATTAACGTTTAATTAATGGCAGATGAGAGTACAGCACGGCGGAAATAAACACCCTTATAAAATCTCTGAAACCCTTACGTAACAGTAATTACGAATTACGAATTGTCTTCTAGTGTCCGTTTTGAATAAAAGACTCTACCTTTGCGACATCTTCTTTACTGCCAATAATTAAAGGTGTGCGCTGATGTAGTTTTTTTGGCACTACATCCAAGATGTTTACCAATCCTGTCGTAGCACGGCCGCCTGCTTGCTCAATCAAAAAGGCGAGAGGAGCAGTTTCATAAAGCAAGCGCAATTTCCCTTCTGGGTTTTGAATTGTACCTGGGTAGAGGAACACACCGCCTTGAACCAAAATTCTATGGATGTCGCTCACCATTGCACCGCTATAACGAGCGCTGTAGCCTTCTGTGCGATGAACGTAGCGGATATATTCTCGAATCGATTCTTCCCACTGCCAGAAGTTACCCTCATTCACGCTGTAAACGGAACCGTGGTTAGGAATCCGAATATTCTCTTCTGTGAGAATAAATTCTCCTAAGCTGGGATCGAGGACAAAGGAATGAACGCCTTTACCTATAGTATAAACCAGCATTGTGCATGGCCCATACAGGATGTATCCGGCAGCAAGTTGCTTCCGTCCGTTGGCGAGGAGATCGGTTGCCTTACCATCGCTATCAGTTCCTTCTTGTTGGCGAATGGCGAAAATAGAACCCAAGCTGAGATTATTATCTGTGTTGGATGAGCCATCAATTGGGTCATACAACAGGGTATAGCGACCAATGGGGCAATTTTCGGGGATATAGTAGGGATTTTCCATTTCCTCAGAGGCGAGGCGACAGACTAAGCCGCTTTGCTTAAACACTGAGATAAACACATCATTGGCGTAGACATCCATCTTTTTGACGGATTCTCCTTGGACATTAACTTCCCCGGTAAAACCGAGAACGCCTTCCATTAAACCAGCGCGACTCATACGGCGTGCAACTAGTTTACCTGCTAAGGCGATGCGATTCATCAGCGCACTCAAATCTTGTGCATCTGGCGAAAAACTCTGAAGTTGCTGGAGAACGTGACGCGATAAGGTTGTACAATCACGATCTAAAGCTCTATCTGTAATTTCATTGATAGACGATTCTAAGGATTCTGGCGTTTTAGCCATTTTTATGTTCTCCGCAGCCACTAGCTGTTAATTGGGTTTTAGTCGTGTATGGCAACTTATGGTTGCTGCTTCTATCTTAGAAAGGTAATTTGAGAACTTAGATGCGACTTTAGATAAACTAAAGAAATGAGTTTTCAGTGACTCCTGTACTCAAAGCTTGTATACGTAGTAATTAGTCTAAAATAAGACTAAAATTTCTCAGTAGCTTTGTTGAGGATTTGGGCTAGCGATGCCTAAGCTTATCATTCTAAAAAGTTCCGATTTTAATTGGAGTCGCAACTAAAGAGAGATTTTGATGCGCTGTTCAATTCTTTTTACCCACTAAACCAGAATCAAAGTGGATAAAGTTCCAACTCCTCAATCAAATTCGATACTTTATTCATTACTTTGCCCCTAGTGACACTTTCTGTAAGACTACTTCTTATTAGAGGAAATTCTAAAGTAGAGGTTTAGTTTTAGCTATTAGCAGCGCATGGGTGTAACGCAACTAAGATTTCGTGGAGCGGAATTAATTATGACTGCTTTAACTTTACAATTACCTCCTAATCTCAAATTTACGGATGAGGAATTTGAACAGATTGTTGCTGTAAATAAAGAGTTGCGTTTAGAATTAACTGCTGAAGGAGAATTGGTAATCATGTCACCCACTGGAGGAGAAACAGGAAACCGTAATTTTGATTTGTTAGGTCAACTATGGTTTTGGAACAGTCAAAATAATTTAGGAAAGGCTTTTGATTCTTCTACTGGTTTTAAACTTTCCAATGGTGCAACTCGTTCTCCTGATGCTTCTTGGATAAAGATGGAACGCTGGGATGCTCTCACACCACAACAAAGAAAAAAATATCTCCCTTTGTGCCCAGACTTTGCAATCGAATTGGTTTCTGAAACTGATGATGTCGAGGAGACTCAAGCCAAGATGCAGGAATACTTAGCAAATGGTTTACAACTTGGTTGGTTAATTAATCCGAAAGATAAACAAGTAATCATTTATCGCCCAAATCTTGCAACAGAAGCTTTACAATGTCCTACAAGTTTATCTGGCGAAGATGTTCTTCTTGGTTTTATTTTAAATTTACAGCCAATTTTTGCGTAAATGAATCGTTATTTTGATTGTTAATGCAAGTCCTAGAAATAAAATCCCCTCTCACTACATTTACTTCAAAGGGAAGAGCTGTAGGTTGAAAGGGGATAACTAAGAATAATTACTAGTTCTCTGAAGTTTCCTGAGAGAACTTTTTATGGATGGTTTTGGTGGATTCTCCATCAGCAGCTACTGTTATGAGATAGTCCATTAAACCATCTGAAAAGGGAAGACGCAGGTGGAAAGTACCATCGGGTTTGATTTTGATAGGATGTCCAGCAATGTTTACGCTTGTATTTGGTTGGGTTGCTCCGTGAATAATTAACTCAGCATCTGCTACAAACCAAAAATCTTCGTGGGAACGGCTGAAAACGCGAACATTAGGTGAACGGGCGATGAGTAACCAACGATCGCCTTCTGCTATGTAACCAATTTCAACCATATAGTCGCGATCGCTTACGGGAATCGCCACAAAGCGATCGCGGGCTACTTCTTCGCATTCATACTGCTGTACAAGCTGGGGACTTTGATAACTCAAGTCAATCCCAGTTACATCGTAAAGGCGCACTACCAATTGAGAACCGCCCTGTTGTAGCAGCGCTTTGTTCTGAGTCTGGGAAATGTGCCAAGAGACATAAGCCCATTTGGGAGTGCGGGGTGTGAGCAGTATGTTGCTTTCTTCTTCACTGCTCTTTTCTTCTACGTCTACCAAGTTAATAGCTGTTTCGCTTGGTAAGGCTCCATTTTCAACGGTGGAATCTGTAGGAACAGGACTGAAAACACGAGCGATCGCAGAACGGGCAATAAATAACCAGCAATCGCCATCAGCGACATAGCCAATTTCAGCTATGTAATCGCGATCGCTGATGGGAATTTCTACAAAGCGATCGTTTGCAGTCTCTTCACATTCATATTGTTGGACAAACTGAGGATGTTGATAACTCAAGTCAATCCCAGTTGCATCATATAACCGCACTACCAATTTAGAGCCGCCCTGTTGTTGCAGTTCTGCTTTCTTGGCTTCGGATATCTCCCAAGAAACATCAGCCCATTGGGAAGTGCGAGGTGTAAGGACAAGACTACTCTCTTCTTCAACATCTACCAAGTGAATATCTGGTTCATCCGCAATCGCCACATCATCAACGACGGGATCTGGATGTACAGAACTGGAGAAATGAACAACTGCTGAACGGGCGATGAATAACCAGCGTTCGCCATCAGCGAGATAACCAATTTCAGCTATATAATCGCGATCGCTGGCGGGAACATCCGCTAGTCCGTCGTTTACTGTCTCTTCAGATTCATACTGCTTGACAAGCTGAGGACTTTGATAGCTCAAGTCAATCCCAGTCACATCATACAGCCGCACTATAAATTGAAATTGAGAGCCGCCCTGTTGACGCAGTGCTGCTTTCTTGGTTTCGGAAACTTCCCAAGAGACATGAGCCGATGTCGAAGTATGTGGTGTAAGGACAATACTGCTTTCTTCATCTGCATCTACCAAACCAATACTTGTTTCGGCTGTGTTCGCCACACGATCAACTATGGGATCTGGATTCACAGGACTGAAGACACGAAGAATTGCGGAACGGGCTATGAATAACCAGTACTCGCCATAAGCGATATAACCAATTTCAGCTATGTAGTCGCGATCGTTGGCGGGAATCTCTACCAAGCGATCGTGTGCTGTCTCTGTACATTCATACTGCTGGACAAGCTGGGGAGTTTGATAACTCAAGTCTATGCCAGTCACATCATACAGTCGCACTACCAATTGAGAGCCGCCTTGTTGCCACAGTTCTGCTTTCTTGGTTTCAGAAATTTCCCAAGAGACATGAGCTGATGTCGAAGTATGCGGTGTGAGCAAAATACTGCTCTCATCTTCTGCATCTGCCAAATGGATATCTGTTTCGGCTGCAATTGGCACATTGTCAATCGCAGTATCAGTTTCTCCTTGAGTATCCGATCCCAGATTAATCGCCCAGGCTCCAATCCCTGCACCTGCTGCTAAAGCCGCAACGCCTGCAAAATCTATGGAGTCATTCTCAGCAGCACCTTCCCCAACAGTTGGCTCTGTTTGAGATTCTTCGTTTACCACCTCAATAGGAGGTTCGGCTGCATCCGCTACCACATTGAATACATCTACATCTGGTAATTCTGGCAAATTGAGTAGTGAAGATGTTGGTGACGGTGAAGGTTCTACTTCGTCAGAGTCTGGTAAGGGCAATTCATCTGCTGAAGCTGCATCTGCTGTATCTTCAGTTGAGGTAATACTCTGTAGCCAGTTTAATTCTGCTTGAAGTTCCTCATCTATCTCATCTTCAGAAATTTCTGTGTCCCAATATCCCAAATCAGATGTTACTTCTGGCACATCTGGTAATTTTGGCAGTGGGGCTGTTAACTCAGATGAAGGCAGTTCTACATCAGAAGATATTTCTTCGGAAAGATTTCCCAAGTGAGGATATGGGGTGTTTACTACAGCGGCTGGGGCTTCTATATCCCATGCAACCTCATCAGAATCGGGTGTATTTGTCTCAGTATAATTATTTAACTCGACCGTCTCATCAATTGCGTTTGTTTCTGTTTCTTTGTTGTTAAAGGCAGACCAGGTAGCCGCTCCGATGCCCGTTGCTAAAGCCGCACCACCAGTTAAAGCTGCGGCTCCCGATCCATTAGTTAGAGTGGAGGTTGTACCTTCATAGAGGTTAGAAGTTCCATTACTTGCCTCTTGTACTAAATTGGATGTCCCGTGAGTACCATTTTCAGCCAGGTCAGATTGTGTTTGAGCATAGATATTGAAAGGAGTGCGATCGCGGGTTTCTTGCTCTTGGAATTGTGAAACTGGCTGTTCTTCAAGCATCGCTCCGTTAATGGAGGCAGCTGTGCTGGCATTAAGTACTGCTGTTTCTCCATCTTCTGGATCGGGTGGATGAGGATTGGATTCTGGTAAGTTGTCTGTTTTCTCATCAGATGATGGGTTTTTTCCGAGAGTCCACCAGGCCAACGCTGCAATTACACTAACAAGAAACAAAGGTAGCAGTACCCAAAACGGTACTTCTTTGTTGACAATTGGACTTTTTTGTGTATTGGCAGGAGCGACAAAAGGCTGTTCGCCAAATGCAGAAGCAGTAGCACTAGGGGAAGCTGTA
Source organism: Nostoc punctiforme PCC 73102 (assembly GCF_000020025.1). Taxonomy (GTDB): domain Bacteria; phylum Cyanobacteriota; class Cyanobacteriia; order Cyanobacteriales; family Nostocaceae; genus Nostoc; species Nostoc punctiforme. The sequence continues at coordinate 5,051,311 of NC_010628.1, read as the reverse complement.
GCAGCAGGTGTTGTCTGGGGACTAGGGGAAGGCGTGACAATAGGTTGTGATACGTTGGTTGCGATCGCAGTTGCTTCAGCCGTTCTTGCTTGTTCTATAGCCTGCTGTCCTGCGGGTGCCAGGGTAAAGCCAAGAAAATCTACTACGCTTAAGCTGGGATTTTTTTTGTAAACGTAAACTAAAGGTTGCGAGAAGGGATATTTTGCATCATCTGGCAAGGCTTGATGTAATTGCAGAACTCGCACATTTTGCAGCTTCGACACCTGATTAGCTAACACATAGCTGATGCCATCTTTGCCCAGTTGCTTGATGATTTCTGCGGTATTATCCTCAGTTAGTTGGGTAGCACTAGACCCTGTAGCAAATTCAGCAGTCTTGAAGGCTGGATAAGTGCGAAAAGTATTGCGAGTCTCACTTGTGTTCGGGTGGTCAATTAACCGAATTTTCCCTGATGGCGCTCCTAGTTGTGACCAATTTGTAATTTGTCCCCGGAAAATCCGGGCAAATTGCCTACTAGTCAAGCTTCCTTTGAAAGGATTATCTGCGCTGACCACGATCGCAATCTTCTCACGGCGCAAGCGGACTTGCTCTAGTCCTTGAGCTTTTTCTGCTGGTGTCAACCCACGCCCCATTGCTACGATGTCGATTTTGCCATCTAGCAAATCTTTCAGTGCTGTATCAGTGCCATTAGCGGCGACTTCAACCTTAGTACCCGAAAACTGTTTTTCAAAATTCTCTTTCAGGCTTTGGTTGATTGTACCCAAACTATTTGAACCATCAATCCGAATTGTCGTTCCATTCTGCACTGTTTGCGGCAGTGTAAAAGAAGGAGACGTAGGTTTAGATTGCGCCAGTATCGGTTCTGATACCAGCAAACCTGCTGCCATAGGAGTTGTAGCTAAAGCAACCCATAGTATCAGCCTGATTATCGAAGTATCTTTTTTTTCTTGTTGCCACATAAGCCCCTTAATTAAAGTAAAAAATAGAAAGCCTACCAGTCTTAACCCACAATCTTGTTAAAGATTATGGAGGAGACGCGCTAATTATACATCTGAGTTCTCTTTAGTTCTAAGTTCCTTCAGCGCACTTATATTGATTTATACTTGAACTGAGATTGTATAGCATGATAATTTATACTCTAACTACTAGAGTCTGTTTACTATAAAATGTTCTAATTTATATTGCAACTTATACCAAGTTGGTAGCTTATGGCCACAATTATGAATTATTGAATTACTAAAACTGGTAAAGTGTAGCAAATTCAATATTATTTAACAATATTATTTTCAGTAATCCTGAGTACTGAGTATCTTCTTGTGTTAATTGAGTACTTATTGTTCAGCACTCAGAGGAATCTACTATATTTTTGAGATAACAATGACAATCTGGCTTATCAATCAGGGACTCCACCAAAGCATTTAGGGCAGTAGCAGCTAAAGCGCCACCTCCCAAAGTTCCTGCAACTGTAATAAAAGGTATCCCTTGTTGCATCAGTTGTCGCTTGGCTGCGGGAGCATGACTAAAGCCAATGGGCATTCCAATTACTAACGCTGGCTGAATTTTTTGATTGCTAATCGCTTCACAAACTTCTACAAGGACTGAGGGAGCATAACCAACTACCAGCACGCAACCGTGATTTACTTGCAGCAATTTTGATCGCCATTCTCGATGTTGCCAAAAAGCTGCTTCTGCTTCTGTGGCGGTGGTAATGTGGGGATTATCAATTAAGGTTTCAGTGCGGCATCCCAAGTGAAGTAATCGGGTTTGATCTAAAGCAGCCGCAACGGTTTGGGTATCAACAACGATTTGACAGCTTGAAGATAAGGCTTCTCGGCTAGCTGCGATCGCATCTCGGCTCAATTTCACAAAGGATATTAAACTGACATCGCCACAAGCCAAAACCAACTGAGAAATTAAGTGTTGTTCAATTTCCGAACGGTGAGATAAATCTGGTAGTAAGCGTTGTAGCGATTCGGAAAAAGCTTCTGAGTGGCTATGAATTTCGGCATCCAAGCCACTCCAGAGATTTTCCAATCCCCCCAATCCGGCTTGGGTTTCGACATCAAGTAACTTGAGTTGTGCCAAAACTTCCGCCTGGATAATTTGACAATGGCGATCGCGCCCCAATAATCCTTCTAATGCTGATGCAGTTTGCCGCAGTTGAGAGATTTGTTGCATCACCGCGCGATATTGCTGCTGAAGTTGTCCCATGAGGTTAACAGTTGTGTCAGCTTCTGGTTCCACGTCCAAAATATTGCGGATATGGTTTAGCTGAAACCCCTGCTGCTTCAGTGCTACAATCCGTTGCAGCCTGAGAACATCTGTTTTGGTATAGAGACGGTAATTGCTGTGCGATCGCACTGGTTGCGGTAAAAGTCCCAATTGATGATAATGGCGCACCATCCGCGGAGTTAAACCGCCGCCTACTGCATCGGTAAGTTCTTTAATAGTTAAACAAGCAGCATTCATAATTTACTCCAACAACGGCAGAATTATTTGTAATTCTCGACAAATTCCACCAATACTATCAACTTATCTGAAATATTTTGAGTTCAAAGCTTAGTGTTAATGTATATTTTCAGTACGACCAATTTTTAAACAACAATTCTATGCTTGAATTTCAGGGAATTTCATTCATTGTCGCTCAGGAGCCACTATACCCTGTTTCTACACAAGAACTTTTACTAGTTGAGGAAAAATTACAAGTTTTATTTCCAGAAGACTATCGTACATTTATTACAACTTTTGGGTCTGGCACATTTCTAGATTTACCTCTGCGGGTGTTTTCTCCACACGACATTTTAGAGAATTTGCTAAGTGAAGTCCGTGAAAGACTAGCTATGTACTGGTTTTGGCAAGATAACTCTGAGTCTTTAACACAAACACTTGCTGTTGAATGTATTCCCTGTTTTGATAGCTACAGTGGAGATGATATTTTGTTTCATTCCTCTAATCGAAATCGCCTATTTATCTTGCCTCATGGAAACGAAGAAATTTATACTTTTGAGTCTTTTAAAGACCTTTGCCACTGGTACATTAATCGTTATGTTTCCTTACAACCTCCTTTTCATTTCTCGCCTCACCAAAGTTTGATTGATGTGGAGGAAATCTAGGCTAGGAGTCACATTGTAATAGATGAAAACTTAGTGATTGGGTAAGTCGTATTAAACAATGGAGATATAAGCTTATTTTTGAAGAATTAGCAGAGTATAGGCAACAGCTTGGCCTGACTCCAGCAGGTAGTGAAGACGACCGTTCTACAATCGCAAAGTTAGAAATAAGTGGTAGTGTATTTTTTGGTATCAGTGCAGGCAGTAATCCCAATCGCAGAAAGATTACACTTAAAGTAAATCCAATTAGTCGCACACACGCTGAAGCTGATGCCTTTCAACAAGCCTTTGATGCAGGATTAAGAGGAGGGAAAGCGCGTTTAACAGTTGACCGGGATCTTTGTAGGGCGTGTGGTCAAAACGGAGGTGTGAAAGGAATGGCTAGACAGCTTGGTATAGAAGAAATAGAAGTTATTAGCCCTAGCGATCGTCAGACAATTACACTGATCTGAGGTTAATTATGTTCATCACAAAATTTTCAGTTGAAGATTGGATGGGTAATCAAAATAAGGGTTGTGTCGAGCAAGCGCACAGTTGGCAAGAAATAGAATCAGCTATTAGAGAGTTAGACGGGCATCACAAAACACTTGTAACTTTAGAAACAGATAGTGAAACTCACATGGCTGTGGGTGGTGGTTTAGGAAAATATATAGTGTATTTGACATTTGATAATGAGAGTTTTCATTATCTTGTTGACCCCTCTAAATCAGATATGAATGAATTCGTGATAGTTGGGGGTCAAGAAGGTGTTTATCCTGCTAAATCCTGTGTTGACTTGGATGCAACTCTTAAAGCTGCTAAAGCTTTCGCAGAGCTTGGGACAATGGAAGAATCAGTGAATTGGGAAAAAGATGAAATTTTGGAGCGAGTTTGACAAATAGCAAACATGGCGTAATATCCTTGTTGCATTGCGTACTTTACGCTTTTTTTGGACACCCCTACGCTACGGCAAGGCAAGCGCCTATGGGTTTCAAAATCATTCTAAACCTTGACATTAACATTAATGTTAAGGTTTAGCGTGAGAGAGTCCTGTTAATTCACTTTTCATGCTCTACCCCCAACGTTTGGGCCAATTCACCAGAGAACACGCAGATACCGTAGCAGCCCTTTTGTGTGGCTTACTGTTATTTCTCGGATGGTTCGCCTTACATCTTGGCGCTTTGGGATTCGCGTTCCTGCTACTACCTGCTGCTTATGTAATTGGTGGTTACGAAAGTGCGCGGGAAGGATTGACTACCCTCTTCAAAGAAAAAGAACTCGATGTAGATTTGCTGATGATTGTGGCGGCCATTGGTGCTGCGAGTCTCGGCTTATGGCGACGAGAATATCATCTAATTATTGATGGGGCAATTTTGATTCTGATTTTTGCTATCAGTGGCGCATTAGAAGGCTATGCAATGGCGCGAACTGAGCGGAGTATCCGCAGTTTGATGAGCCTGACACCAGATACAGCAAGAGTTTTGCTTCAGGGAAGAGAAGAAGAAATTCCGATTAGTCAGTTAAAAGTGGGTGATGAGATTGTCGTTAAACCTGGAGAGCTAATTCCTACCGATGGGATAATTTTATCTGGTTACAGCACCCTCAATCAAGCTGCAATTACAGGCGAGTCTTTACCTGTAGAGAAAACAGTGGGTGCAGAAGTATTTGCCGGCACACTTAACGGCTATGGTGCATTGCAGATTAAGGTACACAAACCAGCCCAAAGCAGTTTGATTCAGCGTGTGATTCGCTTGGTAGAACAGGCGCAGACAGAAGCACCTCCTTCGCAAGAGTTTATCGATCGCTTTGAAAAAGGATATGCCAAAGTCATTGTAGTAGCCGGAACATTACTGGCAACTTTACCGCCATTTCTTTGGGGTTGGGATTGGGAAACAACAATTTATCGGGCACTGACTTTCTTAGTGGTGGCTTCTCCCTGTGCGCTGATGGCTGCAATTATGCCCACCCTGCTTTCGGGAATCGCCAACGGTGCAAGACAGGGGATTTTGTTTAAAAATGGCGCACAGTTGGAGAAAATTGGCAAAGTCCGAGCGATCGCATTTGATAAAACTGGTACTCTGACAACAGGGCAGTTGCAGGTATTCCAGGTAATTTCAGTTAGTGAATACACCCAATCAAATGTATTAAAAGCCGCCGCTAGTGTGGAGTCATATTCAGAACATCCCATCGGTAAGGCAATTGTGCAGGCAGCTGGTGAAACAGTTCGAGTCTTGGCGGTTCCCGTCGAGTCGAAACTGTTGAACCCGAAGGGTGATTTGGACTTGGTTGGTGCAATACAAGTCCAAGCAATACCTGGACAGGGAATTGTCGGAATCGCTCAAGAACAACAAATAATTGTGGGCAATGCTGTTTTTGTGCAGCAGTATGTGACAAATTTACCTGAAGAGTTGCGAGAAATAGCTCAATCTTTGGAGCAAGAAGGTAAAACTGTGGTTTGGGTAGCGCAAGGAAATATAGCAGAGGTGATGGGTGTAATTGCGATCGCAGATGAAGTAAGATCGCAAGCAACAGCAACCATTACGCGCTTAAAGCAACTGGGAATTGAGCAAATTGTCATGTTAACTGGAGATAATGAAGAAACTGCTCAAAGTGTCGCCAAAGCTGTAGGAATCGATCGGGTATATGCTCAACTTCTACCAGAAGATAAGCTAGATGTTATCCGCCATCTACAGCAAAAGTATCAAACAGTGGCAATGGTGGGCGATGGAATTAATGATGCACCAGCTTTAGCGCAAGCATCTGTGGGTATAGCGATGGGAATATCTGGTAGCGATGTGGCACTAGAAGCCGCAGATATAGTACTGATGGCAGACAAGTTAGAAAAAATTGCTGTAGCGATGCATTTGGGCAGGCGATCGCAATCCATAGTCAAACAGAATATATTCGTAGCGTTGAGTTTTATTGTGTTGCTTTTGGTGGGCAACTTTCTAGGAAGTATTAACTTACCTATTGGCGTGATTGGGCATGAAGGTTCTACAGTATTAGTTACCCTCAGTGGTCTAAGATTGCTGAAATAAAGCACTTTTCTCTAACTGTCTAATCCGCTCCATTTGCAAGATGTTCCACTCATCTTCAGAAAAGGGTGTGCTAAACCAGGCATCTAATATTTCTTTTGCGATCGCTTCTGTAGTGGCACGTAAACTTAATACTAGGACATTCGCATGATTCCAAATACGTGCCCCACGTGCAGTTTCAGCATCATGGCATAATGCTGCACGTATCCCTAAGACTTTGTTGGCGGCAATAGATGCACCAGTACCAGTCCAACAAAAGACAATCCCCTCATCTGCTTTTTGGGTTGCTACTGCCAAAGCAACTTTACTACAACTGAGGGGCCAATCAACTTCTAAATCATTCTCAGCTAAGGAACCGAAGACTATAACTTCATGCCCACGCTGCTTAAGTTCTTCCAGTATCCTATCAGTAAGGTTGGTGCGTTCATCACTGCCAATAGCGATTTTCATGCATTCCCCCTTAAAACTAGTTTTCCCCATCTCCTCATACTACGATGTTTATAGGAGACAGGGAAGAGGAGCATAGATAATAGGGAAAAATTAATTACGAATTACGTAAAGCCTGCGGCATAGCTTTGCTTAGAGCGTAGCGGGGCAAAGCCCATTACGAATTAATCCTAATTCTCTCCTTTTGTTGAATATACAGCACTTTTACCATCTAATGAAACTGCATCTGTTTGCAGTTCTTGATGCCGATTTGGTTGGATAAAGCGCTCTGTTGTCGTCTTAATGACGATATACAAAATCGGTACTACAAACAAACTCAAGAAAGTCGCAATTAACATCCCACCAAAAACTGCTGTTCCCAAAGATTGACGACTTCCCGCACCGGCACCTGTGGCAACAGCTAACGGGAAAATCCCTAATAATGTAGAAAAAGCAGTCATCAAAATTGGGCGTAACCGCTCTTGCGAAGCCTCAATTACTGCTTTAGTAATCGAAAGCCCTTGCTCTCGTAATTGATTAGCAAATTCCACAATCAAAATTGCGTTCTTACTAGCTAAACCGATCAACATTACTAGACCAATTTGACAGTAAACATCATTTGCAAAACCCCGCATTGATTGAGCTATCAGCGCTCCAAAGATAGCTAAAGGAACTGATAACAGAATGATAAAGGGGTCAACGTAGTTTTCGTATTGAGCGGCTAGTACCAAAAATACAAAAATTATTCCTAATCCAAAGATTATGGGTGCTAAACCACCAGAATCTATTTCTTCTAATGCAGTCCCTGACCATTCATAACCATAGCCGGCTGGTAAAACTTCTTTAGCAACTTTTTCCATTGCTTTAATTGCGTCTCCCGAACTAGAGCCAGGAGCGGCGGAACCATTAATTTCAATCGAGCGGAACAGATTATAGTGATTTATCGTTTGCGCTCCCACAGTCTGAGTAACTTTAACTAAGTTACTCAAAGGAACCATTTGATTCTTTTGAGAACGAACGTATAGTTTGCCAATATCTTTTGGATTGGAACGAAACTGTTGATCTGCCTGGATATACACCCGATAATTACGCTGCTGGAGATTAAAATCATTTACATATTGCGATCCCAAAGCAGTTTGTAAAGTACTGAAGACATCATCTATAGAAACTTGCAATGATTTGGCTTTATTGCGGTCTACTTCTACAAGCAATTGTGGTGTATCTGCGGCAAAGGTGCTAAATACAGCTTGTAATCCTGGTGTTTGATTAGCCTGACCCAGCAACTTACCCATCGACTGGACTAGATTTTCTAAACCACTGTTACCTCTGCGGTCTTGCAGTTGAAAGACGAAGCCCCCAAAGTTACCTAAACCCTGGATTGGTGGAGGATTCACAGGGAAAACTCTAGCTTCTGGGATTGCCATCAACTTCCCTTGCAAGCTGCCAATAATCGCCTGTACTGATTGACCGGGTTTTGAGCGCTCGTCCCAAGATTTTAAAGTGGTAAATATGATGCCACTGTTAGCTGTGTTACCACTAAAACCAAATCCTCCGATCGCAAAAGTCCCCAGTACTTCTGGAATTTGCAGAATTTCTTTTTCTACCTGTGCAATCACATCGCTAGTATATTGCAGCGAAACCCCTTGTGGCCCTTGGATAATGGTGATGAAGTAGCCTTCGTCTTCATCGGGTAGAAAAGCTGTTGGTACTGTGGTGTACAACCAAGCAGTCATTCCCAAAGAGACGATAAATAACCCAATCACAATACCTTTGATGTGTGTTAAGAAGGTAAGCGATCGCTTATAACCATTCTGTACCCAGTCAAGAAACCGATTAATCTTTCCAAAAATCCAACCCAGCCAGCCTGAAGGTTTTTGTCCTTGACGCAGCAGCAGCGCACATAAGGAAGGTGTCAAGGTCAAAGCCAAAAAAGTTGAAATCGCAATGGAGAAAGCGATCGTTAGCGCAAATTGCCGATAAAGTGCGCCTGTGGTTCCCGGAAAAAACGCCACTGGCACAAACACCGCCATCAATACTAATGAAGTGGCAATAACCGCGCCAAATAGTTCCCTCATTGATTCACTAGCGGCTCGACGAGGATTAATTCCTTTATCCTGAATAAAGCGGCTGATTTGCTCCACCACAACGATCGCATCATCGACCACCATCCCCGATGCTAAAGTCAGACCAAATAAAGTCAAACTATTGATGGAAAAGTTAAAAACTTTGACGAAGGCAAATGTCCCAATTAAGGAAAGCGGAATGGTAAGTGCTGGAATTAAAGTAGTTCGCCAGTCTTGTAAGAACACAAAAATTACAATTACAACTAGCACTACCGCTTCAATCAGAGTCTTGATAACTTCTGACATCGACTCTTCTACAAAGGATGTCGTGTCAAAAGCTACCTGATATTTCAGCCCTGGGGGAAAACTCGGAGCTAATCGCACTAGTTCGTCTTTGACTCCCTTTGCCACATCCAAGGCATTACTACCAGGAACTTGATAAATCCCTAAACCGACAGCATCATTACCACGAAATCGCAGAAATGAACTATAGTTTTCTGCACCCAGTTCCGCTCTCCCGACATCTTTGAGCTTGACTAATGTGCCATCATCTCCAGTTTTGAGGACAATTTCTTCAAATTCTGCTGGTTCTGCTAATCGGCTAGCAGCACGCACATCAAGTTGATACCTTTGTCCTTCAGGAGCCGGTTCTTGTCCAATTCTCCCTGCACCAACTTGCAAGTTTTGTTCGGATAAAGCATTCGCTACATCCTTGGTCGTTAGCCCCCGATTAGCAAGGCGACTAGGATCTAACCACAGACGCATTGCATAGCGACGTTCACCAAAAATTTGAGCGTTGCTCACGCCTTTGACTCTTTTTAAGGCATCTGCTAAGTAAAGGTCGGCATAGTTGCTTAAGAATATATTGTCGTACTCTCTATTTTCAGCGTATAAACCAATCGCCAAGAGAATGTTGCTAGATTCTTTTGATACCCGCACTCCTGTGCGCTGCACAGAATCTGGTAGTTGTGGTTGGGCAACAGAAACACGATTTTGCACATCCACAGCCGCAATATCTTTATCCCGCGATGAATCAAAGGTGGCTGTAATAGTACTAGTACCATCATTACTGCTGCTGGAAGTGAGATATCTTAGTCCCTCAACCCCGTTGATTTGCCTTTCTAAGATATTTGTCACTCCGCTTTCTACAACTTCTGCACTAGCTCCGCTATAGTTGGAAGTTACAGTGATTTGGGTGGGACTAATTTCTGGGAATCTAGCGATCGGTAGTGTGGGAATACTGATTAATCCGATTAAAAGTATGACGATCGCGCAGACCGACGCAAAGATTGGTCGCTTAATAAAGAAGTCAACAAACATAGTTTAAAAAATTGGGCTTTGGGTATTTGGCATTAGGTATTGGGGCATTGGGCATGGGGAATTGGGCATGGGGAATGGGGCATTGGGCATAGTTATTCTTCTTCTTCCCTTATCTTTCCCTGCCCCCCTGCTCCCCTGCCCCCTTGCCCTTCCCTATGGCTTCTGACTACCCACTTCTTGCGGTGCGGGAGTGATGGGAGCGCCATTAGTTAGGTTGAGAATACCGGAAACAACAATTTTGTCTCCAGCTTTTAGTCCTTCGATAACTTGATAATTATTCCCCTCAATAACTCCCAATTTCACAGGTTTTTGTTGAGCAACTAAAGATGGCGCTCCAGCTTTCTTTTCTGCTGGCGCTTCAGCTTTTTTTTCTGTTGGTTCAGCTTTCTTTTCTGTTGGCGCTTCAGCTACAAATACAAAGGTCTCCCCACCCAGGCGAGATACTGCTGTAACTGGAATTAATATTCCTGGACGTTCGTTCCAGATCACTTTGGTTTGCACTGATTGGCGATTTACCAGTTGACTTCTAGAATTACCAAAATTAGCTTTAACCAAAATTGTCTGCGAATCTGAACTAGCATCTGGAGAGATGAAACTTATCTTACCCGTTGCTGTAGGTTGACCTTGGATGTTCAGCATTTGCACTAGTAATCCCAAGCGCAGCTTTTTGGCTTCTTCTAGGGGAACGGAAATATTTAGTTCTAAAGAATCGTTTCTAGTAAGTGTAGTGAGTTGATCTGCTTTTTCTACATAATCTCCCACTTTTGTGGGAATATCGCCAACAGTACCAGTAAAAGGTGCCAGAACTTTTGTGTATTGCAGTTGAACTTGGGCTGCTTGGACTTGGGCTGCTGCTTGAGTTACTTGCGATCGCGCTTGGGCAATTTCTTCTGGGCGGGAACCATTTTCTAGTTGCCTTAAGTTTTGTTTCTGTTGTTCCAAGGCTCCAGCCAGCTCATTGACACTAGAAGTTCTGCTTTGGCGGAGTTGAGCTAGGCGTTTCTGGGCTACAACCAGTGCAGCTTCAGCACTTTGCTGTTCTTTGACATATCCTTCTAAGGTATCTTGAGAAACTGCGCCCTCTTTTCTCAATTGTGCGTATCGCTTGGCTCGTGACTGTGCTAGTTCTACATCTGATTTAGCTGACTGAATTTGAGCCTCAGCTTGAGCAATTTCTTGTGGTTGCGACCCCGATTGAGCATCTCGCAAGCGAGCTTGGGCTTGGGTTAACTGCGCTCTAGCTTGGGCAACTTCTTCTTGTCGCGTACCTGCTTTGAGTTCAGCAAGACGTGCTTGAGCTTGTGCTAGTGCAGCTTTTGCTTGTAATAATTGCGCTTGGACACTATCACTTTCTAGGCTAATAATAACTTGCCCTTGTTGAACACGGTTGCCCTCTTTGATATAAATTTGGGTAACTCGTCCCTCAACCTGTGGCTTGATAATTACCGAACGTGGAGCCTCTAAGGAGCCAATAAACTCCGAACTCTCTTGCACAGTTTCAGGTTGAACAGTCGCTAGCTTGACTGGAATTGCCATCGGTTGACCAGCAGCTGGCCCACCTGCTGGTGGATTGCTAGCACTACTAGTTTGCCACCAGCGCCAACCAAAACCAATGCCTCCAATTAAGAGGATAATTCCCAAAATTAGAGGCCAACGACGCTTTTGAGGTGGTTTAGGCGATCGCTCTGGCAGTGGTTGTGGCTGTTGACTAGAATCAATAACAGCAGGCTGTTCTATTTCAACTGGAAGGGGAGAATCAGGGAACTCAGAATGGGACATCTTCGGTTTCTCGTCTTGTGGATTTAGACTTGGGCAATCTACTCTTGACTAAAAAAGCATTATTTCAATAGTTTTCTAGCCCTTTGTTTTTGATGTTGATAACAAATATGTATTTGGGTATTTGGGCGATCGCTCACGATGTCTAGTACCTAAAACAAATAAATATGCTTCATTACATTATGGTTATTTTGTACATTACTTAACTCCCATCATTTTTTTAAAGTGTAATTTATAAAACTTTTTTAGCCAGTATAAAACAATTACTTTCCGTCCTAGAGAAAACACGGTTTATGTTGTAAGGGAATCAACTAAATCTTCTGTCTCCTGCAATGGCAAACTGCGTGATACCGCGTACAAATAAATTCAAACAAGTTTCCATGTAGCATTCACACTTATAATCTAGTGTGGTAGGGATATCGCTAAAAACGCAGAATACCGTGAAACAAGATACCCGTGAAACTACCTACAGATGCTTTTAAATCTATATCTGAAGATACTGCACCCTTATCTTGACTTTTTTGCAAGTACATAATCAGCTAGCTATTCGCGATTCGTAGGTTTTGTATAAAATCAGACGGGCGGTTTGGGAAAGTTTTCCATAAATGTTTGCAAGCGCTTGCTTGCATTATAACCACATAGCAAACTAAATTTGTATAAGTTTAAAGATGAGTTTATCCCTCTTGAGTTGTATTGAATACTGATCTTAGGGAGGAAAAATGTGTGGAGCGATGTCTTCTCTAAGAGAGGCTTGTCTGCGATACGCTGCGCGTAGCTTGCTTCTGAGTAGGAGTATGCCAACGGCGTACTTCTCCTACGCTGATTAATTCAGCTCTATTCATCAAGGTTGCGAGTTTCATTGAGTTATCCTCACCAAGAACAAAGTGCAATCAATACAGTGTTCTCTAGAGTCCTATTTTTGAGCAGTCTTATCTTCCTACACTTAGGTCATCCAATCGGATGATTCTTAACTCACCCATTCGGGTGATTTAATTGATCCTAATCAGGGTTCTGTATATGTGAGCGAGTCATGCTCAATGCCCTTCAAGCATCCACAACTGATTCCTTAGAATCCAATTTCGGCAAGATACCCACATTTGATTTTCGGTTAGCAAGAATATGATAAAAGAGCCACTCATAACGATCGAGTGCTTGCTCCAAGGAATAGTTTTCTTCGGCAAACTGTCTTCCTGCGTTACCTAGCCTCGTACAGAAAGTAGGATTAGCGTATAAATCATGCACCGCAGCGGCCATTGCATCGGGCGATTCTGGCTCAACAATTATCCCACCACCACTGAGTTTGATCGCTCTAGCAGCAGTTCCAGTTGCAGGAACTGAACCCACAATCGGGCGACCACTTGCCAAGAGTAGTGGTATTTTTGAAGGCATATTGAACGAAATAATATTGCGTTTTTGCACAATCAGCCCGACATCAGCTGCTGCTAGCATTTCGGGTAATTTTTCTCTCGGCTGCAATGGTAGCAGCAAAACATTATCTGCTCCATGTAATAGACAATATTCTTGCAATCTTTGCAATGCTCTTGATTCGCCGACAATGACAAAGACAATTTCTTTGATATGACGTAAGCAAACTGCTGCTTCTATTACTGTTTCTAAACCTTGGGTTAGAGCAATGTTGCCCGAATAAAGGACTATAAATTTCCCATCCAGTTGATGACTAGATATCCAAGAGTTGTTCTGTTTCGGTAAAGGGTGGATGAAATTTACATTCACCCAATTAGGAATACAAACGATTTTATTAACAGGTACTCCCTTATTCACTAAATTCTCACGAAACCCATCGGCGATAACACTAATAGTATGTGCAGTCCGATAGGCAAATTTCTCTAAAGCTGCAAGAGTTCGGATCATCCACTTGTTTTTCAGTAGCCCGATACGCACAGCAGCTTCTGGTAAAATATCTTGCACATTTAGAACTATTGGGCAGTTGTATAGCCAACCAAATATTGTTGCTGGTAGGATACCTAGTAAAGGCGGTACTGTTAAAATCATCACATCTGGACGTTCACCTCTAAAGGCTTGAGGTAAGCTTGTGAAAATAAAGCTTAACTCCAGCAACAGACGATCTAAAAGGTTAGGTTTAGATTTAATTCTGATGTAGCTTCGCTGAATGGTGACACCATTTTTTTGTTCAGTAACGTACCATTGACCCCGATAACCATCGTAAATTTCGCGCTCAGGATAGTTGGGCATTCCAGTAATCACCCGCACTTCATGACCTCGATTTACTAGTCCTTCTGCCAATTCGGTCATTAAGGGAGCAATTCCAATCGGCTCTGGATGATAGTTGTAGGAATATATCAGAATGTGCATGAGCTATTTATAAATTTGGTAAATACAGCCGGAGATAAGCCGATTTATTGCTAACTTCAGTAGAGGCTGCAACTTTTATTATTTAATTTAGTTTGTGATCAGATTATGATTTTTTAAAATCACAATTGCGATAAGCACTGCTGAGAAATTTTCTAGGTGGATTTTAACAGTTATTAGCGAACAATTATCAGGTTTTCGGGTTGGATAAAGTTTCTCAAACGTATATTTAAAAGTTACCCGTGTTAACTAATAAACTTTGACTGCTCACTTATTTAAATTCCTTCCCATATATGTGATAGTTGTTCACTTATTTAAAAGAGAATTGAGTTGTTAAATTTACACTGAGGGGATTGTAGCATAAGACTTAATATCATGCATATAACCTGCATTCCGCCTTGTAAACTGGCACATGAAGTATTTTTAACCAAGTAATCAGTATTGCATTAATGGGTGAGCATCCAGTTTTTTTAGTGGCTCAAAGGCACTAACTTTTTAACATTAGTGTGTTTACTAGCTGCGTATTTAAAGCTGTAACTGGAAAAAACTCCAATGTATCGCAATTGACATCAACAGCTTTATTCGGGTTGTTAGCAACACTAGTGATACCTGTAGCGGGCTACACTGATGCAATACTAAAAAGTTGCACTGATTGCTATAGTCAGGACGATTTTAGCGAAAATATTTCTGATTATAATCGCTCGAATACTTGTTTTCATAAGTATTCGAGCGATCGCCAACCGATAAGGCTGGATGATAAACTCACCAGTTCACTGAGCTATTGGAGCTAAAATAGAGATTCATTAAACTAAACTTGGCAACCTCTAACTAGAAAGCCTTACTTTCTAGCAAGAGGCTTGCTTTTTCTTCAAAGTTGAGCTGATACCCAAGGTCCCAAATGCCAGTAAACCCAGCAGAGAAGCAGGTTCAGGAACTTTGGATACCTGAATAAAACCAGAATTTTCATCTAGTGTTATTGAGGCTCCCTGTTGATTGACATCCTGACGTAATGCCAAAGATTCGCCAACCGTTCCCTGAAAGAAGTATTCTCCAATGACACCTGTCCCTCCTCCTATATTCAAGGGACCAAACAATTTCTGGGTGGCAGTATCAAAGTTGAAACTGAAGAAATCAGATTGTGATACCCCAGAAGTAACGGTGTTATAAGTTCCCAGAGAATTATTAGATGGGTCTAAGAAAGAGACATTCAAGGATTGTAAAAAGTTGGTGGCTCCACTACCACTTTCTGAAATAATTGTTGGGGCTGTAGTCTCGTCGTAGCTGAATGAACCGACTGCGGAATAACCAGCATTTCCTAGCCAGTTAAAGTTGAAATCAATAGCTTGAGCAGGGTTGTTAGAACCAGCAGCGATCGCAACACTAAGTACAGCACTGGTTGCTGTGGTAGCAGCGATTTTGGCAAAAATGTTTCTCACTGTTATATCTCCAAGATTTATTTGCATGATGCAAATATCAGTGCATCAAACAACACTAACTTTACGATAGAAATACATATAAGTAAATACTACATGGGAGGTTGAGGTAAATATAACAACTAGATGAAGAGAAACACTTATTTTTTAAAGTTTTCGAAAAGATATCAAGTCTATTTAACAAACCTAAGCTCAAATTTATCTATTTTAATGTATATAGCAAGGTTTATTACCTAAAAATCACAAGCGATCGCTTGAGAATAACTGATAAAGTTGAGCTACGCAAAGTTGAAAACAGTGACCTATGCCTGCGTTTCTATTAGAAGTTGGTACAGAAGAATTACCTGCAAGCTTTCTCAGTGATGCCTTAATACAATGGCGAGAACGCATTCCCCAAAGTTTGGAAGCAAACAGCCTTCAGGGTGAAAGCGTCCAAGTGTACGGTACTCCCCGGCGTTTAGCGGTATTGATTAAAGGTCTACCATCCCAGCAAGCAGATCGAGAAGAAGAAATCAAAGGGCCTCCCGCCCAAGCTGCCTTTAAAGATGGTCAGCCAACAGCAGCAGCATTAGGCTTTGCCAAAAAGCAAGGTGTGGAACTAGATGCACTCTTCCTTCGCCCCACTGACAAAGGGGAATTTGTTTTTGTGCAAAAAAGAATTCCTGGCCGTCCTGTGGCGGAAATTTTGACAGAACTTGTTCAAGAGTGGATTTGGGGTTTAGAAGGTAAGCGGTTAATGCGTTGGGGAGATGGGGATGGGAGGTTTTCTCGACCAATTCGCTGGCTGGTAGCTTTGTTAGATGAGACGGTGCTACCGTTGGAATTGGTGAATGGTTCTAAAACGATTCAGAGCGATCGCATTTCTCAAGGTCATCGTGTCTTACATCCTGAACCTGTGACAATCGCTCAAGCTACTGATTATGTTACCGCCCTCAAGTCTGCTTATGTCACCGTTGACCCCGAAGAACGGGAAAATCTCATCAAAGAGCAAGTAAAGGCAGTAGCAGAGAGTTTAAGCGGGTATACAGTCATTTACCCCGATTTGTTAGCAGAAGTAACCAACCTTGTAGAATATCCTTCTACAGTTGTTGGTAAATTTGAACCAGAATTTTTGGAATTACCAACTGAAGTAATTACTGAAGTTATGGTAACTCATCAACGTTATTTCCCTGTATTCAAACCAGGTAGTTCTGAGCAAGAATTATTGCCCAATTTCATCACCATTTCTAACGGCGATCCCAAAAAATCAGATATTGTTGCCGTCGGAAATGAAAGGGTAATTCGTGCCAGATTAGCTGATGGCAGATTTTTCTACGAAGCTGATTTAACTAAACCAATAGATAGCTTTTTACCCCAGTTAGAAAAAGTCACCTTCCAAGAAGAATTGGGTTCGGTGCGTACCAAGATAGATAGAGTAGTCAAGATTGCCGAGCAAATTAGCACCCAATTAAAATTAGCTGAAAATCAAAGCCAAAAAATCCAACGTGCTGCTTTATTGTGTAAAGCAGATTTGGTAACTCAAATGGTGTATGAATTCCCTGAATTGCAAGGCATTATGGGAGAAAAATATGCCTTAGCGAGTGGTGAAGATGCCGAAGTAGCAAAAGCAATTTATCAACATTATTTGCCAACGGGAGCTGGTGACAATTTACCCGAAACACTCACAGGCCAAATTGTCGGTTTGGCAGATAGATTAGATACCTTGGTAAGTATCTTTGGTTTAGGTTTAATTCCCTCTGGTTCCTCCGATCCCTTCGCTTTGCGTCGGGCTGCTAATGCTGTAGTTAAAATTACTTGGTTTTATAATTTGCCGATAAATTTAGATGATTTGTTGGCGCAAATAGCAACAGATTTTGCCGCGAAATATCAAAAAGATCGGGCATCATTAACCACAGCATTGCAAGAGTTTTTCTTACAACGCATCCGCACTTTACTGCAAGAAGAAAAGCAGATTGATTACGATTTAGTAAATGCAGTTTTGGGAGAAAATGACCCAGAATACACAGAACGGACGTTAAAGGATTTATTGGATGTCCGCGATCGCGCCTTGTACTTACAACAAATCCGTAGCGACAGTATTCTAGATAACATCTATGAAACCGTTAACCGTTCCACACGATTAGCTGCCCAAGGTGATTTGGATACAAAACAGCTAGAACCGACATCTGTAGTTCGTCCAGAATTATTCCAAAAGCCCTCTGAAGAAGCTTTGTATAATGCTTTAATCGAATCAGTACCACAAACTCAAACAGCACAGCAGACACGAAATTATCAACTGTTAGTAGCAGCATTAGCAAAAATTGCTCCAACAGTTAGTAACTTCTTTGATGGGCCAGATAGCGTTTTAGTTATGGACTCCGATCCAGAAATTAAGCGTAATCGATTACACTTACTGGGATTGGTTCGGAATCATGCTCGTGTTTTAGCTGACTTTGGTGCGATCGTCAAAAATCTGTAGCGTAAGTCAACAAAAAGTTGTGTAATTTTTGCCAATAGACGCTACTATAGGGAGTGCTTAACCAGGGACACTCTGCTTGCAATCTATGTCCAAAGCTCATGTTATTGGATTGGGAAAGTCCGGTGTTGCTGCGGCGAGATTGTTGAAACGGGAAGGTTGGGAGGTAGAGCTGAGTGATGGCAACACCTCCAAAACCCTCCTACAACAACAACAAGAACTCGCTGCCGAGCAAATAACCGTTAAACTAGGCCAATCCCTAGAATTAAATGGTGATAATTTACCCCAATTAATAGTTGTTAGTCCTGGCGTGCCTTGGGATATTCCCGTATTAATCAAGGCACGCCAATTAGGTATTGAAACCATTGGGGAAATGGAACTCGCTTGGCGAAATTTGCGTTGGCGCAGCCAGCCGCAGGCATCGCTACCTTGGGTAGGAATTACAGGTACTAACGGTAAAACTACTACCACAGCTTTAATTGCTGCCATTTTTCAAGCAGCAGAATTAGACGCGCCCGCCTGCGGTAACATTGGCTACGCCGCTTGTGAAGTTGCCCTTTCTTGGAGCGGGAGAGGGGCAGGGGGCAGGGAGCAGGGAGCAGGGGGAGATAGGGAAGTAAATTCTTCCTCATCCCCCTCGCTCGATTGGGTGATTGCGGAGGTTAGCAGCTATCAAATAGAATCTTCCAGTTCTCTTGCACCCCGTATCGGTGTTTGGACGACTTTTACACCGGATCATCTGAGTCGGCATAAGACTTTAGAGAACTATTACAACATCAAAGCAAAGCTGTTGCGTCAGTCAGAGTTGCAAGTGTTCAATGGCGATGATGCCTATTTGAGCCAGTTAGGTTTAAGTGCTTGGCCTAATGCCTATTGGACAAGTGTCAAAGGAAAAGATTTCCTGATTAGCGAAAAAGGCTTTTACATCGAGAACGGCTGGGTTGTGGAAAAATTGACTGCAACCTCAGCACCAGAACCGATTGTGAAAGTATCTACTTTGCGGATGGTGGGAGAACATAATCAGCAAAATCTCTTGATGGCAGTAGCAACGGCACGATTAGCGGGAATTAATCGTGATGCGATCGCACGTGCGATTCAGGAATTCCCCGGCGTTCCTCATCGTTTGGAGCATATCTGCACTTGGGAAGGTATTGATTTCATCAACGACAGCAAAGCCACCAACTACGATGCGGCCGAAGTTGGTTTAGCATCTGTGAAAAGTCCAGCGATTTTAATTGCTGGTGGAGAAGCCAAAGCAGGAGATGATACTGGCTGGCTAGCACAAATCCAAACCAAAGCTGCTGCTGTATTATTGATTGGCTCTGCTGCACCCGCATTTGCTCAACGCCTGCAAGAAGTGGGGTATTATTCTTACGAAATTGTGGAAACTATGGAAAGGGCAGTTCCCAGATCGGCGGAATTAGCCAAGGAGTATCAAGCGCCTGTGGTGTTGCTATCTCCAGCCTGTGCGAGTTTCGATCAGTACCCAAATTTTGAGGTGCGCGGCGATCGTTTTCGTGAGTTGTGCCTTGCTTGGGCGGCAGGAGGAAAGCTTCAACACAACTTGATGCTTTCATCTTCTCTATAATTAATTCACTGTGTGGCTTGCAGTTACACAGTGAATTAATTGTGTAATCTAAAAGTGCGGTGCGATCGCATTCTCACAGAGACTTAAAATATTCTAGAAGGATTGTTTAGAGCTAATTTAGTGGTTTTCTATAATTATGTTTTGCTGTAGTTTGCAACTTCAACCTCATGAGCGATGCTTGTAGGTTTAGGAATAGGTAAACCATCTTCTAGCATTCCTTCTATATGAAATTCAATAGCTTCTGCAATCATCTGCTTGACTTCTTCTAAGGTTGCACCTGTAGTTACACAACCTGGTAAATCAGGCACATAAGCAGAGTAATTACTATCCGCCTTTTCAATCACCACTACGTAATGCATTGCCGTTCTCCTTATAATTGTGCTTGCCTCCAAATACTACTGAGAGTACCAGGGGCTAAGTCGTCAGAGAATTTACCTGGAACTGTAACTAAACCTGGTTTATCAGGATGCTTGAACTGTTGATGACTATCTTTAGTTCTATCAAGATACCAACCATCAGCTTCCACTCGCTCGATCGCATCACGTACTTTCATGTTACTACTTATCTCTACAGGGAAAATTTCTGTTACAGATAGAGTCGCTAATTGAGAAGTCAAAAGTCAATAAGATTTCCTATTTGTGGTAGTGAGCGATCGCCTCATGAATCGAGTGGCTCAAAATGAAATGCTAAAGTTAATAATCAAGCTTTTCCAGAGCTACATTCTCTCTCTCCCAGATAAAATTTATATATGAACGCTACACAAGAAAAACTAAAAGTTCAGCTTGAACAGGCTTTAGTCGCAGCTTTTGGGGCTGACTTCGCGGGAGTAGATCCAATTTTGGTTTCTGCCAGTAATCCTAAATTTGGTGATTATCAGGCGAATGTGGCTTTATCCCTAAGTAAAAAGTTAGGCAAGCAACCAAGAGCGATCGCAGGGGCGATCGTTGAGAAACTAGATGTATCCGAAATCTGCGAACCACCGGAAATTGCTGGGCCAGGGTTCATCAATCTGAAACTGAAAACGGCATATCTAGAAGCACAACTGAACGATATTCAAGCTGATCCCCGGTTAGGAGTTCCAGCCGCGAAAACGCCGAAGCGGGAAAATGTGGATTTTTCCAGTCCGAATATTGCCAAAGAAATGCACGTTGGACACCTGCGTTCTACCATTATTGGTGATTCTATCGCCCGGATTTTAGAATTTCAAGGACACGATGTGCTGCGGTTAAATCATGTCGGTGATTGGGGTACACAGTTTGGAATGTTAATCGCCTATCTGCGGGAAGTTTACCCAGATGCGCTTACCACCGCTAATGCTTTAGATATTGGTGATTTAGTTTCTTTTTACCGCAAAGCCAAACAACGCTTTGATACAGATACAGCTTTTCAAGAAACAGCACGCCAAGAAGTTGTCAGATTACAAGCAGGTGCAGAAGATACACTTCATGCTTGGAAACTGTTGTGCGAACAATCACGGCGAGAGTTTCAAGTAATTTATGAATTGCTGGATATCAAGTTAACCGAACGCGGTGAATCTTTCTACAACCCTTTATTATCTGGTATTGTGGAAGACTTAGAAAAATCGGGATTACTGGTAGAAAACCAGGGCGCAAAATGCGTTTTCTTAGAAGGGTTTACAAATAGAGAAGGTGAACCTTTACCTTTAATTGTGCAGAAATCAGATGGCGGCTATAACTACGCCACGACAGATTTAGCATCCCTCCGCTACCGGATTCAGCAGGATCAAGCAAAGCGAATAATTTATGTAACAGATGCTGGACAAGGAAACCACTTTGCCCAATTTTTCCAAGTAGCACGCAAAGCTGGCTGGATTCCCGATGATGTGGAATTAGTGCATGTTCCCTTTGGGTTAGTGTTAGGAGAAGATGGGAAGAAATTTAAAACTCGTTCTGGGGATACTGTGCGGTTGCGGGATTTATTAGATGAAGCTGTTTCTCATGCCCATGCTGACCTAAAAACTAGATTACAAAAAGAAGAACGTCAAGAAACTGAAGAATTTATTAATGAAGTTGCTAGGGTAGTTGGAATTAGTGCAGTTAAGTATGCAGACTTAAGCCAAAATCGCACCAGTAACTACATCTTCAGCTACGACAAAATGCTGGATCTCAAAGGTAATACTGCGCCTTATATGCTATATGTTTATGCGCGGATTCATGGGATTAGCCGCAAGGGTGATATTAATTTTAAAGAGTTGGGAAATAATGCCGTTTTGTTGCAGCATGAAACAGAATTAGCACTGGCAAAATATTTACTTCAACTGGATGAAGTTATTAGTAGTGTAGAGCAAGACTTGCTACCCAATCGTTTATGTGAGTATTTGTTTGAACTGAGTCAGAAGTTTAACCAATTCTACGATCGCTGTTCCATACTACAAGCCGAGGAACCGCAGCGAACATCTCGGTTGGTTTTATGTGATTTGACTGCTAGAACTTTGAAGTTGGGATTATCTTTGTTGGGAATTCAGGTGTTGGAGAGAATGTAATTTTTTTTAGCGCATAGGCGTTTCACCTTCCCACAGAGTAAGAGTTACGCGTTAGCGTCTCTGAAAGTAGAAGCCTTTCACAGAGAAGGCGGTTTGTTAATCAGAAGTGCTGTACTTGGTTGCATCTGTGAGATTTTGTCATAGATTTCCGATAACGACGAAAACCCGTGTATTGCTAAAATCAGGCAATAGTCATCAACGCAGAAACATACTGATAAAAGACAGGCAGGATAAAAGGTGACAATCGAAATCTACGTCAGCACTGATATAGAAGCGGATGGCCCTATCCCTGGGCCCCATTCTATGCTTAGTCTTGCCTCAGCTGCGTATACCGCAGACAAACAATTGGTTGGGACTTTTACAGCTAATTTAGAAACCTTGCCAGGAGCCCAAGGACATCCCAAAACTATGAAATGGTGGGCAGAACAACCAGATGCTTGGGCAGCTAGTAGAGCCGACCCCCAGCCCCCTGTAGAAGTCATGAAGTCTTACCACTCCTGGCTTGTAGCTTTACCAGGAAAACCGATCTTTGTTGGCTATCCAGCCGCCTATGACTTTATGTTTGTCTACTGGTACTTGATAAATTTTGTGGGCGATAGCCCCTTTAAATTTTCGGCATTGGATATCCGTTCCTATGCGATGGCATTCTTAAAACAAAGCTACAACGAATCTGGAAAGGATAATCTACCTGCTGCATGGTTAGAAAATCTTCCATTGGCTCACATTGCCTTGGATGATGCCATTCAGCAAGGAAAGTTATTCTGTAATCTTTTGCAAGCGAATCTACAGCGTTAAGTAAGATAGCTATGCGATCGCACTTATAAGATTTTGTAACAGATTTCCGATAACGACGAAGCCCGATCATTGTTATCGGAAATCCCTTACTGCTTTGAGAAACCGAGCATCTTGCTCTATACCTGAGTACCTTCGATGTAAGCCTTAATGGTAGGTAACGCCGTCATCTTCTCATAGAAGAAATTGTTGACTATTTTCATCACTTCCGCCTGGGCTATTTCTACTTCGGAACCAAGGGGAGTGCCAGATTCTTGGCGGCACAAACTACGATATAAGCGTAGCAAATGACGCACGATTTCTAACTCCTCTTCACCCTCCAAGACCTTGACGACCGAGACGATCAGTTCATCCGTCTGATTAAGAATGCTCTCGATATCAAAGACACTACTCTTGTCCCTAGCTTCTTGGACAGTTCGCACTAGGGCATGGACTTGATAGAGGAGTGCCGCGGGTTCATCGAACAACTCACGCAAAAAAGCTGCTTCTTCATAACGCCCGTTCAGTCGGAAGATGTTGTACAGGCGCTTGGCTGCTTTGCCGTAGTTGAGTTTCTCGCCCTTAACACATTTCTTGACTTCCTTTTCCAATTGCGCCACATAATCATCCATGACATCAGTGGAGACCTGCTTCACCAGCTTGGAAAAAATTGGGGCTGATTCAGCATCCAAGTAAACTTCCTGGAAATAGCCGTCCAGATAGCCGTCTAGTGGAGTGATGACACCATCTGGTGCTTCCCAGGTGACATCCAACATATTACTGGCATTGGACAACTGACCGCGTACCGCGTCGGCAATCACCCAATCTAGCTTGCACCAACCTGGGTCTTGTGCTATAGAATCCCACTTAATAACTACAGGATTTCCTTTTTCATCGATTGCTTCGATCTGACCAGCAGCAATATCATTGGGTAGCCAACTAATTGGTGAACCTGCTCGCATGGTCTGTTCTCCCCGAATCACCTCTTGGGGATAACTACCAAATTTCAACTCAATTAACTGGTAATTTGAACCGGACAAGCTGTTGAGCGCCTTCTCGCGCATTATTTTAGCAAGAATCTCGCAGGCTTCGGTGCGGGTGGGTGCAATGATATTCACTCGCTCGAAATAGTCACAGTCTCCAGGGTAAGTTTGAATCTTGGATTGAGCCGCTGAACCAGAGAGCGCCAATGCCGTTTCCACAACACCAGGGATGTCGTCAAATTCTACGATTTTGCCAATGGCGCGAAACCGTGCCAGCTGTTGCGGGTCGAAATCCAACATGGTGACTTTGTGTCCAAAGACACCTGTGTCTTTATCCACCACAATATCGCTGTCGCCTGTCGCCTCAGTAATGGAATTCATCCAGCGTTCCAATTCTAGCTCATTGAGTTGAACCCCTAAACGATTAGCTGATTCAACGATGCGGTTACGTGCATCTAGAGTTTTATCCTGTGCTTTTGTCATAGTTTATTCCTGATTTTATTTTGTGATTATACCTTTATAAATGATTTCAGGAAAAATGATTTTTGCACTCGTTGTTAAAGAATATTTATTGAATATTAAGTTTGATGAAATACGGTCTATTTCACAGTAATCGCCTGAGATAAAAGCCGCTAATTCTTTCTATATAAGGTTTGCAATGCAAATATTTACTAATTGTTTGTTGGATTTTGTTCTCTACTAAATAGTTTTGAAGAGAGAAGAATAGTTAGTAAGAGATATCATAATACTCCAAATTCATCTTTTTGCTCATGAGTCTCATGTTAAATAAAGAATGTTCATAAATAGTAGTAGATAGTCTGCACAAATAAACTTAACTATTTAAGGTCGTCGTTTTTCCTTTTTTATTCTTAATTGCTAAGGGTTTTAAATATATTTACTTTTTGTAACATAGTTGTATTTATTTCTACTCACTTAGTTAGCGATCGCTAACTAAGCTATGTGCCAAAAAGATTTATTCCGCTAAGGTGTCGAGGCGGCGATCAAAAGCATAAGGATGAACCCGAAAAGAGACTTAGGCTGTAAAGCAGAGGTCTTTCGCTTTCAGAACGTTGTAAAATTCTTTAGCAACGTAAAACGCTGATATGGTTAATTTAGTGGCTTCTGCGCCATGAATGCCAAAATAGCAAGTCAATTGCCAATTCCATACTGACAATTATTGTTACTCTTATACCTAAAATGCGATGCCTACGGCGGGCAAAGCCAACGCCAATATTCCCAATATTTAGTTGCAAACCTAAATATCTAATGCTGCGCCAAAAATTTTCTTTATATTATGCAAGGTTTTAGGAGAACTTTTCCCAGGATTGGACAACTAATTGGCTCAACCAGCGACGTTGTTGCTGATCCAGCATTGGATCGTCTGCTAGCAACTGAGCGGTTAATTCTTCCAAAGATTGACCCTGAGCGCGGACAATTTTAATGACTCCAGCGATCGCAGCTGCAACGAGTTCTTCATCAATTGGCTGTTGTCGCAGGGCAAAAATTTCTTGGGGACTGTCTGGAATGGGATAATTCATGGCGTGGGTTTACAGAAATACAAAATGAACAATAAATTCAACAAATTCTTAAAATTTCTTTACTGAATCTTTACGAAACTAGTTGCGCGGAGTGTATCTTGCTTTGTGCCTTCATAAAATCTGTCTTAGTGAGTAGATTGATCGGAGATGTCAGGAAACGATGAGAGAAATCCTTTATTTAGAAGTTCCAACTCCAGATATAGAAACTGTGCGTAGCTGGCTACAAACAGATTTTGAACCTGGAAATGGAGAAAAAGTGCTTACTTTGGAAGGCTTTCGCCTCAAAATACCCAGTGCTAAGACACCTGCTGGGGCGGCTCTTTCCGAAAACTTGCCTGTAGAACTTTCGGTATTTGTTTGGTCAGTGCAACGAACTACCTATCTGAAAGTGTTTCGTTGGGCAGAACAACCCTTTCCCTGTGAGGGACAAATTCTGCAACGCCTAACCAAAGAAATTAGAAGCCGTTTTCCGCATCATTACCCGGAACCACCACCGATTGATTTATCCCAACAATCGATTTTTGCCGCTTTAGCCTCTGCTTACCCCCTCACCGTCAAGTATTTTCAGAAAATGCCCAACGGTGAATACGATCTAACACGTGCCTACTGGTGGGAACAACGGTGGCGCGAAGGAGTACGAAATCCGCAGCAGCCGCGTCAAGTTGTGTTTTCCAGTCGAGGGGACAGGGGACAGGGGAGCAGGGGAGCAGGGGAGCAGGGGAGCAGGGGAGCAGGGAGAGATGGAAAAATAATATCTTCATCATCCTCCTCATCCCCTACTTACGACCTGATTTATATCGGCGGCGCACTAGGCGCGATTCATGCAGCATTGATGGCAAAACTAGGATATAAAGTCCTGCTGGTGGAACGAATGCCCTTTGGCCGGATGAACCGAGAATGGAATATTTCTCGCGATGAGATTCAAAGCTTGGTTAACCTGGGTTTAGTCACCCCCGCTGAGTTAGAAACCATCATTGCTAGGGAATACAAAGATGGATTCAATAAGTTTTTTGATGCGAACAATCCATCCAAACTGCGATCGCCCGTTCTGCACACACCCACAGTCCTAAATTTAGGCTTAGATTCCGAAAAATGGCTCCAAATGTGTGGGCAAAAGCTGCAAGCGGCAGGCGGCGAAATCTGGGATGAAACAGAATTTATGCGTGCAGATATTGATATATCACAAGTTCTGTTGCAAGTCAAGCACTTACCTAGTCAGGTTGAAAAACAAGTAAGTGGAAGACTGCTAATAGATGCAATGGGAACTGCCTCACCCATCGCTTGGCAGTTAAATGGTGGTCGTGCCTTTGATAGCGTATGCCCAACAGTAGGTGCGGCAATTGAGAGCGGATTTGAGCCGGGAGTATGGGATTCGCAATACGGGGACGTTCTTTATAGTCATGGGGATATTTCGCGGGGAAGGCAGTTAATTTGGGAACTGTTTCCCGCAGCAGATGATGAATTGACGATTTATTTATTTCATTACCATGAAGTCAATGCTGAAAATCCTGGTTCTTTGCTAGAGATGTACGAGGACTTTTTCACGATTTTGCCAGAGTATCGCAGGTGCGATATGGACAAATTGGTGTGGAAGAAGCCGACATTTGGGTATATACCAGGGCATTTTAGTGTAGGAAGTAGCGATCGCACAGTTGCCTTCGATCGATTGATTGCGATCGGTGATGCGGCATCACTTCAATCTCCCCTCGTCTTCACCGGTTTTGGTTCGCTAGTTCGCAACTTAGAGCGCTTAACAACACTGTTGGATACTGCTCTCAAACATGACTTGTTGAGTTTCCGCCACTTGAACCAAATTCGAGCTTATCAAAGCAATGTTTCCGTGACTTGGCTATTTTCCAAAGGCATGATGGTACCCACTGGGAAATTCTTACCACCCCAGCGCATTAACTCTATGCTCAACACCTTCTTTGGATTGTTAGCAGATGAACCCCAAGAAGTAGCAGATAACTTTATCAAAGATAGGTGTGATTGGTTAACCTTTAATCGCCTAGCACTCAAAGCCGCTAGGAAAAATCCTGCCTTACTTTTATGGATTTGGGAACTAGCTGGGCCTAGAGATTTAATGCGATGGCTTGGTAGTTATTTCAATTTCGGTCGTCATGCTCTCGTTAGCGCTTTGCTAAGCCCCTGGTTTGGGCGCTTCTTAAACCGGGTAGGTTTTTGGTTAGAACCCCGAAATCCTGGCTTGTGGCTGTGGCTATTGGCGATTAATTATGCGATCGCCACAGGCAAACCGCGATCGCGCTCTCAAGTAGCAAAGACAAACCCAGAAGCCGTAATCCCGAAGTCAGAAGCAAGGATTCTCAATTAGTCATTGGTCATTGGTTATTGGTTATTGGTTATTGGTAATTGGTCACTTGTAGTGAGTTTCGACTGCGCCCAACTACCGCGTAGTCGTAAAGCCTGCGGCATAGCTACGCCTAGGGCGCAGCCTCTCTAAGAGTTGTATTAGTCATTGGTCATTGGTCTTAGTATTTAGACAAATGACAAATGACTATTGACAAATGACTATTGACTCTTGGGGCGAAAATTCGGTAGTTCCACAGATGCCAACGACTTACGCCCCTTGGGTGGACGTTGGGGATAAACCACAGGTGAAGGTGAATTACCGTCATTGGTGTTATCACCTAATGACTCTGAGGAAAAATCATTTTCTGACAATTCCAACTGTGACAATTGAGAAACTTCTGACCAGTAATCTTCAGCTTCTCCAATAGGCGGCTCAGTGTGGAAGGAGGTAGAAGACAGCAGTAAGTTATTGGCTGGTGAAAGTACAGAATCTGTCGTCCAAGAAGTAGAGGTAGTTACAGGGGGATTAATTTCTGCCTCCAACTCCTTCTCCCGTTGATTTTCTACTTTTTCATCGTCTTCTATAATTGTTGCCAAAGTCTCCCAGACAGGGGCATTATTAGCATCCACATCTGTTTTTGCAGTAGGCGGTGGTGATGTAGATGGAGGCTGGGAAGTGAAAAACATTTGGATGAGACTATCTAATTGCTGATCTAAATTGGATGAGCCCGAAGTTGAAACAGCTTCAGGTGTATCTGGGGAATCGTCAATTTTTGGAAAGGGAGCAGGAGGTTCTGCTGCTTTTGGGGTATTTTTTTTAACTGACCAGTTCCAAGAAGATGATGGCGGTGGAGTCGGCTCAGTTCTTTGGAATGGGATTGGTGCTGACGGTTCACCCCAAGAATCATCTTCATTTTCAGTCAATGATTCTGATTCTGCTGACCAAGGTTTAATTGGCTGGGCATTAGGAAACAAAGACCGAGCTTTTCTAGAAAATCTTCCTTGTCCGCTAGTTATGTCTTTGGGGTGTTGTGCAGTATCTTCTAAAGAGTCATAGCTAGGAACCGATGTATCTAAACATTTTTCCAGAGCTGCTTTAAATTGCAGCGTCTGACGTTGTTGTCGCATCAGCCTAGTACGTAACTCCCGACAAACAGTTTCTGACTGCAATAACTGCTCAGACTGTTCGTTGTTATTAGTGTGTAACAACGTACATTCTCGCTCTAGCTGGGCAAGGCGTTGCTGGCTAATTTGTAGCTGTGCTTTATAACTATCAGTGAAAATTTCCTGACGTTGAATAGTTTGTACAGCAATTTCTAATTGTTGAAATAAAGATTTTATCTGTTCTTGAGCCGCAGCTAATTCCTGAGTATGTTGGTTGAGCATCGACTCAGTAACGCTAGAGCGCGTTTTCTGCCACTGCAAAACCTTTTCAGACTCAGCTAGGTTGTCTTTTAGCTGCTCTACTTGTTCATACAAGTTATTGTTAGCTGCACGCAATTCTTCGTTCAATGCCAGCAGGTTCTGAAATTCTGAATCAATAAGTGCTTGCTTGCCGATTTCCGGCTCTGCAACCCAGTCCTGCTGGGTGGTATCTTTTGAAAATTGTCTATCTTCAGCCGGCATGAGGAGTGGCAGTTGTTTAACTGCCATATTGTCATTAGGCACAACTGAGTAAAAGGGACAACTCGCCTGCTCCGATTGTGGCGAATTAGCAGAATTTAGGGATTCCATCACAGCCCCCTTATTTGAGGTGTCAGCTTCATTCATCACTCTTGACCCACCTGCCTAAAAATATCAGCAGTGCTGGCATTAGCATTGCTTATCAACCTTGTCTAATCAGGGTTTGCTCTAGAAGCTAAGTTTAACTCTCTCTAGGCACCAGCAATTAATCATCAATTGATGTTCCCTATTTTGGATCTAGACTGATGCCGTTATAACATTATGATGCTCGTCCCCGTCAAGAAGAGGCAGGGGGGAACGAGGCAGGGAGCAGGGGAGATTAAAGCAGTGGTGCCTCTGTCCCAAGGAAGTTTTTTACATGAAAAAACTGCCTTAGCTTATACTTTATTTTCTAGAATCGCATCTATCTTAAGATTTACATTTAAAATGTCTTCTTTAATACATTTTCATGCTAGCTCATTTATTACTTAGGATAGATGTCAGTACAAGTATCTACTATTCGATGATAATTCTGTTATTTTGAGCGATATCAGCAAACAACTAAGAGCTTCTGCTAAGAGTAAAATATTAAGAAAAGCTGACAATTACGAACAAATACGTAGAAAATAATATTGAAGCAGTAACAATTACAATAAGCAAATTAATAAAACTTTTTTAAAGAATAATCTCAACTTAGTACAGGCTTTTTTCTCGTTAAATATAGTCCCAGCAAGCAATCTCAGTTTTAGCTAGAAGAGGCTTTTTCTATCAACTTACCTTCAATATATCAAGTTTGTTTAATGACCACAAGAAAATTGTTTAAAGTATACTTAACTGCTTACGAATATTTTTTACATTGTAATTTGATTGACGGTAAAATTATTTTATTTACGTACTAACACGGATACACTTTTTAATTGATTTATTAAAGAATAATTGGAATAACCGAGTTTTTTATTAGTAATAAAGTAGTTATAAAGACCATAATTACTACCGATGGATGTGAGATTGAGTTAGAGAAAGCGGTGTGTTAGTTAGGTTATTCCAAAAATTCCAAGTTTAAAACAGAGGTGCTAAAGATGACCGACATACTTGCAATGGGTGTAAATATAAAACAAGAAACTGTCCAATTCCCGATAGTTGCAGAAAATTTTGACAGTTTTTGGGACAAAGAAATTAGACCGTTATTCACAGATGAGTCTCTATCTTTTAGGGTGAAGACTCTGAAGGGAAACTATGTAAATTACGTCAACTTGGATAATGGAGCTACAACCACTCCCTTTACAACCCTCAAGCAGCATGTAGACGAGATGCTTGACACATACGGCAGCGTGCATAGAGGTTCTGGGCAAAAGTCCATCATCACTACACGAGAATATGACGCTAGCCGGAACGTGATTCGAGACTTTGTGGGATCATCTTCAGACAACTATGTAATCTTTGCGAAGAATACAACAGAAGCAATTAATGGAGCTGCCACACTTTGGGCAAAAAAACCTGGGAAAATCTTAGTTTCTGATATTGAGCATTCATCAAACCTGCTCCCTTGGGTTACTAGAGACGAAGTTGTGCAATACAGAACCCAACCGGATGGAAGTGTAAGTGTCGCAGAAATTGAAGATATCTTCAAAGCACACCAAAATCTTCCTGAAGCCGAGCAAATTAAGTTAGTAACTATTACAGGTGCTTCAACAATTACAGGTTATAGACCCCCAATTTATGAAATCGCAGCTTTAGCACATCGGTATGGTGCTAAGATTTTTGCCGATGTATGTCAGTTAATTCAGCATGAACGAGTAGATATGCGTGCTGATGATGACCCATGTCATTTAGATTTTGTAGCTTTCTCTGGACACAAGATGTACGCACCTTATGGAACTGGGGTTTTGCTGGGTCCAAAGGAATTTTTTGATAGTTCTTACCCTTATCAAATTGGTGGTGGGAACCTGCCTTATATCACCAGAAATTTAGAGATCAAGCGTTTTTACACAGAACGGGCCCATGACCCTGGAACACCAAACGCAATGGGTGCGATCGCCATTGCCAAGGCAATTGAAATTATCGAAGCAGTAGGGCGCGATCGCATTGCTAAGTATGAACACTCTCTAGTTGAATTCACATATACACGGCTTAGGCTGATTCCTGGAGTTAAACTACATATCCCAGGAGATAATTTAGCCCATGTTATTCCCTTTGATATTGATGGGTTTGATGGACGCTTAGTAGCAGAAATTCTGGCACAAGAATACGGCATTGGAGTTAGGGCTGGGGCTTTCTGCACTTATGAATACATTCGCAAACTAAAGAATATTTCGGATGAGCGAGACTACGAGATTGCTCAGGAAGTAGACAGGGGAATTACACGCAACATCCCTAGTATTATCCGCGCTAGCTTTGCAGTATATAATACATTAGAAGACTGCGATCGCTTTATTGATGCGATCGCACAAATTGCTAAAAACGGATTTGCTCACTATTCGCCCAACTACACAGAAGATGAAATCACTGGTGTTTGGACAGCGATAAACAGCTAGTCTCTTCAGCGCATGGGGCATGGGGTATGGGGCATGAAGAAGAGACAAGGGAGACAAGGAAGAGGGGGGAGACAAGAGAGAGACTTATTCAATAATTCCTCCTTGTCTTCCTTATCTCCCCCTGCTTCCCCTGCCCTTCTGCTCCTTCATCTCTGTGCCTTAATTACGAATTACGCATTACGAATTACAAGGGGGTATAGCTTGAGCGATGAGAACCTCTTTGACCAAGAGGATTATCTACAGGCACGGGTTGATGAGTGCATCTGGCAAAAAAGCACAGATGCAGGTATTTCGCGCCAGCGCTTTCTGAAAATACTAGCCACGATGGTTGGCGCAACAGCCATCGGGGGTTTAGCTAAACCTGCGCCTGCTCACAGTCAGGCAGCTGTTAAAACTAAGGGCAGTAAAATACTTAAACCATTACCACCAGGGTATATCTCCCATAGCAAAGGCACGTTAGAGATGAACTGGGAAGCGATGTATGAGCGTGGTTATTTAGTACCAAACGATTGGTTTTATGTTCACAACCGCAGTACACCTCCTCCCTTTGACCCATCTATATGGCGTTTGCAAATTCATGGAACTGGCGTTTCTGTCCCTTGCGAGTTCACTTACGATGAAATCATCACTATGCCTTCCATCTCAGTAACATGTGCCATTGAGTGTGCTGCTAATGGTCGGCGTTTCTTTGAAGAGGCTTACAACACACCACTCTCTGGAACCCGATGGAGGCTTGGGGCCATTGGTGTGGCTGAGTGGACTGGTGTACCACTGAGCATATTATTAGAGCGGGCTGGATTGAAATCTACAGCAAAAGATGTACTTGTTGAGGGTGCAGATGTGGATTCGTTGGACTCAAAAGGGACAAATAAATCTAAATTCAGCAGTGTAGTTCCAATTAGCAAAGCATTAGCAGATAACTCGCTCGTCGTCTATGCAATGAATGGAGAACCATTACCTCCAGATCATGGCCAGCCATGCCGTGTCTTATTCCCTGGTTGGGGAGGAAACGCCAACGTTAAATGGATTGAGCGGATTGAGGTTTCTGAAACACCGATATATACCCAGTGGGTAACGGAGCAGATGGTACTGGTTGGTGCAGATTACCCTGCGATCGCACCATATAAAGGTAAGCTGATTACCTATCAAAATGTTAAAAGCGCTTTCGAGTTGGCTTGGCCCGCTACGCTTTCGGCTCGAACCCATTTACTACGTGGACGTTCTTGGTCTGGGAAAGGAAAAATTGCCCGTGTAGAAGTCAGTCTAGATGGCGGTAAAACTTGGCAGCTTGCACGACTGAGAGAACCAAACTTTCCATTTGCATGGACACGATGGGACATTGAATGGAACCCAGTTCCTGGCGAATATTTTCTCCAAGCTCGTGCTACTGACAATTTAGGTAACACACAACCTAATACGGTTCCGTGGAATGATTTTGGATTGCTCTACGGAGGCATTGTTAGCCATCCGGTGACAGTACGGGGATGAGGGAGAAGGAGCAGGGAGCAGGCTTGCCGTGAGCGTAGCCGAACGGGAGCAGAGGGGCGGGGGAAGCAGGGGGAGATAAGGGGGATAAGGGGACAAGAAGAATCATCATGCCCAATTTCCAATTTCCAATTCCCAATTCCCACTATCAGTTCTCTAGAAAAATACCTATTTATGATTGATTTTAGTTGGTTGATTTTAGTAGCTGGGGGTTTAATATCTGGAGTCATAGCTGGACTTTTAGGAATAGGTGGTGGTATTATCACAATTCCTCTTTTAGTCACACTAGGTTATACTCCCGTTCAGGCGATCGCTACTAGTAGCCTTGCTATTGTGATTACTTCAATTTCTGGAAGTTTGCAGAATTGGTGGATGGGATACTTTGACTTTAAACGAGTAATCTATTTAGGAATTCCAGCTTTTCTAACTACTGGTATAGGTGTATATTTCGCCAACAAAATTCCATCTTATATAATACTATTTACATTTGGCATCATACTACTCGCTAATATCTATTTGATTGAACTTCGTAAGGGACTAGCCCTCAATGAAAAAGAGAATACAGGCCCAGTATTTAACCCATTAGTTTCTAAAATTAGCACTGGGGGAGCAGCAGGAATTTTAGCAGGTTTATTTGGCTTAGGTGGCGGTACGATTATGGTGCCACTACAAATGTTGCTACTGGGAGAAGAAATTAAAGTAGCAATTCAGACTAGTTTGGGCGTGATTGTCATCACTGCTTTAGTTGCCTGCACAGGACATACATTAGAGGGAAATATTCTGTTTGCTCAAGGTATAGTTTTGGGATGTGGCGGTCTTTTAGGCGTTCAGATGAGTACTCGCACCCTGCCAAAACTACCAGATTATACTGTGAGTTTAGTACTTCGTATCTTCTTAGGAATACTCTCAATCTATGTTTTTTGGGAAGCTTGGATAAATTATAATTACTAATTCGTAATTTGTAATAAGCTGTTCCACATTTAAAGTGCATAATTACGGCGGGCAAGATGCCCACCCCACAAGAGTTATATAAATTTTAGATATGCAAACTAGATGTGGTTTAGCTTATCATGTCTGCCTGATTACTTATTAAACCCAGAGAATCCCACCCTGCCAAAGGCTAACCCAACCTACTATTGGGGCAAGACTAAATTTGTGTATTAGATTTATGGTTTTTTCAGCTAAAGGCTCATAGTCGCGCTTTAGCTATTACAGCATTTTAGCCTTGCCACGCCACTACGAAACTGAAGTCAGTTGCTCCAATTCATATAACTATTATTCTGTAGATTTTATCAACTTATTTAGTTCCTCTATTGCGACATAGAAATCTCTCGATGACGCTTACGCCCTGCTTTAACTAATCCAAACAGCTTTTGACGTTCCACAAGATAAGGAACAGCCTCATGTGCATCACCACGGAGAACAGCTTGTGAAAAATGGTATAAAGCACGAAATACCATTTCTGTAGAAATTCGGTCTAAAGGTTGGTTGAGGGCGATTGCTATATCGATACATAATTGGTTAAGAACAGCATAAAAAATCCAAGTGGCAAAAATCTGGATTTGTACGCCATTGTTGTCCCCAACCCAAATATAAGCTAAACCTAAAAGTCTTTTTGTGAGCAGAAAAGCATCTTCAACGCGCCAGCGCCTGCTCCCTAATTCACAGACAAGATGAGCAGATAACATTTGTGGGTCGAGTACATTTGTCAGGTAATAGTACCAAGTTGAACCCCACAAAACAGAAACTAAACGTACTTGGTGCTGGCAAGGATTAGAGCGATATTCCCCCATAGATATAATTTCATCACGGTAGAATGGGGCATTGGTCAAACAACGTATCACCTTGTAAGAAGTTTTTTCTCGCAGTCTTGTCAAAAAAAACTTGTCAGCTTCTGTGAACGCATCAAACCAAGGAAACTTAAAAAATCCTAAATCTTGTTCTTGTAGTACTTTGAGTTTGCGTCTTAGTGCTTCTAGGGTTGAACCGTCAGTAATCCAGATGGCTGTAAATTTGGCGCATACTGGCTGCCAATTCTCTGGTACTGCCTGATTTTGTGGCTTCACATTCATTCTTTCCATTACTTGCTCGAAAATTTGTGCAAATAATTCTATTGGTAGTGTTCTCAATCGTTTTGAAACTGCTTGGGCACTCACTTCAATCCGACCTGCCCACAATAATCCTTCTTCGCATAGGACTCTTTGTACTTCTCTTAATCCAGGAATCTGACGATATACTAAACTCACAACGAGCGCCATCATTACCGATAAGGTCAGTATTCTGTCTCGGAATGGTTTCTTTTCTTCCGTTTCGTACAATTTCAAGGGTTTAAAGTTGAGCGGAGATAGTAATGAGTAGATTTTTTGTTCAATTTCCTCTATTGGCGGCATCGGTACTTGTTTTTGTTGCCGCAGGTCTGGGTTTCCTGTTCGCGCTGGGCGTTTTCTTGCCATGATGTATCTCTAAGAACATCATTAGTAATGTTCTTAGATTACATCTTTTGCTTACTTTTTGCTTAAGTTGACACCAATGGTCATTGTCCGGCTCCTACGAATTATTCGATTAAGGTAGCCATCGGGGATGAAATCCGGCTAAGGGGAGTTGTTCTGGTCTAATTTCAACAGTCGCAGCATCAGCGATGGGCAGCAGAGGCATTAACCACAGGCTACTGGTAGCAATAACATCTCCATCATCAGTTTTCAAAGTGTTTGTGGGTAATGATACTGGGGGGTTTGCCTGCGGTACTACTTGGTCAAATAACAAGCCTAAACCGTCAGCAGATAAACTCATTTGCACATTTCTTTGAGCGGGAGGCAGTACTAGCAGGGGTTTCTGTTGGCCGGTTTTCAGATCAATTGCTACCACATAAGGCTGTTCTATGTATTGTTCTTTGGATACTAGCTGTGTCAGCAAGCAATAGAGGGTGGGTGAGGCGATATCAAATTGGCAGCTGAGAATTGAACCTGTTGTTTTTAATAGTTGTTTCTGTACACCTTGGTTTGTCACTAAAAACAAATCTCGCGTGTAATCTGTATTAAACTTTACCATCGCTGCTTGAGAGCCATCTTTAGAGAAAGCCTGTACCAAACCAAACTGCGGCAGAAAATCTAGAGGTTTACTGGCATCACCTTGCAGTGGTAAGATCGCTGCTCCCTGTCCTTGGGCAACTGCTACGGCTTTACTATCTGGGGTGATCGTAAAGTCTCCCCCTGGTTGGCTTTTCAGACGTTTAGGAGTGGGTTTTTCTGCTGAACCGTCGCTGGTTGCTGGCATAAACCATAGTCCAAAGTCGCCGGGATTATTTTTGTTTCCGCGTTGGATGACAATAGTTTGCCCATCAGGTGATAAGTCAAATTTCAGGTTTTGATAATCTTTACTATCTAAAACTAGGTCAACTTTGCCTCCTGGTTGTGCTTCTTGTCCAGATTTACTAGAAACGCCTGTTGTCACTGTGTACAGTTGGGCTGAAAGTAAGTCTTCGTTATTGCTGGCGCGAGCCGAAAATAAAATTTTCTCTCCATCTGGAAATGACTCGAAGTCCATTGCTATCAAGTCTTTAGGGGTAAGTACCCTTTTTTGCTCTTGGGTTAAGTTGTATAGAACTAATCGCCCCTGTTCTTCTTGATTGGTTCCTATGTAAAGAATGACGCGATCGCGTGTGCGGAAGCTACCTGTAAAAGCCTGGATTAACCGATTTTTACCCTCTTGCTGTGCAAACTTATCTTTGGCTCCCTGTAACTGCAATTTATAATTTGTGCCATAAGGTGCTGGTGTTAATAGCGTATAAACCATCCGCCGACCTGCCCAACTAAATTTACCCGCTAGGGGTGGCTCGATTTTCAAGTTATCCTCTACACTTTTTGTTTCCATTGGGCGGCTGAAGGTGAGGGTAAAGGAGTTATCTTCCGCCCCAATCTGTTGATTTTGCCAGGTAAAGTCCCGCACACGAGCAGTTACCACATCACCTTGCAATATGATTAACCCAATCAGCACACTTAGCAGTAACATTAGTGCGATCGCTATCCGATCCAGTGGTTGGATAAATGTTTTAGATTTTGTCATTTGTCACTTGTACTGAGCGGAGCCGAAGTATTTGTCATTGGTCATTGGTCATTAGTCATCAACAAATAATTAATAACTATAAGGATTCTGGGGTTGAGGAATTTTTTTGAGAGAAGTAGCAGCAATGGTAAGTTGGCGTTTACCTGCCAAATTTTCTGTCATCATTTGTCCTTCTACTTCCAGCCAAGTGTCAGGGGAATAAGGTTCTTGATTGTTTGGAAGTTTGACAGGTAATCCTACTGGGTAAGCATCTGCTGCACAGCAAGTTAAGACAAATCGGGCTAAGAACAAATATTCTTTTCCTATATCTGGCGGATGAATAACAAATCCTTGAACTTTTACTTTTTGACCTGTATATGTGTCTGGTTCTGGATAGACATTAACAGTGCGTACCCAATCTACAAGCGATCGCTCCTCTGGACGAACAGTAGCTCGAAAGGCTTGGGGTTTGACGCGTGTACTTCCCAATAAATCGGTGGTTACGCCCCTTTGGAGTGCTTTGTCACTAGCAAAAACTTGCGGTGTAATGATAAAACCT
The DNA here is from genome assembly GCF_000020025.1 of Nostoc punctiforme PCC 73102. Classification (GTDB taxonomy): domain Bacteria; phylum Cyanobacteriota; class Cyanobacteriia; order Cyanobacteriales; family Nostocaceae; genus Nostoc; species Nostoc punctiforme. Next base: position 5,013,409 of record NC_010628.1, on the reverse strand, counting down.
AGAATCGCTGTAGTCAACAATAAAACACTGCCCCAACCAGGGGGAAATAAACTAATATGTTGGCCGTTTGGCGTAACATCACGGCGACGGCGCTGCCAAAGTTCCTGCATCTTGAAGAAACCAATAACAATCAAGCTGATACCTGTCACAACCACAAACCAAATGTAATTTGGGTGAATCAATAAGTTCAGCTTGTTAGTCAGCCAATATCTCAACATCAAAATGCCCCAAGATGTAATTGCTAGAGCATCCAACCAAGGGAGTAACAGATTTGGGATTTTAGATTTAGGATTTTTATTAGCCATTAGTTATTGGGCATGGGGCATTGGTTATTAGCAAAGAACAAAAGATTAATTCTTTAAAAAACGTGCAAATTGAGGAAAAGAGTTAACACAAATGTCAATTGTGCTGCTAAAGCAAATAAATAAAACACAGTTTTGGGCTTAAAAATAGATAACATCAAACCAACGCTTTTGATGTCAATCATTGGCCCAAACACTAGAAATGCCAACAAGGAACCGCTACTAAAGGTCGAGGCAAAAGATAGAGCAAAAAAAGAATCGACTGTAGAACAAATTGACACCACTACTGCTAATATCAGCATGACTACAATCGAGCTAATAGGCCCAGCACCCAAACTGAGAATTAATTCACGGGGAGCTAAGACTTGAATCGCTGCTGCGATCGCACTTCCTAAAATCATCACTCCGCCCAATTCCCGGAATTCTTGGACGCTATTATCTACCACTAGGCGCAGTTTATCTGCAAGAGGTTTATTGGTGTTAGAAATTGGGGCAGTCGGCTGTACAAAATTAGCATCAATCCGCAGAGGTACACCTGCTTTTCCTCCTAAAATATAAGTCCCGGATTGCAAGATATTTGGTATCGCTTCTTGCTGTTCTACTTGGTAACGTTTACCACGGCGTTTGGTTTCCGGCTGCGCGGGTGGATTAAACTTCATATACCGAGCGATCGCAGGTTGAATTATCGGATTTAAGTCCTTTTGAAAACTGAAAACAAAACCAATAATTGTGGCAATTGCTAGAGAAAATACGACTCGTAAAACCACTATTTCTGGCTGATCTCGAAATGCTGTCCAAGTTGACCAAATTACAATTGGGTTAATTGTTGGCGCTGCTAGCAAAAAACCAATGGCGACTGGTGTGGGTACTCCCTGAATCAGGAATCGCCGCGCTACTGGCACATTCCCGCACTCACACACCGGAAATAAAAAGCCGATCAAGCTGCCAACTAAAGCACCCAGCAGCGGATTTTTGGGCATTTTTTCTACTAATTTGCGCTCATCAACAAAAAATAGCAGCAAACTGGAGAATAAAACCCCAAGAAGCAAAAAAGGCATCGCCTCGACTAGCAGACTTAGAAATATCGTAAAACCATTGTTCAGTTGATTCATGTGCGTCGCAGTCAAAAGCGGTTTTTAGTTTTAGGGTTCTGCCTAGTCATTCTATCGAAATGGGGATCAAAAGCAGTTCGGGAAAATTAAACATCATTTAAGTAGCAAGTTATCTTACGTTTCAAATAGCGCTTAAACGCTACAAACCTTTGCTTCAGCCAAGATAGTAATTTTTACCTGAGTGCATTTACTGACGATGACCAGTTCTAAGATTGTCTAAGTTCAGAAATTGTTCCGATTATAGAGGGCAAGTAGCTGCATAGATAATTTGAATTTACCTATGTTTATACTTACAGTAATTTGCTGGATAAGATATTAGCTCGGCTGTATTTTCATCAAGTATTTACAGTTATTCAATAATTGGCGACACCGATAGCGTAGCGTAAAGCCTGCGGCATGGCTTCTCTACGAGAGGCTGTGCCAAGGCTTAGAGCGGCGCAGGAGCGTCATAGCCAGTCGTAGACATCGCAACACCGCACTTGGTTGCTACAATGATTGATTTTGGGTAGTTCTGGCAAAATCTAATCTGAGCTTTGCTTGATTTTTTACTATAAAAACTCTAAAAAAGCAAGAAAAAAGTTTAGCAAACACAGTAAATGCTTGCAATACCTTCTCCTCAAAGACAAGGTATTGTGGCGATCGCTCTTTTGTATAAGAGTCGCCATTAGGCTAAGAACCTGGACGGTAGTCATTCAGAACCCCAACTTATTTAAAAAGTCGGGATTCTAGTATTCGCTGTTAATTACGTTTTTGTGGAGTTCCCCAAATCTTGATTTGTCGATCAAATCCGCCACTGGCAAGAATTTTACCATTGGGACTAAAAGCGATCGCACTTACCCAGTCTGTATGTCCATTCAGTGTATTGATTAACTCACCTGTAGTTAAATTCCACACTTTAATCCCATCTTTGCCGGCACTAGCAAGGGTTTGTCCATCGGGGTTAATAGCGATCGCATTTACCCAGTTATTATGTCCTGTGAGGGTGCGGACTAATTCTCCAGTATTAATATTCCACAGTTTGACTGTGCGATCGCGGCTAGCACTCACTAATGTTTGTCCATCTGGTGTAAAGATGACAGCGCTAACAACATTAGAATGAGCGACAAATTCACTGATTAATTTACCAGTACTCAAGCTCCATACCTTGATTACACCCTTACTATCACCACTAGCCAAGGTCTGTCCATCAGGGCTAATGGCTAGAGTATAAATCAAGTTATCGAAGCGTACTAGAGTCCCTAAAGGGCGCTGCTGTAGTAAATCCCATAGCCGAATTCCATCCAAAGCCCCACTGATGAGAACTTTACTATCAGGAGACACCGCTAAAGATAATACGTTACTGGTATGTCCGACAAAAGAGCGGCTAAACTTAAAATTTTTCAGGTTCCAGAGGTTAATCGTGTTGTCATCACTACAACTAGCAAGGGTTTGCCCATCTGGTGAAATTACTAAAGACTCTACGGCTGCTTTGTGTGCTTTGTTAATATCCGCCAACTTTTTGCCATTTGCTGGATTCCACAGGCGAATAATACCCTCATTTTCTGCACCTCCACTCGCAAGAATTCTGCTATCTGGACTGAAAGCGAGAGATTTAACAGTTCCGTTATGTCCTCTGAGTGTGTAAAGTAGTTGGGCATTAGCAAAGCTGTTAGTAGTTGGGGAGTTTGGTGTTACTTCAACAGCAGCATGAGCTTGATGAATGTAAAACCCTTGCCAGATAGTCACTGGAAGGGCAACAGCTGCCATAAATGACAGGATAATATACGGACGCAGAAAATTATCCCCACTTCTTCCCTCACTACTCACACTTTTTCCTCACTTTTTATATACAAACAAACCACTTAGAATTATGAATTATCAACTCATAATTCAGCACTCTTAAAGAGGTGGTTTTTTCTTAGAAACGCTTAACATTGGTAAAGGCGCACTAGAAGAACGAGAGGGCAAATAATGTTGCACCACAGGTTCCTCTGGTAGAGGACGGCGCTGCTGGAAACGCCACAATTTAAAGGCTAGCGCTATGCCTGTTGTTCCCAAACCAAAAGCGAACAACGACCAGCTATCATTCAATCCGCCAATCAGGGCATCTATAGCGCCCATCGTCACCAATACACTGATTAGTGGCTCTTTTCGGTAGGTTGACTTCAAAAAACGAGGTAATACAGCATTCATCACAGCTTGGTTGGTTCCAGTTCAGCTTTTGTGTATATTTACCAAGAATACCTCACCCTTAATTTGCCTTTCTCATCGAAGGCAGACACTAATTATGATTTTCTTTAGTTGGGGAGGAAGTATAGTCATTAATTGTCTTGCACATACTAGTTGCAAGTCTATGATATTTCTATCACTAATAGGTATTTTGATTCCTCTCTTGCTTACATTCTAGTGCAAAGCATTTCGCTATCAATCGCCAAAGTCAAAACCAACTGGTTGTTCCAGCTGGTTGAAACTCTTTTAACTACTAGCTTAGAACTTGCACCTTGTGCTGGTTGGCGGCACTACTTCAGACCCAGCCATGATAGCACCCCTTGATTGGTGACATATTCAATCACCAGCATCAAAGCGAAGCCAATCATTGCAGCTCGACCATTCAAGCGTTCAGCATATTCGTTAAAGCCAAACTTTGGCTCTTCTAGTTTAGGTGTAATTGTTGGTTGTGTTTGTGTCATTTTTAAGAAACCTTTTTTTCGGCAAACGGGAGTTGATATGAAAATTCACAGCAATTGTCAGGTATAAGCGGTAAAGGTTAAAGGAATTGAATAGTATTTTCCCCTTCAGCTTTACCCTAAACTTGGTAACTTATGAGCTAATTGCAGTGCTTGAATGCCAAGATGACTTGATCAATTCAGCAAAAGCTTCCTAGTAGGGAGCTATACAATCGCTCTTTTAATAAATTGTTACTATTCTTTATATATTGTATAAACACTGGGGTAATAGTCAAGGGCTTGAGTTTGGGGCTACTCAGATTAAATTAAGAAACTTAGAACACAGATTAACTATCTTTAATACAGCTATCTGTAATAAGTCGGTAGCAAGCTTGAGATTCGCAGGCTAGAGTTAAACAAAAAAATTATCAGAGGCTATATATGGAAATCGGCGTTCCAAAGGAAAATAAGGATCAAGAATTTCGTGTAGGGTTAAGTCCTTCTAGTGTGCGAGTGCTGCGAGAAAATGGTCATAGCATCTTCGTAGAAACACAAGCAGGTAATGGTGCTGGATTTTCAGATGACGACTACAGAAGTGCTGGAGCCGAGATTGTCCCCACATCAGAAACGGCTTGGAATCGGGAATTGGTTGTGAAAGTCAAAGAGCCGTTGACATCTGAGTATAAATTTTTGCAGAAAGGGCAGATATTATTTACTTATTTACATTTAGCTGCCGATCGCAAATTGACGGAACATTTAATTGATTGTGGCACAACTGCGATCGCCTACGAAACTGTAGAACAACCTGGTGCTAACAAACTTCCTTTGCTCACCCCCATGAGCGTGATTGCAGGTCGGTTAGCAGTACAATTTGGGGCCAGATTCCTAGAACGTCAGCAAGGTGGTAGAGGATTGCTTTTGGGCGGTGTCCCTGGAGTCAAGCCAGGTAAAGTAGTAATTTTAGGTGGCGGTGTTGTCGGCACAGAAGCGGCTAAAATTGCTGTGGGTATGGGTGCGATCGTCCAGATTTTAGATGTGAGTGTCGAGCGTTTATCTTACCTAGAAACCTTGTTTGGCTCTAGGGTGGAATTGCTTTACAGCAACTCTGCTCATATTGAAGTTGCCGTCAAAGAAGCTGATTTGCTCATCGGTGCAGTTTTAGTGTTAGGACGTAGGGCACCAACATTAGTATCGCGTGAATTAGTTAAACAAATGCGTCCTGGTTCGGTAATAGTTGATGTAGCTGTTGACCAAGGTGGTTGTATAGAAACTTTACGCGCCACATCTCACACAAATCCGGTATACCTTGAAGAAGGTGTGGTGCATTATGGTGTACCTAATATGCCAGGGGCAGTACCTTGGACAGCAACTCAGGCACTTAATAATAGTACATTACCTTATATCGTCCAGTTGGCGAACTTGGGAATTATGGCGCTAGAAGTTAACCCAGCCTTAGCGAAGGGTGTGAATGTGCAGAATCATCGCTTAGTGCATCCGGCTGTGCAAGAGGTATTCCCTGATTTGGTAAATTAAGGTGTGCAAGGATTAGGCGATCGCTAATCAGACTAATTTTCTTGCCTTATGCGCGGATGGGTAGGTGTGCAAAATGAGAAGGAGCAAAAAATGGCTACTGCTCCATCTATACAATGCTTTTAGGGCACTAGTATTTTTAAACCATCCGCGCACCTTATGGAGACTGGCTTTCAGCGATTTGCATCTTGTGCTATGACTATTTGCTGAAAATCCCTATTAGGGATTGAAACGAGTTTTTCAAGTCTTTACAACCAACTGCTAAAGTTACCGATGCTTCAGAGGGAGATCGCCTTTGATAATGGAGGTATCAAATTTAACTTAGAGCAGTGATTAAGAAATTGATTGCTTTGTCTATTTTGCCTTCTACTGTTTGCCTTCCTGTTAACGCTCAGATCGCTAGTCAATGGATACCTGTAGCTAAAGGAGTGCAAGGTGAGATTTTTTCCATTGATAAAAATAGTATTCAGCCAAGTGGTTCCGCTTATGGCTTTTGGGTGCATATAGATCACACTCAAGGAAACATATCTGCGACTCGAATGTATATGGCGGCTGATTGTGGTACTGATGCGATTCAGTACGCTTGGATAATCGAAGCCAACCAAAGCGGACAGGTAACAAAAAATGAGCAGTTGAATATGCCAGCAATGCAAGCTCAGTCGGGGACAGTAAACAGCCAGTTAGTAAATGCTGTTTGCACTGGTTTTTCTACAGACCCGCAGTTAGCAGCATTAACAAGAAGGGCGCAAACAAACGCGGAAGCAATTACTAAGGCGATGCAGTCTGCCGCAAATATGTATAAGTGATTATCTATACATCGTAGCATCAGTATTCATATCCCTATTAGATGGAGCGCCTTTTCAACCCAACAATTCGTCTATGGCTACACTAAAACCAAGTAATACTTTTTGAGTGCTAACCACATCACCAGCTTTAAACCCCAAAACCTGATTATCAATCATTACAAAAACTAACCGACTTTCAGAAAATACTAGCCAAATTTCCTCGCAACCAGATTGCAAATACTCCTGCGCTTTGAGAAATAATTCTTCAGCTAAATCGGTGGGTGAAACTATTTCAGCAATCAACGGGAAACTCTGTGGCAAAGTAGGAACATCATCAAATTCAGTTACTAACTCAGGCGTTAGATAAGCTACATCGGGACGACGACCCTGTTTATATGTACGACAAGGTCCTTCAGTGTAAACTTTCCCACCTTGTTGATTGGAATTGATGTAACTTCTCCAGTAAAAGTAGATGTTGCCTTGAATTTCGCTATGTTTCAATGTCATCCCTGTTTTTTCTATCAGTTGCCCGTCTACCCACTCCATCCCCTCTGGAGGATTTGCCATGAAGTCTTCTAATGAAAGGATTTCGGGGACGGTTACAACATCATTGGGTTTGGAAACTAACATTGTGAGCCTCCATTTTGGCTAGTTAAACATTCAAAATTAACGAGAGTTACATAAGGAGATTTAAACCCTAACTGAAATATTGGTATCCAAGTGATCGCATCACTTTTTGTAACTAGTAATATCAACCCAAGCTAGGTTAAAATCAACTTTTTAAAGTATCACCAAACTATCTTCTGCTTCTTCTTCTAATTCGTAACCATTAGTCAGTTTTTCAATTGCTTGGTCAATCATTGCCAAACCCTGATCTACTTTTTCAACCAAACTTAGCTGTCCTCGAAGTTCGGCAGCACCAACGAAACCCTTAGCATACCAAGTCATGTGCTTACGGGCTTGACGTACACCGCGATCGCCTTTATATTCCCACAAGGCTTGTAAATGATCTCTCGCACATTCCAAACGCTGAATCGGAGTAGGTGTCGGTAATATTTCCCCAGTTTTTAGGAAGTGATCGATTTCTCCCACCAAAAACGGATAACCCAAAGTGCCACGGGAACACATCACACCATCAGCACCAGTTTGTTCTAAACATTTCACCGCCGCTTCAACGGAAAAAATATCTCCATTTCCAATCACTGGGATAGAAAGCACTTCTTTTACACGAGTAATCCATTCCCAACGGGCATTGCCATTGTATCCTTGGGCGCGGGTGCGTCCGTGGACTGTAATCATTTGTGCCCCTGCATCTTCCATCCGCTTGGCAAAGTCGAGAATAGTAATTTCGTTGTCATTCCAGCCAATACGGGTTTTGACTGTCACAGGTACATCAACAGCTTTTACCACTTCCCGCACAATTGCTTCTGCTACTTCTGGTTGCCGCAATAACGAAGAACCACCACCATTTTTAGTGATTTTATTTACCGGACAACCCATATTAATATCAACAGTATCAGCACCTTCTGCAACTGCCTTTACTGCTGCTTCTGCCAAAAAATCGGGACGACAATCAAATAGTTGAACGCTAATTGGGCGTTCGTTGGGATCTACCTCCATGATTTTGGGTAACTGCTTAACATAATGCAATCCCGTAGCATTCACCATTTCGGTATACATCATCGAATCTGGTGCATAGCGACGCACGAGACGGCGAAACACCATATCCGTCACTCCAGATAGAGGCGACTGGAGAACCCGACTTTTCACCTCAAACGATCCAATTTTAAGGGGTTGGGAAAGTCTAGCTTGGAGAATAGGGGAAAGCGAAATCATACAAAAAATTAAAAATTATGGGAATGGGAAATAACAGGATTATTTATGGATATCTGTGAGTAGTGCTAATTGTAGGTTAGGTATCCTGACTTGGAGGCTGTTTTTGTATTTCTTGCTGAATCTCCTCTAAACTCAAACCTAACTCTTTTGCCATTTCTTCAAAACTCAATCCCAATCTCAACAACAAAGGTATCATTCTAAACTTTTCTTCACGCGCTCCTTCTTGTTTACCCTCTTGCTTGCCTTCTTGTTTACCCTCTTGCTTTCCTTCTTGATAAACTCGTGTTTGTTTCAAATCACTTAGCCCAAACATACCTTCAATCTCCTCTCGACTCATTCTTGGAAACTTATAAACCAAAATTGTCTCTATTAATTCTAGTAACTGCCGCCGTTGTGGTTCAATGTTGATTTCTTGCTGAGTTCTCTCTATTAGCTGCCTAGCAGACGTAATTGCTGTTTCCTCTTCATCGACCACTAGTTTCATAGTAGCAATTCCGACTGGCAGCGATGCAGTTTCGCCCAATTCGTTAAGATAAATACGAGTAACACGATTGCTAGTGAAAAATTCGCTGTAATTATTGATATCTGCTATATCTAGACTGCGATTGGGATAGATAACTACTCCTCGCCAAGAATTTTTAGGTTTATTTTGACGTAAATATAAACAAATTTCTGAAATTAGGCGCGAATAAATTTCTGCGTCGGTTTGAAACTGGACTTCAACAAAATAAATCGGATTTTCTTGCCCTTGTGTTGGGAGAAAAACACCATCTATACGGAATGTTGTTTGCTTGATTTCAATTGAGGAGAATTTATAACCCTCTGCCGTTTGGGGTGGATTACCAATTAATTCAAAAAATATCTCAGGGAGTTCTTGAAAAAGGCGGTAAAAAATACTGTCAGTTTTCACACTTGATGTATTGCGATGATTTAAACCGTTAGATTTTACCGTGAAATACTGTTGGTAAAAATTAGTAAGCCGACTGCGAGAAGCAATCGGCTTAAAAATTCATTATTTAGTTGCAATTTAGCCGTGAGTTGCACCTTGAGGAGGACGTGAGACAACTTTTTTGGCTAAACCCAAAGTCTGCAAAACTAGGATGCTCCACCAAGTAACATCAATCTCCCACCAAGACAACCCGGATTTTGCCATGTGGGGATAAGTATGATGGTTGTTGTGCCATCCTTCTCCATAAGTAACGAGGGATACCCACCAAAGATTACGAGCGCCATCGTTAGCATCAAACGTGCGATAACCCCACAGGTGTGATGCTGAGTTTACAAACCAGGTTGAGTGCCAAAGCAAGACACATCTGAGAAATACTCCGTAGAACACAAAAGGCCATCCTCCTAATCCATATAGGAGTAGTGCGAAGGGTATTTGCAATAGCAAAAAGTAGCGATCCAGCCAACAATAAAAGGGTTGTCTTGCTAAATCAGGGGCATATTTTTTATAGGTGTCATAGTCAAAAAATTCTGGGCGTGGGTAGAAAATCCATAATATATGACTCCACCAAAACCCTCTTTGAGCAGAGTAGGGGTCTAAATTAATATCTTCCGTGTGGGCGTGATGCTGGCGGTGTCCACCTACCCAAAAAATTGGCCCACCTTGCAAAGCCAGCGCTCCAATTAGGGCGATCGCATACTCTAACCACTTGGGAACTTGGAAACTCTTATGGCTCAGTAGTCTATGATATCCCAGGCAAATACCAATGCTCCCGAATAACCAGTGGAGAAACACTAGCAAACCTAATGCTGACCAGGAGAAAAACCAAGGAGACATAAGTGCTAAGGCATGAAACGTAGTAAAAAAAACTACGTTTGTCCAACTGAGTTGAGGTGATTTGCCTCTCTCAGGGGCGATGGCTTCGCCAACGCTTTTAGCGAACGCCCCAAAATTTGCGGTCATAAAAATTCCTGTTGATGGATGATGAAGCAATTTGCCTTTTCTCGGATGCCACCCCACAAGGGATTTACCCGCACTGTATACTAATTCGTTACAGTTGAGTAAAGCAAGTATCACTTACATTTGTTATGCTAGCAGAACTCTGATACCCCTGCAAGTGCCACTTGCATTTTTCTATGTCGTCTCACCTCGTTTCTACTCGTCAACGCTTGATTCAAGCTGCACTTGAGTTGTTTTCTGCTCAGGGAGTTAGCGCTACCACAACCCGCCAAATTGCTGAAAAAGCCGAAGTCAACGAAGTGACTCTATTTCGGAATTTTGGCAATAAGCATGGACTGCTTTTAGCTGTGCTGGAAGAGTCGGCAGCCTTTAAGGATTTAGGTGAATCGCTGGTGCGGCGGGCAACGCCTCCCGGCAATGTGTACCAAGCTCTGAAAGATTATGCAAGTGATAGCTTGCACGCATTAGAACGAGTGCCAGAGTTTGTCAGGTCTGTGGTAGGTGAAGCCGACCAATTCCCGGCAGAAAATCGCCGCGCACTAGGCAGGGGAGTCACAGAGGCAAACCATTATGTAGCTCAGTATTTAGCTACTGTAATCCAGCAAGGGCACCTAAATACTTATTTACCAGCAGAAAAATTAGCCAGTTTGCTAAATGGGATGATCTTGGGATATGCCGTAATTGAGTTCACCAGCGAATTTCACGAACTTTGGGAGGATCGGAATGATTTTCTCGAAAATTTGGTGGAGTTGTTTTTACATGGAGCTATGTCATCCTCAGCAGAATCAGCAATAAACTGCTTACAAGGAGGATTCACCACCACAGAAGTAGCTGATTTACCAGCTAGTTTAGTTCACGAAATTTTACAACAAGCCAGGAAATCGGGAACCCGAGATCACGCGTTGGCTTATGTGTTATTCGGAGCTGGGTTATCCGCCACAGAAATAATTAGCTTGGAGCGATCGCACCAAATCTACGATACTCAAGGGCACTTCCTGCAAATCACAATCCCCGGATTTGTCCGTCAAGTGCCTGTGAATCAGTGGATTTTGGGCAAACGCTACGGTTCTTTTACTAATAATCCTTTAATTAAATGGCTGAAAAGTCGTAAAGATGCTCAAACAGCCATGTTTTTGAATGAAACAGGTAAACCCATGACAGAATCAGAGCTTGAGACACGTTGGCAAGTATGGAGTGAGGGATTACTAACTCCCCAAGGACAAACGCCAGCGATCGCTCAGGCTCAACAAACTTGGCGCGTAGAAATGTTGATGCGGGGAATCACCTTGGAAAACCTGATTATATTAACAGGTTGCGATCGCATTCAATTACAACCTTATGTCCGCCGAGCCAAAGAAAAAGCTGCCCTAGAGCAAGCCACTCGTTTGGATCACAAGCCAGGATAGGGTACGCCTAAGCAATTAAAAATTAAAAATTAAAAATTAAAAATGAATAAATGGAAGGGCAGTAAGCATTTTGGTGCCGAATCAATTGCTTAATTCAAGGGCTCCATAATGGCTCTTAAACCATTGCTAGAGAGCGTTTTGAGCATTTCTTTAGCGTTATATTCACTGCTAAATACTCCTGCTTGCATAACTCTTTGACCTTCCCAAACTGTGGGAAAGGCACCAGGAGCAAGCGATCGCACTAAGTCTTGATCCCTATCAGTGAGGAGTGGAACTACGACACGATAACGGATACCGAACTGTGTCGCAGATTTACCGCCATAAGGAATACTTGCAGAACTTGTTTGCATATTACGAGTATTACCAATAGGGATATTACGGTCGGGAAGTGGTAAAAGTGCTGACGCATTTGGGGCAGTAGCTTCTAGTATTGGTAATGGCTGCTGTGTTTGATTCCTTGTGCTGGCAACTGAATTGGATGGGTACTCAGGGGCAGTAAATTCAATCATATTAGGATCAATCCGCACATAATTCAACTGTGGTGTATTAGGCGGCTGTGCTGGACTGGAAGTTGCAATTTGAGTGTTAGTTGGTATTTGTCTCGCCGACAAGCTGCTAGGTGTTGGAAATCCAGCAACTTTAGATGTGGGTTGCTGTTGATTGGATACAAGCGTGGAAAGTGGAACCTTAGCTGGCACTAATGGCAGCAGTTGACTGTTTAATTGTGTAGAAATAGGATTATTTGCTGAAATACTGTTGCTGTTTTGCCTATTAGTAGTTTCAGAGATTTCGGGAGCCGAGAAGGTGATTTCCCCAGTTGGTGGTACTTCTCGTAACACATTATTGGGAGTCGATTGAGAATTTTGTGCTGCTAGTGCTATTGTCCCGTTAATATCTACCTTGCCAGTGATGCGATCGCTCACAAGATTATTACCGCCAGCAGAAATCATCTGTTTAGCAGCACTGGCGTTAATGTCGTAGCGAGCATTATTTTGAAATTGATTACCCCCAGGTTCCGATGCACTACCCAAATCCGGCATTGCTTGAGCGATCGCAACTAAACCATCTTCTTTATTATCTTGAATAATATTATTCCGTAAAATCGGGTGGGCCTTTGCTTGCACCACAATTCCCGATCTATTGTTCTGAATTTGATTACCTATAACTATCGGAGCGGCATTTTGGGCAATATTAATGCCAAAACCCGTTTGGTGAAAGACATTTTCTTTCACTTGGGGACTGGAATTCCCGGCAATTGTGATGCCATTGGCTCCATTGCGATCGAAGTAATTCTTGCTAATGGTAGGTGCAGCATTACCACTGACAGAAATCCCATCTTGGGTACTGCCGGTAAATGTATTTTCCGCGATTACCGGATCGCTAGATTCAATCCATAAACCGTAACCCCGGCGATTGGGGTTCGTCACCGTCACCCCAGTGAGCAAAGCTTGGTTTGCCCCCACAATTGTGACGTTTTGACCGCCAAAGCTCCGACTCAGGTAATCACCGCCTCCCTGAATGATAATATCCTTACCTTGATTGCTAGGGTTGCCTTGAATTGAAATACCCGGTTTCAGCATTAAGGGAAATTCCTCTCCTGTCTCGGCGCTATAAGTGCCCGTGGAGAGCATAATTACAGTATTGGGGTTAGCTAATTGCAACGCATGGGTAATCGTTTTCACCGGAGCGGATTCGCTGCCATTACCTGCGCTGTCATTTCCACCATTTGAGTTGACAAACAGCACGTTAGCCTGAGAATTTTTTGTCTCACCTAGAGGTGCTGAATTTGGTGTCGATGGCATCTGAGCGATGCCTCCGGCGAGCTCCGCTAACGCACTACTCAGGAACGTCAGACTTGTCGCTCCCATCCCTACGGTAAAAGATAATACTGATAAGCTAAAAAATAAAAGCCTTGCTGATTCCAGAAACTTCAGCTTTGCAAGCATAATATCTACTCTACGGTACTTAGGAAACACATGGTAGTGAATCATATTTAACACAACTCCTTAGAAGTAACAATAAATTCTTATACTCTTAGAAAGTATTATGTCGATAATATTACTCACATATTGACCGATTAGCGATTTTTAATACAGGGTAATAAATAATATTGTGTCTGTTCGAGAATACCTTGCTCTAAAAGACACGCTACGCGATCGCCAAAATACCCTCACCCTAAAAGAGCTTGTAATTCAGGACTTACGCAAAAAATTCTTCATTGAGAGACAAAAACTCTCTAAATAGTATCTATGCAGTCTCAATTTAATTTGCCCATTGGATATTTTCTGATGTATCCCTTTCGGCTAGTCCTTTATAAGCTCGTTGTTCACCCTAAAATACTTGACTAACCTTAGTGCAAAACTGTAGCCTCAAACTACCCTTATCACTGCATATAAGAACATGGGATAATTTACCGTAACCCTCATTACTACGCTTTTTTGCGTAGATTCGGCAAAAATTGAGTAAAAAAAAGCAAATTAATTGACTTATGGTTACTAAGAAATATGATAATTCACATTTTGATGAAAGCACTAACGGGGTTGTTGTAATGGTCGAGCCATACAGCCAAAAAGAGCAAGTACAGCAAGTCGTCTATCGCATTTTAGATGCCAATTTAGACCGCGCTCGTGAAGGCTTGCGAATTATTGAAGAATGGTGTCGCTTTGGCTTGAATAATGCCCAGTTAGCTCTTGAATGCAAGCGTCTGCGACAAGAATTAGCCAAGTGGCATACCCCGGAATTACGAGCGGCGCGAGATACACCAGGCGATCCTGGAACTGAGTTAACTCATCCTCAAGAAGAAGAACGAGCTAGTATAAAATCAGTATTGCAAGCTAACTTTTGCCGTGTCGAAGAAGCATTACGGGTGTTGGAAGAATACAGCAAGCTTTATCAGCCAAATATAGCTAAAGCTTGTAAGCAGATGCGCTATCAGGTTTATACCCTAGAAAGTAATTTAATGGGTCATCAGCGCCATCAATTGTTGTGGCGATCGCGTTTGTATCTTGTTACTTCCCCTAGTGAAAATTTGTTGAATAACGTCGAAGCTGCACTTAAAGGGGGATTAACGCTTTTACAATACCGTGACAAAACCGCCGATGATTCTTTGCGTTTGGAACAAGCCAGAAAACTCCGGCAGTTATGCCATATCTACGGTGCTTTGTTCATTGTTAACGATCGCGTGGATCTAGCTTTAGCTGTCGATGCAGATGGGGTACATCTGGGACAACAAGATATGCCTATTGCTATTGCTCGGCAATTACTCGGTTCACAGCGTCTGATAGGTCTTTCCACCACAAATAAAGAAGAGATGCAAGCAGCAATTGCTGAAGGTGTAGATTACATTGGCGTGGGGCCAGTTTATGAAACTCCCACGAAAGTAGGTAAGGCAGCAACAGGTTTAGAATATGTCAGCTATGCTGCGAAAAATTGCTCAATTCCCTGGTTTGCCATTGGCGGAATCGATGCCAATAATATCAATGATGCGATCGATGCTGGAGCCAAACGTGTAGCAGTGGTGCGATCGCTCATGCAAGCTGAACAGCCTACCCTGGTAACACAATATTTGCTCTCCCAACTCAATCGCATTAAGCCAGAACTTTAAAAGAGTCATTTGTCATTTGTCATTTGTCATTAGCCCAAAGTGAGTAACCAATACCCAATTCCCCATACTTCTCTACGAGAGGCTGCGCCCTAAGCGTAGCTATGCCGCAGGCTTTACGACTGCGCTCAGTACAAGTTCCCAATTCCCTATTCCCACATTTATGTCTAATGAGATTACGATTCAGGTAAATGGGGAAACCCATAGCTGCTCATTTCAAACTTCTTTACCCAATTTACTCCAAGAGTTGGGTTTCAATCCCCGCTTGGTAGCTGTAGAATATAACGGCGAAATTTTACATCGTCAGTTTTGGCCACAAACAAAATTGCAGCCAGGCGATCGCTTAGAAGTGGTAACTATTGTTGGTGGTGGTTAGTTGATGTGAGCTAGCAAACCCAAATCCTTAAGGCTGCGTCGTGTAATCTCGATGCGGACGGGTGCATCCTCTGGTTTATACATATCAAGGGTTGTTGCAAAAAAGTAGACGTTTTTGTTTTGTTCTAAATAACCCACAAACCAACCAACGTTTGGTTTGGTACTCGTTAACCATCCCGTCTTTCCCCGCAGTGTGTAGTCTGGAGTTTGTTCGCGTACCATAATGTCTTTGACAAGATTTATTGTCCGTTGCGAGAAAGGCAAATCGCCTTGATACAACCGTTGCAAAAACTTGATTTGCTCTTGGGGTGTAATTTGCAAAGGCTGTTGTAACCAAAAAAGATCGATGTCTGCGGCGGTGCCAATCTGACGATTCCCGTAACCTACTTTGTGAATAAATTGCTGCATCCGTTCATATCCAGCCTTCCGCGCTAGTACTTGATAGAACCAAACTGTTGAATCTTTAAAGGCTTGACGCAAATTCGTATCGTGATTCCAGGCATCGATATCTCGATGAATTCCATCCCAAGTGAGAACCGCCACATCATCAGGAACTACACCTGTTTCTAATGCCACCAGCGCGTTAAAAATTTTGAATGTCGAAGCTGGAGCGATGTCTACGACGGGCTACGCCTACGCAGTTGCATTACGTTTAGGATTGTGTTCATAGATGCGATTATTTTTTGAGTCGTAAATCAAGATTGAGCCTTCACGCCCAAATTCTTGAAAGTGTCGCCCAAAATTTGGCGCTTTAATAGCAGGACGTTCAGATGAGGTTGAAGCTGGTTGAGCCAGAATAGGCATTGTTTGGAAGCTAATTACACTCAATACAGCAACACATCCAAGAACTATAAATATAACAGCTTGTATTCGGTAACGCCGAAGAGATTGCCACATCTGAAACAAGATATTTTTCATTGCATATTTAATAAAATCACAAACGAGATTTTACACTGCAATCTCGATCGTTTGCGAAGAGATGAACATCTGTGCATCCCTACTCCATCTGTATTCATCTCACAAAATCGGGTTTTTCCCCTCTGATTTGTAAAGCGATCGATGAAGAGTTCTACGCTTGGCTAATTCTTTACCTTTGCGGCCAAGTTGCTCACGTAGCTGTTGGTCTTTGCACAACCGATTGAAAGCTTGAAAAACTTCATAACCAGAATTAGGATTAACCAGTATCCCATTTTCTTCATGCTGAACTGTGTCTAGAACACCACCTAAGCGAGGGGCAATGATCGGCTTACCGAAGTAACTTGCTTCTAAATAAACCATACCAAAACCTTCCATATTATTAGGTTTACTATCTAATAAGGTCAGCATGGCAAATATGTCGCAAGCTGCATAATAACCTGCTAATTCACGCTCTGCCACATATCCAGCAAAGTGGACGCACTTATCTACCCGCAAACGATGCACCAGAGATTTCAGTTCCGATTCACTTGGACCTTCACCGCAGATTATATAGTGGACATCGACCCCAAAAGTTAGCAACAGTGGGATATTATCAATCACTTGGTCGAAAGCTTTATGTTTTACTAGCCTTCCTATGGAGAGAATAACTATTGCTGAATCGGGAATGTTGTATGCCTGACGCACGCGAACACGCAAATCATCAAGGCTACTAGGACTCCCGACATTGTTACCAAATTTTTCTGGTCTAATTACTGGGTTAATAACGTAAGTAGGAGTATCTAATCGTAAAGCAGTTCTGAGGTAATCTTGTGTATAAGAACTGTTACAGACAATACCTTCGGCTCGTTTAAGTGTTAATTTAAATAGCGATCGCAGTACGGGATTGTGTAATGTACAAAGAAAATCATTACCGTGCAGATAGATAAAAAAGCGAATAGGTAATAAATAACTCAATAGCAACAGTGAAGGAAAATCATAGCCGTGGCCCCACTCTATATAACGGTAGTGATAGCGAAAATAGAGTTTGATTGCTAGCACAAATGAGCAAACAATATTGACAAAAGGCTTCAGGATATTTCCCACAAAGCCACTACGCCAGTATCTAGGATAAAACCAGCGATATACTGGAAATTGTTGACCTTCATCAAATACTTTATCTCCTGAGCAACTAGCCGCCAGCACAATAACTCGTTCTGGATCTTGGAGACAACGATTGTACATATATTCTCCAATTACAGCTTCTTTCGGCAAGAATATCCGGGATATGACTAGGATATCTGGGTATGCAGCTTTGTCTCTGATTTCGGCTGTTAGTTGAGAAATATGTTCCATAATTAAGCTGATAAATTTACTTCAAATAATTTTGAATTTATTTACAATTAGGATTACTTTCCAAGCCATAATTATTATTTTATTTCTTTTAAAACGAATCTGGTAGACAAAACTGAAGGCTATTTTAGAAGATTAGCCAGCAAGATTGTTTTTTTATTGTGTTGATTTTATTTTGGCGGCAAAATTCTCAAATGTTGAGAGTTTTTGTGCATGATGGACAATAAAATAAAATCTAGCACTTGTAGTCTAATGCAGTCAAATTTCTCAATGAAGAACTGTTGCAAAAATTACGAAATTTACCTACGTCCACTAGAATATCTTGAATAGTCTAGACTGGTGTGCCAAAATGCCAAAAGTTTAGATAAGTATTTGGTAATTATCTGTCTCTGCTTAGTAGTGCTGATAAGCATCACGTCTACTTGTAGCACTACTATGGATACGTAAGCATCAGGTCTATATCTGTCTTTTATATTACTTGAAATCAAGAGATATCTTTTTGGATTCTGACAGAATAAGTAGGGTGAAGTATTAAAAAATTAGTCAAAATAATCGTGAAAAATTAGAATCATCTGTATAATCCAAGACTG
The DNA here is from genome assembly GCF_000020025.1 of Nostoc punctiforme PCC 73102. Lineage (GTDB taxonomy): Bacteria > Cyanobacteriota > Cyanobacteriia > Cyanobacteriales > Nostocaceae > Nostoc > Nostoc punctiforme. The sequence goes on along the minus strand of NC_010628.1, from coordinate 4,995,074 downwards.
TAGCCTGGAACTGCCCAGTCTAAGACGTAGCCAAAATTGCCCGTAGGCGTAGCCCTTCTCCTGTCGGAGACGCTGTGCGTAGCTTGCTTCCACGTTCGCGTAGCGTCCTATAGGGAAGTGGTACGGCTGCGCTCAGGAACCACCCGTTGTAGACATCACAAACTTCTGTGATGATGAACATATCTTAAGGTACGGTTCCCCAGTGGAGAAATCCCCCCTGCGATCGCTGCCTATGCCAGATAAGACGCGGTAGATTGAATATGTAGCCTTTAAAAGTGAATGCTACAAAGCTTGCTTGTTACGGACTGGCGTTAGTGACATAACCGCAAAACTCCTACCAGCATGGAGATAAATCATAAAAATTCTGTTTTCCAAGCGATTGTATTATGCGTAAAAAACTACAACAAATCAGCAAACCACTGTTAAAAACCTTCTTAGCGCTAGGACTGGTGTTAACTTTGGTTCTTAGCCACGCCGATGGAGCATTAGCGGCCCGCAGTGGGGGTCGAATCGGTGGTGGCTCTTTTAGAGCGCCTTCCAGCCGCACCTATACACCGCGCACTTATGCACCTCCCGGTGGAGGCGGATATTATCCTGGTGGTGGTTTTGGTGGTGGTTTTGGCTTTCCCTTCCTACTTCCTTTCTGGGGTATTGGGGGAGGATTTGGTGGTCTATTTAGCATCTTAATTTTCTTTGCGATCGCTAATTTCTTATTGCAAACTTTCCGCCGTGTCTCTGGCGGTGAAACACCAGAAGCAGATTACAGCAGTAACTCTCCTGTTTCTGTAACTCGTTTGCAAGTAGGTTTGTTAGCTCAAGCCCGTGAATTGCAAAATGAACTCAACCATATTGCTGAAACTGCTGATACTAACACCCCAGAGGGAAGAGCAGAAATTCTGCAAGAAGCCAGCTTAGCTTTACTCCGCCATCCCGAATACTTTGTATATGCAGGTGGTGGCACTCAACAAGCCAGTTTAAATTCAGCCGAAAGTCAGTTTAATCGGCTGTCGCTGGCAGAACGCAGCAAGTTTAGCGAAGAAACTCTTTCTAACGTCAACAATCAGCTAAAAGCAGCCCTTGCCAAAGAAGCTTTACCCCCGGCTGGTGAACTAGACAACCCCACCCGCCTATTTACTGAAGGCCCTGGAGAATACATTATCGTCACCTTCCTGGCGGCAACACTAGGCAAGTTTGATATCCCCACAGCGATTAACAGTGCTGATGATTTGCGTCAAGCTTTGCGCCAAATTGGTAGTATCCCTAGCGAAAAACTTCTGGCAATTGAAGTACTTTGGACTCCGCAAGCTGAAAATGATACGCTGACATCTGATGATGTATTGGCAAATTATCCTGATTTGAGACTTGTTTAATCTCTAAAAATTTGGCGCTTTACTGCCAATAAAAAATTTGGCATCTTGGCGAAACAAATAAGTTCCTCTTTGAGTGCAATAACTAGAAAACCGTTTGTCAATAACAAGCGGTTTTTTCTATAACCTAGATATAACAGTAATTACGCACTGAGAACTAACATCTCGATCCACCCTAACTCCTCTGAAAAAAGGAGAAACTCTCAAAGCGCTGTTTAAAAAGGGGGTTGGGGGATCTATTATGCGTAAGACCTATATACTTAGGCATCATGTAAAAATAACTTGAACAATTTGCTGAATGGTAAGATGATCAGAATGTAACCGAATTAAAGGCTTATATGTCTGATAAGCAGGTAGTAGAAAGCATTCAAGACAAGTACGATTCGTTATCGCCTTATTTGAATGAGAAAACACGGCGTATTTGGGCAGCAATTGAAGCCCGAAGCCTGGGCTGGGGAGGCGTGAGTCAGGTTGCGCTCGCAACTGGACTATCCCGGACTACAATCCATGCTGGGATACGGTTATTGTTAGACGCTTCGGGGGAAAAAACCTCGAATGATGATAGTAATCGAATTCGTTCGTCAGGTGCTGGACGTAAACTACTTGAAGAAAAAGACGCAATGCTGCTATCAGATTTAGAATCGCTGATTGAACCAGTGACACTGGGAGACCCAGAATCTCCTCTAAAATGGACTTCTAAAAGTGTTGTGAAACTGGCTGCGGCATTAAACATTGGGGGACATAGGACTAGTCCTAAAAGTGTTTATAACTTACTTGAATCGCTTGGCTACAGCTTACAATCAAATCGTAAAACCCGTGATGGCTCATCTCATCCAGATAGAGATGATCAGTTTTTACATATTTCCAACCAAGTCTTGCACTTTCAATCCCAGAACGAACCCGTAATTTCAGTTGATACAAAAAAAAAGAATTAATTGGAGATTTTAAAAATTCTGGAACCGAGTGGTGTGAAAAGGAACAGCCAATTGAGGTGAAAATGCATGATTTTGTTGACCCCAAGTTGGGCAAGGCAATTCCCTACGGAATTTATGACTTAACCTCAAATCAAGGATGGGTAAATGTTGGCATTGACCACGATACCGCAGAGTTTGCAGTCGAGTCTATTCGTCATTGGTGGTACTCAATGGGTAAACAAGTTTATCCCAGCAGTGAGCATATAATGATTACGGCTGATTGCGGTGGTAGCAATAGTTATCGCTCACGATTGTGGAAATTGAAGTTACAAGAATTAGCAACTGATACTGGTAAAACTATTCATGTGTGTCATTTTCCTCCAGGCACAAGTAAATGGAATAAGATTGAGCATCGCTTGTTTTGTCACATTACCCAAAACTGGCGAGGCAGACCATTAACTAGCTTGCAAGTTGTGATTAATCTAATTCGCAATACTACCACCACACAAGGATTAGAAGTTGAAGCTAGATTAGATCCAAATCTCTACAAAACGGGAATCAAGGTTACAGACCAAGAGCTTGATACTATCGCAATCGAACGAAATTCTTTTCATGGTGAGTGGAACTATATTATCAAACCCAAAGTAGTCAGTTAATTGTTCAATTTATTTTTACATAACTCCTTAACTATCTTTTAGAAAAATTATTCTTAGCCAAGACTTTGGTAATATTATCAAAATGTTATACACCTAAAGCGTTATCTTATGCCTAATGTTGAAGCCGACGAAAACCGAGAGCATCGCATTAAAACAGAGATCATTGTAGATGCTGAAGACAAAGAAGACCGAGCTATGGGTTGGTACTACTACCTCGAAGAGGCTCTAAATTTTCCCTTTATGGCTAAATGGACTAAGAAGGGACGCAAATCAGGCTCTAGCGAGGAGAAAGAAGTGGAGGTGCTGGGAATGGCCCCAGATGATGAGTGTTTAAAAGATATGCTTGTCGAAGTGGCTTACATTAATGGTAAGGATGAAGATGTATATTCTGCAAAGTTATCTGAAATAGCAGCCATTGATGCTGACAGCGAAACTCAAGAAGCGATCGCAGACTGGCTCTATTGGATTGCCAGAGGATACAAGTTTTAAACTCTAGGATAAATATCGAATGACGCGGCAGGGATTACCCGCAGCGACAACATTCTCAGGTATATCTTTGACAACCACACTGCCAGCACCAATGGTTGTGTTATCACCAATCGTGACACCTGGACAAATAATTGCACTGCCACCAATCCAGACATTATTACCAATGTTAATTGGGGCAGCTAATTCTCTACCAGAAAGGCGAATTTCTGGCTCTGTAGGATGATAAGCAGTATAAATTTGTACATAAGGAGCGCACAGGACATTTTCACCAATGTGAACTGGATTGCAGTCTAAAATTACACAGCCATAGTTCATATAAAATTTGTCGCCGACGAAAATATTACCACCATAATCACAGTGAAATGGTGGCACAATTGATACTTTGTCACCTATGTTTCCAAATAACTCTTGCAAAATTTGCTGCCGTTGATCTTGCTGTTCTTCAGTTGTAGAATTGTACCTTCGCAACAGACGACTAGCTCGTTTATTTTCGGCAGCCAATTCTGGATCTTCCGCCAGATATAATTCGCCTGCGAGCATTTTCTGTTTTTCGGTTTTTTCCATGACATTCAGAATAGTTGTGAAAAAAATCAAAGTATGTAAATAAAAATGAACTAGGCTAAAACTCTTATACTTATTGCCTATTGCCTTATCCCAACGACAACTATTTAAGCCCAGTTACTTAATTAACTAAATATGGCATAAGTGGCTTTTCCTTGCCGTTTAGCTCGGTACATCGCAATATCAGCATCCCGTAGCAGAGTTGCAGGCTCCTCATAATTACTAAAATTCCAAGCAATACCAATACTAGCTGTAGTAGATAATTCATATCCATTCAGATGCAGTGGCGATCGCAACGATTCTTGAATCCGTTTGGCAACATTGGTAGCGTCGGTAATGTCTTTAATATCCTCTAAAAGAACTGTAAACTCATCACCACCAAATCGCGCTACAGTATCACCACCACGTAAGCACGACTCTAAACGTCTAGCGATCGCTACTAAAAAATCATCTCCTATTCCATGCCCAAAGCGATCGTTAATCTCTTTGAAGCCATCTAAATCCAAAAATAAAACTGCAAAATAATAATCGCTTCTGCGTTTGCTGCGCTCAATTGTTTGTCTGAGCCTGTCTAGAAATAAAACACGATTTGGTAATGCTGTCAGCCCATCATAAAACGCATTACGGATCAGTTGCGCCTCTGTTTGCTTGCGTTTGGTGATATCTTGAAACACTAAAACTGCACCAGTAATATTACCATTGCGATCGTGGATGGGTGCAATTTTATCCCCAATCGCTATCTCTTTGTCATCTTTGGTAATTAGTATACAGTTTTCTGGTAAATCCAAAATTTCACCTGTTTTGATTACATCTGTGGCTAAATTTCCAATTTTTTCTCCTACATCTTTATCAACTAACTTAACTACTTCTACTAAATCTTTACCGAACGCTTCACTTTGCTTCCAGCCCGTGATTATTTCTGCTGTGGGATTCATCATTTGAATACAACCATTAGCATAAGTCACAATCACTGCACTGCTCATACTATTAATAATTGCTGCCAGCCTTTGTTTTTCTTCGTATAATATCTTTTTGCTCTGATGTTTGTATAGAGCCATTTCAATCGCAAAATGTAAATCACTTTCAATAAATGGTTTGACTATGTAATTAAAAGGCTCACTTAGTTGGTTTTCATATAATGTTTTATATTCCGAACACTCTGTTAAATATACTACAGGTACATGGAAGTGATTCTGGATGATGTCTGCTACGTTCACACCGTCAATTTCCCCAGCTAGGCAGATATCAATTAATACTAAATGTGGATGAGTTTCTGCTACCTTTTTTATTGCTTCTTCACCAGACTTAGTGGTTTCTGATACGGAATAACCTAATTTTTGTAAACTTTTTCTAATATTTGAGGCTATGATTTTTTCATCCTCAACAACTAGGATTTTGCGGGCGAACATGGTAAAACAACCTGTTTGCTAAGGTTCAGATTTTTGTTGTTAGTATCAATTTGATACAAAAGTTCTTATTTCATCATAAACAATCTTTAACTACTCTGTAGTATTGCTTGATATAAATACTTAACTAATGAGCAAATAGCATCATGTTATTAACCTCCAATGATTTCTGTGTTTGTCAAAGCTAATTGTAATTAATGTATGCAGTTAATATCATGTCATTAACATAAAATGTAAGTTACCATATAATTACCAGCAATCAAAAATTTATTTTCAATATGCAAGCAATTATTTTCTTAAATAAAATAAACATCCAAGTATAGTATCTATGCAAAAATTAATCAAGAATAAAAGTTAATAAAACCACGGTCTACCACTTTCAAATAAGTTGAAAAAATTAATATAGTATCTTGTATGTAATATGATAATATTGATTAGATTATAATACTACTAAAAATTAATTGTTATCTGGAATTAAAGAGTTTAATAAAACTTTGTCTACAAATAGCGTTTGTCTCAGCCGGGATGCAAATTATTGTCTCAAACTGTCTTATTACTAATTCTGTAAGGTTGTTTCAGAAAAAGGAGATTTTGCCCTTTGTTTCACCAAGCAATCTTGATTTCGTGCAGTTTCACAAAGAATTGTTATGAAATTTTGAATTGTGGATGAAAGAGTATCAATTAAAAGTATTTATAGGTTTTAGTTAATACTTAATCACAAATTCTTTTAACTGAAAATATGCATGTTAAATGCTCATCAGCAAATACATGATTTTTTAGTGTTGTTTGATAACAAGCAAGTCCTGGGGGCAATGGCAGCAAAGCTTCTCTGTGTGAGATACTTCCGTGCTACATATAAACCCCCTCTTTTTGCTAGTTTATAGATATTGACAAAAAAACACGTTTTGTGTTTCAGAGATTGGACTTACTTTTAGTAAGTTCAATGCTAATTTTGCCACCAAAATCTGGAATAGGTGCAGCAGGTTTGCTCAGAATGACTTGGACTTGTGTTACACGATCGCACTCTTGGAGAATAGAATCTGCGATCGTTGCTACCAATTTCTCCACCAAAGCGAATTTAGACGTTTTGATCAGATGTTGTATCAAGCTAATGACGCTGCGATAATCTAAAGTGTCTTCGATCGCGTCAGTCTTGGCCGCTGTGGAGATATCCAACCATAACCTCACATCCACCTCAAACCATTGTCCTAGCACCTGTTCTTCTGGTAGATACCCAGTGTAGCCATAGCCGCGAATTCCCGTTAAATGAATGCAGTCCATAAAAGTTTGAGAGCAAATTGGGCATTTTGTAGAAAGTGGAGCAAGAAAGTATCGAGGATCGGCTTCCCTCCCTTGGACTTCTTTTCACCAAACTTTCCCAGATGGATTTTAAATTAAATTTCCCTAAACAAAATCTAAAATTTCAGATTGTTTTATAGCTATGTTTGATTTAATGCCGATCGCCTTTAGGAATGTTAATCAACTTTGGGCTTACATTTTAACAGAGGCCCTAAAGCGGTTGGGATTGACTTGTGCCATCATTTGTCCCGGATCGCGCTCTACACCCTTAACGATCGCCTTTGCTCAACAAGCACCTGAGATTGAAGCGATTTCCATTCTCGATGAACGTTCAGCCGCCTTTTTCGCTTTGGGACAAGCTCAAGCAACCGGTCGCCCTGTGGTACTAGTTTGTACCTCTGGTACAGCAGGAGCAAATTTTTATTCAGCAGTCATTGAAGCTTCATATAGTCGCGTACCATTGTTGGTATTAACCACCGATAGACCGCCAGAATTGCGAGATTGTCACTCAGGTCAAACCGTAGACCAGTTGAGATTATATGGAACCTACCCAAATTGGCAAACAGAGTTAGCCTTACCCTCTGCTGATATGGGAATGCTAGCTTATCTGCGACAAACAGTAATTCATAGCTGGGAAAGGGCGCAAACTCCTACAAAGGGGCCAGTACATTTAAATATTCCCTTTCGCGATCCCCTAGCACCTGTTCCTGATGGAACCGACTTGAGTTATTTACAGTCCCAGTTCCACCCAGAAGACTTCTTCGCAGGAATAGCAAGTATTACCCAATTCCCCATACTTCGACTGCGCTCAGTACAAGTTCCCCATACTTCTCTACGAGAGGCTGCGCCAACGACTGCGCTCAGTACAAGTTCCCCATACTTCTCTACGAGAGGCTGCGCCAACGACTGCGCTCAATACAAGTTCCCCATTCCCCAAGAGTGGAAAGAATGCGATCGCGGCATTATTATTGCAGGTGTTGCCCAACCGTCACAACCAGAAGAGTATTGTAGAGCGATCGCCCACCTTTCCCAAACTCTCAAATGGCCTGTGCTAGCTGAGGGACTCTCCCCAGTGAGAAATTATGCCGAACTCAACCCTTATTTAATTTCTACTTATGACCTGATTTTGCGAAATCAGCAACTAGCAAAGCAGTTAGCGCCCGAAATGGTGATTCAGGTGGGTGAAATGCCTACGAGTAAAGAACTGCGTAGCTGGATAGATGCAACCCAACCCCGACGCTGGGTAATTGACAAGAGCGATCAAAACCTTGACCCTTTGCACGGGAGGACGACGCATTTACGGATATCTGTAGAAGATATAAAAGTAGAGGAGATAAATTTATCTTTCTCTTCAGACTATTTGCAGCAATGGTGTGATGCGGAAGCTAAGGTTAGGTTAGCTGTTGATGAGACGATGGGGAAAATAGATGAAATAATTGAGAGTAAAGCAGCTTGGTTAATTTCTCAGATTTTACCGCCAGGAACGCCTCTGTTTATTGCCAATAGTATGCCTGTGCGGGATGTGGAATATTTCTGGAAGCCTAATAATTTAGGAGTGCGATCGCACTTTAACCGAGGTGCAAATGGCATCGATGGCACATTATCCACAGCTTTAGGAATTGCCCATCGCCAACAAAGTAGTGTGATGTTAACGGGGGATTTAGCTCTGTTGCATGACACAAATGGTTTTTTAATCCGCAATAAGTTTGTCGGACATTTGACGATTGTATTAATCAACAACAATGGCGGTGGCATTTTTGAAATGTTACCTATTGCCAAGTTTGACCCACCATTTGAAGAATTTTTTGGCACTCCCCAGGATATTGATTTTGCTCAGTTGTGCGCTACTTATAATGTGCAGCATGAATTGATTACTTCTTGGCAGCATTTGCAGCAAAGATTAAACCCGCTTCCAAATCATGGGATTAGGGTTTTGGAGGTGCGGACAAATCGCAAACATGATGCTCAGTGGCGAAAAGATAATTTAGGACAGTTTGCGGTGGATATTAAAATTTAACTATTACTTGATAAATGTTGGCTTTTATTTAATTTTTTGGAAATTGATTAATTATTATATTGTAGTTTTCAGAAAATCCATAGAATATTATCTTTGATGAGGTGAAATCATGGAATTAACAACAAACATTATATTCTTTATATTTTTAGACTGCAAATTAGCATAAAACAAAAACGGTTTGTGACCGTTGATTGAGTTTATAATCACCCTTCCAAGTCAGCGATCGCAATCTCAATCGCTTCCAACTGTTTCAGCGAGAATACTTATACTTCGGCTAAAAGTACCTCAGCAATTTTACCAAATAGTCGTTTTAACAGTCGCAGGAGGAGCGATCGCACTCCATCTTCCACCGCTTCTGATATACCCGCGTGTCTGCAAATGCTTCTTCACTTCGGGAAACATTTGTAGCCATCATTATTTGACGGAGTGCGTAGGCGTAGCCCACCGCAGGTATCGCCCTTTTCCCCTACGTGAAACTTACCCGCTTTGTTGACTTTGTAACCACCCTTCCAAATCAGCAAGAGAAGAGAAATCCAACAAAGCGTCACCTAAAGCTTCTAACTGTTCTAGCGACAACACCTGAATCTGGCGCTGAAGCGACTCAGGAAACTCACCCACCCGTCGGTTTAATAGTCTTAAGATGAGCGATCGCGCTTCTTCTTCCTTCGCTTCCCGAATCGCCCGTGGCTCTTCCAGATTTAGTCCTAACATTGCTGCAATCTCCTCTCGACTTAGGTTAGCAAATTTGTAGACGATAATCGTCGTCACTAAATCAATTATCGCTTGCTCCGATTGTTGCCGTGCTTGCTCCAGCAAAAACCGCGCCCCTTCCACTGCTTCCGTTTCAGAAGTAACATTTGTCAACAACATCAAACCTAATCCCAAAGGTTGTTGTCGCAAATCCCCCAACTCATCCAGATAAACCCGCCTGACTTGACCACTTTCCAACAAAGCGCGGTGAATTGTTGAGTTAGAAGGTTCAAGACTGCGAGAAGCAAAAATTATTACACCAAACCAGTCATCGTAACGAATCGAGTTGCGGTAGAGAAACAAAAACAATTCACTAAAGAAGCGGTGATATAAGTCTTCGTCCTTCTGAAACTGGACTTCTGCAAAAAAGACGGTTTTGGAAACTGCATCAGCTGGAGGTAAAAATACTCCATCAATCCGAAACGCTGTTTCTTTCACCTCAACTGATTCAAACTGGTAGTTTTCCGCTTCTGAAGGTGGTTCATCTACTAATTCAAACAGCAATCCCGGAAATTGCTTAAATAATTTATAGAAGATGGTGTCACGTCGCATTTTTATTCCTCAACACCCAGACAATTACCAGATTGTAAAGGCTTGAGACAACAATTTAGCCTAGGCGTAGCCCGCCGCAGGTATCGCATGTCCCTACGTCCGCGATAAAATTCTTGAAGCAACAGCGCACTTCATACCAATGCAAATTAACTGGCAAACTGCCAAAACCTACGAAGATATTCTGTATCAAAAAACTGATGGCATTGCAAAAATCACCATCAACCGTCCCCATAAACGCAATGCTTTCCGTCCTGAAACAGTCTTTGAACTGTATGACGCTTTCTGTAATGCTCGTGAAGATACTACTATTGGTGTCGTCCTATTTACTGGCTATGGCCCACATACTGATGGCAAATATGCCTTCTGTTCCGGTGGCGATCAAAGCGTGCGCGGACATGCGGGTTATGTGGATGATACTGGTATCCCTCGCTTGAATGTGCTGGACTTACAACGCCTGATTCGTTCTATGCCGAAAGTGGTGATTGCTTTAGTCGCTGGATATGCGATCGGTGGTGGACACGTCTTACACTTAATTTGCGACCTGACCATCGCTGCCGATAACGCCATTTTCGGACAGACTGGCCCCAAAGTCGGCAGTTTTGACGGTGGTTTTGGAGCCAGCTATCTCGCCCGCATTGTGGGACAAAAAAAAGCACGAGAAATTTGGTTTCTCTGCCGCCAATATGATGCACAACAAGCGCTAGAAATGGGCTTAATTAATTTCGTCGTCCCAGTCGAACAACTAGAAGCGGAAGGTATTCAATGGGCGCAGGAGATTTTAGAAAAAAGCCCGATCGCAATTCGATGTCTCAAATCCGCCTTCAATGCTGATTGTGACGGACAGGCTGGTTTACAAGAACTCGCGGGCAATGCCACCTTACTCTATTACATGACAGAAGAAGGGTCTGAAGGCAAACAAGCTTTTCTCGAAAAGCGTCCACCAGATTTTCGCTCTTTTCCTTGGCTACCTTAAAATTGCAAAAATCGCACCCTTTATTGAGGTGCGATTTTTGCAAATGTCAACTTTTATGGCACTAAATATCTTAAAAGCAAATCTTATCTTAAGCAAACTGCAAAATTGGTTCAGTAATAATGGATAACTAAATAAACACTGCTTTAGTCTTGGCCTCTTCAGAATATATAGAGGCAGTTATTTCTTCTACAGGAGCAGGAGCAGCACGATCTAAATCTGAAGCCGGGGAATGAGAACAAGCTAAAACTGGCCTTGCATCTGGCAAAGTCCAAGCATCTTCCAAGGTTTCCCAAGAAGGTGCAAAAGGTGGGAGCGCCAAGGAGCAAGCCTTCCAAGTTGCTTGGACTGGCGCTCCCAACTGCTGGCACGTTCCACCACGGCGACCTTCTGGCTGGTAATGACGGCAATATTTACAGGCAGATGCTAAAAATTTAATAGGTTTCATTCGGATTCATCTTTAGTGCCGTTTTCGGCTGAATTTCATCTTTATATTTTGCTTCTATATATAAAGACGGATAAAAGCCAAAAAACCATTATTTTCTATAGCTTTCAGCGATCCCGACGAAAAAATAAACTTTAGGATATTTTTATAATCTTGTTATATTTTTAAATAATCTGGAGAGTGATTACCTATTGATTTTGGCTAAAACTTATTAGGGATCAAGAGTAAAGCCAAAGCTTTTGATTTATTTAGCCTTTTAACTTCCTCCTTAAGGATGGCTTAAGGCATATAATTTAAGATAAATAGTCTGGATTGTATACCACGTTTGGTATATTCTAGCTGTAAAACATCTTTTTTCTCAAGGATTTAGAACGAACTTCTCTAGATGGCGCAAATTACTTTCAGATAAATTCTGCCCAAGCAATAATCGCTGAAATATTTTGCGTTCAATTTAGAGCAAGACTGACTCGCTTTAAAACTGTTTAGCAGCACAGACAGAACAGACTGCCCAGCGCTGGAGTTCGCCCGGTGGGGTGGGAGATTCACATTGAGGACAAAGGGGTAAGCCATGCGATCGCGATCGCATAATCTTCGTCCAATGCCCAAAAGCAGCATTTACATCCTTGGTGGGTGTAACATCAGGGCGACTAATCTCATCACCAAGGTAACTGGGATGCTCGTGGGGCAAAACCGTTTGTTGCTGTTTTGTCTCCACAGATGGATTCTGCCAGCTAGCAGTAGAGAAGCGAATATCAACCAAAGGCGTTGGCAGTGTTTTATTCAACTTTAAAAGCAGAGACGTGCGACCAAAAGTCAGGTTTTGCGCCCAAGCAGCACTAGAAGTTGCTACCGACAAAACATCGCGTTGAATCGACAATGGTCGAGTATTTGCGGCAACCACTGGCCCAACAACACTTGCCCAACACTTGAGCAAGCGTTGAAATGGTTGCTCCTGCCATTTAGACTGCTTTTCCAGAACACCTAAAATATCATTAATCGATTTCAACGACATCATTCAAAGTGCTAAGTGAGGAGTTAGGAGTGGGGTAGACAAGGAGAATAAGCATTCCCAATTCCCAATCTATCTATTTAAATAATTTTCGCTAATATTGTCAGAAATATATCTATAGTTATTCCAGAAATCTACGTTTGAGGCACACAGGCAATGACTCAAAACTCCCTAAACGATTCCGGTACTCAATCGTCTAAAACGCTTGGGTTGAAACCAGCACTAACAGCAGCACTAGCAAGTTTAGAAGTACCGCTAGATCAAGAATTAGCTCGATACCGACGCACGCGAAATGGTTTAGTGTCATCAAACCAACGCCGTGTTGCAAGTTATATTAGCAGTCAAACCCAGTCTTTGAGTGCCATTCCTACAACATTGGGAACAACTCAGTCATCAGTAACGGAAATTAAAACTAACGTGCCGCCTGCTGTACCTGTGAATCATCAGGGAACCCCAGCGCCAGTTACAGAAATTGACGTACCACCAGCATCTTCTGTAGCTGTGAATTCTGAGATGAACCGAGCGCCAGTTACGGCAAATATCGAAGAACTAAATAATCTCAATGTGCCCTCTACCCAAGATTCTGCTAAAACACAAACTCAACTTCCACCGCCACCGCCGAATTTTAGTAGCAGCATCGTGCCAGCAATTGTTAAAGATACTAAGAGCGAAAATCTTTTGCAGACAGATAACACCCCTAAGCACCCAGATGACTACTTAGAATCTAGTGAAGCACTACTGCGAAGTCTGACAGAAGAACAACCAGAAACCCAAAAACCAAGCAATTCTAGTGACAGTCTGCTATCACCTTTAGGTATCGGCTCAATGTTGCTGCTATTGTTAGCAAGTCTTACCTTGGGTTATGTAGTATTCAATCCTAAAGGTTTGCCTCAATGGAATTTAGCCAATTTGTTTAACGGAAACTCGTCTCCCGCACCAGGAAATACTGAAGAAGTTGGGAGTAATGTCCAGCCTCAGATCCAGCCACCAAGCACATCATCTATGTATCCCAATCTAGCTGCCCAAGAGTTTCCTGATGTGAGAGATCCTAACGATCTAGTTGGCTTACAACCTAAAGTCCAACCAACCGTCGCAGTAGTGCCTAATCCAGGCGTTCGCCAAAACCCTGTAAATCCTCAAGCGCCATTGTCTAACCCCAATACAGCCCTAAAACCGACAAATCCGATCGCTTTAGCGCCAGTACCAACTGTACAACCCTTACCTCCCCTAAATTTACCTCCCATTTCAACGGCAAAAACCTCACCCCAGCCAATAGCAGCCTCACCAAAGCCTAATGCAGAAATCAAACCAGGAACAGATGGGTTCTACCATGTCGTGATAGATAATAAAGGTGCAGCTTTTGCTTCAGCACGGCAAGTAATTCCTGATGCTTATTTATCACCCAACAAAGAATTGATTTATCTTGGTGCTTTTAAGACTAAAGAGCAAGTACAAAAACAAATGCAATTATTACAGGCAAAGGGAATTAAGGCACGAGTTCAGCAACCATAAGTTGCAAAAATCTACGATACCATGAGATAACAGTCCTGACTTATGAGTGCTGTTAGCGGATAGCTAAGGTTTAGCCCGTGCTGAGTAGTAGATACAAAATCTGACTTGTTTATGACACTACGACAAAAATTTTATACCCAGTACTTTGACTGAGTATTCAGCACTCCATAACTACCCTCCTACAAAATTTTTATACTCATTACTCAGCACTCATTACTCAGCATTGAGTTTCGTGAATGGAGAGCCGACATGGAATTAATCAAGCGTATTCTGCGGGTGATTCGCGCTAATCTCAATAGTTTGATCGGTGGTGCAGAAGATCCAGAAAAGATTCTAGAGCAAACTGTCCTAGAAATGCAGGAAAATCTGGTGCAGTTGCGTTCGGGTGTAGCACAAGCGATCGCTACCCAAAAACGCACCCAACGACAGGCGGCGGCTGCCAACTCTCAAACAGAAGAATGGTATCGCCGCGCCCAATTGGCCTTACAACAAGGCAATGAACCTCTAGCACGGGAAGCTTTGACTAAGCGCCAAGCTTATAAAGAAACCAGTACAGCCCTCTTTTCTCAGATAGAGCAGCAAAACGATATAGTCGCTAGGCTAAAAAAGGATATGCGATCGCTAGAGTTAAAAATTTCCGAGGCGAAAACAAAAAAAGATATGTATATTGCTCGCGCCCGTTCTGCTGAAGCATCTTCTCGCCTCCAGGAAATGCTTGGGGGAGTTTCTGCTACCAGCAGTCTGAGCGCCTTTGAGCGTATGGAAGAAAAAGTTTTGCAAATAGAAGCTAAATCAGAAGCGATCGCTCAACTCGGTAGCGACGACTTGGAAACACAATTTACTTCCTTGGAATCTACTAATAATGTGGATGCCGAATTAGCAGCGATGAAGGTACAGGTTTTAAATCAGGCAGAAAACATACAGCACAACAGTTTGCTTACCGAGGCGAAGCAGAACACGGCACAGCCTCCCCAACAGCAGTTACCCAAAACTCAAGACTCTTGAACTTCGGCTAATTACCCCAGTTTGGAGATATCTTAACAATTAAGAGTTGTTATAACGTACTGATTCCAACCGGAAAGATTACATTGAAATAGGTAGCTATTAAAAAGTAAAAAAGCTAACTGTCCAACAAAAAGCGTAAACCAAACAAGGAAAAACAAAGTTATGGGATTATTCGATCGCATTAAGCGAGTAGTTAGTTCTAACCTCAACGACCTGGTTAACAAAGCCGAAGACCCCGAAAAAATGCTAGAACAAGCCATCCTGGAAATGCAGGAAGACTTGGTGCAGCTGCGTCAGGGAGTAGCCCAAGCGATCGCCGCCCAAAAACGCAGTGAGAAACAGTACAATGATGCCCAAAATGAAATCAATAAGTGGCAACGCAATGCCCAACTCGCCCTACAAAAAGGTGATGAGAATTTAGCACGACAAGCTTTAGAGCGGAAAAAAACCTATACTGACACCAGCGCCGCCCTCAAAGCTAGTTTAGATACCCAAAGCACTCAAGTTGAAACCCTCAAGCGCAACTTAATCCAGCTGGAAAGCAAAATTTCTGAGGCTAAAACCAAGAAAGAAATGCTTAAAGCTCGGATCACAACTGCCAAAGCCCAAGAGCAACTCCAAGGCATGGTGCGTGGGATGAATACCAGCAGTGCAATGTCTGCCTTCGAGCGGATGGAAGAAAAAGTCTTGATGCAAGAATCCCGGGCCCAGGCACTAGGAGAGTTAGCAGGTGCAGATTTAGAAACCCAATTTGCCCAGTTGGAAGGTGGTAGCGATGTTGATGATGAATTAGCAGCTTTGAAAGCGCAAATGCTACCACCAGCTACTCCAGTAACTCAAGCACAACTTCCACCCCAACAAGAAACTACTCCTGCTAAGTCGAATGAAGTGGTTGATGCCGAGTTGGATTCCCTACGCAAGCAATTGGATCAACTATAAAATTGCCAGAAAACTTATTTGAGCCAGTCCCACGCCTATTGGTTGTGGGATTTTATATCATTAGTCAATAGTTAACAGTCAAAATAACTATGAATTATTGATTATGGACTATTGACTACTTTGGGATAAAGTATTGTGTGTGCCAACTTTGATCGCCACCGGATGGAGACTGCAATGAGTAAGGCTGTAATCACCATAACTGATGCTGAGTTTGAAACAGAAGTGTTAAAAGCTGAACAGCCTGTATTAGTTTACTTTTGGGCTTCCTGGTGTGGGCCTTGTCAATTGATGTCGCCCATGATTAACTCAGCTGCTAGCAAATATAGCGATCGCCTCAAAGTCGTGAAAATGGAAATTGACCCCAACCCACTCACTGTTAAGCAGTACCAAGTGGAAGGTGTTCCGGCTCTGAGACTATTTCAGGGCCAGGAAGTTTTAATTTCGACTGAGGGAGTCATCGGTAAAGATAAGTTACTTGAACTCTTAGATACGCACTTAAATAGTAATTAGTCAATAGTTAATAGTCCATAACTAATGACTAATGACCAATGACCAATGACAAATGACAAATGACTAACATGCAATTTGCAAAGCGTTTACAACCCCTGCAATCTAATGTATTTGCTGATATGGACAGAGCCAAGGCAATCGCTTTGGCCGCTGGACAAGAAGTAATTGATTTGTCGTTGGGGTCTTCTGATTTACCAGTCGAGGCACACGTCATTGAGGCGATCGCCCAATCTCTTCACGATCGCAGTACCCACGGCTATTTGTTGTTTAACGGTACTCTTGGGTTTCGTGAAGCCGCAGCCAACTGGTACGAACAAAAATTTGGCATCAAAGTAGATCCCCAAACTGAGGTACTACCTCTGATTGGTTCTCAAGAGGGTACAGCCCATTTACCTCTAGCATTGCTCAATCCAGGAGATTTTGCCCTGTTGCTCGATCCAGGTTATCCCTCTCATGCCGGGGGAGTCCACCTAGCCAGTGGTCAAATCTACCCGATGCCATTACGGGCAGAAAACGCTTTTTTACCAGTGTTTGCGGATATCCCTGCCCCAGTTTTGGCCCAGTCGCGAATGATGGTATTAAGTTATCCTCACAATCCCACCTCAGCGATCGCTCCTTTATCTTTCTTCCAAGAAGCTGTAGCCTTCTGTCAACAACACAATCTCATCCTGGTTCACGATTTCCCCTACGTAGATTTAGTATTTCAGGAAACTGGGGAGTGGGCAGATTCTTCTCCCAATCCAAAATCTTTAGTCCCTTCTATTCTGCAAGCCGATCCAGAGAAAAGCGTTTCGATTGAATTTTTTACCCTTTCCAAGTCCTACAATATGGGCGGCTTCCGCATTGGCTACGCCATCGGTAACGCCGAGTTAATTAACGCCTTACGTCAGGTAAAAGCTGCCGTTGATTTTAATCAGTATCGGGGAATTTTGAATGGTGCGATCGCAGCCCTAACTGGTCCTCAAGCTGGGGTAAAATCTGCTGTCGCTATCTTCCAGCAACGCCGTGATGCCTTCATTACTGCTTTACACTCCATTGGCTGGAATGTTCCTACTCCCAAAGCCACAATGTACATCTGGGCAAAATTACCCTCAGCTTGGAGTCAAAACTCCATAGAATTTTGTACCCAGCTAGTTAAACAAACTGGTGTAGCTGCTTCGCCTGGTGCTGGCTTTGGCAAATCTGGCGAAGGGTATGTCCGTTTTGCCTTGGTACATGAGCCACCTTTGTTAGAAACTGCTGTGGAAAGAATTGCCCAGTTCCTTTATTAAATTTCTTCTTAAGCTGAACGCCAAGTATTTTTTGCGGCAAAGTCTATGTATAGAAGACGCAGCAAAGGCGCACAGCCGTGCGCCCCCATGAATCAATACGGTTCAGTTCGCCATAAAAACCTTAACTGAACCGTATTGCCCTATAAATAACTGTATTGTACTGAGATTAAACTAATTTTTTTATAGCTTTTGTTACTGCCAATATTCTTAAAAGTATGTAATTAGACTTATAAAAATCTAGAAATATTCTTCATATTTTTATTGATAATCCGAAGGAACTTCACCCAATCAGGTCTCCCCGTCTCGTAAAGTGGGTTTGTACGTTCAGCTACCAAAGATGGCTAACAATGCAGGTGGCGTTTTCAAGCTGCCGTATTGCCAAAAGCCTGTAGTCAAGACAGCCCAAGCCTATAAACGGCAATAGTTTAAAACTTAACTTCCAAACTAACAGAGACTTGAAAACAATGAAGATGACTTTTCAGAAACTTGTAATTGGCGCTTCAATGGCTATTGGTGTGGGCGCGATCGCTACTGTACCAGCACAAGCTGGAACCCTCACCGGCGCTACTATTGGTGGAACAGCAGCCAGTGATTACTTAGTATATGATATGTCAGGTAACAGTACTGTACTGGTGCCAAATACCCAGACAAACGTCCAGAAAGTCCTAGATGGCAATGCTGCAAACCCCACTGGAAACGTAGAGTTACGAGCCAGCAGTGAGCAGTCTGGTTTTGATTTCAGCAAGAATACCACTTTGACAGGACAAATTGGTGACAAAAGTATTACCTTGAGTAGTCTGACAGCAACAGATTGGTTTAGTACCGGATCAGTATTGAGTACAAGCTATGGGGTAAATAACTTTGCAAATACTTGGTTTAACCAATTTTATGATGCAGCTGGTCTCGCAAGTAATGAATCTGCAATTAAATTAGCACTAAATCTACCAAGTTTTACTCCTAGCTCGTTTATTCGTCAGCAAGCCTTTAACGCATTTTATGGTATTGGTGGTTTCCAACGCTCTAGCGATCCTAATATTTCTTACGTTAATCAAAATGACACCACTGGCGATATTAAAATTGGGTTAGCGGGTCACTACAATTTAAAAGATTACTATGCGCCTCTGTTAGGAAGTTTTGGTAATTTTCTTAAAGATGGATTTCAAGCTAGTGAAGTTGTTAAAGTTACATACAATGGCAAGACTGATTT
Source organism: Nostoc punctiforme PCC 73102 (assembly GCF_000020025.1). Taxonomy (GTDB): domain Bacteria; phylum Cyanobacteriota; class Cyanobacteriia; order Cyanobacteriales; family Nostocaceae; genus Nostoc; species Nostoc punctiforme. Next base: position 4,976,195 of record NC_010628.1, on the reverse strand, counting down.
CCGTTACAGCTTTTCTGCTACACAAAGCGGACTAAGCAACAATTCGGGGCCGGGTGCTGATGGCAAGTCTCACAGTGGTAACTATGAAGTTACCATCCAAGGTATACCTCCCGCAGCAGTCCCAGAACCATCAGTTATGCTGGGTCTATTGGGTGTGGCTGGTGTTTTTGCCACACAACGCAAATTGAAAAAAGCATCTATTTAAGAAGATTGCAAGTTTAAAACTACAAATGAAAAAGGGAGCTGTTAGCTCCCTTTTTTATGAATACTTTTTTCCAGCGAGAAGATAATTTAATTTTCTCAGTTATGTATATTTAATAATATTCCCAAAAAATGAATTCTTTGTAAGAGCCTATATCTATATATTTAGATCCTTACCAGCGTATTTATAACAGCAATTTTGTACAATTGTATTATTTTACTTCAAATCCAGATAAAACCTATTCTATGACTGGCAAGTAGCCTATTATTGCTTCTAGTGTTGCTTAAGTAATTTCACTTATAAAAATTGCTAGGTTGACTTTTAAAACCAGTCTTTTATTTAATACTATTAATTGTAAAAAACTCGTAAAGAAAAGCTTAATAATTGATTAATATTATATTTAATCGTACTATTATTAAGTATTGGAGTACAGCTAGATTTAATTTATTAATATTTTTGGCTAAATTACATAAGTCAATTTTCTATTAATCTTACAATTTAAATGTACTATCATTTTAGTTTATGGTAATAATTGTTGGTTTTTACTTAAGATAATCAGATAATAGGTAGCAATGACAGCACAATTCTTCAATACAGATCAGCCATTGCGGTCACACAAAGTTAGACGAATTTTGCTAGTTGAAGACCATTATCTCAATAGGTTGTTACTGAGTGACTATCTAAGTTACTGTGGGTACGATGTCCAAAGCTTATCTGAAGGCTCTACTTTTTTCTCGACTATAGATAAATTTAAACCAGATTTAATGTTATTAGATTTGAAGTTACCAGATATTGACGGTTATTCGCTCTTAAAACAAGTCCAGCAAAAACCTGATTTGTCAAAAATACCTATCATTGTGGTTTCCGCTTTTGCTTTTAAAGCAGATCAAGAATTAGCTATGAGTTTAGGCGCACGCCGATATTTTGTCAAACCTCTAAAACTCAAGGATCTTATACTTACAATTGAAGAAGAGTTGACTTGTTGCCATAGATAGAGTTTTTTACTTGGCATACCTTTATTCGGCTTTTTGCTCTTCAATGAACTCTTCAACTTGCTGACTAATATGTTGTACAGAAGTGCCAATTGTTAAAATTTTATTTTGTACTTGTGCTAACAGCAAAACTGCGGTTTGCAGCTCATTGAGCGTTTCAGCCATAGCTTCACGGTACTGGGCTTCAAAGTCTTGTAGGTTCATAATTTAATTGTTACCTTAATTATTATCATAACTATATTTATAATCATATTCGTAAATATAACTTCCTAAATCCGTTAAATCGCTTAATATTACAAGTTGAATTGATAATGAAAATTACTGTTTATTTATAATTAATTACATTGTATTTATATAATCAGAAATTTTGATCTTCATTAATTTTAGCCAAGAACATATAAAGTTAATAACTCAATAAAATAAAGTTTTAAATAATAAAATATTATCTGTTTCTAAATATTAATTAGAGATTAAAAAAGCCAAGTTTTGATTCTGACAGTAACAGATGGCAAATAAGATAGTAGCTCCATAAACTCTTATCTGCTCCAAAATTGTGATGTGTGTAGTAAGGTATCTAGGAAACTGTGGCGGAAGTGGCTGATTTTTCTTTACAAGGGGATTTTGCCCCAAGTCTTGTTAATTGAGATAGTGGCGGGATTTATATCAGATTGTAAACCAATCTGCGGGTACTCCGTTGGAGAACTCGTAGGTAGCCACAGAAATATCTATAGACTAAAAGTATTCTTACTTTATATTTAATTGATAATTACTCTATGAAATCGGCACGAAAAAAGAATTTTTCTTAAAATAGAGAAAGATTACCTAATTTTGGTTGTGACAATATCTACTCAAATACTACCACTGGTTAAAGAGCCGGAACGACTGGAAAATCGTCTAGCCGAAATTCCACCGGAACCGGGGGTTTATTTCATGCGGGACAACAGCGATCGCATTATATATATAGGTAAGTCACGTAAATTGCGATCGCGTGTTCGTTCCTATTTCCGGGATGGCTACAACAAGACTGAACGCATTGCCACGATGGTTAAGTTAGTGACAGAAATTGAATTCATCGTCACTGATACTGAAGCCGAAGCTTTAGCGCTAGAAGCCAATTTGATTAAGCAGCACCAGCCATACTTCAATGTGCTGCTCAAAGATGATAAAAAATATCCCTATCTTTGCATTACTTGGTCAGAAGATTATCCGCGAATTTTTATTACCCGTAAACGTCAATTGGGCAAAGAAAAAGATAAATTTTATGGGCCTTATACTGATGCTGGTTTATTGCGAGAGATTGTCCGTATCTGCAAGCGCATCTTTCCTCAGCGACAACGACCTCAACCACTTTTCAAAGACCGTCCGTGCTTAAATTATGATTTAGGGCGTTGTCCGGGTGTGTGTCAAAAGCTGACTTCACCAGAAGAATATCGCAAAATTGTCCAAAAAATCGCGATGGTTTTTCAAGGTCGAACTCAGGAACTGATTGATATTTTGACCCAACAGATGAACGCAGCTGCTGAAAACTTGAATTTTGAGTCAGCGGCGCGAATTCGCGATCAAATTTCTGGGTTAAAGTCGCTGACTGCTGACCAAAAGGTATCTTTACCAGATGATACAGTTTCACGGGATGCGATCGCACTGGCAGCTAACGAAGAACACGCCTGTATTCAACTATTCCAGATTCGCGCTGGACAATTGGTAGGGCGTTTAGCTTTTGTGGCTGATGCTCATGCAGAACTAGGAGCTATTTTACAACGAGCTTTGGAGGAACATTATCAAACTGCTGACTCAGTAGAAATACCCTTAGAAATTCTGGTACAGCATGATTTACCAGATAGCGACATATTGGCGGATGTCTTAACTCAACGTAAAGGCAAAAAAGTCACGATTTTGACTCCTTTGCGGCAAACTAAGGCAGAATTAATTGAGATGGTAGAGCGAAATGCTCAGTATGAATTGCAAAGAATGCAGAAATTTGGCGATCGCAATCACCAAGCAATGCAAGATTTAGCAGCGATTCTCGATTTACCAGATGTACCCCATCGCATCGAAGGTTATGACATTTCCCACATTCAAGGGTCAAATGCTGTAGCTTCCCAAGTTGTGTTTATCGACGGTTTACCCGCTAAACAGCATTATCGCCACTACAAAATTAAAAATCCCACTGTGACGGCGGGACATTCAGATGATTTTGCTAGTCTTGCTGAAGTTATCCAGAGACGCTTCCGTAAGTATGCGGAAGATCCACAATTGTCACGTTTGGGTAATCCAGATTGGCCTGATTTAATCATGATTGATGGAGGTAAAGGTCAGTTATCTTCAGTTACCGCCGTTTTGCAAGAGATGAATTTATTAGAAGACTTGCGAGTTGTAAGTTTAGCAAAGCAGCGAGAAGAGATTTTTTTACCGGGAGAATCTAAACCCTCGTCAACTGATGCAGAACAACCAGGGGTGCAATTGTTGCGGCGGCTACGAGATGAAGCACATCGGTTTGCAGTCAGTTTCCATCGTCAGCAACGCAGTGATAAATTGAAGCGATCGCGTTTAGATGAAATTCCTGGCTTAGGACATCATCGACAAAAGCAGTTACTAGGGCATTTTCGCTCAGTTGATTATATTCGCCAAGCAACAACCCCACAACTCGCTGAGGTTCCAGGAATTGGGCCGCGTTTAGCTCAAGAAATTTACGATTATTTTCATCCTGCTTGAGGAAAACAATAGTTTGTCAAATTTCAATTAATGGGTAAAAATTTTGTAGTAAATAATTGAGTGCTTAGACAATAAAATCGCAAAGACGCGGTAAATCGCCGTCTCTACAAAGGACTGATTATTGTAAAGACGGCGATTTATCGCGTCTCTTGCCTTAACCGAACCGTATTGGTTCCACTCTCACACAGAATTCAGTCAAGGTTGTCTGCGAATATTTAAGATGTGTAAATACCGTAAATTTACGGTATCTCACAAGTATGCTAATTTTAATTAAATTATTTCATTAGAATTTAACGTCATCAATCTTGCTAGTAAATATTAACTAAATCTTAAGATAGAAATTTTGTGACTAAAGATACAGTAATTTATTGGTTTTAATTTTTGAATACAAGAACGGCTTTTTTTGTATTAGTCTGAAATGACTATAAATAGGGGTCTCTCAAGGCATTCGTCATAGGGATCAGTAAATCTCTAAGCGGAATTTAACTAAAAAATAATTTATGTATCTAAAGTAGGAGGGTAAGATCACTTAAATTCTAGGATAATATACAAAGATATCGAAAATTTTCAAACCTGAAATTTTGTTTAAAATAATCAGCCAATATTAAGGTCGTTTGTTAAGTTGGGTCAGACCAAAATTATTGCTACTTTAACTGGCAGTTTTCTCAAATAAAAATAAATTACAACCAGGGGTTTTAAAATGCAGACAGTACAAAAGATTTACTGCCCAAATTGCGGCTGCCAAGCAGAACGTTATTATATTTCTGATAGTCAATTAACTCGAACACAATGCTCTAGTTGTGACTACTTGATGATTAGTTGTACTCGTACTGGCAAAGTCATTGAGGCTTATGCACCAGGAATTTATGCACAACGCTAGATAATAAAAATTAAAAATTGGAGAATGTTTTCTCTAATTTTTAATAATAAAGTCACTTATGATAAATTCTGAAGGCTTTACAAGTTCTTATTCTGTTGTCTGAATTGTTGCTGTCGTCTCTGTTCTTGTAATCTAAATTCTTCCTGTTGTCTAATTTGTTGATCTTGTCTGAGTTGTTGATCTTGTATTCTCAGTTGTTGCTGTCGAGAAAATTCTTGTTGTTGTATTCTCAGTTGGTCTTGTTGTAGTCTAAATTGTTGCTGGCGGAGCATTTCTTGCCGTTGCCGTGTAAATTGTTGCTGTTGTATTGTCTGTTGTGGTTGTAGTAGTTGAGGTTGTTGAAGGTTTTGCCGTAGCCATGCTTCCCTCATTCGTTCTTGTGTTTGCTGATTTTGCTCTTCTTGTTGTTGTCTGATTCTTTCTTGAAATGAATCTTGTTGTTGTCTAATTCTTTCTTCAAATGAATCTTGCGTCTGGGGATTCGTCTGAATTATTTGGGCATTAGCAGGAAAACTAATCGATAAAGCTTTTGCAAGCACAATTAATAGTAGCCATGCTTTAAATAGCGACAAGCGATTTAACATACAGTTATTTCCTCATTGTTATAGGTTGGGTTGAACGATCGCTAAACCCTTAAAATCTCAACACAATTACCTTATACAAGATAAATACAGGGGCTTGGAATAGTTCACTAAAGCTAATGTTTTATTTACCGTTATGGGCTTGCGCGATACTTACGTCTGACTACGCCAACGTGCTTAATATTCTTCAGTCCATAACTTTTTCTAAATATTAGTGTATTGAGAATAGCTTGCTAAATCAAGATTATATCTAGTGCATTATGTTGATTTTGCATAAAACTCTCGCTTTTCATATATTCATCACTAATTAAATTATACATTCAAATTTTTTACATAGGTTGTCGGATTTCCGTAATCCATCTACCTGGTACGGTTCAGTTACGAAGCTTTTCAAGTAATTGAACTACACCATTTTCTGTTCTCTATCGCCCGTCATAGTCTCAATATCTGAAAACTTCTCTACAAAGCATTTCAGGCGATTTCACACCATAGATAAACAGAGATAATTTCTTAGATATATCTGTGTTTATCTGCGGTTTAATATTCATTCATAGAATTGGCTGCAACAAGTTTAATTTTTACTTGCTCTCAATTGCCCGCAAGCAGCATCGGCTTCTAAACCACGCGAATAACGCACACTAACAGCAGTATTTTGTTGCTTAAGGACGTTAACAAACGCTTCAATGCGATCGCGGTTGGGGCGTTTGTAGTCCACTTCTTGGATGGGGTTGTAAGGAATCAAATTCACATGACTTTGAAATCCTCGCATACATTTTGAAAGTTCTAATGCGTGTTCTGGTAAATCGTTGACACCAGCCAGGAGAACATATTCAAAGGTAACGCGCCGTCCAGTGATTTCTACATATTCTCGACATTCAGCCAACAACTCTTCTAGAGGATAGGCGCGGGCGCTGGGGATGAGTTTTTCTCGCAGTGCTTGGTTGGGTGCATGGAGACTGACAGCCAGAGTGATTTGCAAATTATTTTGCGCGAACTGACGAATGCGATCGCGAATACCAACTGTAGAAACTGTAAGCGATCGCTGTCCGATACCAATATCTTGATTTAGAGATTTCAGCGCTGCGAGGACATTCTCAGTATTCAACAACGGTTCACCTAGTCCCATGAACACGACATTGCTAACCCGTTGCTGAAAATCTTCTTGCACGGTTAACACCTGATCGATAATTTCATGCCGTGCTAGGTTGCGCTTGTAGCCTCCCTTACCAGTAGCACAGAAATCACACGCCATTGGGCAACCCACCTGAGTAGAGACGCAAACTGTCAGACGGGCTTTTGGGCCTTCTCCCCTTTCTGCGAAGGTGGGGATACCAACAGTTTCAATAATTTGGCCATCTGTTAATCGTAAAAGATATTTGACTGTGCCATCGGGAGCCACAGAGCGGTAGTGTAAAGTTGAGCGCCCAATGGGGATTTCTGCTACTTCCGCACGCCATTGCTTAGAGAAGACAGAAATATCAGCTAGCGATCGCACTCCCTTATCGTAGATCCATTCATGCAGTTGCTTTCCTCTGTAAGCAGGTTGTCCTTGTTGCTGCACCCAAGCACTTAACTCCGCAACAGAAGCACCGAGAAGGGGAGGGATTAATTTTGATTTTTCTGGGTTGTGTGAGTCAACCTGAGATACAAGAGGTGTAGCAGACATAAAAAAATCAAGAATTGATGTAGGATCTCTATCCTACACCTGCCAAGATCAAGTTAGCCTTGACCAAAGAACATGGGGAATTAACCAAAGGTTGTGCCGTTCCAGCCCCACATTGCCCCCTTAGCGTCTGCAAACTCGATGTAAATGCGATTTTTAGGTACACCTAGAGTTTGGTTAATCTGCTGGCAAAATTCCTGACTCATTGCTGCGGTTTGGTCTGGCTTCATCGTGCCAATGCTCTTAATCTCAATGTAGCAAACCGGGTCTGTATTTCCCGCAAAGGTCATAGGAATTTCTGGCTCAAAAGCAGTCATTACATAAGATTCTGGTTTTCCCAAATGTTTCGCTAACTTGGCAGATAGATTTAAAAGCATTGATTCAATTTCAGCTTTTTGAGGAGCAGATACAGAAGTTTGCACTTTAATTAATGGCATAGTACTAAATTAGAAATTATTCACACTGTTAAGTTTACCGAACCGCACAGCAGATGACGGGAATAAGCTAGACAAGGGGCAGTTTTCCCAATTCCCAATTCCCAATTCAGTTATGAGATGAGCGAAACAGGTGACTATGTTCGGGATGATATAAACGCGATCGCCCTTTTGCTGTCGAGAGGGCTGGACTTATTATATAAAGCGTAGTACGAATTAGTTTTTCTTTATGAGTACATTCCGCCATTTCATTCAGGGGGACAACCTTAATTTTTTCATCAGGCCATCCGATACGAAAGCAGATTGCAATGGGGGTTTCAGCCGGATAGTGTTCGAGTAGTTTAGCTTGGGCATTTTCAACGTGACGCGCACTGAGATATAAGCAGAGGCTAGCTTGATGTGCTGCGAGAGAAGCTAATTCCTCATTGGCTGGGACTTCTGTACGTCCACTGATGCGGGTCAAAATGATGGTTTGGACTAAACCGGGCACAGTTAGTTCTACTTTGAGTTTGGCAGCAGCAGCTTGAAAAGCGCTGATACCAGGTATGACTTCAAAAGGAATATTTGCCTCTGCGAGGAGGTGCATTTGCTCGTGAATGGCGCTGTAGAGACTAGGATCGCCAGAATGGAGACGGACTAGAGATTTTTGCTGCGATCGCACCCTATCGATCATAATCGGCAAAATCTCTTCTAAAGTCTGATTCGCAGTTCTAATTATCTCCGCATCTTTTCGGCAAAGTTCTAAAATCTGTTCGGGTATTAGAGAATCAGCAAATAAAATCACATCAGCAACAGCAAGTAGTTTCTGCGCCTTCACCGTCAATAAATCCGGATCTCCAGGGCCTGCTCCGACAATATACACAGATGGTTCTATGGCATATAGCGTTTTTTTATAACTCAGGTTTTCTGTATATTCACTTTTAGAAGAACCCACGGCAATCCCTCAAAAAACTTTTTTGATATTTTCTCAGTATCTTTCCGGATTCACCCTCTTTCCCTAGTAGAGAGTAATGGTAGATGCACCCTGGTTAAGCCCTAGAAAATATTCTGGGGCATTTTTTATTTTTGGGCATTGGGAATTGGAAAAACAGCCCCTTGTCTCCCTTATCCCCTCATCTCTCCATTTCCCTTGGGAGTAGGCACTACATCGGGTAAAGGGCGTTTGAGTAAGTAAAGCCAAGCTAATCCAACTAATCCAAATAAAATTCCTAGACTACTGACTACTTGTGCCATTCGTAATGGCCCCAGCATTAAGCTATCAGTACGGAAACCTTCAATCCACAAGCGTCCTAAGCTGTAGGCTGGCCAGTAAACTAAAAACAGAGTGCCTACCTTTAAACGTGGCTTACCGGATAAAGACCGGAAAAACAACGTTATGAGTAGTGTAAACACCATTAAATCCCATAGAGATTCATACAGAAAGGTGGGATGGAAGTAATCGAAACTAGCATATTCTAAAGGACGATGGTCTGGTGGTATATACAGCTTCCAGGGTAAATCAGTAGGATCGCCAAAAGCTTCAGAATTAAAGAAATTGCCCCAACGTCCGATCGCCTGCCCTAAAATCAGCGAAGGTGCTACTAAATCTGCCAGTTGCCAGAAAGAAACCTGCTTGATTTTGGCAAAGATTAACGCAGCCAAAACGCCACCAATAATTGCTCCATGAATGGCAATACCTCCTTCCCAGATAGCGAAAATTTTTCCTGGAGTTGGGGCATATTTTGACCATTCAAAGAAAACGTAATATAGCCGTGCGCCGGGAATTGCCCCAATCAACAACCAAAAAAACAAATCGCCTAGCAACTCAGGATTAACATTACGGCGCTTTGCCAATTCTTGAGAAAGGATTACGCCAATTAACACTGCTGTGGCAATCAATAAGCCATACCATCGGATACTTAGTGGCCCTAATTTCACCAGAATAGGTCCTGGAGAAGTAAATTGAAACGCCAAGGGCAAGGTGGAAAAATCCAGTGCCATGAGAAATTACCTAGAAAAGTTTGTTAACTACCCGCGCACTTTGCTAAGTACGGAGTTTTTTACATCTCGAATACTGAAACTACGCTTAAAATCCAGCATCCATATTTAGGAGTCTAATTCCTAACGCCTAGTTGAGCATAACTTGTGTCACAAAAACAATTGAGTTTAGCATTCTTGCTCAGAGCGCAAGATGGTAGATTTGAGTAAGTTACACAAAAGAGTTTCGATATAATCACCTAAACAACTTTGATATATCTAAAATTGTGATTGCTATTTATCCTGGTAGCTTCGACCCCATCACCTTGGGACACCTTGACCTCATTCAGCGCGGTAGTCGGCTGTTTGAGCGGGTAATTGTCGCTGTACTGCGGAACCCAAACAAAACGCCACTTTTTAGCGTCCAGCAACGGCTAGAGCAGATCCGTCTTTCTACACAACATCTACCTAATGTAGAAGTAGACAGTTTTGATGGTCTTACCGTAAACTATGCCCAAATGCGACACGCACAAGTTTTGCTTCGGGGTTTACGGGCTGTGTCAGATTTTGAAGTGGAACTGCAAATGGCTCACACCAATAAAACTCTTTCTACCCAAATAGAAACAGTTTTTCTAGCAACCTCAAATGAGTATAGTTTTTTAAGTAGTAGTGTGGTAAGAGAGATTGCAAGGTTTGGCGGCTCTATCGATCATCTCGTTCCCCCACACATTGCCCTAGATATATACCAATGCTACAATCACAACTCTCCAATGTTGAACCCAATCTCAACGGAAGCAATCCCCCCCCTGAAGAATATCTCGGTGGAGAGGGAAGCATAGATATTCAGCAGGAACTCAACCGCCTAGAGGAAATAGTTCTCTCTAGTCTCAGGATTCCTCTGACGGGACGCACGCTCATAGATGAAGAAAAGCTGCTGGAACAGCTTGATTACATTCGGCTTGCTTTACCATCACTTTTTCAAGAAGCAGCAGCCATCCTTGAGCAAAAGGATGAAATTCTGTTAGAAGCGGAAGAGTATGGACAACAGGTTGTTGAAGCCGCGCAAGCAAAAAGAGCGCAAATCTTAGCTGAAAGCGATATTATTCAACAGGCTGAACAAGAAGCTGAACAACTGCGGCGACAAGTGCAACAAGAGTGTGAGGGAATAATGCAAGAAACCCTCACCGAGATTGAGCGCAAGCGATATGTTTGTCAGCAAGAATTAGAGCAAATGCGACAAACTGCGATCGCTCAGGCTCAAGACATTGAAGATGGTGCTGATGCTTATGCTGATGGCATTTTGGGCAATATCGAGCAGGATCTCAAAGATATGTTGCGAATTGTCACTAACGGACGGCAACAATTGCAAATTGATAACCTTACTCAGCGCAATTCACCTCCTAGCAAAAAAAGATAGAGGCTCTAAGTAAGAGATGAATAAAAATTATAAGTTGGGTTAAGCAATAGCAAAACCCAACAATTTTTACCACTAAAATATTCTTGTTCAACCAGATCCCCTACTTCTTTGATAAATCGGGGAGCTGGGTGTTGCAAATTCATCAAAAACGCAATTAATATCTGATTACAGAGTATAAGTAAAATTTTCTACCAGCATACCGGGAACTAAACTACCTCCTAGTTGGCGACTATCATAAGTGCCTACTTCGGGAATAAATTCTTGAAAATTGGTTAAATCTACTAGGTTTTCTCCCCAAAAGCGATAGAGACTTTCATCAAAACGTAAGTTTTCAATGGGAGCAATAATTTCTCCGTTTTCTACCCAAAAACAAGCATAACGGGTCATACCTGTGATTCTACCAGTTTGGCGATCGCTCCAATTCAAGTAATGCAAATTTGATAGATACAATCCTGTATCCAATCTCGGAAGAATCTGCTCAAATACTAAATTTCCGGGACTGATTTCTGGCGCACGGAGAGTCTCTGAACCATTAGCACCATTGGCAGTTTTCTGATATTCCTTAGCAGTGCGAGAATTAACCAGAGTGTTTACCAAAAGTCCTTTTTCTATTACAGGTAACTCCGGTGCTGCCATTTCTCCCAATTCATTAAATCGGGGTACTAATCCGCGCTGAAAGTTTTCTTTCAAACTAAATGCTGGCGAAAGTTGTTTTTCTTGACGCGATAAAGCAGCTAAAGCACTATTTCCTTGTTGGATATCAGCTTCGCTAATAGCTCCCCAAGAAAGCATGACTAATAAATCTGCAACAGCAGCAGGTGCAAAATAAGTTTTGTATTGTCCTCGTGGCAGTTCTTTACATGGACGAGCAAGCAATTCGAGTTGTTTTTTAGCTTCGCTGATTTTGGCTATATAAGCAGATTTATTCCAATCACTTCCTGCAAATGTGCCCTTAACGGCTTGCCCAGAAGTGGAAAATAGAGAATAATCTAAGGTAAAAGAATCAGTAGCAAACCAGTGTTTTTGACCACTGGAATCACCATAACCTTTAATTACTATTCCTCCAGCATATATACCAGTAAAATCTAATTCATTAACTTGTTCTAATACACTTGATACTACTGCTTCCTCTGGCAATAAATTCCCAGAATGTACTTCACGACTGGTATTAGTTCCTGATGGTAAAACTAGATATGGATCGATGGGTAATAAAATCAGTTCGTCGCGTAATTCCTGCAAAGCAGAATATGCTAATTGCCAGTCCAACTCCCAATTTCCAGTAAAGGGAAACTGCCTAACACTACTGCGTTGATCTGCCATCAGAGTCAGTTCGATCCAACCATCAGCAACACAACCAGTTTGTCGCACTTTCGCATGATTGAAACGAGTGAATTGACTTCTTTCACTACTGAGTTTGACAGTGAATTGTTCATTTTCTGCTTTTTTTATCAGCAGAGTTTCAATCAGTCGATTAAAGCTGACTTCTAACGCAGATAATTCCTCAATTTTCATGGATATTAAAGATTAATAGGGAATAAGCCGGGGAAAGTTAGGAATTAAGAGTTAGGAGTTGAAGAGTTTTTGAACTCAAAACTCTTAAGTAGCTAGGTATAAATAAATTAAACCTTGTAGTAAGGACTTTAGTCTTAATAATCCTTGTTTTGGGCGATAAATCGCTCACTACTAACTAGGATTTTATTTTATGTTAATTATGCCTACCTAAAGTACCACCTCTTCACTCCTAATTCCTAACTCCTAACTATTAACTTTTTCAACTTCCTCCACCAAAAACTTCGACATTAGCAAATACACAAACAGGGGAACCATGTCCTACCCAAATGGCTTGATTTGGTTCTCCTTTACCACAATAAGGAGTACCATACATTTGCCAGTTTTCAGCATTTCCTACTTGGATTAAGCTATGCCAAAATTCTGGTGTTGTGGCGCGATAGTTGGGATTGCGGAGGGTTTTAGTGAGTTTACCATTTTCAATTAATTTAGCGTACTCACAACCAAATTGGAATTTGTAACGGCGATCGTCAATTGACCAAGATCGGTTAGATTCCATATAAACGCCGTGTTCTATGCCGCTAATAATGTCTTCAAAGCTAGCGTTTAGAGGTTCTAAATTCAAGTTACCCATGCGATCGATCGCTGGTCGATTCCATGAAGAAGCACGGGCACAGGCTACTCCTGATACACCTGCTCTAGCTTGACTCTCTAGACTGCCCAAACCCCGTTGAAGTACTCCTTCTTTGACCAAATATTCCCGCGTTGCTACAGCACCAGTATCATCAAAGCCATAGCTAGCAAATTCACCAGCCACGGTGGGGTCAAAGGTAATGTTCATCAGTGGCGAACCATATACTAGGTTGCCAAAATCACTTTTATTAACGAAGCTGCCCCCAGCATAGTTACGCTCATCTCCCAAAATTCGGTCAATTTCTAGGGGATGCCCAACACTTTCATGGATTTGCAGCATCATTTGATCTGGGGCTAAAACTAAATTGGTACGGGTAGTTGGGCATTCTTCTGCTGTCAAGAGTTCTACTGCTTGTTCGCCAATTTGCCGCACCCGATGCCATAAGTTTTCTTGTTTTAATAGTTCGAGTCCGCCTTGGTAACAGTTTGCTTGGGAGCCATTGTTGCTGCGCTGCTGTACAATTGACCCATCTTGGGCGGTGGCTCCGTAATGAGTAGCTATAGATAGAATTTTTTGATAAACTTCTGAGCCATTACTACTAACAAACCAAGACTCTCTCTCAATGGTGCTAGCACCGGCTATGGTTTGCACAATCTTGTCGTCAACTTTCAGCGTTTGGCAAATACGAACCAGTAAATCGTTGATTTCTCCCGGACTCAAAGCATCAAAAGGTTCAAGGAATGGAGATTTATATTCACCAACGACTTTAGGGCGCTCACTTTCACGAAAGGGATGTATCCACCATTCACTGGCTGCTAGTGCCTGTTTATAGGCTGTTTGAGCAGCAGCTTCTAGGGAAGACGGTTCCAGAGAGTTAGTAGCTGCATAACCCAGACAGCCGTTGACCAAAACTTCCAGCATGGCTCCAACAGTGAAGGATTTGCCATTTGTCTGGGGTAAGCCGTCACGTACTGAACGGCTTGTAGAAGTCTCTTTTACGGCTCTGATACCGATCCAATCAGCAGGAATGTCGAAACTAGCGATCGCTTTTTTAAGTTCAGACCACATAATTTAAGGAATTGGGAATGGGGAATTGGGCATTGGGAATCCCTTCTCTGCGAGACGCTACGCGAACGGCTTCTCCTAACGGAGACGCTGCGCGTTAAGCGAAGCTATGCCGTAGGCTTTACGCTCAGGGCAAGTGGGAATTGGGAATTGGGAATTGGGAAGAATTCAATTCCTACTTCCCAGTTTCCTTTAATTCCGATGCCAGCGTGTACCATCACGGCTATCAATTAGCGTAATACCTTCTGCTTGGAGTTCGTCACGAATGCGATCGCTTTCGGCAAAATTTTTGCCTTGACGCGCTTCTTGCCTTTGCTGAATTTTCGCTTCAATTTCCGCATCGCTTAAACCATTAATCTTGTCAGTTTCCGCTTCTATCTCGGCTTCTAAACCCAAAACTCCAGCCAATGTGACAAGAGTTTGCCATTGATGCTTTAACTTATCTGGGGATGTTTCGGTTTTCCCTTCATGCACAAGAATATGCCCCTCACGGCGCAGTTCTTTAGCTAATTCAAAGAGTACTGTTAACCCACCAGGAAAATTAAAGTCATTATTCACAATTTCTTGGAAACGCTCAACATAAAGATTGGGTACTGGGTATTGGGGATTGGGGATTGGGGATTGGGAAAACTCTTCCTCAGTCCCTAGTCCCAAGTCCCCAGTCCCTAAATCCCATCCTAGTTTTTCGCCGTATTGGTAGCCGAAAAGTAAACCTTCTTTTATAGTGTGCCAACCGTTGGTTGCTGCGGCGATCGCTTCGTCGGTAAAATCTATGGGTGTACGATATTGAGCAGTTAGCACGAATAAGCGCACTGCCATCGGGTTAACTCCCCGATCCAGTAATTCTCGAATAGTGATAAAGTTGCCCAAAGATTTGGACATTTTTTCACCATCTACCTTCACCATACCGTTATGTAACCAGTAACGTGCTAGGGGTTTTCCGGTTACAGCCTCAGATTGGGCAATTTCGTTTTCGTGGTGGGGAAAAATTAAGTCAGCACCACCAGCATGAATATCTATAGTGTCACCCAAGCGATCGCGCACCATTGCCGAGCATTCTATATGCCACCCCGGACGACCTGCGCCCCAAGGTGATTCCCAAGCGGTTTCTCCCGGTTTTGCTGCCTTCCATAAAGCAAAATCAAAGGGGTCTTTCTTTTTCTGGTACTCTGGATCTTCTACATTGACGCGCTCGCTTTTCCCGGCTTGCATATCCTCTAACTTGCGTCCAGAAAGCTTGCCATACTCAGCAAATTGCCGCACTGCATAATACACATCGCCGTCAGCAGGGTAAGCAAAACCTTTCTTTTCCAACTCATGAATTAACCGTTGAATGCCATTCATCGTATGGGTAGCACGGGGATATTCATCAGCTTCTCTGATTCCTAGCCGCGCCATATCCTCAAAATATGCTTTGATAAAGCGATTGGCTACAGCTTCCATTGAGGAATGTTCAACACAAGCTCGATTGAGAATCTTGTCATCAATATCGGTAAAATTTTGGATATATCGCACTTCATAACCGATAAACTGGAGGTATCGGCGTACTACGTCCCAAACGATGCAAGCTCTAGCATGACCCAAATGGCAGTAGTCGTACACCGTCACGCCGCAGTAATACATCTTAACCTTGCCTGCTTCAACTGTTTCAAACGGTTCTTGACGACGGGTGAGGGTATTGTAAAGGGTTAGGGTCATAACAGAGTAATGCTGAAATAAGGAGATACGTAATAATAGGGTAAAGCAGCTGGGATGACAGTCCAGCATCCCTATGCTAGTGTTTTCTGGACTATCTGCGCTACATTACTATTTTTTGACTATTTGATAACAGCGCTATGCAATCAGCAGTTACACCCGAATCTTCGGCAATGGATACGCCCAAACAAGGAATGCCAGTAACAATTATTACGGGTTTCCTCGGTAGTGGCAAGACGACTTTACTCAATCATATCCTCAACAACCAACAGGGTTTGAAAACCGCTGTTCTCGTGAATGAATTTGGCGAAATTGGCATCGACAACGAGCTAATTGTTTCCACTGGTGAGAACATGGTGGAACTAAATAATGGTTGTATTTGCTGCACTATTAATAATGATTTAGTAGATGCAGTTTACAAAGTTTTAGAACGCCAAGAAAATCTAGATTATCTAGTAGTGGAAACAACTGGATTAGCAGACCCGCTACCAGTAGCTCTAACATTTCTGGGCACAGAATTGCGGGATTTAACCCGCTTGGATTCGATTATTACCGTGGTAGACGCGGCTAATTACAGCCTAGATTTATTTAACTCGGAAGCAGCATACAGCCAGATTGCCTATGGTGATGTAATTGTGCTGAATAAGGCTGATTTGGTTGATGAAGCCACTTTGAACGAGTTAGAAACAAAAATTAACGAGGTGAAGGAAGGAGCAAGAATTATCCGCGCGACGCGATCGCAAGTGCCACTTCCTTTAATTTTGAGTGTTGGTCTGTTTGAGTCGGATAAATATTTTGACACAGTGGCGGATGAACACGATCATCACGCTCATGAACATCACGATCATCATGACGATCATGACCACTCAACATGCGGTCACGATCATCACGACCATGACCACGATCGCCACGATCATCATCATTCTGACCATTTAGAAAATGATGGTTTTACTTCCATCTCTTTCCAAAGTGACAAGCCTTTTTCTATTAGGAAGTTTCAGTATTTCTTAGATAACCAGCTACCCTCAAATATCTTCCGAGCAAAGGGGATTATGTGGTTTGATGAAAGTCCGAAGCGTCATATTTTCCACCTTTGTGGTAAACGCTTTACCTTGGATGATGATGAATGGCAAGGTAAATTGAAAAACCAACTAGTGCTGATTGGTCAAAATTTGGATCGTGAGGCTTTAATTAGTCAACTCGAAAACTGTATTTGTCTACCTTCAACCTCTCGCGGTAAAGGGTTTGGGAAATAAAAGTTAGGAGTGAGAAGCTTACTACTTGTTCCCAGGTTTCACCTGGGAATATATTCCCAATGGCTCCGCCATCAATTGTGATGGTTTGCTTTCTCACTCCCCTACATTACCAGCTTCTTCACCCGCCAACTGCTGTATCTGCTCCACGGATAAACCCGTAACTTTCGTCACGATTTCCACAGACATTTCCTCTTTGAGCAAATTCACTGTCACACGCCGCACTCCTTCAGCAAGACCGTTCAGAAGGGGTTAATTCTGTATTTCTATATTTAGTTTGCGGTTTAAGAATGGGACACCGATAGCGTAGCGTAAAGCCTGCGGCATGGCTTCTCTACGAGAGGCTGCGCCCTAAGCGAATCTATCCCGTAGGCTTTACGCTTAGAGTGACGCAGAAGCGTCATAGCCCGTCGTAGACATCGCTATAAAATTTAAACGTTGATGAAAGTTGAAATTAAAATGCGCGTTGTTATCCAGCGAGTTAAATCATCTCAAGTTACAGTTAACGGTGAAATTGTCGGCAAAATTGGGCGGGGGCTAAATTTACTTGTGGGTATTGCTAATACTGATACCGATACTGAAATTGACTGGATGGTACGTAAATCTTTGGAATTGCGCCTGTTTCCTGACGAGGAAGGAGACGACCGTTGGCAGAAATCTGTGCAAGAAATTGGTGGAGATTTATTAGTAGTCAGTCAGTTTACCCTTTATGGTGATTGTCGCAAAGGCCGCCGTCCTTCTTTTGACCGTTCAGCCCCTCCCCAATCAGCAGCAGATTTGTATAATCGTTTTGTTACCAAATTAAGAGCTAGTGGTTTGCTAGTGGAAATTGGTCAATTTGGTGCAATGATGAAAGTTACAATTGAAAATGATGGCCCTGTGACTTTAATACTAGACAAAAAGGCAATTTAAGTATATACACTAGAAAAAGAATAACAGGAGCCTATAGACAGTGGAGTTCTAATTGATGAGAGAATATTAAATTAACCATCACAAAAGTTTAAGTTCATTCATCATGGCGAAAATCCAGTTTTCTAGAGGTCTTGACGAAGTAGTAATTCCAGAAGTGCGGCTGACGCGATCGCGCACTGGTGACAGTGGTACAGCCACGTTTATTTTTACGAATCCGAAAATTTTAGATCAAGGTAGCACCGAAGACATCACCGGAATGTACTTGAGTGATGAAGAAGGAGAGATAATTACCCGTGAAGTTAAGGCAAAATTTGTCAACGGGAAACCGGAAGCATTAGAAGCACTTTATGTGATGAAATCTGCCCAAGAATGGGATCGCTTTATGCGCTTCATGGAACGGTATGCTGAAGAAAACGATCTAGGACTCAGCAAAGCTGAAAAATAGTGTGTAGGGCATAGGGCGAATGGCATAGGTAATTTTTTCATGTCCAATGCGCCATTCTCCGTGCCCAATTGCCCTTTATCAAAAGTTAAAACCCTTAATCCATGACACAACAACCACATCCAGATTTGCTTGGGATTACGGTAACTTGCGCTGTGGTTACTGTCAGCGATACACGCACACCCGAAACAGACAAAAGTGGCCAGCTAATTCAGCAGTTACTCTTTGGTGCTAACTATGCTGTTGGAGCTTATACGATTATCAAAGATGAACCAACACAGATTCAAGAGCAAATAGAAAATTTGGGTAAAAGCTCAAATTTGGATGCTGTAATTTTTAATGGTGGCACAGGTATTGCGCCAAGAGATACTACTTATGATGCCATTGAAAAGTTATTGGAGAAAACCTTGCCAGGATTTGGTGAGCTATTCCGTTTTTTAAGTTATCAAGAAATTGGTTCGCGAGCGATCGCTTCTCGCGCTGTTGCTGGTGTTTATCAAGATAAATTAATCTTCTCGCTTCCTGGTTCCAGTAATGCTGTGCGACTGGCGATGGAAAAACTGATTTTACCCGAACTCACTCACTTGGTAAGTCAGGTTTGTAAGGCTTGAAATGAGCAAGCTTTCAGAAAGCCACCATAAAATTCAGGTATGAAGCCCTGAAATCATCCTTTATCCACTTACATATTGAGGCTACCCAGAATTATAGTCACAACGGATGAAATACTAATATCAGATCGGTAATGGAACCTATTTACTGGAATTGCATAATTGCTCATAGCATTACTGCATTTTCATACTTTGGTATCCCCATAATAATAGGGGTTTTCTTTGCCAAAACGAAGGCAACTATCCCTCCTAAGTTTTGGCTAGCCTTTTTCTTATCAGGTGGATTCGTACTATTTTGCGGATTTCATCACCTTTTGGCAATTTTTGAGAAACATTTGGCAGTGTCGCTGTTACACTTAGTCGTGCTTGATGTAATGGCGTTTGTTTCTTTGTCTGCCTTACTCTACTTAATGCCAACGGCTTATCAAATTGTAGAGGCGATCGCCAAATATCAAGAAGATACCCGCGAACTTCAACGCAGCCAGCAGATGCAACGGCTATTTCTAGATCAAGGGCCGTTTGGAGCCTATATCAAAGATGAGCAATCTAGAGTGCTTTACTATAACCAGGAAATACAGTCTAGATTTTCAGTAGATTCACAAGAATGGTTCGGGAAAACGGATAGTGAATTCTTACCAGATCCCGAAGAGGGGCGACGGGTAATGGAAAACGATCGAGTTGTTTTGAAGACTCTACGCCCCTTAAAGCTGATTGAAGAGATAAAAATGCCTGGCAATAATCAGCCATGCTACTGGCTATCATTTAAGTTTCCGTTTAGCGATGGCGCAACGGGCGATCGCCGCATCGGTGGGATCAGTATCGATATTACAGAATCTATAGAAGCACAGCGATCGCTCACCGATCTAAATCGGCAACTAGAAGAAAAAACACTGAAATTAGAAGCCAAAAAACGGGAACTTATATATCTCTCAGATATGGCAGATATGCTTTATTGCTGCGAGTCTGAAGATGAGATGTATCAAGCAGTCGCTTTAACCTTTTCCAAGCTGTTTCCTGATATGAGTGGTTGTATCTGTATAATTGCTAATTCTAAAAATTATGTTCAGATGAATAGTATTTGGGGAGATGAAAGAATCAGAACCAGTAAAGAAATATTTTCACAATCTGAATGTTGGGCATTGCGGAGAGGTAAATTCAACCTTTTCTCTTCTGGTAAATCAGGACTGGTATGCGGTCATTTAATCCAGCCTGTTAGCGGTACACATTTGTGTGTTCCATTGTTTGGACAAGGCGAAGTAGTTGGAATTCTACACATTTATGCCCTTGAAAATATCAGTCCAGAAGATCGACAAATTAGTGAGATTATTGCTAGAACTTTAGGCTTTGCACTAAATAATCTATCGATAAAACAACGTCTTACCCATGAGAATTTGCGGGATGGGATGACCCAACTATTCAATCAAAGCTATATGGAAACTATAACTGAACAAAGGCTAGCTGAAGCGGAACGATCGGGAGAACCTCTTAGTGTTATTTTTCTGGATATCGATAACTTCAAATCTTACAACTCGCGCTATGGGCATGTGACTGCCAATATTGTTATTCAGGAATTAGCAAAGCTGCTATTAAAATCTATTCGCTCTTTTGATATTCCTTGCAGATGGGGTGGTGAAGAATTTGTGATTGTCATGCCTAATATGACGCTGGAAGTGCTTAGGAAGCGAGCAGAACAATTAAGAGTAGATGTTGAACAAATGCAATTGAGGGATGGCGATCAGATCCTTCAAGGGATCACTGCCTCTTTTGGAATAGCTGTATCAGAATCAGGAATTACAGTTAAGGATTTTTTGAATCGAGCAAATCAAGCAATGCTTGAAGCAAAGCGAACAGGGAAGAATCGGGTTATGGAGTATGTAAATAGGTACGATTAAAATAATTCGTAATGGGCTACGCTAACGAGAATAGAGCGCAATACGGTTCAGATAAGACCAAAAAACTTGTAGAGACGGCGATTTATCGCGTCTCAAAACCCATGATTTTGTACAAGTGGCGCTTAACCCAAGCGTATTGAGTGAGATATGAGGCAATACGCTAAAGGTTATTGGTGTAGATAATTGGTCTTTCAAGACGCGATAAATCGCCGTCTCTACATGAGGGTTTTGGATAAAAATTTTTCCCGTATAAAAAAACAACTCCCACATCTTCAGGGAGTTGTTTTTTATCTTTTACTATTTTCTCAAAACATGATTCAGAATGGAGCGATGCCTGGGTTGGGCTGCACCTACGCCAAGCAGATGGCAGCCAAAATAGCCGCGATGACATAAAATACTCCAACCACTTGCAATTCTGACCAGCCAGTGAGTTCTAAATGATGGTGTAAGGGTGCCATTTTAAAGAGGCGCTTGCCTTTGCCATCAGGTCCTTTGGTGGCTTTGTAATAACTTACCTGTGCCATTACTGAAAGAGTTTCTACGAAGAAGATACCACTGAGAATGAACAGTGCTACTAAGGTGTTTGTCAACAGCGCTACAGCAGCTAATGCTCCTCCCAGTGCGAGGGAACCGGTATCTCCCATGAAAACGCGGGCTGGGTTACGATTATGGGCTAAGAAACCTAAGCAACCACCACTTAAAGCTGCACAGAAAACCATCAACCCTGGTGCTGTAGGTGCAATTAAGGCACCTAATGCCAAAAGTGCGATCGCTACTGTTCCGGCTGCCAAGCCATCAATACCATCTGTTAAATTAGTCGCGTTACTTTCTGCAACTAGCACAAAACCTGCTAGTGGCCAAAATAGAAATCCTAATGGTAGTGTGAAGCTTACCCAAGGTAAAGCAATATTTGTAATATTAGAAGGTTGATTAAACATTAGCCAGAGGCAAAATACTGCCGCAAAACCCACTTGCAAAGCAAGTTTTGTTCGGGGAGATATACCTTTATTTGATTTCCGGCGCAGAATTTGCCAATCGTCGAGCCAGCCAATAAATCCATAGCTGGTTGTCAATGCTGAAACTGCAAGGACATCTGTAGCAAAATTAGACAATATACAGGCAATAATTACACCTACAGGGATAAAGAATATACCTCCCATTGTGGGAGTGCCTGCTTTTTTTAGATGGGCTTGGGGCCCATCTTCGCGGATTATTTGTCCAGTTTTGAGTGCTTGGAGTAAAGGTATTACCCAAAAGCCAACTACACCTGAACCCATAGCACACAACAGCAGTGGCAGGGTTAGTGACATACTTTGCCAGGGTAGCCTGTTGGCCATCGAATCTAAGAAAAATGCTGTTGTGCCTAGCCCAACGGCTAATAAAGAGGCTAGAGCGATTCCAGAAATATTTAGTCCTTGCTCAGGAGATAATTTAGCGTCCACAGAAGTTTCCCTTCACTCCACACTTATAAAATTGAATATTAGTAGCTAGGGATACTACCAAGTCCCTAGCCTTAAAAGGCTAATCCTCGGCGATTCCTATATCGTCATCATCATCAAGGTCGTAGCCAATCCCATCTTCTACACCCATTAGGGAGTCTATTTCTTCTTCACCATCTTGAAAATCCGGGTCGTGAACGTCACGTGTTATGATCCGACCTTTATTTTCCAACCAATCCAACAAAGAGGACTCTGGCTTGAGGGGGATGACATGGGCTCGCTGATTACGGGGTTCTTCACGTAATGGAGAGTTCAACATATCAAAGAAGACAAGAAAAGGTTTACGTAAGTTGACATTTAGAGTCTATCACTTGGCACGGATTTATTTAGTTATCTTTTCAACCCTTTAGTGAATAAATCCGCATTCAGATAGAAATTTTTTATTTAATAGGCATAAGGCTTAAGTCAAGCAATTCTTAGTAATTTTTATGGCTCTACACATAGGTTATGAATATCTTGTTTATGCTGATGGAAAGTGACTGATTTTAGAGGTGACAGGCGATGATGGGAAAAGCGGCTCTCATGGATGCGATCGCTGGTACAAATCGCGGTCTACTGGCGACTGAAGCGCAGAAACAGGCTATCTTAGCAGCGATCGCCAATTTAGAAGACTTTAATCCTACACCCCGCCCGGTGGAAGCTGGTAATTTGCTAGATGGCAATTGGCGATTACTATACACCACTAGCAAGGCTCTTTTAAATTTAGATCGTCTACCTTTTTGTAAACTGGGTCAAATCTATCAGTGTATCCGGGTAGAGACTACCAGTGTTTACAACATAGCTGAGATTTATGGCTTACCTTATTTAGAAGGATTAGTCAGCGTTGCTGCTAAATTTGAGCCAGTTTCAGGTCGGCGTGTCCAAGTGAAATTTGAGCGGTCTATTATCGGCTTACAACGTTTAATAGAATACAATTCTCCGGTAACTTTTATCCAACAAATTGAAGCAGGTAAAAAATTTGCGGGAATTGATTTTGCAATCAAGAGTGATAAACAGCAAGGCTGGTTAGATATCACCTATATAGATAACGATCTGCGGATTGGCAGAGGTAACGAGGGGAGCGTGTTTATATTGAGTAAAACATAAATGTACAAAAATACTGTTTGCGAATGAGGCTAAACTATAATGTCCACCTTGTCAAGTAGGGTCTGATACCTTTTTAAATTTTTTGGAGAGTGGGGAGTAGAGGAGAAGGAAAAGAGATAATTTGAATTCTCCCCTTACCCCTCCCCTCTACCTCTTGTGCGCCATTCCCCAGTACCAATTCAGACAAATAACTTAACAAATACTCCTGCCGCGACCTTCAGGTTGTAGAGTGAAATCAATTAGCCCTCTAGATTGGCGATTGATAACTAAAAGGGAAAATAATCATGGTTCAACGTGGTTCTAAAGTACGTATTCTCCGCCCTGAATCCTACTGGTTTCAGGATCTAGGAACTGTGGCTTCCATTGACCAAAGCGGCATCAAATACCCTGTAATTGTCCGCTTTGAAAAGGTCAATTACTCTGGTATCAATACCAACAACTTTGCCCAAGATGAATTAGTCGAGGTTGAAGCACCAAAGGCTAAACCAGCTAAAAAATAGCAGCAAAGCTACAAGGGGGTTGTTTGATGCGATGATGAAGGGTAGTCTGAAGTATGAAATCTGAAAATTTCAGTTCATTCATTCTTCACCCTAGCCTACCCTAATCTATGAGAGCCGCCCTGCGGGTATTCACGGTTTCTTTTGGGTAATAATACGAGCCATCTACGGATGTGTAAGTTAGTATCCCATCTCTTCTTTATTTGAACCCCCAAGTACATCAAAATTGTCTGCTTAATCAGCTTAAATGCCTGAACTGCCTGAAGTTGAAACAGTCCGAAAGGGTCTAAATCAATTGACCCTTAACCAAGAAATTACGGGTGGAGATGTGTTGCTCAATCGCACCATCGCCTACCCGTTTTCTGTTGGTGAGTTTGTTGATGGAATTGAAAAGAATGCGATCGCTACTTGGCATCGTCGCGGTAAATATCTCCTGGCCGAACTCTCTTCCCCTTGCTCAACCAGTTGGCTAGGGGTTCATCTGCGAATGACCGGTCAATTACTATGGCTGCATCGAGATGAACCATTACATAAGCACACGCGGGTTAGATTATTCTTTGGGGATCAGCAGGAATTACGTTTTGTCGATCAGCGCACCTTCGGTAAAATTTGGTGGGTTCCGCCTGGTGTTGCTGTAGAAAGTATTATCACTGGTTTGGCAAAACTGGCAGCAGATCCATTTTCGCCGGAATTCAGTGTTGAATATCTAGCAAGCAAACTCAAAAACCGTCGCCGTCCGATTAAGACTGCGTTACTGGATCAATCGGTGGTGGCTGGATTAGGTAACATTTATGCCGATGAAGCCCTGTTTAAGAGTGGAATTTTACCTGAAACTTTGTGTATAGATTTGCAGCTAAAACAAATTGAGCTTTTGCGAACAGCCATAATTCAAGTTTTAGAAACCAGCATTGAAGCTGGTGGTACGACATTTAGTAATTTCCTAAATGTTAAAGGTACTAACGGCAACTATGGTGGTGTTGCGTGGGTTTATAATCGCGCTGGAGAACCCTGTCGAGTTTGTGGTATGCCAATTCAACGGATTAGGCTGGCTGGGCGATCTAGTCATTTTTGCTCTGAGTGTCAAACGCTACGGGGAGTGGAGAATCGGGAGAGACGCGATTAATCGCGTCTGTACAATTGCGTCGTATAGGAGGAATTTTTACTTCTAATTCGGAAGTCTCCTAAAATGCAGATAAAACAATCTAGAAATTTGAGAGGGGAATTCATGGCAGTTAAAAAGGGAGATATGGTTCGCGCTATCCGCGAAAAACTGGAAAACAGTCTGGAAGCAAAAGCCAGTGATACTCGCTTTCCTCCTTATTTGTTTGATAGCAAGGGCGAAATTGTAGATATTAAAGGTGATTACGCCCTGATTAAGTTCGGGAAAGTGCCAACACCAAACGTTTGGTTACGTGTGGATCAACTGGAAGAGTTTAAATAATAAGGAAGAATTCAGGAGTCAGAATTCAGAATTTAGCATTTATTCTGACTCTGGATTCTTGTTGATAAAATCGCACTTGAATAATTATGTCTTCTTCCCCTAACTCCCCAATTGCTTGTAATTTACCCCGTGTCACTATCGTAGGTGCGGGTAGGGTTGGTAGTACTTTAGCTCAACGTGTTGCAGAGAAAAATCTGGCAGATGTAGTTTTACTAGATATTATTGCGGGAATGCCTCAAGGTTTGGCGCTGGATTTGATGGAAGCCAGGGGAATTGAAATACATAATCGCCAGATTATCGGCACAAATAATTATGCTGATACATCTGGTTCTCAAATTGTGGTGATTACCGCAGGACTTCCCCGCAAACCAGGGATGAGTCGGGATGATTTGCTGAAAACTAATGCCAAGATTGTGGTGGAAGCGGCAAAAAATGCGATCGCTCATTCTCCCAATGCTATTTTTATTGTCGTCACCAATCCGTTGGATGTGATGACTTATTTAGCTTGGCAAGCTACAGGTTTACCACGCGATCGCATTATGGGTATGGCTGGCGTGTTAGATTCTGCCCGTTTTGAAGCCTTCATTGCCCTAGAATTGGGCGTTTTGCCTGCCGATGTCAAAGCGATGGTATTGGGTAGCCACGGCGATTTAATGGTGCCTTTATCTCGTTATGCTACCGTCAACGGCATTCCCATCACGGAATTGCTGGATGCAGCCACAATTGAACGCTTGATAGAAAGAACCCGCAATGGTGGCGCAGAAATTGTGGAATTGATGCAGACGGGTGGTGCTTTTTTTGCTCCGGCATCAGCTACTAGCGTGATGGTAGAGTCGATTTTATTAAATCAATCGCGGTTGTTGCCTGTGGCGGCCTATCTGCAAGGTGAATACGGTTTAGAAGATGTTGTGATTGGTGTTCCTTGTCGGTTGGGATGCGGTGGAATTGAGAGTGTATTGGAATTGATACTCAGCGATGAAGAAAGAGAGGGCTTGCATACTTCGGCTCAATCTGTGCGTCAAAATATTGAGCGATCGCAGGAAATTTTGGCTAACAAAAATAATTCGTAATTCAACATGAGTTCGATGGCTTATATAGTGCAATACGGTTCGGTTAAGGGAAGAGACGCGATAAATCGCCGTCTCTACAAAGGACTGATTATTGTAAAGACGGCGATTTATCGCGTCTTTGCGATCTATAATTTTCGTCAAAAAACCTTATCTGAACTGTCTTGTCATATAGTGTCGAACTAATGAACTCAATAAAGAAACCTACTCCCTGGCTTGAGGGACTTCCAGTTAAAAAAATATCCTATCCTATCCCTGCGGGAAGCTCCGCGTACCCCTTCCCTACGAGACGCTACGCGAACGGGGAAGCAAGCTGCGCGTAAGGGTTCCGCAGGGTGTGTAGGGGCGCAAGACTTTGCGCCCTTACAAATCTACAAATAATTTGGGATAATTTATTTTTTGCAACTCCCTTACTACATAAAAACGTCCCTCTCCGAGTCGGAGAGGGACAGACTTGAACTTTAGTTCAAGGCAGGGAGAGGTTCGTCAAACTCACCAGAATATTTGTGCCGTTGGCGTTAACGACGGTAATCCTCATCTGCGGGGTCGCCGTAGGGGTCTTCGCTAGCTGGGCGGACATCACCAAACTCCCCTGTATCTGCGGGGTCGCCGTAAGGGTCTTCACTAGCTGGGCGAACGTTGCCGTAGGACGAGATATCTGCGGGGTCACCGTAGGGGTCTTGACTGGCTGGAATAACGTTACCGTAAGATGCTGGGTCTGCGGGATCGCCGTAGGGGTCTTCGCTGGCTGGACGTACATCGCGATCGCGGAATTCAGCGTCTTGATCGCTGTTCGATCCCAAGAGTAAATCTTTCGCCTTTCGGAAAAATTCATTTACCATAATCTGTCTCCTGATTTAAGTTCGTGTTTCCGATGTGCGCGATGGCGTTATCCTTCGGGAAACCCGCTTTATATTTACACACGCTTCGCCGATCTAGAGTGCTGGTGCTGCGGATGAAGTTATACCAGTTAGATCGCGACCTGTGGCACTCCGGTTATAGCCCTGGAATTCCCGATACTTTTGTGCTTCAGATTCGGGTACTCGGATTCCTTCTGGTGGTGGCGTTACCCAGTGAGCGCGATGTTCAGCATCGCGGTAGTATACGCGCCCGTTCTTGGAAAGATAGTACTTACCTTGCGCTCCTTCTTGTGGAGCATTCTTATGCTGGTTGTACATGTAGTAAAGTGCAGCAGCTCCAGCCAAAAGTGCCACTTTTTGTCCTGTACCCAATCCCTTCTTAGCTTCGGTTTGGCGATCGCTGACTGTTCTACCAACGGTATCATCAACAGGTGGTGGTACTGAAGCTTTTTGGGAACCGCCTCCGCAGCTACTCAGCACGGGTACCATTAGCAATGCCGAAAGTAGCACCGCAAATAGACGCGAAACTATTTTACGTTCTTTATATATTGTGTTCATTGGATTTCTTCATCACCTGTATTTGCTAAAAGCCTTGCTGTTGCAAAAACCAAGTTGGAAATCCTGTTATTTCACCTGGGATTGAAAAAACATATTTCACTTAATTTGTAACTGCACCAGCTACAGCGTTTCACTTTTATGATGATCGGTTTTCTTGAGTCTTTCATCCTGCCTTTGAGAGAAACTGCATTCATCCCAAAGAAATATATTGTTGATTTTTGATTAATCAATTTAGCTGAAACGCCGAAATATTCAGCAATTTCTCGGTTATTTTTTCTGGATAAATAAATTACAAAGATACAGCTACTATGATGATCTTTGTCAAAAAATAGATTAAATATGACATCCAAAAATACAGCCCAAACTAACACTCGTCTCCTTTTGGCTTTGTGGGATTTGGGAGGAACGCAGCAGGAAGTTAAAAAGGGTCAACTCACTAAGCGAATTGTATCCAAAAGCCAGAAGGTAGCAGATTATCAGGGGTCATTTGAAGAATTGCAGAATCAGGGTGCGATCGCAATCTCCAAAAAAGGATATTCTCTGACATCTCCCAAGGGTTTAGAGGTATTGGGTGAGGGTTTGAGAAGTGGCAAGTTTAAGTTTGAAGGGACGATTGTGGGAACTTGGGCGGCGAATGCGCTGGTGAAGTGGATTAGTCAGATTGATGTTGCGGTAATTGGTGCAGATGTACCAGTTAATGGGAAGAGTGCGATCGGATCTTACGGAGAGTTTAAATCAGTGGCTTTAGAAGTCTACGACAAGTTAAACCAAAACTATAACTTAGATGATCTGGTGCCAATTTATCGCATCAGGAGAGAAATAGGCGATCGGGTGAGCCGCGAAGATTTCAGTGAGTGGTTGCTGGAAATGCAGGAGAAAGATATTTTACAACTCCAAGGTGGAAGTTTACCAGACAATGACCCAAGCAAACTGGAAGATTCGGTAACTACTGAAGTCAGTGGGCTACGTTGCTATGCCAAACTTTTAAACTAATTTACCAATTTTTGTAATTTTTGCTAATTCTCTGTTAACCCTCATACACAACTACTTCAAATCTATGTCTAACGATTTAATTAATATTATCAGCAAACACAACCCATTTGAGGCACGCTTAGTAGTTAGAGATCAGAATGTTTGGGGACAAGGTTTTCCTGATGTACCATCTTTAAATTCTCATGTTTCTGATGCTGTTTATAACGCAATTGAAAAAGTTAACAGCGGACAAAGGAAAGTAATTGGTATTACAATTACAGCAGAAAGAGGTTTAGGTAAAAGCCATCTGATCAGCAGAATTCGCCATCGCTTACAATTTGATGGTAGCGCTTTATTTGTCTATATGAGTCAGTGTAATAACCTAAACCGTATTAAAGCAGAATTCTTAACTACTCTAGCCACTAGCCTTAAACAAATAGGGAGTCAAGGTGTTAGTCAATGGCAGTACTTAGCAACAGCTTTAATTAATGAAGCTTTCAACAAAAACTATACAGCCCAACAGCTAATAAATCAGTTTCCTGGAGCATTAGTCAAAAATCCCAAGGTGGTTGAAGTTTTACGAGATAAGGTACTTGGTATCAAGCCTGATCTAGAAAATCCTGATATTATCACAGCGATTTTATGGACACTATCTCCTGATCCAGCTTATGAAATTTTTGCTATTAGATGGCTTGCCGGCAACAGTCTACCACAAGTCAAAGCGGATGCAATGGGTTTAGCCAATGTGAGTGCAGATGATAAAGAGGCTGAATCCTTCACTACAGCCCGGCAAATTATCAACTTAATTGGTGATTACAAACCAATAGTAGTTTGTTTTGATGAAATGGAAACTGACCACTGTAATGAAATAGGATATACTGGACGACAAGTAACTGCCATTTTTGCTAAAGACTTATGCGATAAAATTAAGCGTGGCGTTTTACTAACTTCTATCTTTCCTGATCACTGGATTAACGAAGTTAAAAGATTAGGAAATGCTGATTCAGTTGTAGATAGAATTGGAGAGCAAGTTATTGAACTAAAGTATCTCAATTCTGATGATGTTATTGATTTAGTTTCTCGATGGCTTGAAGAGTTTTATCAAGAACATACTTTAACACCTCCTCATGCACTTTACCCATTTGATGAACAGAAGTTAAGAGCATTAGGTAAAGAAAGACCAATAGTTAGAAAAATTTTAAAATGGTGTGCTGACAATTTTAAATTTCCTGGAATAGTCATAGATAGACACCCTGTAGAGCCTGCTTATAATCAACAAATATCTGCTTTAGAAACTACCATACTAGATTACATGGAGGATAAAGCAACTCTTGCTCAAGCACTCCGATTAGGATTTAATGCAGTCATTGGTGAAACTATAGAGAATGTAAAAATAGAAAAAGTTGTCGATGTTGAGGTAAAAGCTGTTGATAGAGGCTATCTTGATTTTAAAATTGTTGGTACAGAAAATGGTAAAAATGTCAAAATTGCTGTAGCTGTTCTGCAAGAATCTGGTGGCTTATTCGTCCAAGCTACATTGAAACGCTTAATTCGTTATAAAGACTTTGATGTAACTCGTGGCTGTTTAGTTCGCTCTAAACAAATTAATAAAGGTGCTACTAAAGCACAAGAACATTTAAAGACGCTTTTATCAAAGGAATTAGGTGGTGAATGGGTTTTATTAAAACCTGAAGATATAAAACCACTATTAGCATTACATTTTGTGATGAAAGGTCGTGAAGATGATGAGTTAAGCGAAGAACAAATTATTGATTTTATTCACCAAAAGCAGATAGCAATTGATAATTATCTTGTTCGTGAAATTCTCAGCGACCCATCAGGGCAAGTTCCTGAAGATGCAATTGATGAAGAAATTGAAAGTACTAATATCACTTTAACAGAGGTTGCAGATGGAGGAAGTGTTAGTTCAGGTGCTTTATTTTAGGAATAATGATTAATACAGCTTTACGTCTAGCAGCACCAGAAATTGAGGCATTTTTGCAAGGGAGAATAATTGCAGCAATGCCTAATAAATTTATTACTCCGGGGCGAGAATTCGCTCTTTGTCCATCAGATGCATCAATTAATTTACTACCAGTTGAGCAGTACTATCGCTCAAGTTTCTTACCTATTGCTCAAAGTGCATTCGCACAACTAAATATACAGGGTGTTTTAATACAACCTCAGCAAATGAACTTACTTATAGATGAGGAACAGTTAAAACTTCCCATATTAGCTTATGAAACAGTTTTAATTAAAACTTGGGCTAAGTGCGAACTATGCCAAATTATTAATAATACAGAATCTTTCGCTGCTTTATCACAGCTAACTATTTGGACAACAGAAGCTTTAAAAGAAATACTAAGGCAAAAGCAAAATATATTTTTGGCATATTTGCGAGTATATGAGTTGCCTAAATCAATTGAAGTACCGATAAAGTCAAATAGTCAGTTTGTTGCATTATCACAACCTCTCAATGTTTCTGAAGACAAGCCAGTATTAAAGGATCGCACCTTCGCCCAACGCAAACACCAGTTAGAAAAGCTACAACCCCCGCTACATCCTGAATTAGAAGAATTGCAGAGTGCGATCGCATCCCTAAGCATTAGCCAACCAGCAGCGAAACAATTAGACGACGATATCAAAGTATTTTTAGGTTGGAGTAGCGATAAACTAACAAATCCATTAGATTCAGACTTACCTTGGATTCAAAACATTGCTAAAGTTGGTAACTCTAGCGATGGACATACATTTGAAAAATTGGTTCGTAGAGGATTACTAAAATTAGGCTTTACAGGTTCAGGTTTGAATCCAGATGCAACTGGTGGCGCAGGAGGTATGGATTTTTACGCTGAACAACCTTATCCAATAGTAGGAGAGTGCAAAGCAACTAAAACTGAGAAAGTTACTGATGGTACACCAGCACAGTTACTAAAAATAGGTATGAACCATCTTGGTAAATTTCAGTATGACAATTCTATTAAATTAATTGTAGCCGCCGGAGAACTAAATTTTTACGCCTTAAGAACAGCTACCGAAAATCAAATGAATATTGTTAGCCCTGAAACACTACAAAAACTAGTTGAACTGCAAGCACACTACAAAAATTCTATCAACTTATTAGACTTGTCGGGAAATAAGAGAGAATAGACAGCAGTGGTAGGGAAGAATGATGCTGAATATTGAAGGTGCGCTGAAGCAAGACCGACTGTTGAGGGCATTAACTGGGTTGAACCGGAAAGCATTTGATGCCCTTTTGCCCACGTTTACCACGATGTACCTAGATACTCAACAGGCCAAGCCTCGTCAACGTGGCCTGGGTGGAGGACGCAAAGCCCGCTTACTTACAGCCCAAGACAAATTGTTTTTCATCCTTTTCTATTTCAAATGTTATCCGACCTTTGATGTGGCGGGACTGCTCTTTGATATGCATCGCTCCCAGGCACATGAGTGGATGCATCGATTGCAGCCAATATTAGAAGCGGCTTTGGGACAGAAGATGGCGCTGCCGGAACGCCATCTCGAAAGCATTGAAGCATTTTTGTCACGCTTTCCAGGAGTGCAACGAGTGATGATTGATGGGACAGAACGCCCAATTGCGCGACCTCAAGAAAGAGAACAACAACAACAGAATTACTCCGGTAAAAAGAAACGTCATACGCGTAAACACTTGGCGGCAGTTGATGAAACCAAACGGGTCTTGATCTTAAGCAAAGCACGAGAAGGCAAACTGCATGACAAACGTTTTCATGACGAAGATGACATTGCAGGTAGTGTGCCTGATGAAATTCCGATTGAAGTAGACTCGGGCTTTCAGGGATTACAGAAGCAGTATGACAATCTCCATCTTCCTCACAAAAAGCCCAAAGGGGGCAAGTTAAGTGACCTTCAAAAAACGGAGAATCGTCAATTGAGTCAATCCCGTGTAGTTTGCGAAAATGCCTTTGCTGGTGTGAAGCGCTACAACGCCGCCAGTGTCATTTATCGTAATCGGATTGAAAACTTTGATGACCATTTGATGCTGACCGCAGCAGGATTATGGAACTTCTACTTGATGGCTGCTTAAGAGAATCCCAATTACAAGACCAGCATTGCCTCACTTATCTTTTATTTCCCGACAACTCTATTAGAACTAAAAGAGTGTTTACAACAAGCTCCTTTTGGTTTAGCTGAAGATAAAATTAATACTTATATCGATAAAGTTGAACAATCAATAAGGTTGCGATCGCACGTTATCCAGCTTGTCAAAAACTATTTAGAAAACTCAGGTATAAAATCTGCTGGTGTTGAAGCTCTACATGGTGCGTATTTCGGCTCACATCCGCCACAGCCAATAAAAACAGCAGAAATGCATGAAATTCTGATTGAGCTTTCCTCACCTTTAACAGGCTATTTAGGGCGAATAAAAGGCAGTGATTGGAATAGCGATCGCTTTTACTTCCTCCGTGATTTATCTATTAACTAAAGATAGTAAAATATATCTCTTTTCTTCCCTCTGCGCTCTCTGCGCCTCTGCGGTTCGTTTACAAGTACTGAAGTGCAAGCTGTTTTGCGGTTAATTCATTTATGAATAATTAATACTATCTATTGACTTAATTTTATTTTATGAGAAGTAATAACGAGCGATCGCACAACCCACCACAGCGATCGTTCTCTCCATCTTTTCCTCAGTATGTTCTATTTATAGTAGTAAAATTTACAAAAACTTTATACTTAGCTGCTGTGTAACTTCATTTACATAATATAACAGATTTAGTACTGTCGAAGAAACAGATTATACTTACTACACTGGGTTCATTAATAACCAACCTGTGCCAAGTTTAAGACTTAAGTGAGATGACCCATGTATTATCAAATTTGGAATTTCTTTCTTAAAGAAGATAAATACATTTATTGGCAAGAGAAAATAAAATTTAATAAAAGTTATGACAAAGTTACATGGCAAAAGGTTATTGATTTTTTGTTGTTAGTAGAGCAAACTTTCCAATTGAAAAGTCAATTAGCAGAAACCAATAGCCTTGAGCCATTTCTCAAGTTAGCAACAGAAAATGGTTGCAATTTGACGGCAGAAGAACTTGCGTGGTTTCTAGTTACAAGAAGACAGATTTGGGATCTTTTTGATTTTGCACAAAAAACGCCATCTCTCAAAGAAGAATTGCTCATCTCTAAAGATCCGCAGCAGTTCGTCAACATAGCTGCTGATAATGGCTATAGCTTTTCTGTAGAAGAGTTAGCTTGGCTGTTAATTGAAATCAAATCATCGCCAGAAATAGTATCTATCAACAACAGCGTTGGGGAGATTCTCACAGGTTCAAACTATGGCAGAATTGACATAGGATACTGGATTTGGCTAGCAGAAGATTGGGGAATTGTGCCACCATTCTGTCATCGAGAGAAGCAGGGTAATTTATTATTTGGAGATACCAATAATCCTTTTTTACTCGATCGCTGCTTTCTACCCAAGGGCTATTTTAATCAACGCCTTTTGGTAAGTATTAATTCGTAATGATGTATATAGCAATCCATGCAGGAGTTACGAACAAAAAGATGCCCTACTTTTATAAAAAACCGGGCATCTGAGCCTCTCGATATAGCTGCGTCAAAATTCAAAAAATTAAATTAAAGTTATAAAACTTAATTACAAATTACGAATTACAAATTATACAGTGAAGCATCCTAGACGAAAGATAAAACTTTTATCTAGGATGCTTCACAATCAAAAATTGTTGCTGATACAACAATTAGGGAAAAAATGTGATGTTTATACTAGAGCTATCAGCTAGCAGAAACGGTTAAACTGCCGGGTTTGTGAAGATCGCCTTGCAAAACCACACCTCGCTGATTGGCATGGATATGACGCAAAATTTTGTAAATTGCCTCAATTTGGTCTGATGCGCCTGCTTTCTTTGCGAGTTCGTCAAGAGAAATGGGAGTTTTTTCTTTTTGCAGGACTGCTACCACTCGTGTTTGCAAATCGAGAATGGAGGCGGCTGCTTTTTTGCCAGCTTCTACCCCTGGCTGATGGTAGGCGTTGACGTTAACCAAGCTAGCGTATAAACCAACAGCACGTTCATACAAAGCTATTAATGCCCCTACAGTTCGGGGGTTAACTTGGGGAATGGTAACTGTAATCGAATCGCGGTGATTTTCATAAAGCGCTTGTCGGGTTCCTTGGAGAAAACCGGAAAGATAATCGCCTGATGTAACTCCCGGATCTATTTCAGTCGATGGGCCCTGACGATCCTCCAACACTTCAACGAAGGTAGCAAAGAAATTCGCTACACCCTCACGCAACTGCTGAACGTAAGCGTGTTGATCTGTTGAGCCTTTGTTGCCGTAAACGGCGATGCCTTGATGGACAACATTACCGTCTAAGTCTTTTTCCTTGCCCAAGGATTCCATCACCAGCTGTTGCAAATAGCGACTGAATAAAAATAAGCTGTCTTTGTAAGGTAAGACAACCATATCTTT
Source organism: Nostoc punctiforme PCC 73102 (assembly GCF_000020025.1). Taxonomy (GTDB): domain Bacteria; phylum Cyanobacteriota; class Cyanobacteriia; order Cyanobacteriales; family Nostocaceae; genus Nostoc; species Nostoc punctiforme. The sequence goes on along the minus strand of NC_010628.1, from coordinate 4,940,897 downwards.
TTCACCCTTTCCATTGCCAGCAAAGTACCAAGACAAAGCAAGCAAGGCTGCTGGGTTATTTTTCACATCTGGGACGCGGGTAGCGTCATCCATTTCTTTTGCGCCATCTAGCATGGCACGAACATCAATGCCCTGCAATGCGGCTGGTACTAGCCCCACAGCAGACATTTCGGAGGTGCGTCCTCCTACCCAGTCATACATGGGAAATCTCGCCAGCCAACCTTCGTCTTTGGCCAGTTTATCGAGGTTGCTGTCAACGCTGGTAATTGCTACCGCATATTGAGCAAATTCCAAATTGTGTCCGGCGTAGGCTTTTTTAACTTCAATCATGCCGTTACGAGGTTCCGGTGTTCCTCCAGATTTGGAGATTACCAAAACCAAAGTGCTGGCGAGGCTATTTCGCAGATGATTCAGAACGCGATCTATACCTGCCGGATCGTTGTTATCGATAAAGTGAATTTTCAGAGGTGGGAAATCAGGAGCGAGAGCTTCTGCGACGAATTGGGGGCCGAGGGCGGAACCACCAATGCCAATGGAGATAATATCCGTGAAGCGGCTTGCTCTGGGAGGATGAATAGCACCTGTTTGGACTTTTTCCGCAAAGGCTTCGATTTGTTCTAGGGTTTGGACTATTTCTTGTGTAAGTTCTGGAGTTGGTGCTAAATCAGGATTTCGCAGCCAGTAGTGTCCAACCATGCGGTTCTCGTCGGGATTTGCGATCGCGCCCTTCTCCAGTTCAGCCATATCCGCAAACGCCTTGTCAAACTTCGGCTGCAACGATTCCACGAAGGCATCATCGAACCGCATTCGACTTATGTCTAAGTACAGTCCCAATCCCTCGTGGAAATATAACCAGTTTTGGTATCGTTGCCAAAGTGCCCTAGCATCCATAGGGAAATCTCAAATAAAGTGTTTTTCAAAACCAGTTTAATGTAAGGTTGTAGCGATCCCTGCCTAGCCTTATACAGTTTACAGTTTTAAGTGTTCCCTGAACTCTTCACTTTAAACATCTGGCATAGGAATGACACGCAGAAATTTCACAATTTCACCCCTAATTTCTATACCAATCAGGTAATTATCCAGGGTGAAACGGTGAAAAATGCCTTCACCATCAAGCTGTCGTAGTTCTTTTAGATCGCTCAGTTGCCACTTTTGGGCTAACTCAACAAAGACAAAATCATGCACCCGCTCGTAAGCAGCAGGTTCTAAATTTTTCAGGTCTAGCAAAAAAGACCTTGCATAGCGCATTTCTAGACTCACTAGGCGTTACCTTAACCAAAACTTGAGGGGCCACTGGCACAAGAAAAGAAAGCGCTGCTGAATCAGAAAAACATCAACAGTCGTACCGCTTCTTCATGGGTTAAGATATCCCACGGTTGCTGCGATCGCTTAACTTGTTGTATCGCTTTGAGCATATAAAAGTCACAATGTAAAGCTTCGAGAACATTCCAAATATCTTGCAAATCCTCATCACCTAACTGCTCGATTAAGTGATGCATTCTCAGTCGCAGCAAATTCATAGGCTAATTTTTACCTACAACTCAACACCAACAGTAAATAGTATTCCCACAAAATTAGCAAAGGTTAACGGCAATGTAGCACTATGCTCAAGCTAGGCTAAAATTTATTCGCCCAGTGAAGAGGCAGGAGCAGGGAGCAGGGGGCAAGGGAGACAAGGGGAACAAGGGGAACAAGGAAAATAACCATGCCCAATTCCCAATTCCCAATTGCCCTGAGCGAAGCCGAAAGGATTCCCAATGCCCAATTCCCAATGCCCAATTCCCAATTCCCAATGCCAAAATAACTATTTAATATGGTTGACTATCTTATTTTCTTAGCAATTTCTACAGCACTTTTTGCTTTATTCGGACTGGGACTTAATTTACAGTGGGGCTTTACAGGGTTAATTAACTTTGGTCATATTGCTTTCATGACCCTTGGAGCGTATACAACAGTATTGTTAAGTTTAAAGGGCGTGCCCCTATTAATATCAGCAGTGGCCGGAGCAATTGTCGCCGCCTTGTTGGGTTTGATAATTGGTTTTGCAACTCTACGCTTACGGGAAGATTATTTAGGAATTGTCACCATTGGTACGGGTGAATTAATTCGTTTGGTGGTAAATAATCAGGATTTACCTGTGGGTGATACCTGGGTTTCTGGGGCGTTTGGTGTGCAAAGTTATTCCATACCCCTATCCACAGAGCCGAATTTGTTCGTCAGATTACTAATGATTGGGTTGTTAACCCTACTAGCTGCTGTAACTTTTTTTACGTTATGGCAATGGATTCGTACTACCCAAATATCTCGGACTACTGATTTAGGCAAAAGGACAACTAGCAAGCAAGAATTTGTGTCGCGCTTGGCTGTGGGAATTGTATTAGCAGTTTTGGCAACAGCAATTTATATTTCTGGAGTAATTGGACTGTATAATTACAACCCAAAAGCGGGTTTGATGCTGGTGTTGCTGTTGGTTTTAGCGCTTGTATACTGGCGCTTAGAAATTTTGGTGCGATCGCCTTGGGGTAGAATTCTCAAAGCTATCCGTGAAGATGAAGAAATTCCCAAGGCGCTGGGAAAAAATGTTTTTTGGTATAAATTACAATCATTAATCTTAGGGGGTGCGATCGCGGGTATCGCTGGTGCTTTCTTTGCTTGGCAACTCAGCGCCATTTACCCTGATAATTTTCAACCGCAGATCACCTTTGACACTTGGATCATGGTGATTTTAGGTGGTTCTGGTAATAATGTTGGCACAATCTTAGGTGCGGTAATTTTCTTTGCTTACGATGCGCTAACACGAGAAGTTTTACCTAGAATCGTCCACCTTGATGAAGCCCGTTTGGGTGCATTTCGCATTATGGTAATCGGGCTTATTTTGATGATACTGATGATTTGGCGACCTCAAGGTATCTTAGGGAAAAAGGAGGAACTCACCCTTGGTAAATAACTATTCATCGCCACTTCCCCTTTTGGTAGCCACTGGACTTTCTAAAAGCTTTGGTGGTGTCAAAGCAGTTAATGAGGCGAAAATCGAAGTTGCTAAAGGCAGCATCACGGGCTTGATTGGCCCCAATGGTGCTGGTAAAACCACTTTATTTAACTTACTCTCAAACTTCATTCGTCCAGATAAGGGACGAGTAATTTTTGACGGCGAACCGATTCACAACTTACAACCATACCAAATCGCCCAGCAGGGAGTAATCCGCACTTTTCAGGTTGCGCGGACTCTCTCTCGGTTGTCGGTGTTAGAAAATATGCTGCTGGCGGCGCAAAAACAAACGGGTGAAAATTTTTGGCAGGTACAGTTGCAACCGCACCTTGTAGCTAAGGAAGAAAAGCAACTCCAAGAGCGAGCAATGTTCCTATTAGAATCAGTGGGTTTGGCAAAAAAAGCACACGATTATGCTGGTTGCTTGTCTGGTGGACAACGCAAGCTGCTGGAAATGGGACGGGCGTTAATGACTAATCCCAAGTTAATTTTGTTGGATGAACCAGCTGCTGGGGTGAATCCGAAACTGATTGATGATATTTGCGATCGTATTATCACTTGGAATCGCCAAGACGGAATGACCTTTTTGATTATCGAACACAATATGGATGTGATTATGTCCTTATGCGATCGTGTTTGGGTGCTTGCCGAAGGGCAGAATTTGGCTGACGGTACACCAGCGGAGATTCAAACTAATCCCAAGGTTCTAGAAGCTTATTTGGGAAAATAGAGTGTGATTAGCTTTCTGTTTATGCAATGTATTTATTGATTTGACTTTGGACAAATCACAGTATTCGTGTACTTTTATTTATCCAAAGTCAAAAGGAACACTATTAATGGTGTTTAGATTGAAGTAAATATTATTTGCCCGTTACTGAATTGTGGCCTCCTATCTTTACCGAGGAAGAAAGACAAATTTAGTGAATGAGTACAACCGCAGAAATTCAAACTAATCCAAAACTTTTAGAAGCTTATTTGGGATAAGAGAGTGTAATTGGCCTTCTATTTATGTAATATATTTATTGCTTAGGAATTTCCCTGAGTCTCTTACTCATTGATTATGACTTTTGAATTTTTCTTCAATCTTCGTTATTTTCTGCAAAATTGACTTGCTCATAAAGGTCGCGCAATTCAATTTTAAAATCAACAGTTTGCAGTGATAAAATTGCAGATTCATGTTCAAGTTCAGTGAATGACCATTGACTTTCCGCAGTTTTTACATAATGCATTACGTGATACTGAGATTGGTCAATTAAAATATATTCCTTGAATTCTGGAATAGAGCGATAATAAAGAAATTTATCGCCTTGGTCATAATTTTTAGTCGATTTAGATAAAACTTCAGCAATTAACACCGGGTTCATAACCGTTGTTGTGCTGGTTCCTGTATAAATAGGTTGTCCCTCAATTACCATTACATCGGGATATGTATGCTGCCGATAACGGGGTATCCACAAACGCACATCACCAATATAGACATCATAATTTTTACGCCTTAAAGCAATTTTTAAGGATGCAGCTAAATTCAAAGCGATTTTATTATGATTTGTAGTACCACCCGTCATCGGGACAATTTCTCCATCACGGTATTCGCTTTTATATTCTGCCTTTTCTTCAATTTCTAAATACTCTTCAGGTGTGTAATATAATTTTTGTGTTTCTAATTGCATAAAAATACAACCTATGATTGTGCGGTTTGCTCATCTTTCACATCTATGTTGTACGCCAATAAATCCCATTTTCTCGCTGCATTAACTGGCAAGCAATTAACTCTCGTCGCAGGGTAGCGCAGTCAATATGGTAGCGTTTGAGAATATCATTTACTAGGCGTTCAGGGTAGTTGACTCCTACATCAAACTGGTTTGCTAACCACTTAAGAATAACTAAACGCTTTTTCCGACTAGCAGGAATTTCTTTGAGGCGTTGCACGGAGTGCTTGTCGGAGACATCGCCCTCGAAATAGTTTTTCAACACTTTGCTTTCCCAAGCTTCAGTATCCACATCCTCTATCAAGGATGCTATCTTCTCAGGTGTAAAAATTTCCTTGCTAATGCTTTGTAAAGCCTCGCTATCCAATTGATATAGACGGCTATTGCCTTCAGGACGCATTGTCACCAAATTTAGCTCTTTCAATTTCGCTAAATGATGAGATACTGTCGGTTCTTTGAGTTGCAGTAGCACCGCCAATTCTTCGACGCTGCACTCCTGATTCGCCAGGATACCTACAATTTTCAAACGGCTATCATCCGCTAATGCCTTGAAAAAGCGGAGTAAGATGTTAAATTGCTCTGATTCCATAACTAACTTCTAATTAGACATCTATCTAATTAGAAGTATATCTAATTTCAAATCGATTCGCTTAGAACCCCAACTTCTCACCACAAGTCGGGGTTCTTGCTTAATTTAACTAAACTGTTCCTCGGCATCGAGGTTGAAAAGCATTTGCAGAGTTTGCATACAGCGCCTTCTAGCTTCCACATCCTGCTGCGATCGCAACTGTACCATCGGGTCATGTAAAATTTTATTGACAATTCCCCGTGTTAATGCTTCAATCACCTCTTGATGTTTTTCTGCAAATTCCGAACCCAATCTCGACAAAGCTTTTTCTAACTCTTGTTCGCGGATGGTTTCGACTTTATTTCGCAGACAGCTAATAGTGGTAACAGTTTCTAAACTGCGCCACCAAATATCAAAGGCTTCCACTTCTTCTTCTAAAAGTTTCTCAGCTTCCTGTGCAATCTTGCGACGGCTTTCGTAGTTTTGCGCTACTACTGCCTTCAAATCATCCACATTAAACGCTTGCACGTTTTCCAATTCATTTACATCCGCATGAACATTACGCGGCACAGAAATATCAAATAACATTAAAGAGCGCTGAACTTCTAAAACCATTTCTAATTTGACCCGGTCAAGTATTGGCTCTGTTGCTGAAGTACTTGTAAATACTAGATCGCTATCGGCAATTACGCTCATCATTTCCGAGAGTGGATGAATTTTGATCGGTTGTTGAGGGAACAGCTTTGCTAATTCTTGGGCGCGATCGCGAGAGCGGTTTACAATACTAATTTCTACAGCACCTTTAGAAATTAGGTGTTGCACCAGCAGCCGCGACATTTTACCAGCGCCTAAAATTACCACTCGGCAAGCTGCTAAATTTGCCACTTTTATCTGCGCTAACTCTACAGCTGCCGAACTGATAGAGACAGCACCAGTACCAATACTAGTTTCAGTGCGAACCCGCTTACCAGCTGTCAGCGCTTGTTTAAATAATCGATTCAAAATGGTTTTTATACCGTTATATTGCTGCCCCAGTTTGTGAGTAGTCTTCACCTGAGCCAGAATTTGACCTTCTCCGAGTACCAGACTATCTAAACCACCTGCTACCCGCATGACGTGCATCACTGCATCATCATGTAGCAGCATAAATAGGTGCTGTCGCAGAGAAAGCACGGGTAACTTACTATATTCTGCAAGAAACTGAGTTATCTCTCGGATACCTTGGTCTGCTTCACTGGTAACAATGTAGATTTCCAGGCGATTACAAGTGCTAAGAATTGCAACTTCATCAATATGAGGATAGCTGGCCAGTTGAGCGATCGCACTTTCAATTTGTGGTTCTGGAATGCTCAGTTTTTCCCGGACTTCTACAGGGGCTGTTTTATGGCTTAACCCCACCACTGCTATATTCATTTGCTAAATCGTAGTTACTAGTTGGTAGTTGAGAATAGGGCATTGAGTGAGAATAGGGAATGGGGAATTTTTGTTTATTGGTTGGTAGTTATTCCCAGCAACAAACAACTATTAATCACTAACTACTAACTACTAACTACTGTAAGGGTAAAGCATTTGGATGACTATACTTTGCGTTTTAGAGAAAGATTTCCTTCCAAATGCTTCGTCCCTACTTTTACCATTCCCCATTCCCTAAAAATTAGTTCAGTTGGAGAGTCTTGGGTTCACCAAACATGTGAATTGTGTCAACAAATCGAGCAGTTTTCGACTGGTTGGAAATTACCAAGCTTTGAGTTCTAGCTCCGCCGTTGAAGAAACGTACACCATTCATCAGATTACCACTCGTAATGCCGCTAGCAGCGAACAGAACAGTTTCACCAGATGCCAATTCATGAGCATCATAGACCTTATCAGGGTCATTGATATTCATAGACTTTAAGCGATCGATGTTGGCTTCTCTGCTTTCTCCAATCAGACCCGTTTTTACTATTGCTGGATCGTAAATCAGTTGACCTTGGAAGTGTCCACCCAAAGCACGCATTGCTGCTGCCGAGATTACGCCTTCAGGAGCCGCACCAATACCCATCAACGCGTGGATATTAGTTCCAGCAAAACCGCAGCTTATAGCTGCACCTACGTCACCATCTGAAATTAGGGCGACTCTCGCTCCAGCCTCACGGATTTCTTTAATTAAATCGTTGTGGCGTTCGCGCTTCATGACCACGATTACGAGTTCTTCAATAGAGCGCTCTAGACACTCAGAGAGAATCTTGAGGTTTTCTGTTGCTGACTTGTTGATGTCTACCTTGCCCTTAGCTGCGGGAGGTGCTGCTAACTTCTTCATGTAAAAGTCAGGAGCAGCAAATAATCCACCCTTTTCAGAAATTGCCAAGACAGCCATCGAACCAGGTTGCCCATAAGCTACCAAGTTCGTACCTTCACAGGGGTCAACGGCGATATCAATTTCAATTAATTCATCAGGGTTACAGAGAGCTTCGGCATTTGGTTGAGTACAAATACCAACTTCTTCCCCGATGTATAACATAGGCGCATCGTCACGTTCGCCTTCTCCAATCACAATGCGACCGCGCATATAGATTTTATTCATCCGCTCCCGCATAGCTTCCACAGCTACTTGGTCAGCGATGTTTTTTTCGCCTTTACCCATCCACTTTGCGGATGCGATCGCGGCTTGCTCTACTACTTCAATAATCTCTAACCCAAGTGTATTTTCCACAGAGTCTGCCCTCTCAACTGCTTGAATTTCCGCCGCTTTATCTGGCTATTTCAGTCTTCAAGTCTACCAAAGGGCGGATACACGTGGAAGAAAGTTAAGTTTTACTGCTAACTGGTTAGAAAAGTACCATCTAGCACATCCTTATTTTTCACTCATCCAACTCCAGTATAAAACCTGTTTAAAAGTAACTAAGTTAAAAACTGCACAAATGTTTAGCAGTAAATATTTAGAATATTGCTGTTCTTCAGTGTTTATATTCAGGTATAAAATAATAAAGAAAAAAGTTAGTAAATTCACTAAAAATTGATTTAAAAACGAAGCGCAGAGTAAATAGCTTGTCAAATTGAGAGGTCAATAGTGTTTATCGACTACATTACACTCATGTTGATCAATATGGTAGCTGGGCTATTTCTACTGGCTGACTATGTGTATCGTGGTATAGATAGTTCTAATCAGAGACAGTGGATTCCCGGTTTTGGAATTACGGGTGCGATCGCACTCACAACTGGTTTACACATGAGTTTCACTTGGCTCGTTATTGGTAGCTTTAACATTGCTTTCGGTGAGACAAGTGTCTTATTTGGAATCTTGTTTGTTGCAGCTGCGGTTTCTCTTGCTCAAGGTTGGGATTTATTGACAATAGCAATTTACGGCTTCTTTGCCGGCCTAGTTGCGATCGTAGTGGGTATCCGCATCATCAACTTGAATATGACAAAGCAACCGATTTTATCGGGAATCGGCTTTATTTTAACTGGATTAGGTGGTATTTTTGCAGCGCCAACCCTCTATTGGAAAACCAACCGAACCTGGCGGCTAATTGGCGTAGCAGTGCTAATAGTAGCCGCTCTAATTTGGGCATTGACTGGATATTTGGCTTACTGGAATCATTTAGAGGGTTTTCAAAAGTGGGTTCCAGCGCCGATGCGGTAAGCAATGATCTAGGCTAGAGACATAGTTAAAATCTTGCTTAAGAAAATATGCTGGACTTTCTTAATCCCCTATTAAATCGCCATCCAGAGCGAGTCAAAGCCAACGTCGAGCTTTACACGTGGCAAACTTGTCCTTACTGCATTCGTGCCAAAATACTGCTGTGGTGGAAAGGTGTAAATTTTACCGAATATAAAATCGACGGTGATGAAGGAGCCAGAGCTAAAATGGCAGAACGCGCTAATGGTCGACGTACCGTACCGCAAATTTTTATTAATAACCAGCACATTGGTGGCTGCGATGACCTCTATCAGCTAGACACACAAAGCCAACTCGATCCCCTTTTAGCCCAAGCCGCTATTTAGAAATCAAATTAATCTCCAACGCTTAGACTGCTAAATTGTTTAGCCTCAGATTTCCAGTAAAAAAACATCCCACCTCTGGGGCGCACAGCTAGCTGTACGCCCCAAAAATGTGCAAATAATTTTGGATAATTTATTTTTTGGAAGTTCCTATAGTCTGCGGGTTATATGCTTTTTCTTTTTTGTAGGATGGTGTATAGCCTGTCTAAAAGCAAGCATATTTTTAAAATTTTTATATTGATAAGAAGATGCTAACTAAGTACACAGAATATCTTATACATCAAGAATGGATGAGTTGTGCCCTAGAATTAGCAAAAGTAGCAGGTGATGCAGGTGAAGTCCCTGTAGGTGCTGTTATCATTGATTCAACAGGCAAATTGCTGGCACAAGGAGAAAACAGAAAAGAACGCGACAAAGACCCTACTGCTCATGCGGAAATTCTTGCTCTCAAGACAGCTGCAACAACTTTACAAAATTGGCATCTTAATGAATGTACCCTCTACGTAACTCTTGAACCGTGTCCGATGTGTGCAGGTGCTATTTTGCAAGCGCGTGTCGGACAACTTGTATATGGAGTAGACGATACAAAAACTGGCGCAATTCGTACAGTTATTAACATACCCGATAGTGCTGCTTCTAATCACGGTCTCCAAGTCATTGGAGGCATTCTAGAGTCAGCTTGTCGTGAGCAATTACAGGCTTGGTTTGCAACTAGACGGCGTAGAGTAAACTAACGGACAGAGGTAAAACTGTCCATCTAGTACGACACAACTCACGCAAGAGAATCTACGGTGTAATTAATCAGGCTTTTCGTTAAATTTTTACCAGTCAATCAGCTGCATCCTTCATGATGGAATTTTACTCTTCATCCGATCCCTGCCAGCGCCCACCAGCAAATCATCAGGTAGCTGGTACTACCTCAAGGGTTTCTCCTTGGTTGAGTCCTCTGGCATATTTATTAGGCCGTCACTGCCTATTACCATTATTCTTTGGGCAAATTAGAATAACCGGACAAAAAAATATCCCTACAACTGGGCCTATTATCCTCGCGCCTACTCATCGGGCGCGTTGGGATGCATTACTCGTACCCTACGCGACTGCTGATTGTCGCAGAGAACAAGACCTGCGGTTTATGGTGACTATTGACGAATGCCAAGGTTTACAAGGCTGGTTTGTCAAACGTTTGGGGGGGTTTCCTGTAAATTCTAAGCATCCATCAATCCGCACACTGCGACATGGAGTTGAGCTACTTCAGCAGAAAAAAACCCTGGTCATCTTTCCAGAAGGTAATATTTTTCGTGATGCGCAAGTTCACCAGTTGAAGCCGGGAATTGCTCGTCTTGCTTTGAGTGCTGAATCTAGTCATTCTGGGCTGGGAGTTAAAATTATACCTATAGGCATTAATTACAGCCAACCGTATCCAAATTGGGGTACAGATGTCAGTATTGACATTGGCTCCCCAATCAGAGTAGCGGATTACATGAGTGGTTGTATAAAACACGATGCTAAAAGCATCACAACTGATTTAGGAAAGGCACTGCAACAATTAAGTCATCAAGAAACAAAAATTACTAATCACGCATTTGCAGAAATTACTAATTCTTGATCTTGTCAAAGGGCAAAAGTCCTAAGACTGGCTTTTAACTACTGACCACTTACTGTGCATGATTAAGAAACTGCAAGTTTTCAATGTTTGACAGTAATTGCTAACTAGCTATATCCATCCTGAATTAAGTCACTAAAGATTTAGTGCTATTTTGCAAGCTTTGAGGATGTATACATATATAGATTACTCCATATAGATTACTCCCTATTGACAGGATATTTAGCCAAATTGGCATTTTTTGAGTAAATAGCTAATAATTGTCTGCAAACTACTGAATTGCTCCAGAAGAAACATTTTTGCTACTTCAGTTAGATAGTTACAAGGTGGTTGCGAGTAAACCGATAATTGGAAAATCAGAATAATTAACGTGTTAATTCAGTCCACCGTAGTATCGCTCATCACGAGGATTTAAGTTAGTTACTATACAAGAGCAATGGGAACTCTATTAAAGCGATTTTCAGTCCTAAATCAGAGATACTTAGGATGTAACTTTGCTTTGTCCAAAACCAAAACAGAGTTAAGATACCCGAAGTTTCCATGACTTTTTATATAGTTGTCGCACTAATTGATCCCATGAACACTGCTGCCGCTGTTACCTTGATGCACCGTACCCTTTTATCAGTCATAGCAGTCCTCAGCCTGCTATCACCTGTGAATGCTCAGGTATCACAGTCACCAGGCACTACCAGCCAACCACAACCCATTGACCCCAACGATCCCAATAATCTGCGCCCCATAACCCAAAGTAACAGCCTTTTGAGCATTGAAGGTGGCGATCGCTTAGTAAAAGATGCAGAACAAGCTGTTTCTGCTCAAAACTACACTTTAGCTGCTAAGAAGCTACAAGAGGCACGTCAGGTTTATAATCAGCTATCTAATTTTTATCAAGAGTTAAATTCTAGCTTTTCGGGAATTGACAACAGAGTTTCTGATTCTCAGCGTCAAAAAGCTCTATTAACAGCCCAAAAGCGGGATGAAGCCACCTTTCAGCTAGCATTGGTACATCGCGCACAAAATCAGCCAGAATTAGCTGTGCCGTTGTTGGTTCAAATAATTAAGAGTCAAAACCCGACACGAGATTTAGGCAAGAAAGCCTATAAACAGTTGTTTGAGTTGGGTTTTGTTGATTCTCCCTATCCCAGAGAAGGTGGTACTTCATCTTCCTCATCCCCAAAAAAATAAATTAAATTTTTGTTGCCTGTTTTTCCATCTCCCTTATCTCCTTAACCAGTCGCTTGGGAACGCCCCAGTGCTAAGATAGAGCTATCCGCCGTAGCCAAAACCTGAGCGTTCTCAAAAATACACCTCAGAAGCGGGTTTATCTACAGCCTTGCCAAAACCTGAAGTTGGCACAGGCATTTACTCCATATCTGTTAATAATAGAAAAGTAAGTTTTTTCAGGAATTGCGATGATTAGTCCGCAGCAGGTTGAGACAATGATCAAGGCGGAACTGCCAGACGCACAGGTTCAGGTGCAAGACTTGACTGGTGGCGGCGACCACTATCAAGTGACAGTAGTTTCATCGCACTTTGCAGGTAAAGGACTAGTGCAACAGCACCAGTTAGTTTATGGTGCGTTGGGTCAAGCTATGTCAACTGAAGCGATTCATGCCTTGGCGGTAAAAACATACACTCCCGAAGCTTGGCAAGCAACAGCAAGTTCCTAAAGTTAGGAGTATAGGAGTTAGGAGTTATAAAATTTTTAACTCCTCACTCATCATCGTTGAATGCAACATAGGAAACACAAGTACCATGACACCAGAACTGAAAGAGAAAATTGATAACTTGCTACAACAGAACAAAATTCTAGTTTTCATGAAGGGAAACAAATTAATGCCCCAATGTGGTTTCTCCAACAACGTTGTGCAGATTCTCAATACCTTGGGAGTTCCCTTCGAGACGGTTGACGTTCTATCAGACTCTGAAATCCGTCAAGGAATTAAAGAATACTCTAACTGGCCAACAATTCCCCAAGTGTATATCAATGGTGAATTTGTTGGCGGTTCTGATATCTTGATTGAACTTTATCAAAAAGGTGAATTGCAGCAAAAGGTAGAAGTAGCACTAGCTTCCTAATGTTTCTCTAACCAAACTAGAAGGAATGCGCTCAATTTGCGCTTCTTTATCAAGGCAATGTGCCGTTTTTAATGTCCTTGAAAGGAGAGACACTATTTATCTCCCCTTTCAAGGCTTTTTAATAGGTTTTAGTCAACAATCCCCTCAGTCGTATTGGCAAGACCAATATAAGGCTGAGGGGATGCGTTTAATCAATACAATATCTCCAAAATCTCACACCACGGCAACCCGTTGACCAATACAGATAATATGCTATAATCATCTGCGGTAATTAACGGTTACTATCAATGACCAAGTAAATGGTACTTAGTAGTAATCTGGTTGTGGCTGTGGTTGCGGCACTGCAAAGTTTGACCCATCGTACAAGTAGCGGCTGGCTTCCTCTTCTAGACGATGAATCAGATAAGGTTCAATAACGTTGCTATGTCGCAGTGCGGCTAGATATCCATCCAAATACATCCGCATATCATCCGTGCGATAACCGCGATTCCATAACTCGACGAAGGCGTCGGTGAGTCTTTGGTAATAGCGGATGGTTTGTGTGTCTTGGAGCATAACTGCTGTATTAATCTCTTTGGAATGAGAATTGTAAATGATTCACGCTCAAATGTGAAGTGTAATTTCACTTTGGCATTAATTCAAAGTCAACACATCTACTTTGGGTACTACCCCTAGCAGCTACAAGCTACTTTAATCCTATTCCAGAAAACATCGATTCTAGTTATCTGCTGAGTTATTTATCTGATTTTCATATTCAATGGCCCAATTATATTGGTATTATATTCCTGGATGAGGTCAGTAATTTTGCGGTTAAATCTACTTTTACCATCAGGTTGAAAAGCTGTTGTATTAACGTTTGGCTGATTGGTTATAGATATTTCTACATTACACCTATTAAGAGCAGAATGTTAAGCTACAAGAATTTTTGATACGTCTAACAACACTGCTGAGAAATTTAATAAAAATTTAATAATATTTCTAATCCCCTATCGGCAAGGCATAAATTAAAGATATTGCCACGCTTTTTATGAGGAAATGTAAAGCTAATAGCAGTTGAAGTAACAAAGGCTACAAAACCTTAGAGATGGGCTTGTTACTTTGAAAGTCATCAGACGCTAAGGGGTCTTGCCGCCGTGGGTTCGGTTTGTATAGAAATCATTGAGGGGAATCCCCATCTGAGGTCGTTGTTGGGTTGGCACTTGCAACAGCTGGAATACCGTGTGCATCAAGCTGCCAGTATTTATCAAGCAAGGGAAGTATTTTTAAGCCATCAACCAACACTGGTAGTATTGGATGCAGACCTGCCTGATGGTGATGGCATTGAGTTTTGTCGTTGGTTGCATCGTCAGCAGCAGCCTCTAATTTTAATGCTATCTGCTCGTAATAGTGAAGGTGATATCGTCGCAGGTTTAAAGGCGGGTGCAGATGATTACCTGAGTAAACCTTTTGGGATGCAAGAGTTTTTGGCACGGGTAGAGGCACTGATTCGCCGGAAACGCACACCTACTGCACCAGCTTATTTGGATTATGGCACTTTGCAAATAGATTTAGTCCAGCGCCGTGTCCGCTTCCAGGGTGAGTTTATCGATTTAACGCCCCAAGAATTCAGTTTGTTGTACGTTTTGGCACAAGCTGGAGGAGTACCTCTGAGTAGGTCGGAATTGCTGCGTCGTGCTTGGCCCGACGCTATCGATAACCCTCGTACCATTGATACTCACGTTTTATCACTGCGGAAAAAGGTTGAACTTGATCCTCGCCAACCAAACTTGATTCAAACTATCCGCAATGTAGGATACCGTTTTAACATGGAAATTTTGAATACCAATATTTCACAATCACAAACAACAAAGTTAGCTAGAGAAAGATTTAATAATCAACGTTCAACACTTACTAGTAGTCAAGTGTGATGGGGAATTGGGCATTGGGAATTGGGAATTGAGAAAGTAAGATAACGACTCTTAACTCCTGTCTCCTAACCAATTCAAAATCTAAAATCCAAAATCTAAAATCCAAAATCGTCCTGAGCTTCTGCTTGAATTAAACTTTCTCGTAATTCAAGCCAGTCTATCTCAGAGACTGTTTGATTTGTGGATAAACGACCTTGTTCTAGGTGTAATAATCGAGTACAAAACATTTGGTCAAGTTCCAGTTGGTGATTTACCATCAGAATCGTGGTTTGATGAGTTTGACTCAACTGGTTTAAGACTTGCATTAGATGAGAAGCTGTACCAGCATCAAGGGCAGAGGTTGGTTCGTCTAATAATAATATTTTAGGCTGGATGAGTAAGGCACGAGCGATCGCTACTAGTTGTCGTTGTCCAGCAGAAAGTTGTACCTCAGTTCGCCCTAACCATTCATTGGGAATGTGCAGTTGTTCTGTCCAATAACTGACTTGTTGCTGAATTGTCTGTTTGGGCAAACCACGCAAAACTAAAGGATAAGCCAAGGCTTGTTGAACTGTCATCCCTAACAGCTTTGACTCTTGCAATACAAGTACAAGCATCTGACGTAGCTGGATGACAGGAATTTGGCGATATTCTTGATTTTCTAGATAGATTTTGCCACTAGTGGGTTCAATTAGGCGGTTGATGAGGCGTAATAACGAAGTTTTACCAGCGCCTACTGACCCTACAATGGCAATGCGTTCGCCCTGAAATACTTCCAAGTCAATATCTCGCAATATGGGATACCCTTGCTGATTGCCGGGAAGTTGGGTTTTCAGCTTTGTAAACAGATTAACTTGCTCTAGCCTGAGTATTACCTTATTCAAGGGGAGTGGGGAGATAGGGGAGAAATAACCAATGCCCAATTTTAAGTTAGTTGTGCAGTAGTTAAAGCTGTAGCGATCGCCCAGCCATCGACCAATAGTAGCAGCAGTGTCAATACTAGTAAAATCAGGTACATCCACGGCTGTGCTAAAGGGCGAACATCTGTAGTATCAATGCCTGTCTTTGCTTGGACAATTTGCACGAAACGGGCAAATCCAGATACACGCATCGGTAGTAAATAAGCTTTCCCATCCTGGCTGAGGAAGTAATAAACTAAGCCTCCTTGACCAGTGCTGCGAGGTTTTAACTCTTTCACCTCTGACCAAGGTAAAAACCAGCCTTTACGGAAAAAGCGAGGAACCCAGGCGGGGTAAGTAACCTGAATTCCCTGGTCATCTACCATTACTTGTTCAGTCAATACTGCATACAAGGCAACTAAGCCGATGCTAATCCCTATCCACAATAATATTGGAGGTACGGGTGCGGCTGTTACCTGCGATAAAAAAGGTAATGGGACTGTGAGTGCTACGTATAGACTCAGCAACGTTATCCGAATCAAAGGAGACAAACGAAAGACAGAAGCTGAGATATTGGCTGAATTTGCTGTCACGGCTCAATTACAATGCTTTTCTTCATTGTAGGGTAGGTCTATGTCTTAGCTGGACTGCTGAACATAATAACAATTAGTAATTCGTAATTCTTTAGGGTAAATACTTTTGCACTACAATCCAACCAGTAAGGGACACCCAGGCAAATCCTACAAATAGAATAATATTTACGCCGATGTGTAAAGGTCTAGCCCAAGACCGTCTAGCACTAATTTGCGTGGCACTGAAAGCAGACAGTAAAACTAATGCTACCACTATCAATCCAGATGCCAGGTGTGACGAGTGACCTAAAGAACCAAAGTGTCCTAAAGTGCCAACAATGCCGATCGCTAGCAATAGTAGCACTAAACTTACCATGCTGATGCCCATTAAGTAGTGGAGCGATCGCACCTCCCTATTTCCGCCCATAAATGGCGTAAAAGGAAATTGTTGCGAAGTTCTCGCCCGAAACATCCAAACGCCGGTGATTGCTAACATCAGATATGCCAGCAGGGACAAACCCATCGACCATGCGGCTATTTTCCACAACCAAAGAAATGAAGGCAGATTCATAAGAATGATTGTAGATGAGAGTGGGCAGTGGGGAGATCAGGAGATAAAGAGAGAAATTGCAACAAGTCTTTTCCCTTGTCCCCAACTCTCCTTGTTTCCATGTCCCATGCCCAATATAAAAAGGGCTGCCGAATTCAGCAACCCTAAAATTGAGTCAAATTGTTTTTTTTAATTAACAGCTCCTAAAGAGCGACTTGTAAGGGTTTTATACTATCTCCAGTGTTTGTATTAATTTGCTGCACCAATGATTTGGTATTAAGAGGGTCTTTTCCAGATAATGAGTCTGTATCAAACTCATGAGTACTGGTTTCTTCGAGCATCAGGCGATCGCACGGAATCTTATCGGATAAAATTGCACTTGCTATCATCCCTGTATGAATCTCCAATTGACCTTTTCGCGGAGCTTCAAAAACTAAACGTTGTCCAGGGAAAACAACCCTTTCAAAGTACCAGTTGGGAATATTGCAGATGCGAGCCACCTGTATTTTGCTCGTGGCATTAATGTAGCAGCAGAGAATTTTTCCCGATTGCTCTGGTGGTAGAGGATCTAATATTTGAGCCATAACTGCTGAGGAGCTTTACGCCACAATTTTACATTACACCAGCCAAGCCTAGCACCCACTGATCCCCAGTTGCTGTAACTGTGAATACCAACTGTGTCTTTGGAGATTATTTCTTCCTAAAGATATATTTGTAGTTATAAAAATTTTGTAATTATTTGTAGCTTTTTCGGAATTATACACTATACACAAAAGTTTTTAAGATTTTTATCCTGGTATCAAAGCTTTAATTCTCTTAGGGCAGATAAGACGACGATCCCCTTGCTTTTCGCCTAGCGAGTAAGGGAGTTTTGCCGTTTTATCTATCCCAGGATTAATAGGCTGGGATCATCGCTTAATGAATAAACTCAATGTTATGGTAAAGCTATATGAAAAATATCTTCATAAAGCCTATCTATAAATTCTATGTATGTTTTATGCATAGCAATTTTAGCGTTTCCTGCAATTGCTAATATTAGTTTTCTCATTACCAGCAATTCAATGAAATGTCAAGGGCATTGTGATAATTAAAACCGAATAAAACAAGCACGTACTTTAAAACTGGATGTTTTTCTCGCTTTCTCCAAAGATTGGCAAGATGGAAGTCAAAACACAAATGATGGAAAATCGAATTCTTTACGTTCGCCTTCCTTGTAACCCCATCTTTCCTATTGGGGTTGTCTACTTGAGCGATCATGTCCATAAGCAGTTTCCTAATATTGAACAGCGCATCTTCGATTTAGGAACGGTGCCACCTTTAGACTACAATTCTGCTTTGGATCGCTGTATCGATGAATTTAAACCGACACTGCTAGTATTTTCTTGGCGCGATATTCAAATTTATGCCCCAGTTGGCGGACGTGGTGGCAACCCACTGCAAAACGCCTTTGAATTTTACTACGCTAAGAATCCTCTATTAAAACTACGTGGCGGATTGGGCGGTTTACGAATTTTCATCGCTTACTATGTAGAGTTATGGCGAAACCAGGGCTTAATCAAACGCGGTTTAAAGCGTGCCCAAAAATATAATTCTAATGCCCGTGTCGTTGTAGGTGGTGGTGCAGTTAGCGTATTTTACGAACAGTTGGGTAAAAGCTTACCCCAAGGGACAATTATTTCTGTGGGTGAAGGCGAAACTCTGCTGGAAAAACTTTTAAGTGGCAAAGATTTTCGAGATGAACGCTGTTACGTTGCGGGAGAAACGCAACCACGAAAACGCCTGATTCACGAACAACCTACCCCACTAGAAAAAACAGCTTGTAACTACGACTATATCGAAACCATCTGGCCGGAATTTAACTTTTACCTGCAAGAAGAAGACTTTTATATAGGTGTACAAACTAAGCGTGGTTGTCCCCACAACTGTTGTTATTGCGTCTATACGGTTGTCGAAGGCAAACAAGTACGCATCAACCCAGCAGATGAAGTAGTTGCTGAGATGCGCCAATTATACGATCGCGGCATTCGCAACTTTTGGTTTACCGATGCCCAATTTATCCCCGCACGAAAATTTATCGACGATGCCATTGAACTATTGCAAAAAATCGTCGATTCTGGTATGACAGATATCCACTGGGCAGCATATATCAGAGCCGACAATTTGACACCAGAGTTGTGCGACTTGATGGCGAAAACCGGGATGAATTACTTTGAAATCGGCATTACCAGTGGTTCTCAAGAACTCGTGCGGAAAATGCGGATGGGGTACAACCTGCGAACCGTTTTGCAAAACTGCCGTGACTTAAAAGCAGCTGGTTTCAATGACTTAGTTTCCGTCAACTACTCCTTTAACGTTATTGACGAACGTCCCGAAACCATCCGCCAAACCATCGCTTACCACCGTGAACTAGAACGAATTTTTGGTGCTGATAAAGTCGAACCTGCTATCTTTTTTATTGGGTTGCAACCTCATACCCATTTAGAAGAATACGCTTTCAAAGAAGGCATCCTCAAACCAGGGTATGATCCAATGAGTTTGATGCCGTGGACAGCCAAAAAACTCCTCTGGAATCCCGAACCCCTTGGTTCATTCTTCGGTGAAGTCTGCTTGCAAGCTTGGCAACAAAACCCCAACGACTTCGGACGCGAAGTCATGAACATCTTGGAGGAAAAACTGGGTTGTGCCGATTTAGAAGCAGCACTTTCCGCACCAATGGAAACGAAAGAAAAACAGTTAGCAGGTATATCCTAAAAAACTGAATTTCTCCCCCTCTCTTCCTCTGTGTCCTCTGCGCCTCTGCGGTTATTTTTACCAAATCCCATGTTAGAAGGTTCAATACTACAAAAGCTAGAAACAGCCCATCGCCATACCACCAGGCCAATTCGATTCGGTGTTTACTACAAAAATACCCTAGTTGCTCTGTGCCACGCTCTAGAAGACCATATCTTAGCCGATGACGGTACACCCCTAGTCATCACAGCCTTTCAACAGGGGAAATGGTATCTACAAGAAGCTGAACGATATGCAGACATCGCCCAGTACAGCCGTCATATTGCCATCATGGCTGCCTCTGAATCTGGCTTTGCTGAACATCCTACCAGCCAGCTACCCAATGTAGACTTAGTGGGATTAGATCCAGGCGACCCAGTGGCGCAGGAGTGGCACTTAATTATTTTATCGCCTAAATACACAGCAATGGTAATTTGTCAAGAACTATCAGAGGCTGATTATGGCAGCGCTGGAGTGCCGACATCAGACTTAGAGCGCAAATTCTATGGTTTGTGGACATTTGAACCAGAGTTAGTGCAAGACACAGCAGAAATAGCGATCGCTCACATCAAAAAATACAACCCAGAACTGGCTCAAAAACTCACGGCTGATAAAGAACAAATTGTACCGTCAATGGACAGATCCCAAAATTTAGGTGCAGTTGTCTCTCGTGTTGTAGATTACCTCCAGACTGGGCAAGATAATTTATCCATCCCCACAGCACCTCAGAAACAAACGCTAGATCGCAACTTGGTTTCTAACGAAATCCAAGCTTTTTTGCGAATGGCGCAACTGATGGATATGGCAGATGTGAACAATCCAATGGCAGCTGCGGAAGTGGTGGTACTTGCTGAAGCGATCGGCCAGCTTTTGGATCTTCCCGCATGGCAAATTAAAAGATTGCGCTTGGCGGCTTTGTTGCATCGCATAGATCCATTACAGAAAGCCGAAAGCGTTCTCACTGACAGTATATCCACACGCTACCAAGAAGATGCCCCCAGTTGTCCCTTAACCTGTCCTTTAGTTCCAGGGGCGCAAGTATTGCGAACCATGCCACGACTACGAGCAGTTGCCCAAATTATTACTCACCAAAGCGAGTGGTGGAATGGCACTGGGGAACCAGCAGGTTTAGCTGGAGATGAAATTCCTCTAGAATCAAGAATTTTGGCATTATTGGCAGACTTTCAGTGGCGAGTTAATCAGCTAAAATCGTCAAATCAAAGCCGGGAACAGATATTTACTCAAGCTTTAGATGAATGCAAACAGCAACAATCTAACCGCTTTGACCCTAAACTTGTAGATACCCTAACTTTATTAGTTATGGGTTTACAACAAGGACTCGACTTACCCATCATGACACCCAAAGTCAGCGCCGGCATCTGGATTCTTGATTCCCAATGGGACAGCCACAGCAAGATCAGTGAGCAGATTGGTAGTTACTTTACATGAACATTGAAGCCATTAAATTAGGAAAACTCAAACAACTTCCAGGGGCAAATTTAGAAGACGAGGAACTCTCTCGACTGGATTTAAGCCGGATTAATCTTGCTGGCGCTACCCTTGTCGGCACTAATTTTGCTGGTTCCAAACTCGAAGGTGGACATTTGGAGGGGGCAAATTTGATGGGAGCCAACCTCCAAGAAACTGACTTACGGGCGAATTTGATGGGAGCAAACCTGATGCAAGCAGATTTAACAGGTGCTGACTTGCGGGGTAGTAATTTGCGCGGTGCTAACTTGATGGGAGCCAGACTCAGCGATGTGTCATTGGTGGGCGCTTTCTTGAGTGGTGCCAATTTGATGAATGTGAACTTGCAAGGCGTAGACTTCCGGGGTGCTGACTTGCGCGGTGCAAACCTGACTGGAGCAAATCTCAAAGGTGCAGACTTGAGTCGCGCCGATTTGCAAGGTGCTTTGTTGAGTGAAGCAAACCTAGAAGAAGCTGATTTGCGGGGGGCGAATTTGGCAGGGGCGAATTTTTCAGGAGCGAATTTACTTTGTGCAGAGTTAGAAGGTGCAAATTTGAGCGGCGTTAATTTGAATAAAGCGTGTGTGGTGGGGACAGTAGTTGAGACGCTTACGTAAAGATTCCACCAAAAACTACCTATGCCGATTATTTGTATTTTCGAAGACTACCCAGAATGACACCTGTCGCTGCACAAGTCTCAATCACCGCGATCATTCCCATGTTGACTGCGATCGCCAATCGGCAATGGGAGCAGTTCAAAGAACTAGAGCCAGATTTTGTATCCGAGTATGGAGTAGAGGTATGGTAAGAGGTTTTTAATTTCCGTTTCAAGCCAGCACTGGATAAAGATTCTCACAGATGGCTATTAATCCAGTGGTGTGGTGAGGGAATTATCTCAGTCAAAAATGTGGCGTAAGTGCGATCGCGCAAAGTGAATTATGGCGATCGTTTTTATTCCGATCCGAAATACACAATGATTAATACCCTAAGCTCATGTAGAATTTTTACGGTCGGCAGCTGCAAGTAAGATTGAACTCAGCACCAAAGACTTTTGGCAGTCTATTGTATCAAGGTTGTTATGCCGAACTTCCATAACTCTCTAGAACAACTTGACCGTTTTCAGGATCTAGTTTAACAATCGTTGCTTTTAAATGGTCATTAATTTTGAAGAATTGGTTTGGATTGTCAACAGATGGATGGAACATTTTTGAGGTCGGCAATAAGGCATAAAAATCTCCAATATCAACGAACACACCATAATCTTTGATACCCCGTATAGTGCCGCTAACAACTTGACCAACCTGCAATTGCCTGAGTCTGATTGAAACAGAACGATGGATCAGTACTAGCTGATTATACTCCTCTCTCACCTTTATAATCTTGAGTGGAAGTTTCTCCCCTACTACCAATTGCTCCTTATGCTTATTAACATAACTACGAATTCCCCCATACAAACCCTCAATTTTTACTAATGCACCGCTCCAAGTTTTGTTAAGGATTTTTCCATATACTGTTACGTCTTCAGCCTGCAATTGGCGTAGCCGTTCCCATGCTTTTCGCATTTCTAGTTTGCGAATTGAAAAAGAAACCGTTGGAGGATGGTCTTGAGAACATAAGAACCAGTAAATCCTTACTGATAAACCATGTCTATGAACATCCAGGACTTTAGTGTGTACGAGCAGGTCTTCTCTATTGATAGGATGACCAGATTTTTCAGAAGCGAGATCTAATGCAACCTCGTACAAGCGATCGCTATCTTTCAGTGTCTCCGGTGAACAATGCGAGAAGAAAATATCGTGTTTACCATCGTAATTTCCCACAACCATAAATTCTCGGATTTCATTAAGTCGCACAGCTTCTTCTGGGGACTGAATCTCATTGAGTGATAGCTCTAGGAGTGGAACATAAGCTAGTTGGTCTGTATAAAAATCAACTAAAACACCTGTAGGCTCCAGCTTAATGATTTTTCCAGTAATTATATCGCCGAGTTGAAAGCTCTCTAAACTAAAGCTCATAGCATAGTGGGCTTAACATAACCCATTATAGAAACAATTTAGTAAGCGTGTAATCACAACAATAACAGCTAAACTTTAGCTATTTTTCGTGTTGTTGCATACTTAGGAAACAGTCGGCATAACAATAGTTTTAGTATTCATCAAAACGCTACGTAGGCTTTTCCATTTTTAATTTTTCACTGTTCGCCCTCGTATCCCCAAAGCTAGTACACTCATTAACAACACCCCCATCACTCCTTGTAAGGGATTATTATTCACACCAGTTACCCAATCAGGAACCTGATCAGAATATTTCACTAATTCCCCAACATTAATAATGTAGTAGCCCCAAACTAAACCACCATGCAAACCAATTGGTAAACCCAAGCGTCCCCTCCGCCAACGCTTTCCCCATACTTGCGTTAACCCCAGCAGTACTAAAGCTGGAAATTGCGGCAGTGTATGAATAATTGCCTCCAAGGGTTTAATAAAGTGCAATGTAGCAAACGCAGTTGCATCTGTCCACAGTGCCACACGCGGACTGTAATCTCGTTGTAATTCATCTAGCAACCAGCCTCGGAATAACAATTCCTCAGCAAATCCAATACCTAAGCCAACAAGTAAACCCTCTAAAATTACTTTCAGCAAAAAAACTTTTGGTTGTTGCCACACCAACCAACCCAACAAACTTTCTAACCCAAAAAGTATCAGAATATTAATTATCCCCAGAGCCAAGCCACGCAATAAATCTACACCGTTTTGCCGCGTGAATTCTAAGCCATAATGCCGCAGAATTTGGGGCTGTTGGTAGACATATTTACCCCATAGTCTCAGGAGGAAAATAAATATTCCATATAACAACACCAATGTCAATATACTTTCTAAATTTGAATCATGTACTAGTAAGTATATTGGTGTAGCCAATGGCAACCATAGCAACAATAAAGTCAAAATAAAAGCACCCAGCCTAATAGGGGCAGGGCGTTCAGCTAAACGGACAAGGTTTTTTTTCATACTAAATTAAGTCACTAATCAGCAGCCAATACTCTAAATTTCGACTAATGACCAATGACCAATGACCAATGACCAATGACTATTCATCAGGTTCAATCGTGCTACTTAAACCGTGACTTATCAATGTTTCGCAATAGAACTCAGCGTGTTCCAGAGCGCAAGTAATCACTAAAGCTAGCCCGTTAGTATGGGCTTCCATCATGATGCTAACAGCCTGGGGTTGGGTAAGGCTTGGTACAGTGGCTATTAGTGACTGCACAACATGCTCCATAGAGTTGTAGTCGTCGTTATGGAGCAAAACGCGATACCGAGGCGCTAGCTTACGGGTTGTGGAAGGCTTTTGAATAGTTTCAACTGACACGGCTCTTTGCTCTTTTCTTGTTGATTCACTACTACAAAGTGTCTGTGTAGCGATCGCTTAAGGCATCATGTAAAAATAACTTGAACAATTTGCTGAATGGTAAGATGATCAGAATGTAACCGAATTAAAGGCTTATATGTCTGATAAGCAGGTAGTAGAAAGCATTCAAGACAAGTACGATTCGTTATCGCCTTATTTGAATGAGAAAACACGGCGTATTTGGGCAGCAATTGAAGCCCGAAGCCTGGGCTGGGGAGGCGTGAGTCAGGTTGCGCTCGCAACTGGACTATCCCGGACTACAATCCATGCTGGGATACGGTTATTGTTAGACGCTTCGGGGGAAAAAACCTCGAATGATGATAGTAATCGAATTCGTTCGTCAGGTGCTGGACGTAAACTACTTGAAGAAAAAGACGCAATGCTGCTATCAGATTTAGAATCGCTGATTGAACCAGTGACACTGGGAGACCCAGAATCTCCTCTAAAATGGACTTCTAAAAGTGTTGTGAAACTGGCTGCGGCATTAAACATTGGGGGACATAGGACTAGTCCTAAAAGTGTTTATAACTTACTTGAATCGCTTGGCTACAGCTTACAATCAAATCGTAAAACCCGTGATGGCTCATCTCATCCAGATAGAGATGATCAGTTTTTACATATTTCCAACCAAGTCTTGCACTTTCAATCCCAGAACGAACCCGTAATTTCAGTTGATACAAAAAAAAAGAATTAATTGGAGATTTTAAAAATTCTGGAACCGAGTGGTGTGAAAAGGAACAGCCAATTGAGGTGAAAATGCATGATTTTGTTGACCCCAAGTTGGGCAAGGCAATTCCCTACGGAATTTATGACTTAACCTCAAATCAAGGATGGGTAAATGTTGGCATTGACCACGATACCGCAGAGTTTGCAGTCGAGTCTATTCGTCATTGGTGGTACTCAATGGGTAAACAAGTTTATCCCAGCAGTGAGCATATAATGATTACGGCTGATTGCGGTGGTAGCAATAGTTATCGCTCACGATTGTGGAAATTGAAGTTACAAGAATTAGCAACTGATACTGGTAAAACTATTCATGTGTGTCATTTTCCTCCAGGCACAAGTAAATGGAATAAGATTGAGCATCGCTTGTTTTGTCACATTACCCAAAACTGGCGAGGCAGACCATTAACTAGCTTGCAAGTTGTGATTAATCTAATTCGCAATACTACCACCACACAAGGATTAGAAGTTGAAGCTAGATTAGATCCAAATCTCTACAAAACGGGAATCAAGGTTACAGACCAAGAGCTTGATACTATCGCAATCGAACGAAATTCTTTTCATGGTGAGTGGAACTATATTATCAAACCCAAAGTAGTCAGTTAATTGTTCAATTTATTTTTACATAACTCCTAACAGTTATTTACCTATTCTATAGTATTTCTGTTGAGATACTATGCTAGAAAAACCGCTCTACTTAGTTTTGCGTAGCCACTTGTGAGGCAGATGTCTGAGACATAGTTGCCGTGAGAGTGCTACCCTAATCTTACAGAATGTTCCTTAAACGTAGCGCATTTTCATTTTTAAAATTAAGGAAATTGCAAAATAATCCTTGCCCCTGACCCAACTCCATAATCATGGACATTAGCTTAGATTTTCTTCAACCAGGACAAATTGTGTCTTTAGAACATGGCGACAGAAATCTGTATGCAGAAGTCATTCAATTTGTAGTTTCCCGCCAGTTGTGCTGGGTGCGTCCTTTACTAATGGTTACTTTGATTCAAGAATCGCCGCTAATTACCGATTTGCGAGATGCGTCTGACTTGCTTTGGCCTGCAAATTTATTTCGACCAGCATTAGACACAGAAGTAATTACCTTCTTGAGTCAAGTTTTAGCAAAAGAACCAAAAACTGAGCCTGACTCAGCCGCCAAGCAGCAACTTAATCAATTTATTCACCAACTATGGTCAGCATATCAATAGGCATAGGGCAAAGGATATGACTAGAAGTTAGTTTATCTGGAGCGCCAACAGCCATAATGATGATATCAACTCCCTTCGCAACGAGTTTATTTTGCTTGTGGACAATTTCAGCAAACAGAAAGGGAGGAATTTTTTCTCGGCGTTTAGCGAACTACATGGCGATTTACTCCGAATGCACAATAATGTAGAGGGTTATTAGCACCGTTTACGCCATTCTAGTTATTTAAATAATCAACCTCAGAGAAAAATACAAACAATAATATCGCTCTTAATTATTCCACCTGCCTTTACTAACTCGGAATTTTGATTACTTCAGTATTTATCAAATTTACTTGATATACCTCTATGCGTAAGCAGTTAGGAATATCCGAAGCTAGGAACCAACTTAATTCTACCAGCATCCATCTCTGACATTAATAATTCTAGAGCTTCATAATCAACGTCAGAAATGTAACCCAATTCTGTCAGCTCTGAGTTGATTTGATTTTCTATCTCAGGAGTTAGTTTTTTAATGTCAAGAGCTTTTTCTACCAATTTACGAATAGCGTACTTAGTTCTCATAAGTAATACATCCAACTGTAATATGATACTGATTATCCCAGATAAGTCTAAGTATAAAGAGCGATCTAAATACTAATTTAGTTGTGATATAGATCACAATCAATTAATTAAATAGATAATTCGCTATGACTCTGGCGTATGCCATCAGCAACGCTAAAGTAGGAGATTTAACTTACCGTTAAGACTTGGCTAAATTAGCCTTAGTTATAGACTAAGCAAGTTTTATCAGCATAGTTACTGATGATTTGTTTGCTCTATGGTTGTCTATGTTGATTGTTTTTGAACTGAGATAAAAAAAAAGTATATATAAACACATTTTAGCCTGGAATTATAACAATCTTTAAACAGAGATACTAAAGAAATAAAGATTGAGCAAAGAGAGCTAAGACGTATGGTCGATGCAACAGAATAGAGTTTATGTTCAAATAATCCTTAGCGTGACGCTTCAATAATTCTCAATAGGATGTAACTATGCAAGCAGTGCTTAACTATCCCAAAATTGCAGTCATTCGCCCCCAAGGGTGTTTGAATGCTACAAACGCCTTGGAATTTGAACGAGATATGACCACAACGTTGGCACAAAATGATATTTCCATATTGGTAGTAGACCTCGCAGCAGTAGAATCTTTAGACAGCGCGGGGTTGATGGCATTGTTATCTATACACAAGCTGGCTCTGAGTTTAGGAAGGGGTTTGCGACTTTGCGCTGTAGCTCCGTCAATTAGAATTATTTTTGAACTAACGCAACTCGACAGCGTATTTGAAATATTGGATGGTGAAATTGAGTTAGCTGCAACATAATTTATAACTTTATGTATGTAAAAGCACAAAAGTTCGGTTAAAAAGTGGAGTTTATGTAAAGGAGTTATAAGTTACAACGAGAAACTATGTTAGGAGACCTAATTCAATGCTAATGTTGGGTTTGGGTAGCTGTAATTAAGGTAGCTAGAAGATAGCACAGTGGCTGTTGCAGTTGAGAAATTAATAACATCGGATATTTTAAAACCAGGGCGTTACCTTGGTAATGAGCGTTTAGCAGTACATAAAGCTTGGGATAAGACAGCAATACACTGGGTCTTAACCTACCCGGAAGTATATGAAGTCGGTGCATCTAATTTAGGGCACATTATCCTATACAACATCTTGAATGCTCAACCGCGTCAATTGTGCGATCGCGCCTACCTCCCAGGAAAAGACCTGGCAGCCAAACTACACGAAACTAATACGCCATTGTTTGCGGTAGAGTCAAAGCGATCGCTCACAGAATTTGACATTTTAGGTTTTAGCCTCAGTTACGAACTGGGTGCAACTAATATCTTAGAAATGTTGGATCTGGCTGGAATTCCATTGACGTGGAGAGAAAGGCAAAAAGCTGTGGAAGCAGGGGGAGAATTTACGAATCTCCAATCTCAGTTTCCGTTGATTTTTGCTGGTGGGCAAACAGCAACATCGAATCCTGAGCCTTACGCTGACTTTTTCGACTTTATTGCCCTTGGGGATGGAGAGGAACTGCTCCCAGAAATTGGTTTAGTGTTGGAAGAAGGCAAACAAGCAGGATTGAGTCGGGAAGATATATTACTGGATTTGGCACAGATACCAGGCGTATATGTCCCTCAGTTTTACGACATGGCAGAAGATGGCTCAGTTCATCCTCGTCGCTCTGACGTGCCAAAACGAATTTTGCGACGGGTGGCAACCCCCATACCAGCATATTCCATTGGGTTAGTTCCTTATGTAGAAACGGTGCATGACCGTTTGACAATTGAGATTCGGCGTGGTTGCACTCGTGGCTGTCGCTTCTGTCAACCAGGAATGCTGACTCGGCCAGCACGGGATGTAGAACCCGATAAGGTTGTAGAAGCAATTGAACAGGGAATGCGGGCAACTGGTTACAATGAGTTTTCCCTCTTATCTCTGAGTTGTTCTGATTATTTGTCCCTACCAGCAGTAGGGATGGAAATCAAAAATCGCTTAAAAAATGAAAATATTTCTCTGACTCTACCAAGCCAACGGGTAGACAGATTTGATGAGAATATTGCCAACATCCTGGGAGGTACGCGGCAAGGTGGACTAACTTTTGCTCCAGAAGCTGGAACTCAGCGGATGCGAGACATCGTAAATAAAGGATTGACGAATGAAGAATTGTTGCGGGGAGTGAAAACCGCTTGGGAGCAAGGCTGGGATAAAATCAAGTTGTATTTTATGATTGGCTTGCCAGGTGAGACGGATGTTGATGTTTTGAGCATTGCGGAAACAGTCAGCTGGCTACAGCGAGAATGCCGAGGCAAAGGCAGAAAACCGCTGAACTTTAACCTGACAATTTCTAACTTTACGCCTAAGCCGCATACACCATTCCAGTGGCACTCAGTTTCTACCACTGAATTTAAGCGCAAACAAAACCTGTTGCGGCAAGAATTCCGCCGGATGAAGGGAATGAAGGTAAATTTTACCGATGTCCGCATTTCGGCAATGGAAGATTTTGTGGGACGAGGCGATCGCAATTTGAGCAAAGTAGTCCGCCGCGCCTGGGAATTGGGTGCAGGGATGGATTCCTGGTATGAAAATTTAGATCAAGCTTTTAGCGCTTGGGGAGATGCGATCGCCGGGGCCGATCTAGATTGGAAATACCGCCAAGTAGAAAATGGCGAATGGAATTTGTTTCACGCACAAGAGCAGAACAAATCACCAGATGTGGAAAATACCGAATTCCTCAATCCTCACTCCCTAGATACTCCCCTACCTTGGGATCATATTGATACCGGAATTGATAAAAACTGGCTCAAAGAAGACTTGCAAAGTGCCTTAGCAGCCGCAATTGTACCCGACTGCTCTTTTGAAGGTTGTTCTCACTGTGGCGTATGTGGAACCGATTTTGGCCATAACGTCGTGATTGAATCACCTGTTATCCCACAATTCGCTGGCGATTTTGTTCCCAACACAACCAAGGCACAACGACTCCGAGTTTGGTTTGGAAAACAGGGTAATATGGCTTTGGTAAGCCACCTAGATTTAATCCGTCTGTTTGACCGAGTTGTGCGGCGAGCAGGCTTGCCTATTGCTTTCACTGGTGGGTTTCATCCAATGCCGCGAATTTCTGTAGCAACTGCATTGGCTCTAGGTGCTACTAGTAGCGGTGAAATTGCGGATTTTGAGTTAACTGTACCAGTGAACATCGATACTTTTCGAGAACAATTGGTTCGGGAAATGCCCACAGACATACCTGTATATAATGTGGAGCAGATAGATTTAAAAACTCCAGCAGCTACTCAACTGCTAGAAACCGCAGAATATTTAATTACCGTAGCAGCACTTGAAGAAACAACACCTATACAATGGCAAAACTGGATTGATACCATCAAAGCAAAAGATGAGCTTTGGTACGAGCACACAACAAAGTCAGGCAAGAGCCAGTTAATAAATCTGCGCGATCGCTTATTTGAACTGGAATTAGTAGAAACCCACAAAGGCATTGCAGAGTCTATATCTGTTATCCGTTATATAGGTAGCTATCGCCAAGATGGTTTTCTGTTGCGTCCTGAACAAATCCTGTTTATGCTAGGGATAGTGGGTAGTGGAGAATTTCAACTCCAGCACATCCACCGCAATCGGCTAATTTTAGCGGTATAATCCCTGTAGGGCAGCTTGCTAGTAGTTGTCCTAACATGTTACATCGTCGGAATTGATTTTTAGCAAGGTTGCGTTAGAATGGGGTGAAGAGAATTTTTCTGGCGCTGCATTGAATTAGCTGGTTCACTACCCTGGTGTTCAGGGGGCGAAAGCAAAGATATTAGAGTGCAACTTCTAGGATTTTATCCCAGACAAACTGAGGCAGATTAAAGAACACACTCTCTCTTTATAGCTAACTTGTGAATCAGTAACTAACAGCAGGCTCGGTTAGTTTCTCTAAATCCATACTTTTCCAACAACTGCTGAATGTCTAATCCACAGTATTGCCCAAGAGCTAGTGCGTTACTCTTCTAGAGTTGTTCGCCCTTGGTGTTACCGTAGGGTAAACAACTGCTGTAGGTTAAGCCGATTTGCAGACGTTCACGAGACGCGCAAAGCGCGGCTTAAAAGTAGGGTAGCAGCTGGCGTTGCTGAGTATAACCCTAAGAATAAATCCAGGGAATGGAAAATAGAAATAGTTTCTTTTTCTTAACGACTTCAGTAGGTTACTCTCAAAAAAAGCTTCCTGAGTTAAAAACTCACTCAGGATTTATAACTTTCAACTCAGAACTCTCTTCATTGAGAGTATTGCATTGCAAATCAACCATAGATGGTTGATTTAATTGCTTAAACATGCAGCCGTTCTGGAATAATCCGCCGTGAAAACGCTCTTAAGAGCGCCAATAGCTATTTAACTTAGAACATCAGGTTTGCGATTTTTATCATCAGTAGCGCCTTTTGAGGGTTGCAAGGGCAACAAAGGTATAACAAACCTCCAGACCTATTGGTGCTGCCAATTTTTGAGGAAATTGAATGCCAAAACAAATTATCATCGCGGAGCAGCACCAAATTGCTGCTGTCTTTTCCGAAGATCAAATACAGGAACTTGTTGTTGCTACCGGTCATCATCAAATAGGTGATATCTACTTAGGAGTAGTAGAAAACGTATTGCCTGGGATAGATGCGGCTTTTGTGAATATTGGCGACCCAGAGCGCAACGGTTTTATTCATGTCACCGACTTGGGCCCATTGAAACTCAAGCGTACCGCAGCAGCCATTACAGAACTATTAGCACCACAGCAGAAAGTTTTGGTGCAAGTTATGAAAGAGCCAACGGGAACAAAAGGGCCCAGGCTCACGGGTAACATCACTTTACCTGGACGCTACGTAGTACTAATGCCTTATGGTAGGGGCGTAAATTTATCCCGACGAATTAAAAGTGAAAGTGAGCGCAACCGCTTACGGGCACTAGCGATTTTGGTCAAACCGGCGGGAATGGGTTTGCTCGTGCGTACAGAAGCCGAAGGCAAACCAGAAGAAGCGATTATGGAAGATTTGGAGTTGCTGCAAAAGCAATGGGAGGCGATTCAGCAGGAAGCGCATTCTACCCGTGCCCCAGCACTGCTCAACCGAGACGATGACTTTATCCAGCGCGTATTGCGGGATATGTACGGCGCGGATGTCAATCGGATTGTCGTAGATTCCAGTACTGGTTTGAAGCGCGTGAAGCAGTACTTGCAGAATTGGAGTGGCGGTCAAACACCGCAAGGATTGTTGATTGACCATCACCGCGATCGCTCCCCAATTTTAGAGTACTTCCGCATCAGTGCTGCCATTCGAGAAGCCCTAAAACCGAGAGTAGACCTACCTTCTGGAGGTTACATTATCATTGAGCCAACGGAGGCGTTAACCGTAATCGATGTTAACTCAGGTTCCTTCACGCGATCGGCGACAGCCAGAGAAACAGTTTTATGGACAAACTGTGAAGCTGCAACAGAAATTGCTCGCCAGTTGCGTCTGCGGAATATTGCCGGAGTGATTGTCGTTGATTTCATTGATATGGAATCCCGACGTGACCAACTGCAAGTTCTCGAACACTTTAATAAAGGACTCAAAGCAGACAAAGCTCGTCCCCAGATTGCTCAACTTACGGAACTGGGTTTAGTAGAATTGACCCGCAAACGCCAGGGTCAAAATATTTACGAATTGTTTGGTGAAACTTGTCCTACCTGTGGCGGTTTAGGGCATACTGTGCGTCTGCCTGGAGAACTTGAAAATCGATTACCAATACCAGCAGAAACACCAGAGCGTGAGCGTTTTGTATCTCTACCTCACCGAGAACCACGTCAGCCATCTGCCCGCGTCCCGGAACCACGAGAAACTTATGATGGGTTTGGGGAAGCATTTGACGGCGACTCGGAATCGACTAACCTAAATCTGATTAATCATCCTAGTTATCAAGAACTTAATGATAATAAGCGTCGTACCCGTACTCGCCGTAGTCGAATTGGCATCAATGGGTTAAATGGGAAAGATGAATCTCGGGTTATTGCCAATCCATTAGCTTTTGCCAACGAGCCAGATTTAGACCTTGATATAGAACCAGAATTAGGAGTTACACCAGAAATTCCCTCACCCACCCTTGGTAAACCAGGTTGGAATGAAAGAGTAGAGCGCACTGTAGAGCGTGCTAAAGTTATCAAGCCAGAACCAGTTAAACCAGTGGTAGAACCACCGGAGATTAGAACTGTAGAAATGAGTCTCCAGGAACAAGATATGTTTGCCTTGATGGGAATATCTCCCTTGGTGAAGTTAGAGCAAGAGGTTAAAAATACCAAATCTGTGATTATTAACGTGATTCAGCCTGGTCAAGTGCGAACGACTCCAACTGAATCCATCTCAGAATCACCTATTGCCCAAAAAGTAATACCGGAAGTAGTTGCAACCAAGTCACCAATACCAAAAGTTATTGAGCCAGAACAAAAATCTTTGATAGAAGAGACAGCTGAACCATCTGAGTTGACTGTCAATCCTTCGGAAAGCTTGTCTGCAAAAGCCTCCGTCAAAGCGATCGCAGATGAAAGTGATTCAAGCAGCGCCGCCAATGCAATCGCAGATGAAAGTGATGCAAACAGCACCGCCACTGCTAGCCGCCGTCGCCGCCGTCGTTCCTCAGCGATTGAGGATAATTAATTTGCTTTATGGTAGAAACATCACTAACGCCCTTGGAACAATCCAATTGGCTGGAGTTTTCTACCTTGTCAGGGATTCCAGGATTGGTTGCAGGTGTGGATGAAGTAGGGCGAGGCGCTCTATTTGGCCCGGTGGTGGCGGCAGCAGTGATCCTACCAGATCATGCTTTGCCAATACTGATAGCAGCTAAAATTAAAGACAGTAAAAAGTTGTCTAGTTCTCGGAGAACTCAGCTAGCGCAGCAAATTTGTGCGCTGGCTATAGACTGGAAAATTGGGTTTGCTTCTACTGCCGAAATTGACAAGATAAATATTTTGCAAGCGACACTATTAGCAATGAAGCGGGCTGTACTGAAGTTAAAGGTACAGCCCGCAATATGCTTGGTTGATGGCAATCAGTCAATCAAAGACTTGCTATTGCCACAACAAACAATAATTAAGGGAGATGAGCGATCGCTCGCTATTGCCTCTGCTAGTATTGTTGCCAAGGTTTGGCGTGATGATTTGGTACTGCGTCTAGCATTGAAATACCCAATGTACAACCTAGAGCGTAACAAGGGCTATGGTAGCCAACGTCATTTGCTAGCTCTGCAACAATACGGGCCATCGCCCCTACACCGTCAGTCTTTTCGTCCTTGCCAAATCAAAGTACTGAATGCTGAGTGATTAAATGATTACTCAGCATTCAAGATTGGTAATTCGGTACTATCACTGTCAAGTTCTCTATCTTTAGTTTGTGATATCACCCAGTAGCGATAATCAGCCAAAAGTTGATTTAATAACCGTTGCTTAACCGACAGCAGCACGCTTTTGAGCAAACCATTACCAGTAGCTTCTAAAATTGGCTTAGGAGTAAAGGAAAATGGCGGTGGTAAATCCACCAGCACTTCTAAATCAGCCCTTCCTTGCAGACGAGTGCCAGTGCTAAACTCTTTGGGAGACAAATGCCCTTTTAAATTAAGGGCAAAGCGCTGGTTAATATACTCGAAACCCAGGATTTCACAGCCTAGCGATCGCAAATAAATTATTCCATTTGATTCTGCCCAAACTCTCATGTCTACAGTCGGTTGAATGCTTAATGACATAAAACTGAGCGGACGCATTTTCAAGCGAAATACTTCCTCAGAAAGCTGCTGAGTTCGGGTGTTGTCAGCCAAAGCCTTAACCAGACGTTGAGGCTGACGCAAGTAGTGCTGAATGTGAATAGGCTGCTCTGGAACAGCGATTTCAACCGATTGCGAGGCAGTAAACCGGGTAGCCATGAGCGGATAAAAATATCTGTCTCTTAATTTTAATATTTTTTAACAACTTAAATTTGATTATTAGAAAAGTACAAAATTATCGTTGCTTATCAGCTATACAGCATTAGCAAAAATTTGGTACGCTCATTACTATCTTTAGTTCAAGAAATATAGATTAGGATTAGCCCTTTCAAGGTGGCTAAAAATTTTGGTCAATAAATTTCTCTTTCATTTCTAGACTCTGTGTCCTCTGCGTCTCTGTGGTTACAAAAAATACTTTTTAACCGCAGAGGCACAGAGAGTGTTGAGAAAAAATAAGAGATTTTTCGAGTTACCTTGAAAGGGCTAAGATTAGGATTTAACTCTTGACACTAAGTAAAGAATATGAATTTTTATTTGGTGAAAAACTAACATAATCACTCTGAAGATTTCAGAGCAATTTAGCAAAAAAACTGCTAGAAAATCTATCTGGTAGAAGGCTAGCTTTCATAATTTGTTTTCCTAGATAAAGATTTCGGTCTATTCGTTTAGTGGGTAAATTTTAGAGATTACAGTTTTTACTAATAGTAAATATTGAATATATTTGTCAAAGCCAAAATATCATAATCTCCGTTTACACATTAAACTTACAACTCAAGGCTAAAGGCATGACTCTATCGATCGCACATTTAGGACCTCCCGGCACTTACGCAGAACAGGCAGCTGTTCTTTATGTCAACTGGTTGACTAAAAGTACGGGAGATGAAGCTACGTTATCTCCCTATCCCACTATCTCACAGTCACTGCACGCCGTTGCTGATGGTCAAGCTCACCTGGCTGTTGTGCCAGTGGAAAATTCTATTGAAGGGAGTGTTACCACAACACTGGATGCACTCTGGCAGTTAGATAGTTTGCGAATTCAGTTGGCTTTGGTATTACCCATTGTCCATACCTTAATTTCCTGCGCCTCTGGTTTAGATAAGATTGAAACTGTTTATTCTCACCCGCAAGCTTTGGCACAATGTCAGGGATGGTTAGAGCGATTTCTTCCGACTGTACAGATTGTTCCCAGCAATTCTACAACCGAAGCACTACAGCGATTGGAGCAAGAAACAACAACAGCAGCGATCGCTTCTAGTAGAGCAGCTCAACTCTACAACCTGCCGATACTTGCCACTGGTATTAACGACTATCCAGAAAACTGTACTCGTTTTTGGGTAGTAAGTCAGGGTGAAGCAGATGCTGGATACCAGACATCAAAAGTGCCTACCAGTCACACATCGCTAGCTTTTAGTATGCCTGCTAACACACCCGGAGCATTAGTCAAACCTTTGCAAATCTTTGCTCAACTAGGAATTAACCTCAGCCGGATTGAATCTCGTCCGACGAAGCGATCGCTAGGCGAATATTTGTTTTTCATGGATTTAGAAGCAGATGTCAAGGAATCACAAATGCAATCTGCTTTAGCAGAATTAACTATCCACACAGAGATTTTAAAAATTCTTGGCGCTTACAATGTTTTGCCGATCGGCGCTTTTACTTGAAAAGTTAGGAGTTATCAGTTAGGGAATATAAATTCTAAGTTGTTGTTTTTGCATTTTTGCTTATTTTTCCTAACTCCTAAACTCCTCACTCCTTACTTTTCATTAAACGTGTCTTTGAGAACAGCACGAGCTGCCAAGTGATTACGAGTAGAAGTTAAAATTTCTGCTTCTCGCTCTAGACGAGTTGCAGTATCTTGCATTTCTAGTAATAACTGTTGCTCTGCTGCGACACCGTAAAGATTACTGGCTACCCAATAAGATAGTTCTGTTGGTAGATCGGGCAAATCTTCTGGCAATTCGATATTTTGTTCGGTTAATTTACCGGATAGACGCACAACATCTCGCAGTAGTTGTTCTACCTCAAAAGACAAAGGATGCAAATCTTTAGTTGGTGGTTGGTCTTCAATCCACTCAACTAAGCCAACGCGGTATGGCTTTTCACGAACATACTCTAATACACGAAATCTTTGCTGTCCTAATGTCAACATCTTGATTCGATCATCTGGCAGGCGTTGGTGATGAACGATTTCTGCACAGCAACCAGTGTTTGCAATTGTACCTTTGACTGGATCGAACATCAAAACACCGAACCTGCGATCGCTCTCCAAAATCGTGTTCATCATGATTCGGTAGCGAAATTCAAATATGTGTAAAGGTAATGGTCTAGTAGGAAACAGAACTACTTCGGGTAACGGGAACAGAGGTAGTTCACGAACTGCAATTTTAGAAGATGATGTCATTGTTACCTTAGTATAAACTTAATCTTTAAAATTTCTTTTTCTCTGCTTTTCCCGTATTTTGTCTATATTCTATCATTTGTTTCCTAGCTAAATAAAAGCCCTGAGATATATTTCTTCAGGGCTGTGTAAATATTCATACTAATGTCATTTGTCCTTTGCTAATGACAAATAATCAATGACTAATGACTAAATTAAAGTTTGACTTCAATATCTACACCCGATGGTAGATCCAATTTCATCAGAGCATCAATAGTTTTAGAAGAAGGCTGGTAAATGTCAATAATCCGGCGATGGGTACGGGTTTCAAAGTGTTCCCGTGAATCTTTATCTACGTGAGGCGATCGCAGCACACAATAGATCCGGCGTTTTGTAGGTAAAGGAATTGGGCCTATGGCTGTAGCGTTGGTGCGGTTAGCTGTGTCTACAATCTTCTCGCAAGATGTATCTAATAAGCGCCTGTCAAAGGCTTGTAAGCGAATTCTAATCTTTTGCTGCTGTAGAGTTGCCATCTTTAATTTTCCAGGTTCTGCGTAATTAGGGGATTATTTACAAGTTAAAGGTTACAGGGTAAAGGTTGCAGAAAACTATTACCTGTCCCCTGTAACCTATTACCTTATTTATAGAGGGAAGAGAAAGGAGCAGAGAGGAATTATACCATCTCTGCTCCTTTGTTATGAGCGAAAAGGTGCTATTTGATAATTTTGGAGACGACACCAGCACCGATGGTACGTCCACCTTCACGGATAGCGAAACGCATTCCTTGTTCAATAGCGATCGCGTTGATCAATTCTACTGTCATCTTGATGCGATCGCCTGGCATCACCATTTCTACTTCTTTGCCTTCATCGGAGGTGTAGGCTTTGATAGTACCAGTTACATCGGTTGTCCGTACATAGAACTGGGGACGGTAGCCAGCGAAAAATGGAGTCTTACGACCACCTTCTTTTTCTGTTAGGACGTATACTTCCCCTTCAAATTGAGTGTGAGGTGTAATTGAACCTGGTTTGGCTATTACCATACCGCGCTCGATATCTTCTTTTTTGAGACCACGCAGTAGTACACCCGCGTTATCTCCAGCCAGACCTTCTTCGAGGCTCTTCTTGAACATCTCAATC
This sequence comes from Nostoc punctiforme PCC 73102, assembly GCF_000020025.1. Lineage (GTDB taxonomy): Bacteria > Cyanobacteriota > Cyanobacteriia > Cyanobacteriales > Nostocaceae > Nostoc > Nostoc punctiforme. Next base: position 4,902,674 of record NC_010628.1, on the reverse strand, counting down.
CCGGTGACGGCGGTAGTACGAGTGTCTTTCAGGCCAATTAGCTCGACTGTATCGCCAACCTTAACTTTCCCGCGTTCAATCCGTCCAGTAGCCACAGTACCACGACCTGTGATGGTGAACACGTCTTCTACTGCCATCAAGAAGGGCTTATCTACATCCCGCTCAGGAGTGGGGATAAAGGAATCCACAGCATCCATCAATTCGTAGATTTTATCTACCCAAGGATTTTCACCTTTTTTGGTCTTAGGATTCTTGGTCATTGCTTCGAGAGCTTGCAGACCAGAGCCTTTAATAATAGGGATATCATCGCCAGGGAAGTCATAGCTACTTAACAGTTCTCTGAGTTCTAGTTCTACTAGTTCCAAGAGTTCTGGGTCATCCATCAAGTCTTCTTTGTTCAAGAATACAACCAGACTAGGAACGCCCACCTGTTTTGCTAACAGAATATGTTCGCGGGTTTGGGGCATAGGGCCATCAGTAGCAGCTACTACGAGGATACCTCCATCCATCTGAGCAGCACCAGTGATCATGTTCTTCACATAGTCAGCGTGGCCTGGACAGTCTACGTGAGCATAGTGCCGATTTTCGGTTTCATACTCAACGTGAGCGGTATTGATGGTAATACCCCGTGCTTTTTCTTCTGGCGCGTTATCGATTTGGTCGTAGCCTTTAGCTGTAGCTTGACCAAGAGCTGCCAAGGTCATAGTGATGGCTGCTGTTAACGTGGTTTTACCGTGGTCAACGTGGCCAATAGTACCGATATTGAGGTGGGGTTTATTTCTTTCAAACTTTGCGCGTGCCATGAATGCTCATTTCCTTATTTTAACTAAGCGTTCCCTTTGCTTTTTGCAATGATAGTTTCAGCTACGCTGCGAGGCACCTCTTCGTAGTGGCTGAACTCCATCGTGAAGGTACCCCGACCTTGCGTTTTTGACCGGATATCAGTGGCGTAGCCAAACATACTCGCCAGTGGAACTTTGGATGTTACCTTAGCGAGTCCCTTTTCGGTGCTTTGGCTTTCAATCTGCCCTCGGCGGGTGTTGAGGTCGCCAATGACGTTCCCCATATAGTCTTCAGGAACTTCAACTTCAACTTTCATCATAGGCTCTAAGATGACAGGTGAAGCTTTCAGCACAGCCTCTTTCATCGCCATTGAGCCAGCGATTTTGAAAGCCATTTCTGAAGAGTCTACATCGTGGTATGACCCATCAATTAGTGTCGCTTTAACGTCAATCAACGGGTATCCAGCTAGAACACCAGATTCGCAGCTTTCTTTCATCCCTTGTTCTGCGGGGCCAACGTACTCTTTAGGTACTGTACCGCCAGCAATTTTGGAAACGAATTCAAAGCCAGTACCGGGTTCTCCAGGCTCCAAATTGATCACAACGTGACCGTATTGACCTTTACCACCACTTTGGCGGATGAATTTGCCCTCAACTTTGTTCACAGCTTTCCGAATTGTTTCTCGGTAAGCTACTTGTGGCGCACCTACATTCGCTTCCACTTTAAATTCTCGTAACATCCGGTCTACTAGAATTTCTAGGTGTAGCTCTCCCATCCCCGCAATCACGGTTTGGTTTGTTTCGGGATCGACACGGACACGGAAGGTGGGGTCTTCTTCTGAGAGAGATTGCAGAGCTTTGGACAACTTGTCCATATCGTTCTTGGTTTTGGGTTCAACCGCCACCGAGATCACAGGCTCAGGAATGAATAGGGATTCCAAAATTACTGGCGATCCATCATCACAGAGCGTGTCACCTGTTAAGGTGTCTTTCAAACCCAGAGCTGCTCCCAAATCACCTGCTCGCAGTTCATCGACATCTTGCCGATCGTCTGCCTTCATGAGAACTAAGCGGGAAATCCGTTCTTTTTTATTCTTACTAGCGTTGAGAACGTAGCTGCCCTTTTTCAGGACACCAGAATAAACGCGAACAAATGTCAGGCGACCGTAAGGGTCAGCCATAATCTTGAATGCCAGAGCTGCTAGGGGTTCATTGTCATCAGCCCGTCGCTCAATAGTATCGCCATTGGGAAGTAAGCCTTGAATTGGCGGTACTTCACTTGGCGCTGGCAGGTAATCTACAACGGCATCCAGCATCAACTGCACGCCTTTGTTTTTGAATGCTGAACCGCAAAGTACTGGTACAATTGTCCCCGCAATTGTGCCTTTACGCAGAGCAGTCCTAATTTCCTGTTCTGTAAGTTCTTCGCCCTCGAAGTACTTAGCCATCAGAGCATCATCGGTTTCTGCCGCAGCTTCTATGAGCTTAGTGCGGAATTCGTCTACCTGCGCTTGCAATTCTTCCGGGATATCGGTTTCCTGGATATCGGTTCCTTGGTCGTTGGCGTAAATGTACGCACGTTGCCGTACTAGGTCAACGATACCTTGGAAGTCATTTTCACTACCAATGGGTAGTTGAATGGCGATCGCATTCGCCCGCAGGCGATCGCGGATTTGCTCGTGAACTTTATAAAAGTTCGCTCCGGTGCGATCCATCTTGTTGATAAAGGCTATCCGAGGAACTTTGTAGCGTTCTGCTTGCCGCCACACTGTCTCAGACTGCGGTTGCACGCCGCCCACAGAACAAAATACTGCGATTACACCATCCAACACGCGCATGGAACGCTCAACTTCAATTGTGAAGTCTACGTGACCCGGAGTATCGATAATGTTAATTTGATGATCTTTCCAACTGGTACTAATAGCAGCAGCAGTAATGGTAATTCCCCGCTCCCGCTCCTGCTCCATCCAGTCTGTGACGGCAGTTCCTTCATGAACTTCGCCAATTTTATGAATTATCCCAGAGTAAAATAATATTCTCTCTGTTGTTGTTGTTTTGCCCGCATCTATATGCGCCGCAATACCAATGTTGCGTACTTTCTCTAGCGGGATCGTGCGTGCCACAGCTACCTCCTATAGTTTTTGCCTCATGATATCTTGTATATTACTCTTTGTTAAGATTCTATACTTTTACGGAAAACCGTCTTCTTTTTGTAAATCTACGATATACCGCTTCGGCAAGGCGATATATCGCTTTTCTACTTAATAACGATAGTGGGCAAATGCTTTGTTAGCTTCCGCCATCCGGTGCGTTTCTTCGCGTTTCCGAATTGCATTGCCAGTTTCGTTAGCAGCATCCATTAACTCATTTGCCAATTTGCTTGCCATTGTCCGGCCTGGTCTAGACCGGGAATATTGCACTAACCAACGCAGTGCTAAGGTAGTGCCCCGTTCTGAACGCACTTCCATTGGTACTTGATAGGTTGCTCCACCTACTCGTCTAGCTTTCACCTCTACTAAAGGTGTGGCATTTCGCACTGCTCTTTCAAAGGTTTCTAAAGCACCATTTCCAGTGCGTTCCTCAATAGTTTTCAATGCTTCATAAACAATTCGTGCGGCAAGTGATTTCTTGCCATGACGCATGATCCGCCTGATAATCATGCTCACAAGGCGACTGTTATATACAGAGTCAGACGGAACTGGGCGCCTTTGAATAACACCACGACGAGACATACTTCACCTTTAATTCGGAATTGGCAACGAAATTATATGCTATCAGACACCGTAAACTAAAAGCTGTGGAACCCAACCCTCAGACTTTTTCAATTTTGTTTTCGACTGTTGCAGCAAGACTGACCTATGGACTGCCAATTTTGGATTAGAGTTTTTGGTAGACGTTCCGACCACAAGGATTGGAAAAAATCAAAAGTCTGTAAGCCTCATCCCCTTGTGGGTTCGACCAATCCAAAATTGCAAATCGCTCGACTGAGCGTAGTCGCAGTCTAAAATCTAAAATTCATTGACTTGCTACCTGCAACTAAATACTTAAGGTGACAAGATTCTAAACCTTAATGTCCAGATTAGAATTCTGCTGTGGGTTACAGCATTCTCCTCAGAACTTCTACACTTGCTCGCTTAGTGTAGGTGTAGCTTGCTTGATTTTTTTTTAACAGACTTGAGCAGCCTTCATGACTGCTCTTAGAACACAGACCCTGATAGTTTTTTGTCCTTGGGCGCTTCGTAAGATAAACGATTAACCGTGTTGGGTGCGATTAATCGCCTAATCCTATTTTTTCGCTTCTTTCGGACGCTTGGTTCCATACTTGGAACGCCCTTGTTTACGGTCTTTGACTCCGGCTGTATCTAGGGTGCCACGGATAATGTGGTATCTCACGCCTGGTAGATCCTTAACCCGACCGCCACGAATCATCACAACTGAGTGTTCTTGTAAGTTGTGACCAATGCCTGGAATGTAAGCTGTGACTTCAAATCCAGAGGTAAGTCTGACTCTTGCTACTTTCCGTAGAGCTGAGTTAGGCTTCTTGGGCGTGGTCGTGTATACTCTGGTACAAACTCCCCGACGTTGAGGGCATTGTTTCAGAGCCGGGGACTTTGTTTTCTGACGCGCTTGTTCGCGCTCATTACGTATTAGCTGCTGTATTGTTGGCATGAGTTACAGCGCGTAAAGCTGCTTATATGTCTAAGTTTTAACAAATCCTGATTATATCGTTTTTTAGTGTTTTATGTCAATTGTAATTTTTCCTTTTTTATTAGCAAACGATCGCTAATTTAAGGACTATTGATTGCTTGTCAAAAAAGAATTGCCACAGCCACAGGTTGCGATCGCTTGGGGATTGTGGAAGCGAAAACCACCACCCATTAAGTCTTCTGAATAATCTACCCTCAAACCGTTGAGGTAATTTAAGCTTGTAGCATCTATGACTATTTGAATCTCATCCAAGTTGAAAACCTGGTCGCCAACTTTTATTGTTTCATCGAAGGACATATCATAAAATAACCCAGAACAGCCACCTGGTTTTACTGCCAATCGAAACAAGATATTTGGCTGCTGCTTGGACTTTATTCGCCCAATTTCACTCGCGGCTGCTTGACTCAGATGAATCATGGAACTCGTTTTTTGCAATTGAATACCCCATCTTCATTTTACAGACAGATGGGTTAACTCTTGCTTCTCAAAAATTCTAAATTATCGAAGCCATGAGCGCGATAGCTATTACTACATTTATAGCACAACAAACTTCAGTCCCCACCTTAACTAGGTAGGGACTTCTGGGGTGCAGTGGTTCGCAAAGATGATTGGCACAAAAATGTATTCAGTTTTTAGATTAGAGCTTTAATCCTTAGTACGAGCATAGTCATCTTGGTAGCGGATAATGTCATCCTCTCCTAAGTATTCGCCATTTTGCACTTCAATTAACACCAAGGGAATCACGCCAGGATTTTCTAAACGATGAGATGTACATTGGGGTACGTATGTTGACTCATTATTGCTCAGTAATACTTCTTTCTCGCCACAAGTTACCCTAGCTGTCCCTGAGACTACAATCCAGTGTTCGCTGCGGTGGTGATGCATTTGTAAACTAAGGCGGTGTCCGGGCTTAACTTCGATGCGCTTGATTTTGTATCCGCGCCCTTCTTCCAAAACTGTAAAAGCACCCCAAGGACGTAACTCAGTTGCAGCAACGCCTCTGGAAGTGATAGTTGAAGGTAGGTGTAGAGTGTCAGTCTGTGTAGTTTCTTGATATCGAGCCATAATTACCTCATTTGAAGACATAACAAACCGTCTGTACTCTTAACTATTGATAAAAAATCTGGCGCTATGTTGCAACGTAGAAAATCAGCAATTTTGTCGCACCTTGATAAACATAACAAAATCGAACCTGATGGTGTAAACCATCACTATTAAAACTCTTAGGTTTACACTAAGTCTTCATCAAGCAAAGCGGCAGCTTGTTCTAATCTTTAAAAAAGATGGGGCATTGGGAATTGAAAAGACGCAGAGGAGTGGGGTGCTGTTCTTGCTGAGGACAAAACTCTTCTCCCTTGCCCCTACTCCCTACTCCCTCATGAACGTGGTTTCAGGAAAATACCAATTCCATTATGAACACGAGCAGCAGTACTAGGCGAACGGTCAAGTAGTTGCCCTCCTAAGTAAAGGCTGGTAGAACTACCGCCGTCCAGATTTAAGGCATCCACACAGCCCATCTGTTGCATTAATTGGGCATGTTCTGCCAATGTAGGACCATAACCGCCGGCACGATTATGGACGGCAGCAATCATCAGTGTGCCTGTTGCCGTTGTGCAAATACCGCTACGAATAGCCTTTTCTGCAATAAAGGCATTGCTGAATTTCTCGGCTTTGGCATCGAGGACAATTTGCCGATTTTGGATTAATAGCGGACCGGCTCCGATAATGTGGGGATAACGACTAAAATCACTGGGAGTAGTGCTGCTGGAAACACTTACTGCGCTTCCAATCGGTAACTGTGAAGCAGCACTGGTAGCGTTAGCGCGTAAAGCTAGGAGATAGCCATCGGGGGGAATGGGAACGGTCGTCCCACCAACTTTGCCGCCTGGTAGCTGCTGAGTAATTTGGTCTTTTTGTACCACTAGGATAATTTCGTTATCCGTTAAGGGTGTGTAAGTTGCTCCCCAAACAGGGGTGTAACGGGCAATGCCACTCTGGACGTAGCCACTATTAAGAAACAAAATTGGCAAGCGCTGGTTATTTGCAGTAATTAAAGTTTCTTCTAAGGTGAGACGACCGAAGTAAAATTGGCCTGAATCATTCCAAGCGATCGCACCCCGGTTAAGAATGGGGCCTGATAACCACTGACTATCCCGACGAATCGCACCCAATGGTAATCTATTATTGCGGTTAAAATAACCACCGTTAATTCCAGCTACTGCTAAGTAACGTTGTGCTGTTTGAATTAAGGGAGCAGTACCCCCAAGGCCATCAGGACTAGCCCACATAGGTTTTAACGTTAGCCCAAATTTACGGGGATTAACTTCTAACCAAACCACCGGAAAACGTTCTGTGCCTAAGTTGACATAATGCTGTCGCCAGCGTAATCCTGGGGCCCAAGTAATATCTCGTTCTTCTAGAGGATCGGGTCGAATATTGATAATCAGGCGATTGGGGTTAGCGACAGTCTTAACTTGAGGCGATAGACCAAAGGGAACGCTCAGACTAATAATCGTTTGGTTTTTCACCACCTGCACTTGTCGAATAAGTGGTTCAGGGGCTGGTGGTATTGGTTGTGTTGGTGTAACTGGTAATAATTGTTTGAGCAGGTTTGGTAGCAATGTTGGTGCTGCTGCTGGTGGCTGGGGAGTATAGCGTTCTATCAAAACTGGATCGGCTATTCCATCCAGGGTAATTGTCCACTCTCGATTTGGCGGTGTAGTGGGTTTTGGGGTAGGTGTGTCTGGATCGGAAGATGGAGTTTGCGGTTTTGCGATCGCTGATCCTTGTGCAACTTGCCAGGGAGTCGGCCGATCTAAATTTACAAGTATGCGAGTTTGTTGCAAAGGGGCACTTGCCTCTGGAGGTTCCTGGCTCTGAACAATATTCGTAATTTGTGCCTTTGGAGTAACAATCACCAAAATGTTGCCATTGGTTTGGATTTGCCATCCAGATGCTTGAGCAAAATTAGTGATATCCAGATAGCGATATGCTCCTACTAGCCTGGTGGCTAACACCAGTGGCGTTGTCGCCGTCGAAAACCACTGTATTGGTTGCTTCGCTGAACTATTACTGTTTAAGAAAGTTACTCCAATTAATTGCCTGAATGGCCCATCACTGATGTGAGTTGTCACCTGACCAGCTTTTCCAGATTGTTGTAACCAAGTTCCTGGTAAAGTACGACCATTGAGGGAAATTTGATTCCCAGAGGATACCATCCCTTTTAAAGGAGGTGCAGATAACTGGGAGATCAGTAGTTTGCTGTTTTTTGGCAACTCTTGGGCGTTGGTAGCACCAGTAGTCGTTAAACACAGTAATGTTAAAAGTATTGGTGACACAGTAACCCGGAAGAATCTGCGTTCGCTAATCCCTGATTGGTAACAACTCGGCATTTTTACCATAATTTACTAGGTACTTTTGAAAACTATCACCCCAAGGTATAAACTAACTAATTATTTGAAAATATTAAAAAAACATGACTTTATTTATTAAAAAAGATGCTAATATATATGTTGGATAATTGTCTTTTTAAGACAAGAATAAATTTAGATGCTAAAGCCACTGCAAAGAAGTGTTTTAACTGGCACTAATCCTAACCACACTATACACGGTAGTCTTGGTTATCAAAACTGGATTAAGATAGTCAATCCTGACTGAACGTTGCTACTTCAGTGAGGTCTAGTTAATAGTAATATGTAGCAACTGGTAAGCAGCAAAACTCCAGACAACAACAATATTTGGGAATTGTCAAATGGGTATATATTGTAATACGCTGATTTTATTGCCGGATCGGGATGAGTTTTGCTTTAAAACATAAGACAGCATTGAGTTTGATTTCAGGTGAGCCGAAATAGGCTCTGTAGATAGCTACCGTGCATCTGGAAAAAGGGAATTGAAAAAATACTTAGCTTCAGAATATAAAAAAGAAACTGTCAGGACAATAATCATGTCTTGGCGGAGGTAAATTGTCTGACACCGCATAAATACATAAAAAATACGCAACTATTTTAACACGGGTAAACGAAGAAAGTAAAACCGAAGTTAAAATTTTTTTTCCCTAAATTTCGGTGCTTATATATTTCTCCATCGTGGAATTTAGAAATTTTTCCCGTAAGTAGTGGCAAAATTGGTAACTCAATACTTCAGGAACAGGGTATGAATAATCAACCGATGAATCAAGAGCAGAAAATCACAGCAAATATCAACTCAAGAGATACCTATCAGGGGCAAAAGTGGTTAGTAGAAGAACGAGATGCCTGTGGTGTCGGTTTTATTGCTCATCGTCAAAATCATACCAGCCACGAAATTGTCGAAAAAGCCTTAGCTGCTCTAACCTGCTTAGAACATCGGGGAGGTTGTAGCGCCGATCGAGACTCTGGTGATGGGGCTGGAGTATTGACAGCTATCCCTTGGGATTTGTTCCAACAAGACTTTGCCCAAAGAGGGAAGGAATTTCCATCCACCAATAATATAGCTGTGGGGATGATATTTCTCCCACAAGACCAGGAAGCAGCACAAAAAGCTAGGGCGGCAGTTGAGCAAGTAGCTACTGAAGAAAAATTAATTGTACTGGGTTGGCGAGTAGTGCCAGTGCAATCTGATTTATTGGGTGTACAAGCAAGAGAAAATCAACCCCAGATTGAACAAGTTTTGTTAGCTTCTGTTGACAAAAGCAGCGATGAATTGGAACGACAGTTGTACATTACCCGCCGCCGAATTAGTAAAGTTGCAACCAATATCTCAGAAGAATTTTATATCTGCTCTTTGTCAAGCCGGACAATTGTCTACAAAGGCATGGTACGTTCTGCCGTATTGGGAGAATTTTATCAAGATTTAAAAAATCCGGTTTACAAAAGCGCCTTTGCTGTCTATCATCGCCGCTTTAGTACCAACACGATGCCCAAGTGGCCACTAGCTCAACCGATGCGGCTTTTGGGTCACAACGGCGAAATTAATACCTTATTGGGTAACATCAACTGGATGATGGCACGAGAAGCTAGCCTGAATCATCCTGTATGGGGCGATCGCATTAAGGAACTCAAACCATTAGTTCATATTGATAACAGCGACTCAGCTACCCTAGATAACGTACTGGAATTACTGGTGTGTTCTGGACGTACTCCCTTGGAAGCTTTAATGATTATGGTTCCAGAAGCTTACCAAAATCAGCCTTCTTTGCATGAATCTCCAGAAATTGTTGATTTCTACGAATATTACAGTGGTTTGCAAGAAGCATGGGACGGGCCAGCACTTTTAGTATTCAGCGATGGCAAAAAAGTTGGTGCAACGTTAGATCGTAATGGCTTAAGACCAGCTCGTTACCTAATCACCAAAGATGACTACATTGTTGTAGCTTCCGAAGCTGGTGTAGTGGACTTTCCAGAAGCCGATATTGTCGAGAAAGGTAGACTCGGCCCTGGGCAAATGATTGCCGTGGATTTAGTCAACCATGAAGTGCTGAAGAATTGGGAGATTAAGCAGCGCATTGCCAAGCAGCACCCTTATGGAGAATGGCTGCAACAGTATCGTCAAGAATTAAAGTCATTAGTCATTAGTCATCCGTCATTAGTAAATGGCAATGGCAAAGGACAAATGACAAATGACTCAGGACAATTGACTATTGACAAGCAAACCTTGCTTCAACTTCAAACCGCCTTTGGCTACACCACAGAAGATGTTGAAATGGTGATTCAACCAATGGCGATCGCAGGTTCAGAACCGACTTTCTGTATGGGGGATGATATTCCTTTAGCAGTGCTGTCAACAAAGTCTCACCTGCTTTATGACTACTTCAAACAGCGCTTTGCTCAGGTGACGAACCCGGCAATTGATCCCCTGCGGGAAAAGCTGGTGATGTCTTTGAAAGTCGAATTGGGTGAACGAGGTAACTTATTAGAACCCAAGCCAGAATATGCTCGGAGATTGAAACTTGAATCGCCAGTATTAACGGATGGTGAATTAGAGGCGATTAAGCTGTCGGGATTTGCCACAGCCGAGTTGTCAACCCTATTTGCGATCGCCAACGGCCCTGAAGGATTGAAAGCCGCAGTCGAATCTTTACAAGCACAAGCAGCTGAATCAGTCCGGGCAGGTGCAAAGATTTTAATATTAAGCGATAAGGAAAATGACGGTATTACCACAGAATATACCTACATCCCTCCCCTGTTAGCAGTCGGTGCTGTACATCATCACCTGATTCGGGAAGGGTTGCGGATGAAAACATCCCTGATTGTCAATACTGCCCAATGCTGGAGTACTCATCACTTTGCTTGTCTTATTGGCTATGGTGCTGGTGCAGTCTGCCCGTATATGGCTTTGGATACGGTGCGTGATTGGTGCATTGATCCCAGAACCCAAAAGTTAATGGGGGTGCAAAAAATTCCCACCCTTACCGTAGAACAAGCTTTAGGAAACTATCGCAAAGCAGTAGAGTCAGGTTTGCTCAAAATTCTCTCCAAGATGGGAATTTCTCTGCTCTCCAGCTATCAAGCAGCCCAAATCTTTGAAGCTATTGGCATCGGTAAAGATTTAATCGAACTAGGATTTCGTGGTACGACTTCCCGCATTGGTGGTTTGAGTGTTAGCGAACTCGCTGATGAAGTACTTTCCTTCCATGTCAAGGCTTTCCCAGAACTAACGACCAAGAAGTTAGAAAACCTGGGGTTTGTACAGTATCGTCCTGGCGGCGAGTACCACATGAATAGCCCCGAAATGGTCAAGGCGCTGCATAAAGCTCTAGATGGCAAAAACTATGACCACTACGAAGTTTACAAAAAACACCTCCAAGGCAGACCAGTAACGGCATTGCGAGACCTGCTAGATTTCCAAGGCGAGCGTACCCCAATTTCTATAGAAGAAGTAGAGTCGGTAGCTGAGATTGTCAAACGTTTCTGTACCGGTGGCATGTCTTTAGGCGCTTTGTCAAGAGAAGCCCATGAAACTTTAGCGATCGCCATGAATCGCATCGGTGGTAAATCTAACTCTGGGGAAGGTGGCGAAGACCCAGTGCGCTATAAAGTTCTAGATGATGTAGACGAGTCTGGTAACTCGCCAACCCTACCTCATTTAAAAGGATTGCGGAATGGCGATAAAGCCTTTAGTGCCATTAAGCAAGTTGCGTCAGGACGCTTTGGTGTCACGCCAGAGTACCTAGTCAACGCCAAACAAATTGAAATTAAAATTGCTCAAGGTGCCAAGCCTGGAGAAGGTGGACAACTTCCAGGGCCAAAGGTGAGCCAATATATTGCGATGTTAAGGCGCTCGAAGCCAGGTGTGACACTGATTTCGCCGCCACCACATCATGATATCTATTCAATTGAAGACCTAGCACAACTGATTTTCGATCTGCACCAAATTAATCCCAAAGCAAAGGTGTCGGTGAAGCTAGTTTCAGAAGTTGGCATTGGTACGATCGCGGCTGGTGTGGCTAAGGCAAACGCTGATATCATTCAGGTTTCTGGACATGATGGTGGTACAGGTGCATCGCCGCTTAGTTCGATTAAACACGCTGGTTCGCCGTGGGAATTGGGTTTAAGTGAAGTGCATCGGGTTTTGATGGAAAATAGTTTGCGCGATCGCGTGATTTTACGTGTAGATGGCGGACTTAAGAGTGGTTGGGATGTGGTAATAGGTGCATTGATGGGTGCTGAAGAATTTGGTTTCGGCTCCATCGCCATGATTGCTGAAGGCTGTATTATGGCGCGTATCTGCCACACGAATAATTGCCCCGTGGGTGTCGCTTCCCAGAAAGAAGAACTCCGCAAGCGGTTTACCGGAATACCGGAACAGGTTGTCAACTTCTTCTACTTCATCGCCGAAGAAGTGCGTAGTTTGTTAGCACGACTTGGCTACCGTTCTTTGTCAGAAATCATTGGACGTGCAGATTTGTTGAAACTGCGCCCAGAGGCAAAACTTACCAAAACGCGATCGCTAAATCTTGATTGTTTACTTAAGCTGCCAGATACCAGAGATAATCGTAGCTGGTTATTGCATGAAGAAGTCCACAGCAACGGCGTGGTTTTGGATGACAAGTTCCTTGCCGATCCCGACATTCAGGCTGCCATTAGGGATCAGTCCTCTGTCAAAAAAACTTACCCTATTGTCAATACTGACAGAACAGTGGGTACAAGATTAGCGGGAGCGATCGCTTCTCAATATGGTGACAGTGGCTTTGATGGACAAATTAATCTCAAGTTCACAGGTAGTGTTGGGCAAAGCTTTGGTGCGTTCAACCTCCCCGGCATAAGTTTGTCCTTAGAAGGAGAAGCAAACGACTACGTAGGTAAAGGGATGCATGGTGGTGAAATCATCATCAAACCTCCAACTGATGCTACCTATAATGCATCACAAAATGTCATAGTTGGTAATACGTGCCTCTATGGTGCTACTGGTGGCATGTTATTTGCCAATGGACAAGCAGGAGAACGCTTTGCTGTAAGAAACTCCAAAGGCATCGCAGTGATTGAAGGCGCTGGGGATCACTGCTGTGAATACATGACTGGTGGTGTGATTGTCGTCCTCGGTAAAGTAGGACGCAACGTCGCTGCTGGAATGACTGGCGGACTAGCATACTTCTTAGATGAAGATGACTCATTTCGTGAGTTAGTCAACCCGGAAATAGTCAAAATCCAACGGGTGATTACGGAAGTAGGTGCAAAACAACTGCAAGAGTTAATCCAAACTCATGCGGAACGCACTGGTTCACTAAAGGCAAAGAAAATTCTGCAAAACTGGCAAGAATTTTTGCCGAAGTTCTGGCAGTTGGTTCCACCTTCTGAAGCTGATAGTCCCGAAGCTAATCCTGAAAAAATAACTGAGTTGAGTTTAGTAACTAGTCATTAATAACTTCAGCAAAAATCTCTTTGGATTGCTAAGGCAGCCACCTGAACTTACTTCTGAGAATAGAGTAGAGATATAATAAAAATTCCCCTTATAAGGGGAATTTTTATTACCTAATTCAAAAATAATGTATTTTAAACAAAAAATATAATTTTAGTTTTTAGCCAATTATTATTGACCAATTAACCATAATTATTGCTTTTTATTAGCAAGCAACTTTTGACCTTTATCTTCTATTTCTAAAAGTTCTGGAATAGTCACAAAGCGATAGCCTTGCTTTCTAAAGTTGCTAATAATTTCTGGTAAAGCTTGTACAGTTCGAGAACGGTTCCCACCACCATCATGCATCAGCACAATACCACCAGGTTTTGAATCTTTAATTACGTTATTTATCAACTTTGGTACAGTCGGTAATTTGTAGTCTGTTGAGTCAGCCGACCACATGATTACAGCATACTTCTGTCCTTTAGCATAAGCAGACAATCCATTGTGCAGATTACCACCAGGTGGTCGGAAGAGATTTGTTTTAGCGCCTGTGATTTGATAGATTAGGTCTGTTGTGCGATCAATTTCAAAAGCTGCTGCTTGTTGATTAAAAAAGTGATACCAGTGATGCCAAGTATGGTTAGCAATGACATGACCTTCAGTTACAATTTTCTTTCCTATTTCTGGATAATTTTTTAGGTTTTGCCCAACAACAAAAAACGTTCCTTTGATATTATTTGATTTCAGAATATCTAGCACTTGCTCTGTAGTGTCAGGCCAAGGACCATCATCAAAGGTGAGAGCAATCACTTTTTCACCCTGAGTTAGTTTTGCCTCTTCAATTATTGCCCCTTGAAAACGTGATGGCACAGCGTAGGATAGCCCTTTTGTTTGTGCTTCTTGCTGCCAACTTGTAAACATCGCCGCCTTTAATTTCTCAATCCGCTGCTGAGTTCCTACATTTGCAGCCACATCCTTGACATCTATATTTTGTCTACTCTGAGCCTCTGAGGTATTTGGTCTGAGAAGCATCATGAAAGCAAGGCTAAAAACACCACCTAAAGCAAGCAGTGCAATTAATATTCCTTCTGGCCACAGAAACGACTTATTGTTTTCCACCTCATAGCTCCTTCAAAGATCGAACCATCAGCCACAGTTATGACGGTACGTTATAGCACATTTTTTTAGATATCTTAAATACCAGTTACTTTCTGGTAATTTTGAAAATTGGAATTGGGGCTAACGGAGGTTCACAATAGACTATACGGCTTTAACTGAACCTACATACTTAAGATTTGAATGAGTACTTACACAATACTTGGTACTGTTTAATGCCAACCCATTCATAAAAGGCAAGGTCTGCATTTCCACATTCTTACCTCTAGCTCTAAGAAAGAGTACAATTAGATAATTAGCCACACCCTAAAATCCTCTTAATAGGAGTCCTGAATTAGTTTCTGTCTTTCGCTTCACAGCGAAGGCAGTATTATCATTTCAAGTTTTATAGCTTTACAAATAAGATGAGCTAGACTGTCACGTATGCAGTTTGCAGTTTTGCGAGCTGAAGTTGTAATCTTCAGACATTCTGACAGTATAGTTGTAAACTATACAACTTAGTGAATTATTTGATTAACATACAAAACTACTTACAAGGGGCGGGGTATCTTTCAAAAAAGAGTCTAGTAAACTGTTAGGTCTATTCTTGATAAGATATATTCTACTGCCTGCTGCTATTGCTTCCTTTTTAAGAAAAAGTTAAATTTTCAACTGACAGAATATTACCTTGTACTTTCTATGAAATAGCTCAGACGAAAATTGATTCAATATAGTTTCTCATTGCCAAGGGGCACTTATTCGTTAATCTAGATACTTTTGATCAATCTAGCAAAAATATTTTTATCGGCAGTTTAATTATATTTTTAATGCTGATACTTTAAACTAAATTGCTAGTTACTTTTGTCGCTTAATTTTTTTCTCGATAACGATGGAGATTTATATCTTATTAATAGTACACTTTAATATGTACTGTCACCGTGGAATTACGGAAAAAATTGCATATACATAGACTAAGTTGTTAAAATCATCATAATATTAGGAATTTGCTTCGATTTCTGTTCGCGCAGCGTTGCCTAGCCATATTTACCTGCATAGATAGGCAATGGTCAATAGGAAAGAAAAATTTGTCAGTTGTACTGAGCTTTTTAAAAAATCAAATATCTGTGCTATATGACATCTATGCTATTAAACTATTTAATTCTACATTGAAATGTAATATTTTTTACTGGCATCATTTATTTCGGTTGCCATTTTGTGTTTAAAGTTACATTTTAATAGCAGTCTATTTTATGTAATATCACTTAATAATACATATCAAAATATATTTTATTTCAACTCAACCTTTACTAAGACTGACCTTCGGCCTTTTTTCACTGAAGTGAAGCGCATACTGTCAGATATGTCGAAAGCTGTTTTGCTATTTAACGACCAATTTTCTGCTCAAATAAAAAACCGACTGGCTGTATAGCTCTATCAATTGGTAACTAGCTTTTTTAGCACAAGGAAGCAAAACTGAAAGTTATCTAATAACTTGCCTTATAATTGCAGCAATTAGAATTAGAATTCTTAGATTATCGAGGAATCTTAATCATTAGCTTATATTGCCTTAAAGGGGCGATCGTTTATTACAGCATTTTTACTTATGTTCGGTAGATTAATAACTGTATCATTTAATATAAGTATAGATTTATGCATAACTTAGATTGTTTATTAGTATACCTTTTGAGTCAAAATAATCAAGGTATTTGTCCCACTTCTGAAACTGGCTACAAATTTTTATGATTCCTCACGAAAGTGATGCAAAAGAAGAACGTGCGTCGTCAAAAGTATTGCGTAGTTGGCAAGAAAATCTGATTTTAATTGCGATCGCATTATGTTTAGCATTTTTGATCAGAACTTTTATCGCCGAACCCCGCTATATCCCTTCGGATTCGATGCTGCCAACCTTACATACTGGCGATCGCTTGGTAGTTGAAAAAATATCCTACCATTTTCACCCTCCCATAACTGGGGATATTATTGTTTTTCAGCCACCCGCAGAACTACAACGTCGGGGATATCCTAAAGACCAAGCTTTCATCAAGCGGGTTATTGGCCAGCCTGGTGAGGTAATTAGTGTTGATTCTGGTAAAGTCTATCTCAACGGTCAACCCTTAACAGAAGACTACATCGCTGAACCACCAAATCAGCCATATCAAGCAGTGAAAGTCCCAGAAGACGAATTTTTTGTCATGGGAGATAACCGCAATGATAGTAATGACTCTCGCTATTGGGGCTTTTTACCCAGAGAAAATGTCATTGGTCGGGCAACGTTTCGTTTTTGGCCTCTCGATCGCATTGGGTTCATTTAATCAATTTTGGATTTTGGATTTTGGATTTTTCTTTCAATCCAAGTTGCGCTGTAAGCGCACCAAAGGTTCGACTCAAAATCTAAAATTAGCAGAGTTAGAAGTTTTAAAATAACTTCTAACTTAAAACCTTAAATAATACATCAGTTGAGCGATCGCATCACCGGATAAATCCAGCCGTCGTTGGAAATCAGCTAGGTTACGGTAAGGCCCGGAGGATTGCCGATTTTGAACCACTGCTTGGGCTAAAGATAAATCTATAAATGGAATTTGTGCTAACTTTTCGACTGTTGCTGTATTCGGATTGACTAAATGCGTAGCACTTTCTAAAGATTCGTGGTCATAGTAAATAAAATTCAGCAGAGGCTTTAATGGCTCCAGACGCGGCGCTGGTATAGCCAAAGCCGCAGCAATGTCTTCAATACAGTAAAATTTAACACCAGAATGGGAAAGTTCTACAAGCGATCGCGCTTGGTGAATTGACAAACCTGGTAGGCGTAACCAATCGTCTACAGTGGCTTGATTAGCATCAATGCGAATACCTAATTTGGCCGCTATCTGAATTTCTTCCCCAGATTGTAGGCGATAGTAGGGATCGTTGAGGAGCTTGGCGCGGAGTTTTTGCAACCTGGGGTTCAAAGGTAGCCAGTTATTCATGATTGTCGCTTACCTCAAGAAATCTGGTCTAGCAATTGGCGGCGCTTTTGCTCAAACTCATACTCTGAAATCAGTCCATCCTGACGCAAAGCATCTAATTCTCGCATTGCGTCAGCCATCGCTCCTACCTGATTACTTACCTTTTGTGAGTTCCTTGTCGCTGACTTGCCTAGATTAAAATTACGATCAAAAGCTTCTTCGTCTTGGGCTAAATACCAAACTCCCTCAATAGCACTAGCTACCTTGGGGATAGGTGTCCAAGAAAGTAATACATACAAAACACCCCACAGAGGCTGTCCCAGATAGAATTTATGTAATCCTGAAATTGTCAGCGTGCCAGAAAAAGCTAAAACAGCAGCAACGCTTCTACTTTTGCGCTTAGTCAACATATTTCTAATAAATCTACCAATACCACAGTTCCTACAATCAAACAGTCAACTACCCTGGCTTGCTCTCCAGACTTTCGAAAGTTCCTACACAGTTTAGTATTTGAAGAAATTTGAGTAAGTTTCACATGACTGTGCATTGAGCTTTGATGCTAATTTTAAGTTTTTAACAGCTTTATTACTACTATGTCACAGACCTTACTACCGCCAGGATGGGTTGAAAAGCTTTGTGATCCTTACGCTGTGCTAGGAATTTCTGTAATTGCTGACGATCGCCAGATTTTCAAACGCTATCACACTTTAGCGAAGCTGCTACATCCCGATCGCCATGCTAAAAACTGCAATCCAGACCAAAAATTAGCAACGGCAATATTTAGCCATTTAATCAACCCAGCTTATCAACAACTGAAACATCGACAGAAGCGCTTGATTGCGATCGCTATGCTGCGATCGGATGCAAGAGTTTCAGAGCAGAAGCCTTTGTCTTCTCAAAGTGCCATAGCTCAGGAAATTATGAAAATGTCTACACCTGAAGCAGAATTGTTTTACGAAGAAGCGATCGCCTGTTATGCAGAAGCCCAATACAAATCACTAGATCAGTTTTATCAGGTGACGCAACAAATTACTATACTGAATTTAGTATACCTACGGTTGCATAAACCAGACCTCTTCTTACCACAAAAAGCTGTTGCCATAATCCCTGAAGTAGAAGTTAACCCAGTTGAATTGACATTAACTGATGTTAAACCAGTTTTGACAAACTACGCTCAACGTCACTACCAGCGAGCTATTGAGTATGTCAGGCTAGGAAAATGGGTCATAGCCGTTCAAGAACTGCGCGATGCTATCAAGTTAGAGCCAAATAACAGCGATTATTATGCCTTATTAGGTTTGGTACATCTCAAACAGAAATTTATGGGGATGGCTAGGGTTTACATCTGTCAAGCATTAAAACTTAACCCGCAAAATTCACTAGCCTTAAAATACGCTCCCGAACTGAAAATTAAACTAGGTGAAAACACCAATCCTAAATCAATGGCTAAAGCTGTGAGTATTGCGGCTTTATTAAGTCGGTTTACACAGCGAAAAGGATCTCAAGTCAAGTGTTGAAATTTCGGTAACAAACCGTACTAAAACCGAAGCTTCGTCACTAGATTACTCACCTAAACTAAAATAATAAATAGAAGTAAAACTATTAAGCTACTGAGTCTGGGCGCTCAGTTTAATATAAGCAATATGGGATTCTTCGATTCTGAGATAGTTCAGCAAGAAGCAAAACAACTTTTTGAAGATTATCAAGCGCTAATCAAGCTTGGTAACAACTACGGCAAGTTTGACCGCGATGGCAAAAAGCTGTTTATTGAGCAAATGGAAGCCATGATGGATCGGTATCGCATCTTTATGAAGCGCTTCGAGCTATCAGAAGATTTTATGGCACAAATGACTGTAGAACAGCTGAAAACGCAATTAGGTCAATTCGGTGTCACCCCGCAACAAATGTTTGACCAAATGCACCTGACTTTAGAACGGATGAAAGCCGAGCTAGAAAAACAGGCTTAGTTAATTTTAGATTTTGGATTAATTGCCAATCCAAAATTCAAAATCCAAAATCTAAAATTCAAAATTATTGTGACTTGGGGCGAGAAAACTGGGAAGGTGGCTTGAAGTTTTCTACTGGTGTGTTCTTAAGCGCCTTCTCCATAAAATCTTTCCAGATGGGAGCGACCATAACACCACCTGTTGCATGGTCAGCTAGTTGTCTGTTGTCGTCTCTGCCTACCCAAACCGCAGTTGTTAACTGTGGCACAGTACCAACAAACCAAATATCTTTTTCGGATGATGTTGTTCCCGTCTTACCCGCAGCTGGACGACCGATAGCAGCACCTTTACCAGTACCTTCAGAAATTACGGATCGCATCACATCAAGAATTGCTGCTGATGCCCAAGGATCGAGAACTAGCTGTGGTTTGGGAGTGTTGTCTAGCAATACGTTACCACTACTATCAGTGACACGGGCAATTACAGTTGGTGGTGACTGCCAACCATAATTAGCAAAAGTTGCATAAGCACTTGCCATTTCCAGAGGTGTAACGCCAATTGCACCAAGAGGCAAGGAAGTAACAGGTTCCATCGGACTCATAATACCCAAGGTACGACAAGTTTCGATCACTCGATTCATCCCCACAGCCTTGCCAATCTTGATCACGGGAATGTTACGTGACTGGGCTAAAGCTGTGCGAATCGGCATCGATCCCCTAAAACTCCCATCATAATTTCTGGGAAAGTACCAACCGTTACCATCGCGATAGCTGACTGGAGAATCATCTACTGTTGAGTCTGGCGTATATTTACCAGTAGCGAAAGCTGTATAGTATACAAAGGGTTTAAAAGAAGAACCTGGCTGGCGTTGAGATTGAGTTGCACGATTGAATTCACTGGTCTTTGGATCTATACCGCCCACTAGTGCTTTGATAAAATGTGTGCGCGGATCAATTGACACCAGAGCCATTTGGTTCTTAGATAATCCCTGATCTAAAAGTTTTTTATGCCACTTAGTGACAGTTTCCTCTGCCATTATTTGGAATTTGGCATCAACTGTAGTTTGCACTCGCATCCCACCCTTGAGTAGTGTCTCACGCCCAAACTTCTTAGCCAATTCCTGCGCTACGGTGTTGGTTACATAAGGTAGGGCACTACCTTGAAAAGATTTGATTCTACCAAGTTTTATTTCCTGCTTGAGGGCATCGTCATACTCAGACTGGTTGATCCAGTTTAATTCCAGCATCCGCCCCAGCACTTCTTTTTGTTTCTGTTTTGCCAGCTTCATGCTCACAAAGGGGCTGAATTCTTCTGGTGCTTGGATCAAACCCGCCATCATTGCTGACTCACCCAAGCTTAAATATTCTGATGACTTATTAAAGTAACTACGGGCTGCCGTTTGTACACCATAATTGTTATGACCCCAATAAACTTGATTGAGGTACATTTCTAAAATTTGGTCTTTGGTGAGAATTTGCTCTAACCTGATTGCCAGCACGGCCTCCGCTAACTTGCGGGTAAAGGCACGCTTTTGAGACAAAAACAGGTTTTTTACCAATTGCATAGTAACAGTGGAGCCACCCTCTTTGACTCCACCTGCTACAGCGTTAACTACTATAGCCCGGCCAACACCAGTCGGGTTAATACCGTGGTGATCGTAGAAGTGACTATCTTCACTTGCTAATACCGCCCGTTTTAAGTTCGGAGAAATTCTATCCAGGGGTACGACTTCCCGGTTGGCTTCCCCGTGGATACTCGTTAAAAGTTTACCCTTAACGTCATAGATGTAAGTTGTTTCTGAGGGAAAGAAGTTACGTAGCTGTCTTACATCTGGCAAATTACGGAAACTAATGGCTAAACCAACCAGTCCTCCGGCTACAATGGAACTTGCCAACATGGTAATTGAGAGCAGAGTGCCGCCAGTTACCTGACCAACTCCTTTCAAAAACTCAAAACCTGATGAAGCCCGACGTTGTGGCTGTTTATCTTCAAAAGTCCTAGAAGACGACACGGCGATTTCACTTCCTCACTTATAAATTTAACTGTAATTGATTGGACGAAGCAAGGCGGTTAATTTTTTGCAATTATAGTAGTTTGGCAGATGAGAAAGTGGATAAATTGCAAGTGTTTATAACCAACTTAACTTCTAGTGTGCAAAACATAGCTAACAGTGGATTTTCTAGTATGACGCAAGATTTTGCTTGGCTGCGTCGTGGTGTTGTAGAAGTTTTTCCACAACCAGTTGATGTTAACAGTGAAAGTCTAGAAAAGCTTTTGACAACTACAAATAAACCTTTGAGGATCAAGTTGGGGATTGACCCGACTGGTACTGATATTCATTTAGGTCATAGCATACCAGTACGAAAACTGCGAGCGTTTCAAGATGCAGGCCATATAGCAGTTCTAATTATTGGCGATTTTACAGCACGCATTGGCGATCCGACTGGTAAATCTGAGGTGCGCCGCCAGCTTACAGAAGCAGATGTCGCCCAAAATGCCCAGACTTATCTCGATCAAGTACGTCCTATCTTGGATTTTGACACACCAGGAAGGTTAGAGGTGCGCTATAACTCCGAATGGCTCTCTGGGCTTAACTTGGAGAAAATTTTGGAGTTACTTTCTACGATGACGGTGGGGCAGATGTTGGCTAAGGAAGGATTTGCCGATCGCTATAAAAAAGAGAATCCGATTTTTATCCATGAGTTCCTATACCCGTTAATGCAAGGTTTCGATTCCGTTGCCGTGGAAGCAGATGTGGAATTAGGAGGGACCGATCAGAAATTTAACATCGCTGTGGGCAGAGATTTGCAGCGCCATTTTGGTCAAAAGCCCCAGTTTGGGATGCTGCTGCCAATTTTGATTGGCACGGATGGGGTGCAAAAAATGTCCAAGTCTTTAGGTAATTATATTGGGTTGTCGGAACATCCGGGGCAAAAATATCAGAAGTTGCAAGGGGTTCCAGATAATCTGTTGGAACAGTATTTTGAACTGCTGACGGATTTACCTTTGGATAATCTGCCAGAAAATCCCCGCGATCGCCAAACACTCCTCGCATGGGAAGTCGTCAAACAGTACCACGGCGAAACAGCCGCCCAAGAAGCCAAAGAAGCAGCCCAAAGCGGCGGAAAGGAAGGTGCAGTTCCCGAATTTTCTCTAGCTGAGATATCGCATCCCGCTAAATTAGCCTATATTCTCAATGTCACTGGCTTATGCAAAAGTACAGGGGAAGGTAAGCGGAAAATTCAAGAAGGTGGGGTGCGTATAGATGGCGATCGGATTACCGATGTTGATACTACTTTTGCTGATTCTGCCCAGTTACAAGGTAAGGTTTTACAAGTTGGGAAAAATAAGTTTGTGCGTCTAGTACCTTAAATGGGGAATGGAGAGTAGGGAATGGGGAATGGTGGACAGGCAGAACAACGAGTTATTGTGGCATTGGATGTGCCAGATGAACAAAGTGCGATCGCTCTTATAGATCAACTCCCGCAAGTCGGTTTTTGGAAAGTCGGCTTAGAGTTGTTTACCAGCACTGGCCCCAAAATTCTGGAAGTCCTAAAGTCTAAGGAAAAGCGCATTTTCTTAGATTTAAAGTTTGATGATATCCCCAACACCGTTGCTGGTGCTTGCCGGAGTGCAGCTAGATACGGAGTGGATTTGCTGACGATTCATGCTACCTGTGGTAGAGATGCCCTGAAAGCCGCAATTGAGGCGGCACACGAAGGGGCTGTAAAAGCAGGTGTACAACCACCAAAGTTAATTGCTATTACCCTGCTGACGAGCATTTCTGCTAGGCAGTTGGCGTTTGATTTAAAAATACCTCTGGAATTGCCAGAATATGCTCTAGAAATGGCCCTGCTGGCTCAAGAATGTGGTTTGGATGGGGTAGTTTGTTCGCCTCAAGAAGTGGCACAGCTACGAGAGACTTGTGGAGATCGCTTTTTGCTAGTTTGTCCCGGCGTTAGACCAACTTGGGCAGATAATGCAGATCAAAAGCGATCGCTCACTCCAGCACAAGCCATGAAAGCTGGTGCAGATTATTTAGTAATTGGCCGTCCCATTACTACTGCTACTGAGCCAGAGTTAGCCTGGAAAAGGATTTCTGAGGAGTTAACCACAGTGGCATGAAGCTAAGAGTCAGTGAGAAACTGGGAGACAGAGTGCAGGGTGTAGGGGAGAAAAATCTTGCCTCTTCGCTCAAGAAGAAAAATTATAGTTGGCTTGTCGCTTGTGGCTTTTGGGTTTTAGTATCAAATAGTCTTACTTACCCAGCGTTCTCGAAAAACCTCACCCCTAACTCATCGGCGCTAGCAGAAAGGGAAAATATCAACCATGGGGCGAAGTCTCTCTGTTCTGAGCAAAGTTTAGAAACATTAACTATACAGCTACTCCAAGATTTACCTAGTTATACTAATCGCGCTAGTCAACGCGCCCGTCGCCTCAGCAGAAGTAGTGATATTTACGGTTATATGTTAGTGGCAGGAAGACCTGAGTTTACTCCTTTGCCACTTAACCTTGAAGAATATAGTGCAGATGCGTCTAAAAGCTCTGCATCAGGAGTTGAGCAAGTTTTCTTTACTACCTTGGAGCGGCAGTACATAGGAAAGAAAGCGATCGAATTGCAGGAATTCCACTGGCTGTTGTTGACTAAAACTACAACTGGTTGGCATTTAGTGACGATGTTTTCTCAAACTGGTTCCAATTCAGCACAGCAGCCATTATCCCCGCCACGCGATAGCAGTAATGGCACTGTTGCCCAAGCAGTGAATACTTGGTTACGCGATTGCCAAGCTGGAAGTGTCCGACGGATGCGTGCTGTGAATGGTGGACAATAATCCCGCCCAGAACTGAAGTTATGAGCTGATAGCCAAAGTCCACTCAAGTGGACTGAATCGATCGTTTATAGGACTTACGCACAAGTTACGGGATAACGAAATAACGTAGACTCGTAGCGGCTTGCCGAATGCTACCGCAGAAAAGCCCTTCTACCCCTGCGGGGAAGCAAGCTACGCCCAGCAGCAACCACAGGAGAAGCAACTGGCGACGACATGGAGAAATGAGAGTTTGAGAGATATTTTGCGTCAGTCCTAATTTGGTCCACCCTGAGTGGACTTCAGCGATGAAACTCGGAATTCATTCCGAGGCGGGATGAAAACGCAGTACGAGATTTAAAAGATATAGCTGCGGTAATTCTTGTGTTTACACTGTAGCCTTTTAGCAGAGAGAGCAGAGTTTATTGCATACAAACAAAAGCACTAAAACTCGCTTTTGCAAGATAGGGAAAGAGCTTTTTATTACTCCTTTCCCTTCTCTCTACTTCTGCAAACATTTGATTTTGCTCTCAATGAATTTTCGAGCTAGATACTTGTTTCAAACAAAATAAATGTACATCATCCAACTAGCTTGTATCAGTGTAATTGCGCCTATGCCTTTGGGAAGATTTTCAGCAAGTTTAGCCAATAAACAGCGAAAAAAAGCAGACATTATTTAAAAACAAAGGCTGGCTTGAATTTAAGCGTTGTAACTCCCGTTTTTTGGCGATAACATAGAAATAAGTTTATTTCGAGCTTCTCAAACCGCCTTTGGCGTGAGTTTTTTATGGAGATTCAATTAATCAACATCGGCTTTGGTAACATTGTGTCTGCTAACCGAGTAGTTGCAATTGTCAGTCCAGAGTCTGCCCCAATTAAGCGGATTATTACCGATGCGCGGGACAGAGGTCAACTGATTGATGCAACTTACGGTCGTCGGACTAGGGCTGTAATTATCACTGATTCCAGCCACGTAATTCTGTCAGCAATTCAGCCGGAAACGGTAGCGAATCGCTTTGTAATTTCCCGCGATCATCAAACTGTAGATAATTAACAGTAGATTATTCCCACTCCTCTTTGTACCGTATCAGCAGTACGATGTGAATTAGATAAGTTTTCTGTCACCCATGCTACAAATTCCTTAGTCACTAGTGGACTTGGCCGGGAACACAAGACTAATGAATAATATCTATTGATTGATTCACAGGTTGAGGGGATAATGCCAGTTTTACCCATCCAGAGTAGTACTACCACAGAAGAATGCTTACATTTAGGCAGGTTGATTGTTTTGACTGGCCCTAGTGGGGTTGGTAAAGGCACTTTAATGCGATCGCTGCTACAACGTCATCCAGAACTTTATTTTTCCGTATCCGCAACGACTCGTTCTCCCCGTTCAGGAGAAATCGATGGCAAAAATTATTACTTTGTCAGCCTTAGTAAATTTGAACAATTAGTGGCTGAACGCGAGTTTTTAGAATGGGCAGAATTTGCTGGTAACTATTACGGCACTCCCCGTGAAGCTGTACTTAACCAAATTCAATCTGGCAAGTTGGTAGTGCTGGAAATTGAGTTAGAAGGCGCAAGACAAATTCGTGCTTCCTTCCCCAGTGCCCTCAGCATTTTTATTTTACCGCCTTCTTTTGATGAATTGGAGAAACGGATACGCTCTCGCGCCCAAGACTCTGAAGAAGCGATCGCTCGTCGTTTACTCCGCGCCCAAGAGGAAATTCAAGCTGCAGATGAATTTGATATTCAAATCGTTAATGACGATTTTGAAACTGCTTTAAATGACATTGAAACGGTTTTGTTTAAATAACTTAGAAGTTGGGAGAGACGCGATTAATCGCGTCTGTATGCAGTTAGGAGTTAGGAGTTTGAATTCATAACTTCTAACTCCTAACTTTTAATTTCTAAATTAACCAAATAAACCTTGAATTATTCCCAGGTTACTAGTCAAAAAGTAAGCAACCACTGCACCACCAATACCACCAATCAAGAAAGAACTAGCAAAATTGTTCCAGCTTTCTTTAGAGTTAAAAGCATCTACCGGAGGATTGGGTACGGTAACGCTAGGAAGTGCTTTCGGCGGATTGCTATTGGAATACAGGGATAGGGCCCCGGTAAGAAGAACAACCAAGCCAATGGCTGCCAGTAAACCAGCTAAATTCGCATTATCTGTATCTCGCAGTGGGCCCAATTTGGCAAAGGGGCCAAATATCCAGTAACCATGAGCCATGCCAACTTCTAAACCGCGTCTAGCAGGAGACAGACCTGGGCGATAGGCAGGTAAGTTATTAATGAACCACTTGCTCAAGGGAGAAGCATTAACCGGCGTTTCTAGGTTTCCCAGTTGCGGATCGCGAAATGCAGGGAAAACAACTTCCCGATTTCTGGGATCGCTGGGGAGATTCTTTGATGCGTCTACAGCTTGTGCCATATTTTATGTTCGCCTCTAAATTTAAAATGGTGGCATTTTTATATTAATAATAATTGTAGCTAAAGATGTCTTTTGGCTAAGAAGTTTAGAAAAATTAATTTAGCTACTTTTAAAAGTGTGAAACTCGCGATCTGTAAACAGGATCGCGAGTTTCAAAAAACTCTTTGTGCTGCCTATTTTGGTGATAATTCTGCTTACCTAAGCTGAATACATCAACTACATAATTTTAGGAAAAACACAACAAATTCAACTGTGCTAAATTCCATTTTCCACTTATGGCAGTGGGTGGAAAAGTAAGTCGGGGAAAAAGCGGTTGAATTCAATCAAGATACCTGCTGTGATTGTCAGCCAGATGGTAGCTGCCACAGGTGCTGTGGAAATAAACTTAATCAAATATGATGATTGATCGCCTTTGTCTGCCATGAATTTATTCTCCAAAACGAATGAATTAGTTAAGCTGATTTAGCGTGGGGAAATAGGGATTTCTGAATCCTTCGCTGCTAATTTTCCAGAGAGAAACTCTTGCAGTGCTGCTACTGGCCAAGTAAAGCCTGATGCAATTATAGGGAGTGCCAAACCAAGATCGATTTGGATTTCTTTGAGTTCAGTGTCAGATTCCTTTTTGATTGCTTGCAGATAGGTACGACCTACCCAGCCAATCCAACCAGCAATATATAGAAACAGAATGCTGGGGATCAAAAAGTCACCAGCTCGATCAAGACGACCATCAACAATTAAGTGGGGGTAGCCTTCAGGGCCGCACAGTGCCTGAGAATAACGCTCAAACCGCTTTTTCCCTGATTGGGGGTCAGCAGTTGTATTACGGGCATTAGCTGCTAGCTCTTGAAAAGCGGGATTGTCCTTGCACGGTGTCAAATTAGCCCCTAAAGCTTGTGCTGGGGAGGCAAAATTGAACCAAAGACAAATCGCTAACATCAAAGCAAACAATCGTCGCATAGAGTTGTTTCCTTTTATTACAAAACAAGAAGTTCTTTGTACAAAACGAAGCGGCTTGTACAGCTGTTTATTTGCATAACTAGGAAGTCATCATACTCTTGGGTGGGAACCGAGTAAAGTTTAAGTAAATAAAAGTTAAAGCTTCTCAACCAAAATAGAGTGTGAAGTCTTGAGTGCTGAGTATAAGAATTGTTGTTGTAGGGTAGTAAAGAAGCAAGATTTTCTTTTTATTACTCTGGACTCCAGACTCAGCACTCATTACTTTAAATGACAACCGTTTTAGCAATAGAAACCAGCTGTGATGAAACTGCCGTTGCAATTGTTAACAATCGTAAAGTTTGCAGCAGTATTGTCACCTCGCAAATTCCAGTCCATCAGCAGTATGGCGGGGTAGTGCCAGAAGTCGCATCTCGCCAGCACTTGGAAACGATAAATGTTGCGATCGCACAAGCCTTAGAGCAAGCCCAGCTAGACTGGGGACAAATTGACGCAATTGCTGCCACTTGTGCGCCCGGACTCCTAGGAGCGCTGTTAGTGGGGTTAACTGCTGCCAAAACCCTAGCGATGGTACATAACAAGCCATTTTTGGGAGTTCATCACCTCGAAGGTCACATTTATGCAACTTACTTGAGTGAATCAAGTCTAAATCCCCCTTTCTTGAGTTTATTAGTTTCTGGCGGACATACAAGCTTGATTTTCGTCAAAGATTGTGGTAACTACGAAACACTGGGGCAAACCCGTGATGATGCTGCGGGTGAAGCCTTTGATAAAGTGGCGCGATTGTTAAAGCTGGGTTATCCGGGTGGCCCAGTAATTGACAAGTTGGCACAACAAGGAAATCCCCAAGCCTTTGCTCTACCAGAAGGAAAAGTTTCTTTACCTGGCGGCGGGTTTCATCGTTATGATGCGAGTTTTAGTGGGTTAAAAACGGCTGTATTGCGTTTAGTGCAGCAATTAGAGAAAGATGGTGAACAAGTGCCAGTGGCAGATGTAGCAGCTAGCTTTCAGGAAACCGTAGCGCGATCGCTAACCAAAAGAGCGATCGCCTGTGCCCTAGACTATGGTTTAGACACAATTGCTATTGGTGGCGGTGTAGCAGCTAATAGCGGGTTGAGAAAAAATCTCCAAGCCGCCGCCGTTAAACATAACCTCCGCGTCCTATTCCCGCCTCTGAAGTTTTGTACCGATAATGCCGCCATGATCGGCTGTGCCGCTGCCGATCATCTATCTCATGGTCATACATCGCCTCTCACGCTAGGCGTTGAGTCTAGGTTAGCGCTGACCCAAGTGATGAAGTTATATCACCCTCTTGAGTAGTTATTTGTCCTTTGTCTTTTGTCCTTTGTCCCTTTGTAACCACCAATGACTAATGACTAATGACTAATGACTATCGACCGAATGCGATCGGCCACTTCATCCGGCTGTTCCAACATAGCCAGATGCCCGCAATTAGGAATTTCCAGAACATTGTCACCACAGTATTGGAACAGTCTGTGAAAGCTGGCTAAATGACGTACATACTTGGGTTCCATAACCTTATCCTCAGCACCAGCCAAAAAATAAACTGGCTGCTTCAGTTGGGATACTAGTTCAGGTAAACGATTGATTTCTTCCTCCGTTGTGGAATCTAAGAGAGTTCCTAACGCTGCTTCTGGGTCAGCCACAACGAAATCAATCAGCCTCTGACGTGCCCAATGGCGGTCTAAAGGACGAACTACACTGGCTCTAGTAAACAGCAAATCAATTAAAGGCACTTGGGAGAGCCAACGCGGGCGGACTTGCAAAAATTTCTGACCCGCCGAGCGAAACTGCTCAAAAGCTTCTTTCAGGTAAATACCACCGCCAGCATTGATACAGATAACTCCTTTAACACACTCAGGTATTTGATCTGCTCCCCAAAGAGCGATCGTACCTCCCAAAGAGTGACCAATTAGCCAAGCACTAGTAATATTCAGCTGTTTTAGGAGAATGGCTAAATCCTGAGCATAAGCAACAGGAGTATAAAGAGAATCGATTGGTGAACCAAGCGCACTATTCGAGGTGGGCATCAGACTTAGAGACGTTTGTGCCCGACTAAAATCGGTTTTTACCTGGGACTGGGATTCACCAAAACCCCGCAAATCATAGGAAAGGCACTGCAAATCATCTGATAGGCGGGAAATCACAGGTTGCCAATATCCACGGCTATTGAGCCAACCGTGGATAAATACTAAAGCGTGGGGGCAGGAAGTGGGAGCCGTTAGCTCGTATGCGTGTAGAACGCCCAAGATTTCGATAGTTGCCATATTTATATCGTACCCCGAAGGGCGGGTGCGACTAAATACGGAATAGGAAGAGAGACGCGATTAATCGCGTCTATACAGGAGTTAAGAGTTAGGAATTTTTAATTACGAATTACGTTAGCGACGCAGGAGCATCATTACGAATTATTTAACTGATAACTTCTCACTTTTCTCATTTCCCCAGCAACCTCTGTCGCACTCCCTCGGCAATTTTGTGACCGAGATATTCAGGAATAAGGCTTTCATTTGGCCCCAATAAGTAGAGAATTAACCGTGTACGTCCACGCCAAACCAATAAATTGGCATTGACTACCAGCAGGTCTTCCTGCCAGATGGCGTACATCACTTTGTAGAATAATCCTGGTTGATTATCGGCTTCAATCACCAAGGCAGGGAGATGAAAGACCGGATCGACATAGAACTCAGTTTGTACCTGCTCTAAGCCAGTATCAAGATTAAATTCTACTGCCAGCATCTCTTCTACCTCAAACCGACCTCCTAAAGCCTCGCGGATGGCGCGACAGACATTTTCTGCGGTCTTCTCGGTCAAGGCTTTACTCCCACGAGATACCAACAATTTGATAAAAACTAACATTGGCGGACGGATCTGACCGTATAGACTCAGACCGTGAATAGTCAACCCATAAGCTGCTAGTACACCAAAAATATCGCTGAGGAGAAAAGACTGGTTACGGTAAGCAAAATGCAAAGCACTTTTACTACCTTCCGGTTTCAGTTCAATCACAGCGCGTCTAGTTTTATAGAGACGGTAGGCTAGGCGCAAATTTTGCAGTTGAATCTCACTGCTGACGAATTGCTCATAAAACTGGGGAAACGCTCGATTAAAGCGCTTTAGAAGTTCCAGTGTTGAAGATTTTAAACCAGAAGCCATTGTTAAGGGTAAGACTCGCTTGCTTTCATCACCTGGGGACTAGGGGCTGGATGTTGGGGACTAGGGAAGAATTTTCCCGAATACTCAATCTCTTGTATACAATTCACTCCTAAGCTAACCTGCATTTAAGCTCTATACGAGCAATTGTCAGGATTTGGTTTTCCATATTAAATTTTGCATTCTAAGCAGAGGCTTCTGACCATCATAACTTCGGTGTCCAATTCCTTTAGAAGCAAGAGGATGAGTGAATAGGGAGTGATTTGAAATTTTGAATTAGTTTATATCCTTACTTTTGGGGAATTTCTCCTAGCCTTTACAACAAAATGCTAAAGTTGAAAATGATTGGTGTGAAACACGCTCTAAATAGCTGTTACCATTGCAAATCCCAAAAACAACCGAAAAACTTTGAGTGTAAGGGGTAGCAAATGGAGGTAGCTATGTTAAACGTGAATCAACACTCCTGAGAGTGGAAACCAATTTAGTTATACTACCCGAACCACGTTGGCATGGGTTTTTGGAAAACTTGGTTTAGTACTCCTGAATCTGTAGCGGCAACTAGGACAAACCCTTTTGAAGAGCGTGTGGATGCTGCGGGCAATTCCAACCCCATCAGTATTAGCGAAGCTTCTTCAAAGGAAACTCGCATCGTCTTCAGTACGGAGCGAGATATTGACCTGTATGAGCTAGAAGAACTCTGTGATGCAGTTGGTTGGTCGCGTCGTCCTCTAAGAAAAGTGAAAAAAGCTATTGAGCATAGTTTTCTTGTCGCCTCAATGTGGCAGGTGAGAGGAAACCAAAAGCGGCTCATTGGTTTTGCCCGCGCTACCTCAGATCACGCGTTTAATGCCACTATTTGGGATGTGGTGGTTCACCCAGACTTTCAAAGTCAAGGACTGGGTAAAGCACTGATGAAATATGTTCTCAAAAAACTGAGAAGTGAAGAAATTAGTAATGTCACTCTCTTTGCAGATCCCCATGTTGTAGATTTCTACCGGACTATGGGGTTTATGGCTGATCCAGAAGGCATTAAAGGCATGTTCTGGTATCCTCACTAGCGCTCAATCAAAATAGAACCCGATTTGCACAATAAAATCAGGTCAAATGGTGAAAATCTATTATTTTGATGTAGTTTTGCTTTTTTCTGCCGGCAAGGGTGCAAGTATATATCTTGTAGAACTAAGTCGGCAAAAAACCTTTATCGGTGTAAAAATCTAATCTATCTTGTTCTTGGCAAAGGAAAAAAGATTAGGCATAAACCGTATGATGTGATATAGTGACCTTAATGCTTTTGGTAAAGCGCGATCGCTTTGATGGGAAACTAAAACCAAACTCCCAAAAGTAGATGATTATAACCGGGATGTAGCGCAGCTTGGTAGCGCGCCTGCTTTGGGAGCAGGATGCCGCAGGTTCAAATCCTGTCATCCCGATTTAAGTAATGTTTTTAACAGGTAAAGTAAATTGGCAAAGTTTACTTGCTAGGCTATGCAGTTAAATTATAGATTCTTGCGAATAATAGCAATTTGCCTGTTATAGTGTTGGATTAAATGTTGAAGCCTAACAAGGAAATTTCACCCTGAAGCAGTAAGATATTGCTGATACTGGACTTTGTATCGATTTGAGAAAATATTAAAGCAAGCGCGATGGAACGATTGATTAAGTAGTAGCGTCACCCGATATTAGAGAAAGCCGATAGAATGGCATTTATCATATCCAAGGTCGAGAGACTAAGAAACTTTTCACCGTTTGAGAAGACATATAGTAGGCATCTACAGCATTTCGTGGTGAATAGCAAAGCGAAATCGAGAAGAACACAACTTTAGTACTGTCAATTTGTGAAACCGATTATAGCAACCCTCAATAGCTGGGGAATATTGGATTTTGACCGTTGATGCCTAACACTAAACCTCAACGCGCACAATGAATTTTTCCCAACTGAAATAGATTGCTATATAACTAAAGCTAGTTGGTGCTGTGCAAATCCAACCATTTGTTTAATTTAATTAGATTATTGATGCGAGGAGCAGTCATGAAATCATTTATTCGCTTAGGCGCAACATTGGGTATAGCTGGCAGTGTATTTTTAGCGGGACTTTCAGGAATAGGCAATCTACCGGGAATAGGCAATCTAGAGGCGGTAGCGTTGCCACAAGATCAGATAGTGAAAAAGCTCCAAGAAGTACCTGTATTCACCCTGACTAATCCTAAAGGTGAATTCGTAGTTCTTTCCAGGAAAAACAATGCGTCCAAGCCGATCTCACAAGTAGGATTTTTTATTAGCAAGCAAGATGCTCAAAAATTCCTTGACAATCGGCTCAAAAAAGAAAATCCCCAATTGGCAAGCACTTTACAGGTAAGACCTTTATCCCTGGCAGACTACTATAAAATAGTCCAAGAAAGCAAAAAGAAATCAGACTCTGTAATTTATACTTTAGTCCCGACGCAAGCACAGGTAGCTTCGGCAACAAGTATGCTGAATCAAAATGGTAAAAAAGGGGAGCAATTCAATGGGATTCCCTTATTTGTACCCAAATTTAAGAAAGATAATAGCTATTTGACCATTCCCTTGGCAAAAGGCAACGAGCGGTACATCCCATTCTTTTTTGAAAAAGAGCAAGCAGTGGCTCTGTTAGAGCAATTCAAAAAAGCCGTGCCGAAGGAAGCAGAGAACACTGAAATTCAGGTAGTGGATTTATACGGTGTTATGGAGGCTCTCAATAGCAGCAGCGATCCTAGTATCAATAAAATTGTTCTGTATCCATCGCGGGAGTCCATCAGTTTTATTCGCTCACTTGCGCCGAATCAATCCCCAGCTGCTGCGCCCGCTCCGAAAAAATAACGGTTATGTACTCCAAGGTTGAGGGATGGGGGAAAAGCATCTGATAGTTTCTGGTTTACAACTTTGGCAGTGGCGAAATGCAGCCCTTGAAGCAGCGATCGCCACTGATGTCCCAACAATGGAGGTAGATTGGCTGCTCTTAGAAGTTGCTGGGTTAGACCGCTTGGCACTGCGTTTGGAGTCTTTTAAAAACTGGCCGCAAATTCAGCTGCAATTACCTCTAGAAAAGTTAGACCAGCTATGGCAGAGGCGATTAAACGATCGCCTACCAGTACAATATATTGCCGGAGTGACACCTTGGCGTAACTTTCAAATCGCGGTGTCAAGTGCAGTATTGATTCCCAGACCAGAGACAGAATGCTTAATTGATTTAGCTTTAGCAGCTGCTAGCGGTGTATCAGGATATTGGGCGGATTTGGGTACTGGGAGTGGAGCGATCGCCATCGGATTAGCAGATGTTTTGCCAAAAGCAACAATTCATGCTGTTGATTACAGTTTAGAAGCTTTAGCGATCGCCCAAGCCAACGCCCGTAATTTAGGTTTTGCTGACCGGATTAAATTTTATCAAGGTTCCTGGTGGGAGCCACTGACATTTCTCAAAGGTCAGTTCAGTGGTATGGTGTCGAACCCCCCTTACATACCCACCAGTACCTTATCTAGCCTGCAACCAGAAGTAGTTAACCATGAACCACATCTAGCTTTGGATGGTGGCGCTGATGGCTTAGATTGTATTCGCCATTTGATAGAAATTTCCCCTAGTTATTTGCAACCTGGCGGTGTATGGTTAATTGAAATGATGGCAGGACAGGCGGATGCAGTGCGAGAACTTTTGCAAAGTCAAGGTAGTTATTGTAAGATTCAAATTCACGCTGATTTAGCTGGAATTGAACGCTTTGCCCTTGCCTACAAAAGTTAGGAAATAGGGTATGGGGCATGGAGCATGGGGCATAGCGCATAGGGAAAATGCTCCATGCTCTATACCTTTACCCATAAAAATGACACAAGTTTCTTTAACAAATCTAATAGCTGGCGCACGGGCTGGTCTTTTGGTGAGCTTTCCTACTGACACTGTTCCTGCACTTGCGGCGATACCAGAAAAAGCCGGGTTAATTTTTGCGGCGAAGCAACGCAGTCAAGACAAACCTTTGATTTTGATGGCTGCTAGTGCTGAAGATTTGTGGCTCTATGTTAAAGGTAGTGAAAACGAGTATAAAGTTTGGCAAGAACTCGTTGGGAAACATTGGCCAGGAGGGCTGACATTAGTGTTGCCAGCAAGTGAACGCCTGCCAAAAGTTATGAACCCGATCGATCCGACAACAATTGGTATTCGAGTCCCGAATAGTGCGATCGCTCGAACTATTTTGGCGCAAACAGGCCCCCTTGCTACCACTAGCGCTAATTTTTCCGGTCAGCCACCTTTGCAAACGATGGCAGAAATTGAGACTCAGTTTCCCCAGGTTTTGACTTTAGCAACGACAGAATGTCAGGGTGAAACAGCAGCAATGGGTATACCTTCCACCGTTGCTAAATGGACAGGCATAAATTGGCAGATTTTACGACAAGGTGCGATAAAGTTAGATTTTTCGAGTGATAAACACATATAGGTAGCTATAATGTTGTTTCGCTGATTATCACAACAGACAAATCTGGAACTTTAGGCTGCGCTGTTGTGGTCAATTAACAAGTTAATAATTGCCAAATTATGAATTGGAGCAACTGGATATATCTAGGAGCAGGACTCGCACTAGGTATGATTTTTTATAGGTTATTTTTGCGATGGCTACGCTCGTCGCAGGCATCGCAAAATGTTTCATCTAGTTCATCCCTAATAGCGCCATTAGATCGAGAGGAGATGCCACCAATATCACAACAGCTACAGCAAACGCAGCTGGCATACTTTATGGCAAGGGAAATGAGCCAGTTTAAAGCTGGTTTTTTGGCACGAACTACCCATGAATTGCGATCGCCTCTCAATGGTTTGATTGGCTTGCATCAATTAATTTTGTCAGATTTATGTGACGATCCGGCTGAAGAACGAGAATTTATTGGCCAAGCTCACGAACGAACGTTGAAGCTACTCAAGCTGATAGATGAAATTCTCACCGTTGCGAGAACGGAACACGGTACTAATAAATTAGATATTCAGCCCCGACCGTTAGCCCAAATTTTGGAAGAGGTTCATAAATTAACTTATATGCTGGCGGCTAATCGCAATTTTCCCTTGCAATTGTTACCCGCCGACCCAGAAATTTATGTTTTGGCAGATTATCTCTGGCTCCGCCAAATATTGATCGGTTTAATAGACACTGCCATTACTCAAATGGAGGAAGGCAGTATTTGTATTTCCAGCAATATCTTACCTACAAATAATTTTGTAAACATCTGGCTGGATGTTCCAACTCATGCGATACCCTCGAGCGAGCCGATTGATTTGCTCAAATCTGATGAGCAGCAGATCCAAATCGATCAAAAGGCTGCTTTTTCCCCAGGAATGAGACTATTAATCAATCAGACTTTAGTGGAAGTTATGGGAGGAAAGTTAGAAATTCTGCCTTCGACCATTGCCAAGGAACCACATCAGGAGATTACCAGACTACAAATCTCTATCCCCCTAGTGATTCCTGAAGCTGAACTTCTGTAGCCTGAACCAAAGCAAGATTAGCTCGATTGTGTAACACCATC
The DNA here is from genome assembly GCF_000020025.1 of Nostoc punctiforme PCC 73102. Taxonomy (GTDB): domain Bacteria; phylum Cyanobacteriota; class Cyanobacteriia; order Cyanobacteriales; family Nostocaceae; genus Nostoc; species Nostoc punctiforme. Next base: position 4,866,481 of record NC_010628.1, on the reverse strand, counting down.
GTAGTGGTGGTGTTAGGCTGGAAACCAATCTTTTTGTAAAATCCCTGCTGGTGAGTAGTCATCAGGTAAACGCGCTCAACTCGTCTCATGCGGGGATGACTCAAAACAGTTTTCACTAAATTGCTTCCCAACCCACTACTTTGATACTCTGGATGAATGACAACATCCCAAATTGTGGCGCGATATATGCCATCAGATGTTGCTCTAGCAAAGCCAATGAGTCGATCCCTATCCCAGACAGAAATTACTGGTTCACTATTGGCAATAGCTATACCTAAATCTTCAATACTGCGTCCCTTTGCCCAGAAAGCTGAAACATTTAACAGTTCTTGGAGTTGGTAAAGGTCAATTTCAGACTTGCAATCGCTAAATTGAATCTGAGACTCGTTCATTTATGGCATCCACTTTTGGCAATATCTTTGTATATTTAAGCCATATTTTGCTAAAAATTGCTCTACGTGTATATGTATATGCAACGAGAAAGAAAAATTAATGGCAAACCCACTTCCACAGAGGATGACTTGGCCCCTGCTGACGTATCCGATAAACTTGTTTTTCTAAACGCTGTTTTTCCGGCTGTGGTATTCCAAATAAGATATTCCGACTTTGCCAAACTAAAACAGCAGCAGTCATCCCAATACAAAAGGCTAAACCGAAGGTAGATAGTGGATGGTAGAAAAGTCCATATCGCACCGCTACCCAGGTAAAATATTGTTGCCAGAGAGAAATTTCTGCACGTAGACCCCACAAGCTAACAGGCGCAATGGTGAGCCACAAACAGCCGACAAATAACCATCTACCGTATACTGTCAGTTTGTGTAGCCTTTGTACTTGTCGAATAAAGGATGCGTCAGAGTTCTCAAATTCTGGATTAGGGATTAATGGTTCTTCAGGTTGATCCATAGAAGAATAAAATTCCAAAGCATAGGTGAGCAATTTAAAATGCTTTAACCCAATTGTGAAATGCACCAAGTTTAACTATCCTGAGAACTGGCGGATGTATCAATCGGCTCTACGCTTTCTACCACTTGGGATTCATCCCTTTCTCGCCACCAAGTAAGGAGAGTACTGGCGATGAAAATACTTGAATAAGCTCCCATCGTGAACCCAATAATCAAAGCTAGAGCGAAATATCTCAGTGTTTCTCCGCCAAATAGAAAGATAGAAGTTAATGTCAGCAGCACGGTTAAGGTCGTGTTGATCGATCTTGTCAGAGTTTGGTTAACCGCATCATCGACAATTTCGGCAATTGGGTGTTCAGGATTGATTTTAATGGTTTCTCGAATGCGATCGTAAATCACCACTGTGTCGTTGACTGAGAAACCTGTAATGGTCAGTAAGGCGACGATAAAAAGGCTATCTACCTCGATGCCCGCTACCAAACCCAAAATTGAAAAAGCCCCAACTGTGATTAAGATATCGTGAAATAGGGCAACGATCGCAAACACAGCATAATCTAACTGGAAGCGGAAGCTCATATAGATAGTAATACCGATGAAGGAAACTATCAGAGCTAATAGCCCAGACCTCAAGAGTTCTTTTCCCAAGGTAGGACCAACGGAGTCAATTTGATTTTTCTGCGGATCAAAAACCCCAATTTCTTCGCTTAAAGAATTTTGCAACTTGGTGCGCTGATCGACAGTCAAATCTTTTGTCCGAATTAGTACACCATTTTCTGCACCATTTTCGGAGATAAGTTGAATGCTGCTATCACCGAGTCCCTGTGCTTTTGCAACTTCCCGAACAGCATTGATATTAATTGGTTTGTCGCAATTGCCAGGTTTAGTGCAATCTCGGACAAACTGTAACCTTGTACCACCGATAAAATCTAAACCGGGGCGTAAGGGTGCGTGAATATTGGGTTGTTGCCAAGAAATCACCATTGAGATGATACCGGCAAGAATAATCGCAGCAGAAATAGTCCACCAAAGCGATCGCGATTTATTAATACTCAGTTTCATGGAGTCACCTCTGCCTTATTCGATGTTGGCAGGTTTGGACAGAAAAGTTCTGTCTTCCGCAAGGAGGGAATTGAAATTGCCAAAAACAGCAATGTCCGACTACAAGTAATTGCGGTAAACATACTCACAGCCACCCCCAAAGCTAAGGTAAGAGCAAAACCTTTGACTAAACCAGACCCCAGCCAAAACAGGGCAGCACAAGCAATCCATGTAGTGACGTTGCTATCTAAAATACTAGAAAATGCTCGGTAAAAACCAGATTCTACTGAACGATACAGAGATTTACCTGCTCGTAATTCTTCCCGTGTCCGTTCAAAAATTAGGACATTGGCATCAACCGCCATCCCAATACTGAGGATAAAACCAGCAATTCCCGGCAAAGTTAGGGTGACACCCAATAAAGCAAAGGTTGCCCAAGTTAAGAGGGAATAGATTACTAGTGACACATCCGCAATCAATCCTGGTAATCGATAGTAAACCACCATGAATATTAATACTAAAGTCAGACCACCAACTCCAGCATAAATACTGCTTTGAATACTATCTTTACCTAATGTTGCCCCTACTGTCCGCCTTTCTGCGATTTCTACCGGTACGGGTAATGCGCCACCACGTAGTTGTACACCCAAGTCATTAGCTTCTTGTGCGGTAAACCGTCCTGTAATTATGGCAGAGCCACCAGTAATACCTGCGGCAGCAAATTCTATACCCACACTAGGAGCGCTGATTAGTTCATTGTCTAGAAAAACACCAATAGCCCGCCCAGTACCAGCAAGATTTTTCGTCAAATTGGCAAACAGTTCACCACCCTTTTGGTCGAAACGAATGGTAACATGCCAGTTTTTACCTTGAGTGGGTTCACCATAGGCATCCTTGAGGTATTTGCCACTTAGTGGTGGATTGGTGCTTTCAAACAATTCTGCGATCGCTTGATTATTTTTTTGTAAATCTTCTTGATTCTTAGCTATCGCTGCTTTGTCAGTACTCTTTCTCAACTCTTCTTGCTTGGCTTTCAATTCGGCTCTAGATGCTTGGAAAGCAAGCAGTTGAGTTTCTGTATTTGGCTTTTGGGTACGAAATTCTAACTGTGCTGTACCCCCTAGCACTCGTTCGGCTTGCTCTGGATCGTTGACCCCTGGCAATTGTACCAATATTTTATCTGAGCCAACTGTTTGGATCACTGGCTCAGAAACACCTAGACCATTAATCCGACCTTCGACAACTCTCTTCACACCTTCCAATTCTCGTTCGGTGATTTTAGGAATTTCTGCTGATGGTTTCACCTGAATTGTTAGCTGTGAGCCTCCCCGCAAGTCCAGTCCCAGGGGTATCGGAATTGTCGCAATCACCGTAAAAGCGGCGATTATCAGGACTAAAATCAAAATTAATAGCGATCGCTGTCTTTGCATACCATAACTCGCAACTGACAAACGCTATAATAGCGCTCTTTTGAGGAGTTATGAATGGGAAATAGGGAGTGGGAAGTTGAGAGTGGGAAGTCGTAGTTGAATTTCTTCCCTATTCCCTACTCCCTAAGTCATGAATGGGAAGTGAGAAGTAGTAGTTGAATCTCTTCTCTATTCCCTATTCTCTTAAACCCGCAACGCCACCATTTTTTCCACAGCTTCTACGATTTGCTCTGGTTGGATGATTGTTAGTCGTTCCAGATTGCCGTTGTAAGGCGTGGGGATATCTTGAGAAGAAAGCCGCAGTACTGGCGCATCTAATTCATCAAATAAGCGATCGTTTATTGAAGCGATGACTTCTGCTCCAATACCCGCAGTTCGCATTGATTCTTCCACCACGATGACTTTATGGGTTTTGCGTACTGATGCACCAATTGTATCAAAATCCAAGGGTTTGAGGGATATTAAATCAATAACTTCTGGATCGTAACCTTGTTTTTCAAGTGTTTTTACCGCTTGCAGCACATGATGCCGCATCCGAGAATAAGTGATAATTGTGACATCCTTTCCTTGGCGCACAACTTCGGCTTTATCTAAGGGTAGTAAATATTCTTCTTCTGGTAAATCTTCTTTCAAGTTGTAAAGCAAAACGTGTTCAAAGAACAACACGGGGTTATCATCGCGGATAGCTGATTTTAGTAGTCCTTTGGCGTTTCTTGGTGTGGAGCAGGCAACAATCTTCAAGCCTGGCACTGCTTGGAAGTAAGTTTCTAATCGTTGGGAATGTTCTGCACCTAGCTGCCTTCCAACACCCCCAGGGCCGCGAATTACCATCGGAATTTTAAAGTTACCGCCGGAAGTATAGCGCAGCATCCCAGCGTTGTTGGATATTTGGTTGAAGGCGAGCAATAAAAAGCCCATATTCATGCCTTCGATGATGGGACGCAACCCTGTCATGGCTGCCCCTACTGCCATACCAGTGAAGCTATTTTCAGCGATGGGGGTGTCTAGAATGCGGAGTTCGCCATATTTTTGGTACAGGTCTTTGGTAACTTTGTAGGAACCGCCGTAGTGTCCTACGTCTTCACCGAGAACGAATACGCTGGAGTCACGGGCCATTTCTTCATCAATGGCTTCGCGTAAGGCGTTGAAGAATAGTGTTTCTGCCATTTAGACCTTTTAGTACGATTATGGTTTTAGAATTTTATCGTGCTGCTGTCGCAAATACGGTGAGCGATCGCACTAGTTAGAGATTGGGTTTTTCAAACGAACTGCCCCAAACATAGAGCGAGTAATTGCCATAACTATATCAAAGCTATTTAATTTAGATTTTAGAGGTTTTATGAGCGATCGCCTCACCCTCTGGCAAATCTGCTGATTTATTTATGTAATAAAACTTAGAGTGAATGTATAAAATACATTCGACACTTCCGGACTGAAAGATACTAACTTAATCCCAGTCACACCAGAGTAAAAATTTTTTGTAGCAATAATTAAATATGCCTATTGTAGAACAATTAAAAACGTTGTTTATCTTAAGTTTTTGGGCTATTTAAGATGTATTTACCTTTGTAGAATGGATGACAATATGGTTCGGTTAAAAATATTTGTAGCGACTGTATGTAACTCTTTGTCTACGCTTCAGCCAAATGCCACAAATAAAAAGATAAATTTCAATCGGACTCAAATATGAAAATTATGGAAACAGCTGTTATTGCCAAAGTAACTGCTGATGGAAAGCTATAAATTCCAGAAGTGTTAGGACAGCTTCAGCCCTTTATTGAGTATGAAGTATCGGTTACAGAAGATGAAATTGTGTTGAAAAAAAATTAGGAAACCGAATGTAGATTCAGATGAATTTCTGCAAGGCTTAGAAGATTTAGAACCCGATCGTAATCAACCCACGCTAGAAGAAATTAGTGAAATTGTTAAGGATGTCAGACAAGAGTTATGGTCTAATCTATATTGCTGGTCTAGGCGTAGCCGCCACAGACATCGCACTAGGCGTAAACAAAGAATCTCACGCCCAAACACCAAAACACAACTCTGCGTCTTCGCGCCTCTGCGTGAGATTTCCCAGTAAATCGGTATTGAATATGCCTAGACTATTTTAACCATCGCGCCGCATCTTTGGCATGGTAGGTCAAAATCAAGTCTGCACCAGCCCGTTTAAACCCAGTTAAAGTTTCCATAACTACGCGCTCTTCATCAATCCAACCATTGAGAGCCGCAGCTTTCACCATCGCATACTCACCAGAAACATTGTAAGCCGCAACTGGTAAGTTACTCGCTTCTTTCACCCGCCAGATAATATCCATGTATGCTAAGGCTGGCTTAACCATGAGCATATCAGCACCTTCAGCGATATCCAAGTCAATCTCTTTAATTGCTTCGCGCGCATTACCTGGATCCATTTGGTAAGTTCTTCTATCCCCAAATTGCGGTGTCGAGTCTGCGGCATCCCGAAATGGGCCATAATAACCTGAAGCATACTTAGCAGCATAAGACAAAATCGGCGTGTCTTGAAATCCTGCTTCATCCAAACCCTGACGAATTGCTTGCACAAACCCATCCATCATCCCAGAAGGCGCGATAATATCAGCACCGGCTTTGGCTTGAGAAACTGCCGTTTTCTTCAACAATTCCAAAGTTGGGTCATTTAAAACTCTTCCTGTTAAATCACCAACTTGCAGATAACCACAATGACCGTGGCTAGTGTACTCACACAAACAAGTATCAGCAATTACAATCAAATCTGGCACTGCTGCTTTTACCGCCGTCGCTGCTTTTTGGACGATACCGCAATCATGCCAAGCACCAGTTGCATCTACATCTTTATCAGCCGGAATACCAAATAAAATAATAGAAGGAATTCCTAAGTCGTAAACTTCTTTTGCTTCTTCAACGATTTTATCTACCGAAAGTTGGTAGACTCCGGGCATGGATTTAACCTCATTAGCGATTCCCTCACCTGGTACGGCAAATAATGGGTAAATTAAATCGCTTGTTGTTAAAACAGTTTCACGAACCATCCGGCGCAGTTGAGGATGGGTACGCAGACGACGGGGGCGGTGTGTAGGAAACATAAAATTTTATGAAGAAAAACAACGCAAATGGACACAAAATAAAGCGTCACAAAAGCAGGCTAAAATTTTCCTGCCGTCAGACAGACTACAAACAGTGCTTAACTGTCCTTTGCCCTACTCTTAATCAAGTTGTGGGGCAATTTTGTATTCTACAGCTTGGTTGCACCTATCCAACGGACTGGGAAAAAAACGACATAATAAGCAATTCAAAATTCAAAATCGTCAGACCTTCTGTTGGCAAAATCCTGGCGATTGGTTGTGTGCAAATTCAAGGCACAACAGCTTAACAAAAATAACTAACAATTCCCAATGCCCAATGATAATTTCTTCTAAAGAAATCGGAAAATGTAGGGATAACGGAAGGGTATATCAGGATTACTGAAAACTCCGATGAGCGCCCAAATTGTTAATCCCCAGTGTAATAGATATCCCAGACCAGCTAGTGGTCCAAGTAATAATAGAGGTAAGACTAACCAACCGAATAGAAAAAACAGCGCTCCCAGAATTGCACCATAAAACCAGACATTAAAGTGGAAATTGATGGATTCTTTGGCGTTTTCTTTAACAACAGGATCGTCAGATACAAGCAGTATGGCGATAGGTACACCGACAGATACCAATGTTGTGCTGAAAAAAATGGCTCCATGCGACAAGGCTGATAGAAGCTTTCGCTTGTCTGTGTCGTACATTGCTTTCTCCTCTTTAGTTAGATTGTTGGTTATACTACGACCCTATCACGAGCATCGTTGTCTTAAGATTAAAAGACTTGCCAGAGTCAAAAAAAATTAAGCTAGCTAACAAACAAATACAATTATGTCTACTGAACTTCAGTCTGAACTTATTCAAGCGGTTGAACTGCGCCGCAATTTTGCGATTATATCTCACCCCGATGCGGGTAAAACGACACTAACAGAAAAGTTACTCCTGTACGGAGGTGCAATTCACGAAGCTGGGGCGGTTAAGGCGCGACGGGCACAGCGTAAGGCTACCTCTGACTGGATGGCGATGGAGCAACAACGGGGTATTTCCATTACCTCCACAGTGTTGCAATTTGAATACCAAAAGTGTCAAATCAATTTATTAGACACTCCTGGACACCAAGATTTCAGTGAAGATACTTATCGTACTCTCGCCGCCGCTGATAATGCAGTGATGTTAATTGATGCGGCAAAAGGTTTGGAACCCCAAACCCGTAAATTGTTTGAAGTGTGTAAGTTGCGCGGTATTCCAATTTTTACTTTTATCAACAAGCTCGATCGCCCCGGAAGAGAACCTCTAGAACTGTTGGATGAAATTGAGCAAGAATTGGGATTGCAAACCTATGCGGTCAACTGGCCGATTGGTATGGGCGATCGCTTTAAAGGTGTTTTTGACCGACACAAGCAACAAATTCACTTGTTTGAACGCAGTGCCCACGGTAGCCGAGAAGCCCGTGATACGATAGTCGAATTAGGCGATCCGAGAATAGAAGAGAAGCTAGAACAAAGCCTGTACTACCAACTGAAAAATGATTTAGAACTCCTAGAAGGAGTTGGGCCAGAACTAGATTTGCAGTTAGTACACGAAGGCAAAATGACACCTGTGTTTTTTGGTAGTGCCATGACCAACTTTGGGGTAGAGTTATTCCTCAAGTATTTCCTCGAATATGCCCTTAAACCCGGTTCTCACTACAGCAGTGTTGGTGAAGTTGCCCCTACATACCCAGAATTTTCGGGGTTTGTCTTTAAACTACAAGCAAATATGGACCCGAAACACCGCGATCGCGTCGCATTTATCCGGGTCTGTACTGGTAAGTTTGAAAAAGATATGATGGTGAATCACGCCCGCATTGGTAAACTCATCCGTCTGTCTCGCCCGCAAAAACTCTTTGCCCAAGAGCGAGAATCGATTGATGTGGCTTATCCTGGCGATGTGATCGGTTTGAACAATCCCGGTGTTTTTGCGATCGGGGATACAATTTACACAGGACAAAAGCTCGAATATGAGGGGATTCCGTATTTCTCGCCGGAACTGTTTGCATCTCTGAGGAATCCCAACCCCTCAAAGTCTAAACAATTCCAAAAAGGCGTTGCGGAATTGCGCGAAGAAGGTGCTGTGCAAATTATGTATTCAACTGATGAAGCCAAGCGCGATCCAATTTTGGCGGCGGTGGGTCAGTTGCAATTTGAAGTAGTGCAGTTTCGCTTACAAAACGAGTATGGTGTAGAAACCATATTAGATTTATTGCCCTACAGTGTCGCCCGTTGGGTTGAGGGTGGTTGGGAAGCATTAGAAAAGGTGGGACGTATATTCAATACCACTACAGTTAAAGACAGTATGGGACGGCCAGTATTGCTATTCCGCAATGAATGGAATTGTCAACAGTTACTGGGCGACCATCCAGAGTTAAAATTAAGCGCGATCGCTCCAGTATTTTCTAGTCAACAACCAGTGGAGGAATGAAGAAGAATACAGAATTCAGAATCCAGAATTCAGATGAAGACTCAACTGAATTCTGACGACTGACTCCTGAATTCAATCTTTATCATTCACTTGACAAGCAAAACTCGGGCGCGGTTGAGTTCCACGGCATCCGAGGTTCGCGCTTTTGCACAAACGTGGATCACCTAGAAGAGATTGGAGTGCCAGAATTTGTATGCCTTCACATGCCAAACCGTCTTTGGAGGCTGGTTTAATTGCCCTCAAGCAGGGAAATTACCAAACAGCGATCGCTCAACTAGAACCTATTGCTAGCAGCCAAAACAATGGTACTGCTAGCTTACAAGCCCAGGTTGGTTTAGTGATGGCTTATGCTCGCACTGGCGAAGTTCCCAAAGCGATCGCTATTTCCCAGAATCTCATTGAGAGTAACAATCCGCAAGTTCAAGAGTGGGCAACACGCGCTCTCGAACACCTGACAAAACGTAAGAAACGCGATCGAGAATCAAAAAATGTCGAAACTGGATTTGTAGCGTTTGATAACTCAACTCCAGATCCTCCTCCAGATTCTCCCCCAGTTACCCCCCCGGAAAATCCTACATTAGAGGAAAAGCCAGAAGAGCAAGTAATAGAAACTAAGACCGACACCCCGCCGATGGTGCCACTACCTAGACTCAAAGCTACGGTAGCTACACCATTACCACCACCGACTGCACCTTTAAACGGTTTCATGGGTTCTGTTACCCGCACCCAAGCTAAATTATTTGGTGTTATCTATTGGCGACAAGCACAACGTGCCAAAGCATGGCAACCTCTACGTAAACCGAAATTAATTCCTTTACGGCTGCTGACAGCAGGAACATTCATTGCCCTATTTTGGGTGATGCGAGAAATCCTAAAGTTTGCAATGGGATTCATCAACCTGACTTTAGTCAAACTACCTTATCTGGAGCCGTTGCAGCTTTTATACAGCAACCCTACTAAATTGTTGCTAATAGTATTGGTGATTTTGATTGGAATATCACCTTGGTTACTGGATCTGCTACTGGCGAACTTATATGGTCAGCGAGAATTTCCCAAAGATGTATTGAATGCCCATAGCCGCGAAGCTGTGCGGGTGCTACAACGTTGTTGTCAACAGCGTCACTGGCCCTTACCCAAACTGCGGATTTTACCAATGGCTGCACCAATTATTCTAACTTACGGTAGTTTACCACGTAATGCCAGGATTGTTGTAAGTCAAGGGCTATTAGAGCAACTAGCAGATGATGAAATCGCAATTATTTACGCCACGCAGCTAGGGCACATTGCTCACTGGGATTTTTCTGTGATGTCTTTGTTGCTGCTGGTGACACTACCCATCCATAAGCTTTATCAGCAAATATCAGAGTTGGGAGACAAAATATCGAGGGAAATCTGGCGCTGGCCGGTGACAATTGTGGCTAGTCTCGTTTATGGAGTTTGGGGTTTACTGACTGGGACTGGATTGTGGTTGTCGCGGTTGCGGCTTTATTATAGCGATCGCGTCGCATCTGAAATTACTGGTAATCCCAATGCCCTGATTCGCGCTTTACTCAAAATTTCCATTGGTATTGCAGCTGATATCCAAAAAGAAGAACAGACCAGTTGGCAATTAGAAAGCTTAAATCTCTTAACACCAGTCGGCCACCAACAGAGCCTTTCTTTGGGCACTATTGCCAGCAATTTATCTTTTGAATCATTTTTGAAGTGGGATACCGCTAATCCCTATCGCCAATGGTTTACTATTAATAATAGTCATTCTTTGATGGGCGATCGCATCGAACACCTCTGCAAAATAGCCCGTCACTGGCATCTGGACACCGAACTGCATTTTGCTAGCGAACCATCACAGGTTAACCGTCAGTCTTTCTTATTACAAATCGCTCCCTGGTTGGGAATTCCTTTAGGGTTTCTGTTTGCAGCTTTGGTCTGGCTAACCTGGCAACTAGCATTCGTACTCAAGTTTTTAAATCTAAAGTGGATATATGAAGATTGGTCTTTCATTACAGGCTGCCTTCTAATTGGCTTTAGCATCGGTACAGTAATGCGGATTAATTCTTTTTTCCCTGACATCAAATCCGCTACTGTGCAAACTGATGACTACCTGCCCAACCTATTAGCCGACCCTTCTGCCTTACCTATTGATAGCGTCAGCGTGCGTCTGGTGGGCAAACTATTAGGTCGTCAAGGCACTAGCAACTCCCTAGCACAAGATTTAATCCTCCAATCCAGCACAGGCTTGGTGAAATTACACCACATTTCTTGGCTAGGACAGTCAGTGAATCACCAGGATCTCATCGGTCGGCAAATTATCGTCACAGGTTGGTTCCGGCGAGGAGCGACACCTTGGATCGATGTCCACACCTTAGAAACTCAAAGTGGTAAAACTATTCATAGCCCTCATCCCATCTGGTCTACTTTTTTGGCAGTTGCAGCACAGGCTTGGGGCGCATACGTTTTTCTGACTGGTTAGTCATTGGTCATTGGTCATTAGCAAAGGACAACTGACAAATTACAAATTGTAATGTAAAGAAAAGTTGCAGGTTTTCTTTCAAAGTGTTACATTTATTTACACAAACAATAGCAGCCAACATAACTCAGCACTACAGCTTAGTCATGAATTCGGATGCTTTTCCCCCCTCCATACCTTTTTATCCTCCCAACACAGCAGGAAATCAACCAGCCATCGGCTGGTTTTTGTTTCAAATTATGCTCCCTTGAATAAAAAAATGTGTTTTATGTTACGATACAGTAATACTAACGTTAGAAATGTATGCGCTAAACTAGCTACGTAGAAAATACCGTGGTAATGTAAGGAATGGTATTTGATTCTGCGAAAAAGGCATGGAAGAAAGCGTGTACTTTAGCAGGCAATAGGCTATTAAATTTACAATTCTTAGAATTAAGGTGTTATTAGCTCACCATTGTGTGGGCCTTTGGATTAAACAAGCTTGATCCCGACGAAAAACTGTATTGTATAGGTTGACAGTTTCGAGCAAAAAATTGGTTGATGGCAGTCTTGGTCAATAGCATCTATTTAAATTAAAAGCCAAAGCCAAGTGATTGTTTTCTCGCCTTGCCATGTTCATTTAACTTTGGAGGTATAGTTCATGTCCGTTCGCCTATATATAGGTAATTTGCCTAAAGAAGAAATTGATCGTCAAGATTTGCAAGCAGTTTTTGCAGCAGAAGGTGAAGCTGTAACTACTAAATTAATTAAAGACCGCAAAACTGGCAAATGCCGTGGTTTCGGTTTTCTTACCGTCAACAATGACGAACAAGCTGACGAAATCATTGAAAAGTATAATGGTCAGATGTTTAAAGACACTGCCATTAAGCTAGAAAAGGCATTACCTCGGACAAAGGGTGAAGAGGGCGACGAACAAGCTCCTAAACCAGTTACTCTGGCTGGTAGTAGTACGCCCACTCCTAGCGTTAATAGAGAAGGTAGCCGTCGGGAGAAAAGCTCTAAAAAGCCTCGTCGTGGCGGCAGTGGCGGCGGTTCTCGCGACAACAGCACCACAACAACTACCGATTCAGACGCTATTCGTCCAGATCCTCGTTGGGCTTCGGAATTAGAAAAGCTGAAGCAGATGCTAGCTGCACAAACTACGAACTAATCCCTAAGGGAGAGAAATTAAAAATTAAAAGTCAGAATTTTTTTGATTTTTAATTTTTAATTGTTGATTATCATCTGGCTGCTTAGTTACAAGCTACTTGCAGCTATTTTTGTAAATGCATATCGATACAACGTAACTTGTACAGAGTTGCTGTTAAAGGCTGCTTATAAAAAAATTAAGTTTTTGCGATTAGATGCATTAAAAAGGTAACTGAAGATAAGTGCGATGCCTACGGCGGGCAGCGCCTACGCAGGAATTATCTGAATTTGACAAGTTATAAGCTAGCTTCATACCAGCAAGAGAACCAGAGGCGTGTAGGTGCAGCCCACCGTAGGCATCGCTCTCCAGATAATTTACACTCAAGGTAAGACCGATCATTTGCAGCTTCTGTTATGTCCTCAACTCTAGATTCTTTGCCACCTGCGCTTGCTAAAATTGTCCAGCGCTTTCAACGCGCTTCTGAACCGAAGCGGCGCTACGAACAGCTAATCTGGTATGCTCAGAAGCTCAATGAGTTCCCAGAAGCTGATAAATTACCCGAAAATAAAGTTCCTGGTTGCGTGTCTCAAGTTTATATCACAGCAACTTTGAATGACGGTAAGGTTGTGTTTCAGGGCGAGTCTGATTCCCAGTTAACCAAAGGTTTAGTAGGGCTTCTAGTTGAAGGATTGCAGGGACTAACGCCAACTGAAATTGTCCAACTTACCCCAGATTTTATTCAAGAAACAGGCTTAAACGTTAGTCTGACACCTTCCCGCGCTAATGGATTTTACAACATTTTTAAAACCATGCAAAAAAAAGCGTTGGAATGTAAGTTAGATTTGCCTAGCTAAACTTGGTTATTGCTCATTGGTCATTAGTCATTGGTCATTGGTCATTGGTCATTTGCAAAGGACAAAGGACAAAGGACAAATGACAAATAAATAAGGTACAACTACCAAAATTTAGTGTCATGTCAACCAATGTATTATCCACCTTTGCTGCTATTGGCTTTGGTGGAGTAGTTCAAGAATATCTCTGGAATTGGGAAAATCAGCAATTGCGCGTTGTTTATGAAACCCTTGGTGAAGGTTCACCGCTATTGCTACTACCATCTTTCAGCAGTGTTTCGACTCGCTTGGAAGTAGGTGAACTTGCCAAATTACTAGCTCCCAATTTTCAAGTTGTAGCCATAGATTGGCCTGGATTTGGTGAATCTTCTCGCCCTAGCTTGGATTACCGACCGGAAATATATCAGCACTTTCTGGAAGATTTTGTCAAAGCTGTTTTTAATACCCCCATTACTGTGGTGGCGGCTGGTCATGCTGCTAGTTACGTTTTACAATTAGCTCTCAAGCAGGCTGCTTTCTCAAAAATTGTATTGTTGGCTCCTACTTGGCGCGGGCCTTTGCCAACAATGGGGGCAAGTCAACAGATAGCTGGCTTTGTGAGAGAATTAGTGCGATCGCCTATACTTGGTCAAGCTCTCTACAAACTCAACACTACCCAATCTTTCTTAAGTTTGATGTACCGTCGCCATGTCTTTACTGACGCGGCTAAAATTACACCCAGTTTCATTGAGAAGAAGTGGCAGACAACTCAACAACCAGGAGCGCGATTTGCATCTGCTGCTTTTGTAACTGGTAATCTCGATGCTGTACGCGAACAATCTGATTTTCTGGAACTTGTGCAATCTTTAACTGTACCGCTCATGGTAGTAATTGGGGAATCCAGCCCCCCCAAATCACGAGAAGAAATGAACGCTTTGGTAGCATTACCAGGAGTGAGAAGTGTTGTTATTCCCGGTTCTTTGGGATTGCATGAAGAATATCCAGCCGTTGTTTTAGAAGTAGTTCAAGATTTTTTGTTCTCTTCAGAAAATTAAATCTTTATATTGCACCTTGGTGCGAGACTAGGATTATAGAACTAGCCCTTTCAAGAAGGGTAAAATATTGGTTAATAAATTCTTTTAAACCGCAGAGGCGCAGAGGACACAGAGAGAGAAGCAAATGCAGTTCTCGCACTTTTTCTCTCTGCGCTCTCTGCGCCTCTGTGGTAGCCTGCGGCAAGCCCTACGGGTAGACGCTCGTACCTCGCTACCGCTACGCTAACGCCAGTTCCTTTATGCCGGGGAACCCGTCCACCGGACTGGCTCACCGCTCCGCGTCTACGTTAAAAAAATGACTTTGACAAAGAGTGCTAACTTTAATCTAACCGTATTGGCCGCACTGTGGGTCGGCTTGTATGCCATATTCCTACCAGCTACCCCAACTTATGAATATTTATTACTTATTACAGATGCATAAAAATAAAATGTTCTGTGATTAAATTATTTGATTATTTTACTGAAACCCAAAATAACAGTAAGTTCGCACAAAAATAGAAAAAGATTTATTATGGGCGATAATGATTATCCATAAGGTGAGACAAGAGGAATTTAGAGTATGGTGGCTGACGTAATCAACAATTCAGTTCCCGTTACTGTTCTTACAGGCTATTTGGGAGCAGGTAAAACGACTCTACTCAATCACATCCTCACCTACGAACACGGCAAAAAAGTTGCTGTGATTGTCAATGAATTTGGGGAAGTGGGTATTGATAATCAATTGATTATCGATGCAGATGAAGAAATATTTGAAATGAATAATGGCTGTATCTGTTGTACAGTACGCGGCGATTTAATTCGCATCATTGGTAATTTGATGAAGCGGCGCGATAAATTTGACCATTTAGTAATTGAAACAACTGGATTAGCCGATCCAGCTCCAGTGATTCAGACATTTTTTGTAGATGAAGATTTGCAAAGTCAAATATCTCTAGATGCGGTAGTGACAGTGGTAGATGCCAAGCATATTTGGCAGCATTGGGATGCAGACGAAGCCCAAGAACAGATTGCCTTTGCCGATGTAATTTTACTTAATAAAACAGATTTGGTAGCGCCAGAAGAGTTAGATGAATTAGAAAAACGGATTCGGGCGATGAATGCGATCGCAAAAATCTACCGCACCCAAAATTCTGAACTAGGAATGGATGCTTTATTAGGTGTAAAAGCCTTTGATTTAGATCGTGCATTAGAAATCGATCCAGATTTCTTAGGTGAAGATGCCCACGTACACGATGAAACTGTTTATTCTGTGGCTTTAGTAGAAGCAGGCGCAGTCGATGGAGAAAAATTAAACACTTGGCTTTCGAAATTACTGCGTACCCAAGGCCCAGACATCTTTCGGATGAAAGGCATTTTAAATATTGCTGGAGAAGATAATCGATTTGTATTCCAAGGGGTACACATGATATTTGATGGCAAACCCGATCGCCCCTGGAAACCTAGCGAAACCCCCAAAAACGAACTAGTCTTCATCGGCCGCAACCTTGATGCAGCCCAACTCAAGCAAGATTTTCTCGCTTGTCTAGCATAAGTTAGGGAGTGGAAAGTAGGGAATTTACCATTCCCCATTCCCCATTCCCCATTCCCCACTCCACCTTGCAAATATGAACTCCACAACCAAATCTAAGGAATTTGAACAACACTATTCGGGGACACTTTCAGATTATGTAACTGCGATCGCTTGGTCGCCACAAGGTAAAACTTTAGCAGCAACTTCCGCCGCTGGTGAAGTAGTTTTGTGGAATGATGGCGAACTCACAACTTTACAAACTGGTAACGGTAAATCAGTAGACTGTCTGGCATTTTCCCCAGATGGAAAATTTTTAGCTGTTGGCGGACAGGATGGACAAGTAAAAATTTGGCAGAATACTGAATTAATCGCCACCTTGGAAAATGCCCCCGCATGGGTTGACAAGCTAGCTTGGAATTACACCAGTAACCAACTGGCTTTTAGTTTGGGGCGTTACGTCCAAGTCTGGGATGTAGATACTCATGAAATTGTCGTGACGCTGAATTTCGACAACTCTTCAGTATTGGGTATAGATTGGCGCATTGACGGACAATACTTAGCCATTAGTGGTTATAAGGGAGTAAAGATTTGGCATAGTCAAAACTGGGATGAAGAACCATACAGCCTAGATATGACTACTGTCAGTTTAGCTATGGCTTGGTCGCCCGATGGTAAATTCCTGGCTTCTGGCAACATGGATCGTAGTGTCACTGTTTTGGAATGGAACAATCCCGACCCTTGGGTAATGCGTGGTTTCCCTGGAAAAATTCGCCAATTGGCATGGTCAGAAGCTATGACTAAAGTAGGTGCGCCAATCCTGGCATCTTCCAGCGTTGAAGGTATTGTGGTGTGGGAGAAACTAGAGGATGATACTTTAGGTTGGGAAGCACGAGTATTAACAAATCATGTAGGTACGATCAATGCGATCGCCTTTGCACCAAAAAGTTTCCTTCTCGCTTCTGCTGCTGCTGATGGCTGGTTGTGTTTGTGGAACCAAGCCAAGGAAGTATCTCAAATTATCACAGGTGTCTCAGGAGGTTTTTCGACCTTAGCATGGCATCCCCAAGGCAAGTTACTGGCCGCAGGTGGTGAGCAAGGCGAATTGGTTATTTGGTCAAAGGTTTTACGAGGTCAAGGATTTGGGCGTAGTTAAATAATACTCAGTAATTAAAGTTGAACCTCGTCAATTTATTGGTTATGCTGTATCACCAAAGGTATTTTTGTGTAAATTATGAACATAGTGAAACTGATTTTACTTGCTTGTCCCGCATTTCTGGTATCCATGCTACTGATAGTTAATCCAGTACACGCATCCAGCCTCAAATCTCTATATGCTACACAAGTTGTTACTGTAGCATCTACACAACAAATTTCCGATCTAGTGACAGTAAACTTGATTCAAGCATCCAATCCGATTATTGATCGAGTTGGTTGCAATTGTGCAAACTGTGTTCAGTCTAGATTCCAATCGCTACAAGGCAAGCTGCCATCAGTGGGTTTTTAATAAAGTTAAAAGTTATGAATCTTGTAGGGGCACAGCAATCCTGTGCCCTTATTAATTATTAATTAGCTTTTTGTACATAGCGATCGCAGCTGCGGCATCATTATTTAATTAAGGTCATACCTTAAAAACCAAGTAGGAAAGTATTTAGGTGAATCCCTAACTACTGAGAAACCTGCTGGTAAGCTAGTGAAGTTGGTGCGAACGCGAACAGTATGCCGTAGGCGATCGCAATTTGCACCCAAGCTGTTAAGCTCTTGTTCAAAGAGCTAGTCCGGGGATTAGAAAACTTGCTAGAGTGAACAGAGTTAGCCTTAATGTCTAATCGCCAAAACCTATACATCTCATGGATTTTGCTAATATTGCATCCCAGTTAAATGCTGGAACGATTTTACCAGAGGGGATTGTTATTCTCACCCTCTTGGGGGTTTTGATTGTTGATTTGATTTTGGGGCGTACATCCGCACGCTGGATTGGATATCTAGCGATCGCAGGTTTATTTACTTCCATTGTCGCCCTATATTTTCAATGGGACAATCCTAATCCCATCTCTTTTACCGGTGGCTTTAATGGTGATGACCTGAGTATCGTCTTTCGCGGCATCATTGCCTTGTCTGCGGCTGTGACTATACTGATGTCAATTCGCTACGTCGATCAAAGCGGCACTCCTTTAGCCGAATTCATCGCTATTTTGCTGAGTGCGACTTTAGGAGGGATGTTTTTATCCGGGGCTAGTGAGTTGGTGATGATTTTCATCTCCCTAGAAACCCTGAGTATTTCCTCTTACTTGCTGACAGGTTATACCAAGCGTGACCCCCGCTCCAATGAAGCGGCGCTGAAATACTTGTTAATTGGAGCTTCCAGTACAGCAGTATTTTTGTACGGTGTATCACTGCTGTATGGATTATCTGGAGGACAAACTGAATTAAGTGCGATCGCAAATGGCATTGCCACAGCGAAAGTGGGACAATCTTTAGGTTTAGTGATTGCTCTAGTTTTTGCGATCGCAGGTATTGGCTTTAAAATCTCCGCTGCACCTTTCCACCAGTGGACACCAGACGTTTATGAAGGCGCTCCCACCCCAGTCATCGCCTTTTTATCTGTTGGTTCCAAAGCAGCTGGGTTTGCCCTAGCCATCCGCTTGCTGACAACAGCCTTCCCTCTTGTTGCAGACGAGTGGAGATTTGTCTTCACTGCTCTAGCCGTTCTCAGCATGATTTTGGGTAACGTAGTCGCCCTAGCCCAAACCAGCATGAAACGAATGCTAGCTTATTCATCCATTGCCCAAGCCGGGTTTGTGATGATTGGCTTGATTGCTGGGACACAAGCAGGGTATGCCAGTATGATATTTTACCTACTGGTTTACTTGTTCATGAACCTGTGCGGTTTTACCTGCATCATCCTGTTCTCACTGCGGACAGGAACCGACCAGATTGCCGAATACTCTGGGTTATATCAAAAAGACCCACTCCTAACATTGGGGTTGAGTATTGCTCTGCTTTCCTTGGGTGGTATTCCACCATTGGCTGGGTTTTTCGGCAAGATTTACTTATTCTGGGCTGGTTGGCAAGCAGGACTTTATTGGTTAGTCTTACTGGGCTTAGTTACCACCGTCGTCTCCATCTACTACTACATTCGCGTAGTTAAGATGATGGTAGTCAAAGAACCCCATGAAATGTCCGACGCGGTGAAGAATTATCCACAAGTGCGTTGGGATTTACCTGGACTAAGGCCTTTGCAAGTCGGGCTGGTGATAACATTAATTGCCACTTCCCTAGCAGGGATTTTGTCAAATCCACTGTTTACATTGGCTAACAATTCCATCTCCAATACGCCATTTTTGCAAGCAACAATCAACAGTCATGTAGAAGCACAAAATCTACTGCTTTTACCAAAGTTAGATTCGGTTAGTCAGTCTCAACCCTCAGTTGATTCTACCGCTAAGATTTAACCGATTCTCAATATAACTTTCTACTCAAAGATACGTCTGTTTGCTAATTAGCAGACAGGCGTTTTTCATATCTATTAATACCAATTCTGTATCAATACTTGTCGTCGGGTTTTGGGGAAAAGGGTAAGGTGGGAAGGGGCGGGGAAAAGAAAAAACCTTTAATACCAATTTGAAAAAAGAATGCGACAAATAGACCATCTGTAGAGACGCGATGAATCGCGTCTTTACCCAAGAATGTGTTGCTTCGAGGAGTATTGAATTCTGTATGAAGATGCACCTATAGAACTTACGCAAAATTGTAGGGGTAATTCTTTTACGTAAGTCCTAAAATTTTATGAGACTGAGTTAACAGGTATCTTGATCACAAATTCTGCACCTTTTCCTGGAACCGAAAAACAGCTCAGTTGTCCGCCATGTTTTTCAACTATAATTTGATAGCTTACAGATAGCCCTATTCCTGTGCCTTTACCCACGGTTTTGGTAGTGAAAAATGGATCGAATACCTTTGAGCGAACTTGTTCATCTATTCCCAAACCATTATCAGCAATACTAACCGCAATCCATTTTTCATTGATTACCTCAGTTTTGATTTGAATTTGGGGATTATTATTTGTCAGCTTTTGATTGTCAGTTGTTTGCGAATTGACCGCCAGCGCTTCCAGTGCATCGATCGCATTAGCAAGAATATTCATAAACACTTGGTTAAGTTGACCAGGATAGCAAGTTACATTAGGTAGCTGACTATATTTTTTGATCACTTTGATTTCTGGGTACTCATGCCTAGCTTGCAGTCGATGCTCCAAAATCATTAAAGCACTATCAATTCCTTCATGTATATTGACTTGTTTAAGCTCTGCTTCATCCAGTCTGGAAAAGTTACGTAGTGATTTAACAATTTCCTGAATTCGCTCTGTTCCTACTGTCATTGACTGGAAGAGTTTAGTTATATCTTGAATCAGAAAATCTAAGTCTATTTCTTCTAGCTCCTGTTGGATTTCTAGAGGAGTATTGGGACAAAGTTGTTGATAGATTTGCACCAATTTCAGTAAATCATGAGTGTATTTATAGGCGTGGTGGAGGTTTCCATAAATAAAACTGACGGGGTTATTTATTTCATGAGCAATACCAGCAACCATCTGACCTAAACTAGACATTTTCTCAGCTTGGATAAGTTGAGTTTGGGTAAGTTGTAGTTCGTTTAGTGTTTCTTGTAAAGCAGTTGTACGTTCCTCAACCCGAATTTCTAACTCTTGATTAGCTTTCCACAGCGCTTCCTCCGCTTGTTTACGTCTCTGAACTTCTTTTGCTAACTCATCGATTTTCTGGTTTAGGAGAACAAAATTACTGCTAGCTAAAGTTCTATTTTCTAAACGTAAGAGAATTAAACTTGAAGATTCAGGAGACCAAGGTTGAATAACGGCTCCTTGACTACGACATATTAAGGTTTGTCCATCATTCTTTCGTAAAGTCAAGGAGCCAATAACCATTGCTCTACTACTTGAACAAGCTTGCAGGTACTTTACAACATCGTCAGTAGACTGAGTTACAAGTTCAAAGAGCATCTTTCCCCGCAGTTCCTGACGGCGTAACCCCAGCATATCTGCTACTGGTTGATTGGTCGCTAGCAACTGACCCTCTCCACTCACCAGGAGCAAAGGTTCTGGTAAAACTCTGGCAAATTCAAGAAATTGTTCGGGAGTCATGGGGCTTCCAATTTCAGGGTTCGATTCTAATTTACATATCTGCACTCAAGCTTGTATCCTATGGTTATTTTAGTGAGGAAGAGTTTACACAGATTCTAGTCCCCTAAAGTATTCTCGACCTTCTGCATCTTCTGCCTCTTCTGTAAATTTTAAGTAAACAATAACTCTACATCCCGAAGCACCCTGTGCTATTGTCTGTTGCAATTCTACTTTCGCATATCCCAGATTATTAGCTGCGATCGTCCCAAAGACGTTTGAAGTCATCATACACATGGCAGGGCGATTAAGCACTTTTTCCCCAAATGGGCAGACGCGGTTGCCAAAGACAATTTTTTCATCATCCTGCTCAACAACATAAAAATCGCCCTGGATTCGTTTTTTTAAATCAATCAAGACATCAGCGACCTGCTTACGGGAAAGTTTGGAGACTTCCAGAGCAGATTTGTAATCTTGATCAAGCTGCGTAGCCATCCTTTCACCAACTACACTAATAAATCCAGAAGCTTCTTCTAAGCCAACTACATCCTGCAAAGTGCCAGATAATTCTCTAATTAATGTACGTAAAAATATATCGCGTTCTAAAGAAACATTAAGCGTGGCTATCGAATGATTAAGTGCATTAGTCATAAATTTTGAGAACACAATCTTGGAACTACAGTTATAGAGTTCCCCAAAATGACCATAAAGTAACTGGTTGATACCTTTCTTTAAAGAAGTTGGTGCTTGCTTGTGTTTCTAATAAATTGTGATAGCGATCGCAATTTCTAAATCTTGTCGTTGCGACAGTTCTCGGTTTTGCAAAGTCTCTTCTAGCTTCAAACCAATTCTCACTTTGCAAATAAACCAGCTTATTTACAAACAGGATCAAATTTTTCTATTTTAAATAAATGAATTTTACTGCTCTGAAAGCGTAGTTAATTACCCATTATGAACCACAAATTATTCGTTTCAATCGCCTGATTCTATATTAAAAATTAATTTTAAATAATCTTAATTTCAAGAATTGATAGATTTACTATTTTAAGAGATGGGAATTCTAGTGATAAACTCAGAACCTTTTCCTAGCACAGATTTTACCTCTAGAGTTCCCCTATGTTTTTGAACAATTATTTGATAAGCGATTGATAATCCTAATCCTGTTCCTTTTCCCACAGGTTTTGTTGTGAATAAATGACTAAACATTTTTTGCTGAACATCAGGCGATATTCCTACACCATTATCTTGAATCTTAATCAATGCGTGATTCTCATCTTTGTTTCGAGCAGTATGAATTATAATTTGATTGTGACTTTCCTTAATTTCATCAAAACTCAATCCCGAATTCGACTCATCTAAAGCATCAATTGCATTTGCCAACAAATTCATAAATACCTGACTCAATTGTCCTGGAAAGCATGGTATAGGAGGAATCTCACCGTCATAATTTTTAACTACTTGAATAGCAGGACGAATCTTATTATCTTTCAACCGATACTTGAGAATAAAAAGAGTGTTGTCAATACATTCATGAAGGTTAAACATAACTTTTTGTTCTGTATCTGTTCTGGAAAAAGTTCGCAAGCTACTACTAATATTAGAAATGCGATTAGTGCCTTCTCTCATTGATGAAATTAGTTTAGGTAAATCCTCACGCACATACTCTAGATCCATTACTTTGATGATTTCTTGAATTTCTTGAGATGCTTGAGGATAGGTTTTTTGATATAGGTCGATCAAATGTAACAAATTCTGAATATACTCTTGAGCTGGAGTCAGATTACCTACTATAAAGCCAACTGGATTGTTAATTTCATGAGCTACATCTGCAACCAAACTTCCCAAACTAGACATCTTATTCTGCATTATCTGAAGATTAAGAAGCATCATTTCTAGTTCTTGGCTTCTTTCTTCTAGATTGTTTTGATATTCCTTTAATTCAGCAATTACTTTTCTGAGCAAATATTCTTTTTTCTCATTTGTCTCTTCTAGTTTTACCCGGTCTACCTCAGAACGCTCTAATTGCTTTTGAAGAATTCTATTCGCTTTCTTTAGTTCCTTATTTTCTTGTTGGTAATCCAAAAATTCCATAAAATTCTACCGAGTTCCCAAAATTAAAGTTACAAAAGTTTCATTGTGGAATTGTGTCTGGCTCATTCCATCTATAGGAGCAATTTCTCCATAAGAATAAAACCCACAACCAGGTAAATGGTAAGTCAAACAGAGTTTCGTATTCTGGTACTCTTCTTTTGCTCTCGTACCAAGTATTTGCCGACGAGCTACACATGAAAAAAATAAAACAGCACTTGGCTCTGCACCTGGATAATTATTTAAGGCATTCATAAATGATGCTTTAGAAGCTGCCAAAATATCTTCATAACATGCTTCCGCAATTTGAATTACAGCTCGATCGGGAATATCTGCAAAAAAGGTGATGCTACCAGAATCCTGATTGTAAGCAATCGGCGCTCTTATATAAAAATTGTCTCTATTCTGATCAAATACTGCTAGAGGATATTCCATTGAAGGAGGAAGTAAACCTAGATAATGATGATAAAAATCTAAAGCTGGTTTACCATCTATTTCATAGAGTATGTTCTTATCTACCTTAGTCACTTGGCTTATTTGACCGATAGGATGCCAACCACTTGCAACACCATGAGAAAACAATATTGTGCCTGAAAAAAGTAGAATTGGTACAGAATCACTTAATACTTCTGTTTGAAAAAATTGATATGTATTTTGATATCTGGACTGATCGCCTGCTAAACCGCCGAATATCGGCACATTTTGACCAAGAGCTAATTTTAAGCCATGCAATATAGATACACCACTAATTGTAAGACTCTCTGGATGAGTTAAACATAGCCTTGGAGTTTCAGTAGTTTTTGCTTTGGCTTGCTCTACAGCTTGTTTAGTTACAGCAATTGGATCGACTGAAACCTTACGTCCAACTCCTGCATTAATTTCAACTTCATCTGAGCAAAATAACATTAAGGTGATTGAGTCTTGCTGAAATTCTAAAACTGAAGAAATTTCTCCATCAGTTGTTCCACCAATTAACTCAATTCCCGGAAAAAACTGATGAATTTGCTGCAAAATGAGAGCATGTTCAAAGTCAATTGCAGAAAAAAGAATCCCAGCTTTTGGTATATCTCCTCCAAGGGAACTGACACATTGCTGAAGAACTTCTTCAATTGCTGACAGAGAATCTGGATCGTTACTGTGGCCTACTGCTGTTTTAAACATAAAGATTCCGATAAAGTTACTTAGTATAATTAGTAAATAGGGAGTTTAATGATAAATTCTGAACCGTGTTCAAGTTCTGAATTTACCTCCAGAGTTCCTCCATGTTTTTCGACAACAATTTGATGAGCAATTGATAATCCTAATCCTGTACCTTGACCAACAGGCTTAGTGGTAAATAAATAGTCGAAGATTTTTTGCTGGACATCAGCCGACATTCCCACCCCATTATCTTTAATCCGAATTAGAATATAATTATTGTTTTCATTGAGAGTAGTCTGAATAAAAATTTGATTAGGATTTGCTTCAATTTCAATATAAGTTCGTCCTATATTAGACTCCTCTAAAGAATCAATAGCATTAGCTAATAAATTCATAAATACCTGATTAAGCTGTCCGATAAAGCATTCTAAATCTGGTAAATTCTCATAATCTCTAATTATTTGAATATCAGGTCGATTCTCGGATGCTTTTAAACGGTGTTTGAGAATCATGATTGTACTGTCGATGCCATCATGAATGTTGCAAGAAACTTTGCGATCGCTATCTGCACGAGAAAAAGTTCTCAGACTAGTACTAATATTACGAATGCGCTGAACACCCTCTTTCATTGAAGAAATTAAGTTAGGTAAATCGGAAAGCATATACTTCAAATCTATCCCTGCAATTTCCTCTTGAATTTCTGGTACCGGATTTGGATAGTACTGCTGATAGAGATTAATAATATTAGCTATGTCTTGAAAATATACTGAAGCATGTCCGAGATTTCCATGAATGAAACTAACTGGATTATTAATTTCATGAGCAACTCCTGCTACTAATTGGCCAAGAGCAGACATTTTTTCTGTCTGCACAAGCTGAAGTTGAGACTCTTGTAGGTCTTTTAATGCCTTAGACAACGCTGCTGTCCTTTCTGCAACTCGTTTCTCTAAAGTTTTTGTAAGATTTCGTAATTGTAGATGGGTTTTAATTCTAGCTAGTAACTCTTCTTCATTAAAAGGTTTAGTAATATAATCAACCGCCCCTATATTTAGACCCCTAACTTTACTATTAGTATCAGAGTTAGCTGTCATAAAAATTACTGGAATATCATAAGTAGCTGAATTTTCTTTCAGTCTTTTACAAGTTTCAAATCCATCTATTCCCGGCATCATTACATCTAATAAAATTAAATCAGGTAATTGCTCTTCAGCCTGCTTAAGTGCCCTACTGCCATCATTTTCTGTAACAACTTTAAAACCAACATTAGTTAATATGTCAAAGACAATTCCTAAATTTGTAGTGGTATCATCCACCACTAAAATTAAACTATCTTCTGGGAGGTTAAGCATTTGTAGATATGGCTTATAATTCATGTATTTAAATTAATTTAACTCCTTATTTATTGTTTACTATTGCCTGCGATCGCAGCTAAGTCACCCTTATTTTGCAGACTGACTGGCAAATATATCCTCTGACAACCATATAGTTCCCAAAAACTCTGATAACAGCAACATTCTCAGGCTAAATTGCTCTATGCAACCGCTACAGCATGGACATCAACGACAAATCTGCACTTTCACTAGAGTTGAAAATCCTCCTTTATGAAGACGATCGCTCTAAAATTAGTCATTATTACCCTTGTCTTTTTATAAATGTAGTGCTAATGTTACGTTGTTGATACCCATCAGTTAACTTTTTCAGTTAGTCAACCATATTGCTCAATGAAGACACACAGAAGTGGCTACTTTTATTTTTTAATGAAAGTATCTAGATAGCTGTTGAAATATTTATATGTGTTTACACACTACTATGTAGTGGCGTAAACGAAACTTGTGCGTTTTAATATATAAATTTTTTAAAAGTTTTTTAAAGGCTCTTTAAAGAATAGTATTGAGCTACTGTCTGTCTGGTAGGGCAACCCATTTTTTCGGTACTTTAAACTAATACATTGTTATGAATCAATTACTTTGCCCTGGTTTGTACTGTCCATTTCCATCTCAGACTAATAAGTATGTCGATGTTTTAGAAGAGTACTCTCTTGAATGGGTACTTCGCTTCAACCTCCTGGCTAATGAATCAGCTTATAAGCGTTTTTGCAAGTCCAAATTCTTTTTCTTAGCTGCATCTGCTTACCCTGATAGCAAGTTTGAAGAATTGAAGATTACACATGACTGGTTGAGTTGGGTGTTTATTTGGGATGACCAATGCGATCTATCAGAGTTAAAAAAGCAACCTGAAGTATTAAATAATTTTCACCAAAGATATTTAGAAATACTTAACGGTGCAGAACTTACAAGCCAGGATACACTATTCAGTCATGCATTAATTGACTTACGAAAACGAACTCTCCAAAGAGCTAGTATAAAATGGTTCAATTACTTCATCAGCTACTTGGAAGACTACTTTTATGGGTGTGTTCAGGAAGCAACCAACCGCGCAAAGGGAATTGTACCCGATCTAGACACTTATATTATGATACGAAGGTCAAGTGTAGGTGTTTATGCTGTTCTCGCATTGTCTGAGTTTTGTAATCAGTTCATCATTCCCGATGTTTTAAGAAATCATCACCTTGTCAAAAAGCTGGAACTAATTACAACTGACATTATTGCCTGGTCTAACGATATCTTTTCAGCATCCAGAGAAATAGCTAGTGGTGATGTTCACAATTTAATATTTGTACTGCATTATCATAAAAAAATCTCTTTAGAAAAAGCAATAGAACAAGTGGTAAAAATTCATAATGAGGAAGTACATTCTTTGATAAAAGTAGAATCATCTCTTTCATTTTTTTCAGAAGAATTAGATGTTGAAATTACAAAATATATATCAGGGATGCATAGTTGGATTCGTGGTAATCTCGATTGGTGTTACGAGTCTTATCGCTATCATAATTTAGAAAGGCTAGAGCTAACAGAGTTCAAATAAAAAACTTCCACTCTAGATTGACTAGCCAAAGTAGTGAAGCAGTGAACTTGTAACAAATAGTAATTAACATGCTTTCAAGTTGGATGTAATCAATATTTAAGCTGCTACTTTAACAAGTTAAGGTAGTAAGAATAAATGACCATTAGCTCACTACAATTTAAAACAAGAACTAGATGCAACTACCTAATATTCTCAAAAGTCCTTCTTTACTACAAAAGCTTCATTGGGTTAGTGACCCTATAGGCTATATGGAAAATGCAGCCCAGGAATATCCTGATATTTTTACTGGAAAGATAGTCGGGTTTGGGGATACAGTGGTCTTTGTGAACCACCCCCAAGCAATTCAGGAAATTTTAACTAACGATCGCAAAAAGTTTACAGCTGTCGGCGAACTCAACGGAATTTTAAAGCCTCTTTTGGGGGATAATTCAGTCCTGATGCTAGAGAGCGATCGCCACAAACGCCAACGACAACTCGTGACACCCTCTTTTCATGGAGAGCGGATGCAAGCTTATGGTCAGTTAATCTGTAATGTGTCTAAAAAAATCTTTAACCAGTTACCACTAAATAAGCCCTTTGTAGCTCGTAATCTAACAAAAGAGATATCTCTGCAAGTCATTTTACAGTCTATCTTTGGCTTTTATGAGGGAGAAAAAATTCAAAAACTTAGGCAACTATTGCCATTGTTGTTAGAGCTTTTTGAGTCACCTCTTAGTTCTAGTTTATTCCTTTTCTCATTCTTGCAACAGGATTTAGGAGCTTGGAGTCCTTGGGGAAATTTCTTGCGCGTTCGAGAGAAAATTGATCAATTTCTCTACACTGAAATTGCCGAGTGTCAACAACAAGCCGATCCAGAACGCATCGATATTCTCTCTTTACTAATATCATGTCGGGATGAAGCAGGCCAACCGATGACAGATCAGGAGTTGCGCGATCAGTTAATAACCCTTATACTTGCTGGCTACGATACTACTGCAACAGCAATGGCTTGGGGATTGTACTGGATTCACAAACAGCCTTTAGTCTGTGAAAAACTGCTTCAAGAACTGGATACTCTCGGTGATTCCCCAGATCCTATGAGCATTTCCCGACTACCATATCTTACAGCTGTCTGTAATGAAACCTTGCGAATTCACCCCGTCACGATGTTTTCGTTTCCCAGGGTAGTGCAAGAACCCCTGGAATTATTGGGACATTCTTTAGAGCCTGGAACTATACTGCTTCCCAGTATTTATCTTACTCATCATCGCGAGAATTTATATCCCCAATCTAAGCAATTTAAACCAGAACGCTTTATTGAACGTCAATTTTCTCCCTATGAATTCCTGCCCTTTGGCGGTGGTGTCCGTCGTTGTATGGGCGAGGCTTTGGCTCTATTTGAAATAAAGCTAGCATTAGCAACCATTGTGTCACACTATCACTTGGCGCTAGTTGATCAGCGGCCAGAGCAACCTCAGCGTAGAGGTTTTAACCTTGCCCCAGGCAGTGGAGTCAAGATGGTAATGACCGACCAACGTGCGCGTAAAGAATCTTTAATTAATATGACAACTACACCCCTATCCTAGTTGGTTTTCAAGTTAAATTGATGGGTAAGCAAATTTGTAGTAATAAATTTAGTGCTTAGAAAATAATAACTAAAGTTATTACTACAAATCTTGTTGGAAATATTCTTGCTTACCTACTTAGTCTAGATATCTGACTGTTGCATCGGGATCTCAATCACAAACTCAGTTCCCTTTCCTAATGTAGAGTCGCAGGTTAAACGACCCTTGTGTTTGTCCACAATAATCTGATAGCTAATGGACAACCCTAAGCCTGTGCCACTTCCTACCGCCTTGGTAGTAAAAAATGGGTCAAATATTTTCTGCTGCACCGCTTTTGTCATCCCAAAACCATTATCGGTAATTCGAATTATCGCCGTATTAGAATCTGTTAGTTCAGTAAAGATGTGGATTTTTCCTACAAAATCAGAAGCCGATGATAATGAATCTTCTAAAGCATCGATTGCATTACTCAGGATATTCATAAACACCTGATTCAGCTGACCGGGGTAACAAATAACTTCCGGTAATTTTCCGTATTGTTTGATGACTTCAATTTCAGGAAAATTGCTATTTTCTTTAAGTCGGTGTTGTAAAATCATTAAGCTGTTGTCTATTCCCTCATGAATATCTACAGGCTTCATCTCAGATTCATCTAGGCGAGAAAAATTACGTAAGCTCAAAACGATATTTCGGATACGCGAACTACCCACTTTCATTGAATCTAGAATCTTTGGCAAGTCTTCTGATAGAAAATCTATATCAATCTCCTCATATTTCTCCTCAACTAAAGGCGAAGAATGGGGATATTCCTGCTGATAAACAACTAGCAAATCAAGCAAGTCTTGGACATACTCACCCGCATGATTAATATTGCCATGAATAAAGTTAATAGGATTATTTATTTCATGAGCAATGCCCGCAACCATTTGTCCTAGAGAAGACATTTTTTCACTTTGAATCAATTGAATTTGGGTACGCTGTAGTTCCTGTAAAGTCTCTTGTAAACAGTTATTTTTATCGTTGAGTTCCTGCGTTCTTTCCTGGACTTTTTCTTCTAAAGTATGGTTATATTCCTCCAAGCTTTCTTTAGCTTTGGCCAAATTTTTGTAGAGGATAGCATTCTCTAGGGATATTGCTGCTTGAGTGGTGAGGAGTTTAAGTACTTCTACACGATCGCGGGTAAAGGCTCCTGTTGTCAGATGATTTTCTAGGTAAAGAATCCCAATCAATTTACCTTGATTTACAAGAGGTATAGACAACAAACTCTTAGGTTCTTCACTAATAATGTAGTTATCGCTTGCTAGAAAAGAAACAGATGTTGTATCATCAATTACCAGTATCTCTCTGGAGCGTTTAACGTAGTTAATCAAAGTAATGGGAACATCGTAGCTCGACTCAAGGGAAGTTGATGGAAATTCAGTGTAGGTATACTCAAAATTTGAACTTGAACAAACAGCTGTGACAGTTAATGCTAAGTTATCACCTTCGCTCAAAATTAAAGCGCATTTAGAGGCTCCTGCATTCTCCATAACAACTTCCATCAAAGTAGAAAGTAGTCGTTCAAGCTCGATTTCTCCAGAGAGCGCTTGAGATGCTTTAATGAATGCGGCTAAATCCAGAGAATCAGAAATACTTGTCTTAGAGCCAATAACAGTTTGCTGATTACTCAGAGTAGATAAAGATGA
Source organism: Nostoc punctiforme PCC 73102 (assembly GCF_000020025.1). Classification (GTDB taxonomy): domain Bacteria; phylum Cyanobacteriota; class Cyanobacteriia; order Cyanobacteriales; family Nostocaceae; genus Nostoc; species Nostoc punctiforme. Next base: position 4,836,082 of record NC_010628.1, on the reverse strand, counting down.
TATAGATGTGTTATTCAAAGAAACGCTTTCCTGGCTGGACTTGATACTTACTTTTTCTTGCTGGAATATAGGAGCAAGTAATTGAGGATAGCGTTTTGCCAAATCATCAACTTTGGCTAACGCTCCCCAGCGAACGTAGCTATAATAAGCATCTGTTAGATAGGTTTGGGAAATTTTATGTTTACCCCATTCGAGATAAAATTTTGCGGCAAGCTCTTGAGCGAGTGCTTCTTCATGAATATACTCATGTTCTTTGGTAAGGAAGATCGCGCGATCATAAAATTCCATTGCTTCAAGATATTGACCACTAATCCGATACTTTTCGGCCTCTACAATATAATATTTATGTAAATAATTCATTGGAGCATGATGTGCCCAACACTCCATTTTTTGCTGATTTGCTTGAACCTTATTCAGAATTAAATTTTGCTCATAATCCGATGCATCAGGGTATGCAGCCAGTCGTGCTAGTGAATCATATAAGTAGAAAATAGGAGTTACTTGCTGTCCTATTCCACCTTGTAAATACTTTTCTGCTAAAGTAGCATTTTCCAAGGCTAAAGGATATTCCTGAAATAGGTAACAGAGATGTAGTTTACTTACATATAAATAGAAAATACCCATTATATCATTGGTGTCAATGTAAAACGGCAACATTTTTTTCTCGTTGTAAGCTTCACCCATTAAATAACAGGGATTCACTGCATTTCCCAGTAAATTCAAGACACTCTGTTGGTGGATTTTAATCCAGTTAAATACTGTTTTTTGGTTGATTTGCCTGACAACATTGCTGTAATTTTCTATCTCCCTTTCTAACCCTATGAGTTCTTTACCAATAAAATATGAAGAGTAGGAATAAGAGTGAAGATAATAAGCTGCATATTCTAAATCTCCTATTTCTAGTGCGGCATAGTAACCTTCCATTAAAGGTTTTAATACTTGTCTAGTATGTTCTTTCCAATGCCGAATGGTTGTGTTAAATCCCAGCATAATTTTAGCTTTAACATCTTTAGCATTCAGCTTATCCACTAGACTCCCAGATAGTTTGCCAAATTGATAACCAGACTCAATATCTCCGACTAGTCCGCTCAGTATTAACCCGTAATTACTATAGCCAAAGGCAGATAAAGGAGCATTACCATATTTGAGCGATAACTCGATTTGTTTCAGAACAATTAGCGGAAAAAGTTTAGGAGCAACTGCATAGGTAATAGGGGTTGCAGTTGATAGTATACGCATTATTGCCAGAGGTTGAGCTTCGATCATTTCCGGCAGATTAATTAAGTCCCCAATGAGTCTTTCATTGAGATTTGACGTTAATTCTGCCATTGCTAACTGAATATCAGACTGGCTTGGATGTTCAGGAAACTCCACTCCCAAAAGTTTCAAAAAGGTTAGGGCAGTATTTACGGCCTCCAGTGCTTGGTTCTGCGCCCCATAAGCCTGAATTTTGACTTCATAAACTTTTACTTTTTCTAGTAGTGGTTTACGTACCAACACTACCTCTGCTAATTGTTCCATCTGTTCAAAGTTGCCAGCTAAATATGCTGCTTCTGTCGCAGTCTCATATAAAGCCAGGGTAAGATAATGTTTCGTCTCCCAACTATCATCTGCCAGCAGTTGGATACCAGTAGTTAAATACTTAAGGGCTGTAGGATAGGCTGTTGATGCTAAAGCTTTACGTCCAGCAATTAGATTCATCTGGGCTAGTTCATCTCGTTTAGCTTGAGGGGAGATGAATTCCACTGCAATATTAAACTGATTGACAAGCTCAAAAATCTTTTCTTCCTGTTCTGCAACTGGAATATTGTTTAATAACAGTAGCCCAATTTTTAAGTGAATTGGCTTTTTTTGTTCTTCAGGAATCAAAGAATAAGCTGCTTGCTGCACCCGATCGTGTACGAATTTATATTTAGGTAGCTGTAAGTTAGAACTGGAAAATTCTATAGATTCTATTCCATGAACAATGAATTCTTGATTAGTATTTTCTTTCGCAAAGATATTGTAATTTTCAGTCTGTGGTAAAATTAGTCCATCAAGTAAGGCTTGCCACAAATCCGAGGCTGTATCTACTACAGATTTTTCGTTGACGATCGCTAGACTCTTTAAGTCAAATTGATTACCAATACAAGCCGCTAGTTTCAGAACCTTTTGGGTATATATTGGCAATTTTCCTATTTGTAGGGCAATAAATTCTACTACATCATCTGTGAGAGCTAACTCTTTAACTTTGGAAATATCATACTGCCAATGACCAACATCAAAGTTTAATATAATTAGCCCATCATCGTGTAAAGACTTGAGGAATTGGACGGAAAAGAATGGGTTGCCTTTGGTTTTGGCAAACACCATCTGGGTGAGCGGAACTGCGACTACTTCAGCACAATGCAGAGTATCAGCAATGAGATGATTTAAATCACCCTGATTTAAAGGTGATAAGGTAATTGTATTAATAGCTGCTCCGGCTTTTTCAATTTCCTGTAGTGTTAAATAAAGCGGATCTACTTTGAAAACTTCATTGTCTCGATAAGAACCAATTAACAATAAACCTCCCTGACTCTCATGTGTGTGTTCTGCATTTTCTGCCAAAGAAGATGAAATACTCTCACACATTAGTAACTGAATTATTTTTAAAGATGCTGTATCTGCCCATTGCAAGTCATCAATAAAGATAACTAGGGGATGTTCTTTAGTTGTAAAGATTTGAATAAATTTTTGAAACAATAAATTGAAACGATTTTGAGCAGCACTGCCAGAGAGGTCTGTAACCGGAGCTTGCTTACCAACAATTTGTTCGAGTTCAGGGATTACATCGATAATTACCTGAGTCTGTGTACCCAATTCCCGCAGGATTTTGGCTTTCCATTGTTGAATTTGGGCATCAGTTTCTGAGAGTAGTTGCCCGATTAAATCTCTAAAAGCTTGCACCAATCCTGATAAGGGAATGTCACGTTGAAACTGGTCAAATTTTCCTTTGATGAAGTAACTACGCTGTCGCACAATAGGTTTGTGAACTTCATTGACCACAGCAGTTTTGCCAATGCCAGAGAAACCTGCAACTAATATCATTTCTATTGCCCCTTCAGTTACACGCTTAAAAGCAGCGAGTAGGGTTTCAACTTCACCTTGACGACCATAGAGTTTTTCAGGGATTACGAAACGGTCTGAGATGTCCCTCATTCCTACTTCAAAGGGTGCAATATTTCCTGTTTCTTGCCACTGCTTTTGGCACACCTCTAAGTCATGCTTTAACCCCAAAGCACTCTGATAGCGGTCTTCGGCGTTTTTCGCCATCAGCTTATTGATAATTTCAGACAAAATTGCTGGAATCTTAGAATTAATGCGGCTGGCTTTTAGCGGTTGTTTGGCGATATGAGAGTAAACTAACTCCATCGGATCTTTAGTAGTGAAGGGTAACTGTCCGGTGAGGAGTTGAAAGAAGGTAATACCAAGGGAATAAAAATCAGTGCGATAGTCGATACCCCGGTTCATCCTTCCAGTTTGTTCTGGAGAAATGTAAGCCAGAGTACCTTCTAAGATGTTGGGATTCGTGAGAAATTGAATTTCTCTTGGTAGGAGGGTGGCAATACTAAAGTCGATGATTTTTACTTCATCTGTGGTAGGGTTTATTAGGATGTTGGCAGGCTTGATATCTTTGTGAATGATGCGATCGCGATGTAGCCCCTCAAGGGTAGAAGCAATTTTAATAGCAATATTGAAAAACTCATTGAGAGAAAGATAGTTTTCCTTATTTTCCTTATTCTCTATTCGCCAATCTTGCAGGGAAATACCACCAAAATCTTCCATCACTAAGATGTAGCTGTTACGGTAGCTTTCTAAGCTATAGGTTTTGAGTATGCCAGGAATATCGAGGTTTTTGGTGATGATATATTGATTGCGGAACTGAGCGATTTCCGCGAACGTAGGATATTCATTCCGCATTAATTTGAGAACGACTGGTTTTTGGTCTTGTTCTCTAATGCCCCGATAAACTAGAGTTTTACTACCTGAGTATATTTGCTCGGTGATGTGATAGCCTGGAAACGAATATAATGTATCTAATACTACTAACATTGCAGCCTATGCTCATAATTCTTGTTTCTATGTCTTAGTATTCCCGTGCGAAGGCTATCATTATCATGAAATAATAATTTTATTTGTTTAATTTCTATTAATAAAAATAATTTTTTAATAAATATATTTTCTTGAACAATATAATTTTGAATAAACTAATTTGGTATAAAAGTATAAGTTTGTCAAAATATTATTACTAGATTTATCTGGTAAATATTCCCTATTACTGTTTTCTATCTGTAGGTTTACTAGCAAGCTCTGATGCAGATTGTATATGTGGGAGACTAAGCAATAAAAAGCCTGCCGTTTTTCTTAGGTTAAGAGCAAACTGCGGCAGGTTTAGTGGGTCTAGGGCTGTTTCAGTAGACTAACAACTAATACTATTTATTTTTGAAAATGCACCTATAAAACTTACACAAAATTACATGTAGAGGCAATTCATGAATTACCCCTATATGTAGTTTTTTGCTATTTTTGAATTTTGCTGTCAACGATGGTTTGTCAAGATAAGTATTTTGAATTAACTATTTTTACCCGCTTTTAATCGGACACCCATTATGATGAACGGGTTATTTCGGCTGCGATAATAATAATGAACACAAATGCTACTTGATTTTTTGTTTAATAAAGGTAACAACTTGAGTTAGCTGTTTCTTCAAGCCATCGATTTCAGCCTGCATTTTGACAATTTTCTCGTTCAACGCATTAATTTCTGCCTCCGAGACTCCTCCGGCAGTAGGGGTTGCGTTGCTTGCCGCCGTAGGCATCGCACTACTGGCAACAGTAGGAGTTGCTAACGTAGCAGTTGCAACACTAGAAGTTGCAACTGTGCTATTTTTAACAGCAACCCCTGCTCCGACTGCTACTAATTCTGGGCGCGGCAGTTTCGCCTTAGTCATAGCTAACTTAATTGCGTTAATTAGTTGCTTCTGATCGAAAGGCTTGCCCAGAAATTCAAAGTATTCAAAGGGTTCTGTGATTTTCTCAGTTACCTCTTCCTTGCGACCAGACATGATCACCAAAGGAATTTTCCTTAATTCCGGATCGGCTTGGACTTTCTGGAAAACTTCCCAGCCACTCATTTTAGGCAGCAGGAAATCCAGCATAATCAGGCTGAGTTTTTCCTGAAGAATAAAATTTAGTCCTTCTAAACCGTCTTTTGCTTCCAGTACCTCAAAATTGCCCGGAGGCAACATTTCTCGTACTTTTACCCTGACAACTGTAGTGTCATCGATAACTAAAATCTTGTTGCTTGCCACGACTGTTTGCTCTAACAGAAACTTTAAGTGTAAATAGCGGCTTTGCCGATTGTCCTTGAGAATCCTCCCACTATATACAAAATTTCTAGCAATTGGGGGATAGTATATTTCGGTATAAATGACATTCCTAGAGGTGTTTTGTAAAACTTTTGCTGGCGCTCTTTTCGATTTATGTCATGGTGATATTTAAGGCTTTAGCTTTGTTCTAAGGCATAAAGCATATAAGGACACGGAGACACGGAGATATTAAGACCGTTTCCTGCGTCTATTCTTGTCTATCATTTGTCCATTGAAAGACCACTACTTTATATCCGTATCTTGCTTGGATGTCTATGATTTCGTCACAACAAGCCGAACTAAAGTCTGAAATTGCGGCAATGCCTAGCTGGTTACGTCGCCCTATCGGTAAAGCCAGTGAAATCTCTACCGTACAACGCATTATTAAGCAGCGCCAAATCCACACAATTTGCGAAGAAGGTCGCTGTCCCAACCGGGGAGAGTGCTATGCCCAAAAAACTGCAACTTTCTTGCTAATGGGGCCTACTTGCACACGCTCTTGTGCTTTTTGTCAAGTAGATAAAGGTCATGCACCCATGCCTCTTGATTTAGAGGAACCCCAAAAGGTTGCACAGGCAGTACAGCTTTTAGGATTGCGTTATGTAGTGCTGACTTCTGTCGCCCGTGATGACTTGCCCGATCAGGGCGCAGGTCACTTTGTGGAGACGATCGCTACTATCCGCCAGTTGAATCCAGAGACTCAAATTGAGGTGCTGACCCCAGATTTTTGGGGCGGTGCAGGTGTAGGAGAATCAGGTCAACGCCAACGGATAGCGATGATTGTAAAAGCCAAACCAGCTTGTTTCAATCACAATATCGAGACAGTGCGGCGGTTAACTGGGCCAGTGCGCCGGGGAGCCAAATACGATCGCTCGCTTTTGGTACTTGCTATGGTTAAAGAAATCGATTCGACAATTCCTACCAAATCAGGTTTGATGCTGGGACATGGCGAAACACTTGATGAAGTCGTCGAAGCAATGGCTGATTTAAGGGCTGTGGGGTGCGATCGCTTGACTATCGGGCAGTATATGCGTCCTTCTTTAGAACATCTCCCAGTCCAAAAATATTGGACTCCAGAGGAATTCGATCAACTCGGCAGATTAGCATGGGAAATGGGATTCAACCATGTCCGTTCTGGGCCTCTGGTTCGCAGTTCCTATCATGCTGGAGAAGAGGGAGTGGGAAATGAGGAGTAGAGATGAAGCAGGGGAGGCAGGGGAGGCAGGGGAGGCAGGGGGAGCAGGGAAAAAATAACTAATGCCCAATACTTCGGCTTCGCTCAGTACAAGTGCCCAATGCCCCATTCCCCATTCCCCAATGCCCAATTTCCAAATTCACACAAATATTCTTAAAGAATTTGGGTATTTGGTACGCCAGTTTGGTATTTCTTAAAAAGTCATGACATTAGGAGAATCGCATTATGACTGCTAAAACAACGAAGAATCCTGCAAATTCCGCAGTTGCCGACAGTGGAGCAAAACCTCCCTACGCCTATCGCACAGGCTGGGCAATATTCTTGCTAGCGATCAATTTCTTGGTAGCGGCGTACTATTTCCACATTATTGAATAGTTAGAAGTGGAATGGTGCTGCTCAAATCGTTCCTTTGAATAAACCTTTGGGACGAATGAGCAGCACCAAAATCATGATCAACAGTGCTACACCTTGTTTATACTGTGAACCCAGCCAAGGGGTGCTAATTTCTTGGACAATGCCAATGATAAAAGCTGCTGCGATCGCACCATAAGGGTTGCCAATCCCCCCAAGAATCACTGAGGCAAATAACGGTAAAATTAAGAACCACCCCATATTAGGACGCACGGCTGTAATCAACCCATACATACTGCCTCCCAATGACGTAAGAGTGCCAGCAATTAGCCAAGTCCAGAAAATTACTCGGTCAACATTAATACCTGAAACCCTGGCTAAGTCCAGATCGTCAGCAACTGCTCGCATCGCTTTACCAATTTTGGTATTTTGCAGCAGGTAATGCAGCGCGAAAATTGCTAGTATCGCTAACCCCAATACCAATAATTGATTTTGCGGTACTTTTAAACCAAAAATATCTAAAGCTGTGGTAACAGGTAAATTATAATTTTGGTTCTTGCCACCCCAGATAAAAATAATCCCATTGCGAAGAAATAAGGCAAGCCCGATAGAAATAATAATCAACGTAGTGGAAGTAGCACGGATCGAGCGCATCTTTGACCACAATAACTTTTCCGATAACAGCATTGCTGCTACTGTCCCCACCGCCGCCAAGATCATTGACAGCCAAATATTTACTCCAATACTATTGATCAGCCAAGTAAGATAGGCTCCTAAAGTTAAAAAGTCACCATGAGCAAAGTTAGATAACCGTAAAATTCCATAAGTAAGAGTCAGTCCGACTGCGGCTAAAGCAATAATGCTTCCTACTGCAATCCCATTGATGATTAGTTGCGCGAATTGTGTATCCATAAGTCTTAAGTTGCTTTCACAAATTTTAGGTCAGTGGTTCACATAATAATTTTTTTGGACTAGCTGCTAAATTCGACATCATAAGTTATGGTTTATAACAACATAAGTTATGGTTTATAAATAAAAAAGGATTGTCCGCTAATATACATAAAATCCTTTTCGGATTTTTATGTGAAGCTAAATTTGTTAGGCGGTCTAGTTGACCATGCAGCAGTACTCAAGCTTACCAGACCAAAACTCACAGATAGATGCAACGCCAAAACTTTTGACAACAATTCAGCAACTTCGCGCCAAGTTGTGGCTGGAGAGCAGCTTGAACCAGTTGCAAAGTCGCCTTAATCATTATCTGCTTTCTGCTTGTAACAATGTCCTACAGGCAGGAGCCGCAGAATCAGAAGTTCTCCAAGCTGTGGTTAACGAGATTAACAGTGTAATGAGCAGCACCAATCTGGCACTTACAGATTATGCCGTCGGCATTGCTATGTTTCAACCACAAGAAACTGTAGCCACAGTTTCCTATGTTTCTCGTTCTCCATCTCAAAACTCACAACCTTTATTTGTAGATGTGCTGACAGCAGAAAAAAAGCTGCTGTTGAGATTGCAAGAGGTTATAGAACTCAAAGATTTACAGCAACTTGAAAATCAACAGCCACCAAGCGCTTGGCGGTTAGCTGATGATTCTGGCAGCGTTATGGGCTGGCTAATTATTGCCGCAGCGCCCCTAAGTTCCGATCGTGAGTCGCTTATAGAATCAAAAGCCCAACTCAGATCGCAATTGATGTCCAGGTCTGCCAACTACTGTACAACAGCTTTGGTACAACTGAGACACATCCTATCTTGGCAGCAACAATATCAACAGTTAAGTAACTCCAATCAAGAATTGGAGCGCACCAATCAACTGAAAAACCAGTTTCTGGCAAACACCAGTCACGAAATTCGCACGCCGCTTAGTTCTATTATTGGCTTTACCAATCTGCTTTTAGCTCCAGGGTACGAACCAACTATAGAACGTCAACGGGAGTATTTAAATATCATTCAGTCTAGCGGTAAGCACTTGCTAGCTCTGATTAATGATATTTTGGATCTTTCAAAAATTGAAGCGAACCAGCTAGAGGTGCAGTGGGAATGTGTAGATGTGCCACTGCTATGTAGCAATGTTTTAGCACTGGTGAAAGAGAAAGCCGCTAATAAGGATTTAAGACTTTGCCTAGAAATTGACCCCGATATCACAACCCTAGTAGCCGACTCTTTGCGACTCAAGCAAATGCTGTTGAATTTACTCTTCAATGCCTTAAAGTTCACCAGCAAAGGAAGTGTTGGCTTACAGGTTGTTGCCAAAGGTATATCTGTACATTTTACAGTTTGGGATACCGGAAGTGGCATTTCTCAAGAAGACCAGACTCAATTATTTGAACCTTATTTCCAAATTGCTAAGGCTGTCGCTGGTGGTGCTGAGGGGACTGGTTTGGGTTTAGCAGTGACTCGGAAACTCGCCCAAATTCACGGTGGTTCTGTGAAAGTGGAATCTGAAGTAGATAGCGGCTCCCGTTTTACCCTTGTACTTCCCCTTCAGCAAGAGGCGGGAGCGGGAATCGATAAGAGAGATGAGGGAGATGAGGAAGCAAAATATTCCTCATCTCTTCTGCCTTTCATCCCTAGTTCTTCTGTAGATGTTTTGCTGGTAGAAAATGACTTACCCAACGCTGATTTGATGCAAATTTATCTACGGAAATTAGGATATCAGGTGACTTGGGTTAAGAATGCTGCCGAGATGTGGGAAGCTCTAACACAGCTAGACCCAGCAGTGATTTTAATGGATGTTTATCTGCCAGATGGAAATGGTCTGAACTTGGTGCGACAACTGCGAGAACACGAGCAATATCAGACGATTCCGGTAATTGTTCAAACAGCAATGGCGATGAAAGGCGATCGCGAAACCTGTCTAACAGCCGGAGTAAATGACTATATTTCTAAACCGATTGATTTACCACTTTTAGCCAGTCTGGTAGCCAAGTACAGCAAACCGCCAATATAGAGAGCAGGGGGCAGGAGGACAAGGGGACAAGGGGACAATAAGTGAGAACTTGAAACAAGTCTTTCCCCTTGTCCCCAATTCTCCTTGTCCCCAAGTCCTCTTCCCAATGCCCAATGCCCCATAACATAACAAATGACTACAATAAAAATTGTTGGGTGCTATAGGGTTTGAGTAGGATTGGGAAATGATGCTGACAGAAAAATTTGAGCAATTGAAAGCCTTATTTGAAGAGATGGAGCAGGCATTGATTGCCTACTCTGGGGGCGTTGATAGCACTTTGGTTGCCAAAATTGCTTATGATGCCTTGGGCGATCGCGCTCTGGCTGTCACGGCTGTTTCTCCTTCGCTGTTGCCAGAAGAGTTGGAAGATGCCAAAATTCAAGCCGCAACTATTGGGATTGCTCATAAAATCGTCCAAACTCATGAGATGGAAAATCCCAATTACACTTCTAACCCGGTTAATCGCTGTTATTTTTGCAAAAGTGAGTTGCACGACACTCTCAAACCTTTAGCTTTGCAGTTGGGTTATCCCTACGTAGTGGATGGGGTAAATGCCGATGATTTGCATGATTATCGCCCAGGAATTCAGGCAGCGAAAGAAAGAGGGGCACGATCGCCTTTAGCTGAAGTAGGTGTCACCAAAGTTGAAGTTCGGCAGCTTTCGCAACAACTCGGTTTACCTTGGTGGGATAAACCCGCTCAACCTTGCCTAAGTTCCCGGTTTCCTTATGGTGAAGAGATTACTGTCGCTAAGTTACAACGAGTTGGTAGAGCAGAAATTTTCTTAAGAAAGCTGGGTTGGCAGAATTTGCGCGTGCGATCGGAAGGGGATACAGCACGCATTGAATTATCACCAGAACAAATTAAAGAGTTTGTGTTAACGACAGATTTGCAAAAAGTAGTTTCTGTATTTCAGGATTTTGGATTTCTTTACGTAACTCTGGATTTGGAAGGTTATCGCAGTGGTAAGTTAAATCAGATTTTAAATCGGGAAGCCTTGGGCGTTAAATTATAAAATTTTGGTTTTATAGAGATCCAGTTTATATTTCTTTACCTTCTACAGAAACAAGAAAGCAGCCGTTAATGCTCCAGACATTATCGGGCTGTTTTTCCATAAGATATAAAGCTCTCAAGGGAACTCCATCAGGAGCAAGTAGTAGCACTGGCTGAGTTATGTTTTCCTGAATGGTTGTTATCTTCTCAAAAAAGACAGAGCGAGGACGGTATACTGCTGGGTAACTTATCTTCACCATCTGCATAAAATTTTCTGGGGTACCAAATTGCGCCTGAATTCCTGGACTGGCGAAGGCAAAAGCGCCTTGGGCATCATCTTTTTTAAAGGCTGCCAATTGGTTTTCAATTAGAGAACGTATGGTGATGGCATCGTTGTCGGTAATTTCCATAAATCTAAAATTGCGTAGGCGCAGCCCGTCATAGACATCGCTTTAAGGGTCGAGCGATCGCTCAATCTTCACGCTGAGTTACCTTGTATTCTATCTGCTGTAATGCCGAGCGCCATACATCATAACCCTCTTGTGACAGGTGCAAACCATCTGTGGTCAACTCTGGACGCATATTGCCTTCCATATCGGTAAACCAGCTATAAATATTTAGATAATTAGCGCCTTCTTGTTTAGCAATTTGGGTCAGTTCGGTGTTGATGTGACGAATGCGGCTATTAGAAAGTTTTGCTAGGCGAGTAGGCAGAATTGATTGGACAATGATTTGAGCTTTTGGGTGAGAATCCCTTAAACGACGGACAATCCGGCGATAATTACGCAAAATTGTGTCATCACTAGCGCCTTTGCGTAAGTCGTTAATCCCAGCCATGACATAAATCACATCCGGCCGGGTTGCCGAAAATGCCCCCAACCTTTTTAAAACCCCACTGGAAGTATCTCCAGAGATGCCTTGATTGAGCCACAATTTCCCAGTAGGCAGTTTTTCTCTAGGAAACCACATGCTCAAAGAATCACCAACTAAGATGCTTAGATGATTTGCACCTTGACCTTGAGCGATTGCTCTAGCTTCTAAAGCTAATAAACTTTTCCAGTCATCATAAGTTAGTTGACGCTTCCTGATCGACTCCCACAAAGATTGCAAATTATCACTATCTACGCGCGTATAAATCTGACCTGTTTTCAGAGCCGCCAATCTTTGGTAGTAAAGTTGATTACCAGATGTCAATGAAATACCAGCTGCTTGGGCACTGGGTTTGACTAATGATTCTGTTGAGGCTGGTAATCCTTCACTACTGAGTTCGGGTACGCTAGAGACGTTTTTCTCGTCTACCGTCGGCTGCGAATTTTTTAGGGGTTGGAACGCTTGCCCACTGAGTTCTGGTAAGGAGAGATCAACGCTGGGGATGATTTGTCTACTTACTATTGTCTGCGAGCCTTGCTTTAAATCCCACAGGAATCTAGAACTTTCTGGCAGGACAATCGACAAATGTGGAAGAGCCGATGCTGGTATTGCTAATCCTGTTAACAAGCCTGCTGCCAACAGATAAGGGTCCCTCATCGCTTTCTCTCTCCTCTACTCACTGCTTTTCCCTATCACAGCATTAGTTGCCTGTATTCAGGAAAATTTTACTTCGGTTAAGTTATTATTCTTATTTACACTGTATAGTTCTGTAAAGCGTGTTGAGTAGATTATCTTAGACAATTTACGATCTCTTTAAAGTACGGTTTTTTCGGTGGTATACAAGTCCGATTTGCGAAAATACTGGTAGTTAAAGCACTATTTTCACAAAAAAACCATTTTTTATAACTCAGTGTCCACAAATATTGTAAGTGTGTATAAGTTTGCGATTAGTTGATATCATACGACGATCTGCTCTTTGTAAGCAAGCAAAAGGTTATTATTATTGATGTTTAAGAACTTGCTCTAAAAAAATTAGGCGCTCAAACTGGTTTGGGATAATTATAAAGTCATCTATAATGCAGTCATAAATTATACAGATTGCGCTGGTATAACAAAAGTTAAATTTATTTTCATCCAAAAGTTGGTTCTTAGGTTTGATGGGATGATTTAGGGTTTGATACAGATTGTCCAGTATTAGAGCAATTCTCTGTACTTATGTTGTAGTTCTGTAATATTTAATTTCAAGTTGATATTTGTCTGTAGAAGTATGAGTTGAAACACGTTTAAATTAAGTTTTAACTATAGAAAATAACTTCATTGGAAGTGCTAAGATTTAGGCTTAATCATTAGTGTTTGTTCTCCCGTGGCTAGAGCTAGTACAGCGATTGGTGTCAGTCCAATTATTAAGGAGATTGTGCAAAAACAGGCACATTCGACACGTTTAACACTGAAAGAAGTGATTCTTATGGGAATGCTAGCTATTGATAAACTAGACGATCAAGGTCGTCAAGAGCTAGCCGATCGAGTTCACCAAATGCAGGTGAATGGAGAAATTTAAGTGAGTAGTTATGAGTTACGAGTTAGAAATTTTAACTCCTCGTCCAGACTCTTTACTTAATTTGATTATTGACTAAAACGATAACGACTTCCCATTACATAATCTTCGTTAATTTCCAAAGATATCCATTGGAGTTGCAGAGTTTTAGCAACAAACCCAGTTGTGTTAGAACCTGCAAATGGATCTAAAACTATATCACCTTCATCAGTTAAGAATTTGATGAATAACTCGGCGAATCCTTGAGGAAAACATGTTGGATGGGGTCTAATTTATGCTGCTTTGCAGCATAAATTAGCATAGAGAGAATTAATAACATGTAAGGCTACAAAGGGGCGGGCAAGATGCCCACCCCACAAGAGAGAATATGATGATTGAGATTATTCAGGGAGTTGCCAAAAGAAGGGGTAATTTTCTGGGCTTGATGACAGCCCTGCTTTTACAGGATTTTGTCTGAGATATTCCCAATATTGTTGAAACTCTTCATCGTTCCTAATAATACGGTCATATCTTTCATCTTGCCAAACTGTTCCTAGATGTTTCATCACTTTGGGAATTTGTTTAGCACTATAACCTTTAATACTTTTCATAATGTTACTCAATGACCAAAACTCATTTTCCGATTTGAGTAAAGGTTGAATAAGCAGATGCACATGATTTGTCATTACCACAAGGACAAATATTCGATATCTGTTTTTATCAAAAAACAAGCAGGAATTAAAAACTATTTCTCTAGCTTCTAGGCTAAGTTCTAACTTTTCCCAAGTATTAAAGGTAATGAAATAAACTGCCCCATCTAACTCCCAATGAGGCAATCTTCTCTGAAAAATTTTCAACTTTGGCTTTTGCATTCAGAATACAAAACTATTTGTAATTTTTATTGTGGGGTGGGCATCTTGCCCGCCCCCTTCTTTATTTTTCCCATCCTCCCTACCCAAAACCCAAAAAAAATCCCCCACCTTGCGGCAGGGGATTTTTATTACTTATGTACAAAACTAGCAGTCGAATTAACCGAACTTACCAGCAGTAGAAGCAATTAAGAACGCGGCGTAAGTTACGATGTAGCCAACAGTGAAGTGAGCTAGACCAACTACACGAGCTTGAACGATAGACAGAGCAACGGGCTTGTCTTTCCAGCGAACTAGGTTAGCTAGAGGAGTACGTTCGTGTGCCCAAACAAGGGTTTCAATTAACTCTTGCCAGTAACCTCTCCAGGAGATTAAGAACATGAAGCCAGTAGCCCAAACTAGGTGTCCAAATAGGAACATCCAAGCCCAGACAGACAGGTTATTCACGCCGTAAGGGTTGTAACCGTTAATCAACTGAGCAGAGTTAGCCCAGAGGTAATCGCGGAACCAGCCCATGAGATATGTAGAGTTCTCATTGAACTGAGCTACGTTGCCTTGCCAAATACCTAGATGTTTCCAATGCCAGTAGAAGGTCAACCAACCAATGGTGTTGAGCATCCAGAATGTAGCGAGGTAGAAGGAATCCCATGCTGAGATGTCGCAAGTACCGCCACGACCGGGGCCGTCGCAAGGGAAGGCATAGCCGAAGTCCTTTTTATCGGGCATCAGCTTAGAACCACGGGCATCCAAAGCACCTTTGACCAAGATCAAGGTGGTGGTGTGCAGACCTAGAGCGATCGCATGGTGTACCAAGAAATCGCCAGGGCCAATTGTCAAGAACAAGGAGTTAGTACCAGCATTAATGGCATCTAACCAACCTGGCAACCAAACGTTAGCGTAGTTAGGCCATGCTGTGTAAGCAATACTATCTGGGTTAGATAGCAAAGTATCTAAACCGTACAGTACCTTACCATTAGCAGCTTGGACGAATTGAGCAAATACTGGCTCAATCAAGATTTGCTTTTCAGGAGTACCGAAAGCAACTACTACGTCGTTGTGTACGTACAGACCAAGGGTGTGGAAGCCTAAGAAAAGGGATACCCAGCTGAGGTGGGAAATAATCGCTTCTTTGTGCTTTAACACGCGCTCAAGGACGTTACCTTTGTTTTGCTCTGGATCGTAATCACGAACCCAGAAGATTGCACCGTGAGCAAAAGCACCAAGCATCAGGAATCCAGCAATATACTGGTGATGCGTGTACAACGCTGCCTGGGTTGTGTAGTCCTTCGCAATAAATGCGTAGGAAGGCATGGAGTACATGTGCTGCGCTACTAGGGAAGTAACAACACCTAACGCTGCTAAGTGCCATCCCAATTGGAAGTGCAAGGAGTTGTTGTAGGTGTCGTAAATACCTTGGTGAGGTAGGTTAAACGGTCCTTCAACAGGAATACCGAAGAAACTCTTGGCATTTAATGCTTCTTTGAGACTGTGACCAATCCCAAAGTTTGTCCGGTACATGTGACCAGCAACGATGAATAAAACTGCGATCGCTAGGTGGTGATGAGCTATGTCAGTCAGCCACAAAGCTTCTGTCTGGGGATGGAAACCACCCAAGAAACTCAGAATTGCAGTTCCTGCACCTTGCGATGTCCCGAAGATATGTCCAGGAGTGTCAGGGTTTTGAGAGTAAACACCCCAGTTGCCTGTAAAGAATGGTGTCAAACCTGCTGGGTGGGGTGGGGTATTCAGGAAGTTATCCCAACCTACGTGCTGACCGCGAGCTTCGGGTACAGCAACGTGAATTAAGTGACCAGCCCAAGCCAAAGAACTAACAC
The DNA here is from genome assembly GCF_000020025.1 of Nostoc punctiforme PCC 73102. Lineage (GTDB taxonomy): Bacteria > Cyanobacteriota > Cyanobacteriia > Cyanobacteriales > Nostocaceae > Nostoc > Nostoc punctiforme. The sequence goes on along the minus strand of NC_010628.1, from coordinate 4,820,098 downwards.
CAAACAAACCTGCTAAGTGGTGGTTTAGGCGATGTTCAGCGCTCTTAAACCATGCCAAGCTAGGACGATACTTGGGTTGCAAGTGCAGCCAACCAGCAAACAATAATACAGCAGCGAATAATAGCAAGAACACTGAACCGTTGTACAGTTCGCCGTTATTCCGCATACCGATGGTATACCACCAATGGTAGAGACCAGAGTAGGTAATGTTTACCGGATTGCTAGCGCCCGCTTGGGTAAAAGCCTCGATCGCTGGTTTACCAAAGTGGGGGTCCCAAATCGCATGGGCGATGGGACGGATGTGAAGGGGATCTTTAATCCACTGTTCAAAGTTACCTTGCCAGGCTACGTGGAACAGGAGGCTGGATGCCCACAGGAAGATGATTGCCAAGTGACCGAAGTGAGTTGCGAAAATCTTTTGGTAAAGATTTTCTTCCGTCATGCCATCATGGGTTTCAAAATCGTTGCCTGTAGCGATCGCATACCATATCCGACGAGTCGTCGGGTCCTGTGCGAGATCCTGGCTAAATTTCGGAAATTTTGTCGCCATAGGTTTAATAAATCCTCTGACCTTTAGCCATCAAATATCAGCGTCTAGAGTCCTGAGTTCTGAGTCCTGAGTTCTGAGTTTTGCCTCAGCACTCAGTACTCAGCACTCAATAACTGATTGCTACCCTACTGAAAGGATGTGTGCATGGAAGAATGCCCAAGTTGTGGCAATTCCTCCCAAGAGGTAGTGAGCTACCCCTACAGCCCGACCCTGAATAATACTCAGAGCGCGAGGCTGGATTGCTGGTGCTACCTTCAGTTTGTTATGCGCCCAAACAATGGACTCAATCAGTTCTTGCCAGTAGCCGCGACCACTGAACAGGAACATCAAGCTGAATGCCCAGACAAAGTGAGCGCCTAAGAAGAGTAGTCCGTATGCAGATAGCGCGCTGCCATAGGAATTGATGACTTGTGTAGCTTGTGCCCACAAGAAGTCCCGTAACCAACCGTTGATGGTAATAGCACTTTGAGCAAAGTTGCCACCAGTGATGTGAGTCACAGTACCATCTGCATCTACGGTCCCCCAGACATCTGATTGCATCTTCCAGCTGAAGTGGAAAATTACAATAGATAGGGAGTTGTACATCCAGAATAGTCCGAGGAATACGTGATCCCAACCAGACACTTGGCAAGTACCGCCACGACCAGGACCGTCGCAGGGGAAGCGGAAGCCCAGGTTTGCTTTGTCTGGAATCAGACGAGAGCTACGGGCATACAGCACACCTTTGAGCAGAATTAGGACGGTGACGTGAATGGTGAAGGCGTGAATGTGGTGAATTAGGAAGTCGGCTGTGCCCAAAGCAATGGGTGCAGCTGCCACTTTACCGCCAACAGCCAAAATACCGCCGCCAAAGACATAGCTAACTGGTTCTAGGGCATTAGGTGCAGTTGTACCAGGAGCCAAGGCGTGGATATTTTGTATCCACTGGGCAAATACTGGCTGCAATTGAATCCCTGTATCAGAGAACAAGTCTTGAGGACGACCCAATGCACGCATTGTGTCGTTGTGGATGTAAAGTCCAAAGCTATGGAAGCCTAGGAAAATACATACCCAGTTCAGGTGAGAAATAATCGCGTCACGATGACGAAGTACCCGATCCAAGACGTTGTTTTGGTTCACAACTGGATCGTAATCCCGCACCATGAAGATCGCAGCGTGAGCTGCTCCACCAACAATCAAGAAGCCACCGATCCAAATATGGTGAGTGAATATGCACAACTGTGTAGCGTAATCAGTTGCCAAATATGGATAGGGGGGCATCGCGTACATGTGATGCGCGATGATGATGGTCAGTGAACCCAAGAAGGCCAGGTTAGTAGCCAACTGAGCGTGCCAGGATGTGGTCAGGTTTTCGTAGAGACCTTTGTGACCTTCACCAGTGAAAGGACCTTTGTGGTTTTCTAGGATCTCTCTAATGCTGTGACCAATACCCCAGTTGGTACGGTATTGATGACCAGCAACGATAAAGAGAACTGCGATCGCTAAGTGGTGATGAGCGATGTCAGTCATCCACAAGCCGCCTGTTACTGGGTTCAGACCGCCCTTGAAGGTAAGGAAGTCAGCATACTGACCCCAATTCAAGGTGAAGAAAGGTGCTAAACCAGCAGCAAAGCTGGGATACAACTCGGTCAACAAGTCTTTGTTCAAGATGAACTCGTGGGGCAAGGGGATGTCTTTGAGAGCAACACCTGCATCCAAAAGCTTGTTGGTCGGTGCGGACACGTGGATTAAGTGACCTGCCCATCCCAAGGAACCACAACCTAGCAATACTTGCAAGTGGTGATTCAGCATTGACTCCACATTCTGGAACCATTCCAGTTTGGGAGCGCGTTTGTGGTAGTGGAACCAGCCGGCAAATAGGAATAAGCCTGCTAATACCAAGCCACCGATCGCAGTTACATAAAGCTGGAAGGAGTTTGTAATCCCCCAACCACGCCATACTTGGAACAAACCGGAGGTGATTTGAATACCGTGGAAACCACCGCCAACATCACCGTTTAAAATGTCTTGCCCGACAATGGGCCAAACGACTTGAGCACTAGGCTTAACGTTTAACGGGTCACTTAGCCAAGCTTCGTAGTTAGAAAACTTCGCGCCGTGGAAAATCATCCCGCTCAACCAAACCATCACTACGGCTAGGTGGCCAAAGTGGGCTGAGAATATCTTGCGGGATATGTCTTCTAAATCGCTTGTATGTGTATCAAAATCATGGGCGAGTGCGTGCAGGTTCCAAATCCATGTGGTGGTTTTGGGACCTCTGGCTAAGGATCTGTCAAAGTGTCCAGGTTTTGCCCATCTCTCGAATGAGGTTGGAACTGGATCGTTATCGACGATTACTCTTGCCTTCTTTTCCTCTCGCTCCGGAGGACTTATTGTCATTTGACCTCCTCTCTTGATAAGGAATGAGGAATCATGAATACCACAAAGTGAACCATTACCGCATACTCAGAATTTTACTGAAGTCGCGATGAAGACCCTATGTGGAGAGTTGTTTCTCGTTGAATTATAGAGTCTTCACCTGCACTTTGTTGGAGATATTTTAACAATAATTCAAACTTGGTGGAATATTGCTGAAATTACCGTCTTATCTGCCTTTTAACTTCAAACTATTTGTCTAAAAGTCAATAGATTAACCATTTTAATTTACAAAGAATAACAATTCGTAAGTTTTATGATTTTGCTGTATACACTCGAATTCCAGCTTTTACTGCTATTACTCATAAACATTTGTGTCATATTTCCATTGTTGTAAGTAAAAAGCTGTAAAAAGTATGACTTGTTTTAACATTTACTGAAATAGACACAGGAAAACTTAGAGAATGTGAGGTAGATTTACCTTTTGGGCTATAGTGCCAGATGGACAGTTTAAGCGAAAATAATCTGTGCAATTGTCGAAGACTATCGCTGGGTGCAACGCATGAACTCGTGGCAGAAAAGGGTGTTAGAGAAGCTCCTCCCTGAGAGGTTCCCGATTCTTAGGTGGATAATGACATTGGTACTGGTATTAAGCTTGACCAGTTGCGGCGAGAAGGCTGATAGCCAGGAAGTATCTACTGGTTATAGAGAAAACCCTCCACAGATTTCTCAAATTTCAAAGCAATTTTCGGAAGTTTCTCCGCCATCTGTTATCCAAGCACTGCGTCCAACTTTGGAGGTGTATCAGCCACAAGTGGCAATTCTGACTCCAAGACCTGATGAAGTTTTCCAAAATAATAAAGTTACAGCCAGTTTTCAGGTTAAGGATCTACCAATATTTAAAGACCCACAATTACAACTGGGGCCACATCTCCATGTAATTCTTGATAATCAACCTTATATTCCTGTTTACGACCTGAATCAACCTTTGGTTTTGCCAGAGTTGTCTCCAGGTACTCATACCCTGCGCGTATTTGCCTCTCGTCCTTGGCATGAAAGCTTTAAGAATGAAGGGGCTTATGCCGAGACAACATTTCACGTCTTTACCAAAACAGACGACAATAACCCAGATCCCAAATTACCTCTGCTAACTTACAGCCGTCCTCAAAGTAGCTACGGAGCAGAGCCAATCTTACTAGACTTTTATCTCACTAACGCTCCCCTACACCTCGTTGACAAGGAAAACACTAACGAAGGATTTAGTGATTGGCGTATCCGCGTCACAATTAATGATGAAAGCTTTGTTTTTGATCGCTGGCAGGCAGTTTATCTTAAAGGCTTCCAAACTGGTAAAAACTGGATAAAGCTAGAATTTCTCGATAATCAGGGAAATCCTCTCAAAAATACTTTTAATACTACAGTCCGAGTCATTGACTTCCAGCCAAAGGGTAAAGATACTTTGTCAAAAATTGTCAGAGGAGAACTCACAGCAGATGAGGTGCGTGGCATTGTAGACCCGAATTATAGACTCACACCTCCACCTTCTGTTGAAAAAACACCCCAAATCCAACCGAAGCTAGAAAAGCAGCCCCTTCCTGAAACTGAAGCTCCGAAAGAATCTAAAACACAGCCAGAAGAACCAAAATTGGAAGTTCCAACGGCTGTACCATCTCCTACTTTATCCCCGACACCATCAGAACCACAGCCAACGGTAACGCCGACTCCAGAATCAACGCCGCTACCTGAAAAAGTTGCGCCTCAGCCAACTAAACCTAAAGTTGACGGATTTTTTAACCGTCGGGCGGGTAAGATACTTACCCCAGAAGTAACAGTTGAGCCATCTCCTAGTTTGCCACCTGCACTGCCAGAGATTATTGAGTCTCCAGCACCAGAAATAATTACGCCAACACCAGAACCACAGCCAGAGGTAACGCCAACTCCTGAATCAACACCGTCAACTGAAAAAGTTACGCCTCAGCCAGCAAAATCTAAATTTGGCGGATTTTTTAAGCGCCGAACGAGCAAGACACCTACTCCACAAGTAACAGTTGCGCCATCTCCTAGTTTGCCACCTGCATTGCCAGAGATTATTGAGTCTCCTGTACCAGAAACAATTACGCCACTACCAAACCTACAACCAGAGGTAACGCCAAATCCTCAATCAACACCCTTACCCGAAAAAGGAGAAGTGAAATAATTCAGTTTATTTCACATCATGGAAATCAGTAATATGACGCGAGCTTCCAACGAAAGGCATTCGTTATGCCTTAAGAGAAACAATCTAGTTTTCTAGGAGGGAGACAAAACTCTCCCTGCCTTGAACTAAAGTTCAAGTCTGCCCCTCTGATTCGGAGAGGGGCAATTTTACGTAGAAAAAACTCTTAGAGGTCTTTTGATTGAGCTGATTAGGCGGACGCTATATGAGCCATCGAACTCACGCTAATATGGGGAGCGAAAAGTTGCAAAACTTTTACTTTTGCTGAATAATTAGGGAATTCTAAGTAAGAATTGGCTTTTATTGCTTACTTAGGATTAATATGACTTCCCATCAAGGTTCAGATTTTCCACCAGTTTACGGTGATATTGTACTCGTAGAATCGAGCCGAAAAAATTGGTTTTCAAAGATTACCAACGGTCTGAGTATTGGCAACAAAATTAAATGTGGATATGCTCTTGCTCTAGGTGTAGGAATTGTAGGAACAAGTATTGGGTTAATCTTTGGAGACCACTATCAACAACAGGCATTGCAGCAGCAACAAAACGCTTTTAAGGAACTCAATTTGCTTTATCGCCTCCAGACAGGTATTCTTCAAACCCGGACGCACCAGCAGCAACTCATTCCCTTAGTGGCAAATCTAAAACTATACAAACAGGAGTATAGCCACATTACTAATATACATGCACCTGAAATCAAGCAGGTTTGGTTGGAACTCCAAACATATATAAAAACTGCCGATTATGTAAACGAAAAGCACTGGGAGAATATTCCCCTGCTTCTAAAAACTTATGAAGGTATAACACAAACTTATGTCCAGCAACTTGACGAGCTGCTCCAACAACTTGATTTATCTCCTCTAACTGACAATAAAATTGCGATCGCTCAACAACGACTGTTGAAGTTTACCAACAGTGAGTTGGCACTTAAGTTTGACGGCGTATCCGATGAACTAGTTACCATCATTAATGCTTCCTATGAGGAACTAACAGCAGCGACGACGACGTTTAAAACAGCAGCACAAATCCGGATTCAAATCATTCTTGCTAGCATTCTGTTGTCAGTAATAATTGCTACTCTTTTAGCTCTTTTGACGAGTCGAACCATTACCCGTCCTGTTGAATTGCTGACAAATATGGCACAGCGAGTCACCAAAGAATCTAACTTTGAACTGCAAGCACCCGTCATTACTACAGATGAAATTGGAATACTTGCTATTGCATTTAACCAACTTTTACACAGGGTTAAATACCTACTCGAAGAACAGCAAGCAGCCGCTTTTCGTCAGCAGCAAATGCAAGAAGCCCAATTGCTCCAAAGTGAGAAAATGTCTAGCTTAGGACGAATGATAGCTGGCATTGCTCACGAAATTAATAATCCGGTGAATTTTATCTATGGGAATTTAGATCCTGCTATTCAATATGTAGAGGATTTATTAGCATTTCTACAAACCTATCGCCAAGAAGTGCCTAATCCAC